>JAIYCB010000014.1 GCA_027488215.1 Comamonadaceae bacterium
CGCCCGCGCAGCTGGTGCAGCTGGGCCAGGCCGAATTTGTCGGCGCGTGAAATCACGATGGTGTTGGCCGTGGGCACGTCGATGCCGGTCTCGATGATGGTCGAGCACAGCAAGATGTTGTAGCGCTGGGCCACAAAGTCGCGCATCACGCGCTCCAGCTCGCGCTCGGGCATCTGACCGTGGGCCACGGCGATGCGGGCTTCGGGCAGGATTTCTTCGAGCTTCTGACGGCGGTTTTCGATGGTCTCGACTTCGTTGTGCAAAAAGTAGCACTGCCCGCCGCGCTTGAGTTCGCGCAGCACCGCCTCGCGGATCACGCCCGTGCCCTCGTTGCGCACAAAGGTCTTGATGGCCAGACGGCGCTGCGGCGCGGTGGCGATCACGCTCAAGTCGCGCAGACCTTCGAGCGCCATGCCCATGGTGCGGGGGATGGGCGTGGCCGTGAGCGTGAGCACATCCACTTCGGCGCGCAGGGCTTTCATGGCCTCTTTGTGGCGCACGCCAAAGCGGTGTTCCTCGTCAATGATCAAGAGGCCCAGGTTCTTGAAGTGGGTCTTCTCGGACAGCAGCTTGTGCGTGCCGACCACAATGTCCACCGTGCCGTCTTCGATGCCTTTCATGGCCGCAGTGACTTCTTTGCCCGAGCGAAAGCGCGAGACCTCGGCCACCTTGACGGGCCATTTGGCAAAGCGGTCTTTGAGCGTCTGGTAATGCTGCTCGGCCAGCAGCGTGGTGGGCGCCAGCAGGGCGACCTGCTTGCCGCCCGTCACGGCCACAAAGGCGGCACGCAGGGCGACTTCGGTCTTGCCAAAACCCACGTCGCCGCAGACCAGGCGGTCCATGGGGCGCGGGCTGATCATGTCTTGAATGACGCAGTGGATGGCGGCCTTTTGGTCGGCGGTTTCTTCAAAGCCGAAGTCGTTGGCAAAGGTCTCGTAATCCTGCGGGCTGTAGCGGAACGGGTGGCCCTCGCGTGCGGCGCGGCGGGCGTAGATGTTGAGCAACTCGGCGGCGGCGTCGCGCACCTGCTCGGCGGCGCGGCGTTTGGCCTTTTCCCATTGGCCAGAGCCCAGTTTGTGCAGCGGCGCTTCGTCGGCGCTCACGCCCGTGTAGCGGCCAATCAGTTGCAGCTGGCTCACAGGCACATAGAGCGTGGCCTTGTCGGCGTATTCCAGGTGCAAGAACTCTTGCAGGGCAGGCGTGCCGTCTTCGTTTTTCTGGCCCATGTCCATGTTGACCAGACCCCGGTAACGGCCAATGCCGTGGGCACTGTGCACCACCGGGTCGCCCACATTCAGCTCGCTCAGGTCTTTGATCAGCGCTTCCACGTCGCTGACCTGTTCCTGCTTCTTGCGGCGGCGGGTGACCGCCCCCGCCGCGAAGAGTTCAGTCTCAGTGACCAGGTCGATGTTGTGCTCGAACCAGTGGAAACCGCTGACCAGTGCAGCGGTGGCCATGCCGACCTTTTCGTCGCTGGTCAAAAAGGATTGCAGGCTGTCGAACACAGGCGGAGTAAGGCCACTTGATCGCACGAAGTCGAGCAGGCTTTCGCGGCGGCCATCGCTTTCGGCCAAGATCAGCACGCGGCTGGCGCTGCTGCGGATGTGCGCTTGCAACCTGGCCAGCGGGTCTTCGGCGCCGCGCACCACCGTCAGATCGGGCAGAGGCTGGGCGAGGGTGTTGTCGGCCACGTCCTGCGTGCCTGCGCGCAAAGCCAGCTGCGCGTGGCCATTGGTCAGGGTGTAGAACTGCTCGGCGCTCAAAAACAGCGCATCGGGCGGCAGCACAGGCCGCTCGGGGTCGCCCTGCACCAAGCGGTAGCGGTCGCGGGTGTCTTGCCAAAAGCGCTGGAAGGCGGGTTCCAGATCGCCGTGCAGCACCACGGTGGCGGCATCGGCCTGTCCAGCGCCCAGATAGTCAAAGACCGTGGCGGTTTCTTCAAAGAACAGCGGCAGGTAGTACTCAATGCCCGCCGTGGCCACGCCATTGCCCATGTCTTTGTAGATGCGGCTTTTGGTCGGGTCGCCTTCGAGCAGTTCGCGCCAGCGGCTGCGAAAGCGCGCTCGGGCCGCCTCGTCCATTGGGAATTCGCGCCCTGGCAACAGCCGCACCTCGGGCACGGGATAGAGGCTGCGCTGGCTGTCGGGGTCAAAGGTGCGGATGGAATCGATCTCGTCGTCGAACAGATCCACCCGGTAAGGCACCAGCGAGCCCATGGGGAAGAGGTCAATCAGCCCGCCGCGCACCGCGTATTCGCCGGGGCTGACCACTTGGCTGACGTGCGAGTAACCCGCTAAGGTCAGCTGGGCCTTGAGTTGGGCTTCGTCGAGCTTTTGCTTGACCTTGAATTCAAACGTGTAGCCCGCCAGAAAAGACGGCGGGGCCAGGCGGTACAGCGCGGTGGTGGCCGGAACCAACACCACGTCGGCGCTTTCGGTATGGTTGCGCTGCTTGATGCGCCAGAGTGTGGCCAAGCGCTCAGAGATCAAGTCCTGGTGCGGCGAAAAAGTGTCGTAGGGCAGGGTTTCCCAGTCGGGGAACATCACGCAGCGCAGACCAGGCGCAAAAAACGCCAGCTCGTCCATCAGCCGCTGGGCATCGGCAGCGTCGGCGGTGACGATGGCGGTGAGCTTGACGGCCTTTTTTTCGCGCTCGGCCAGCTGGGCCAGCAGCACGGCATCGGCCGATCCGAAAGGGCGGGGCAAGGTGAATCGTTTGCCGGAAATCAGGCTGGGCAGTTGCATGGCGGTGCCAATGAGAAAAAGCAAAACACCCCCCGCCATGATGGAGGGGGGTGTGGGAATGTCGGAATGGGGTTGATTTTAGAAGCTTTGTGCTGTCAGGAAGGTCTGAGACGGTCGACAGGCACAGTTTCTACAAAACTACAATGTCTTGCCATGAGCACTCGCCCCAACTCGCCCCGCTTTCATGCCCTGGTCCCTTGTGCAGGCACCGGAAGCCGTGCAGGCACATCTCAACCCAAGCAATACCAGACGGTGGCGGGCCAGCCTATGGTCATGCACACCGTGCAGGCCCTGGCGCAGGTGCAGCAGATTGCGCAGGGTTGGGTGGTGCTGTCAACTGGTGATGACTTCGTCTGGCCCGTTGGTGCGCACTGGCCAGCGCATTTTGATCGGCTCCGCTGTGGCGGGGCCACCCGCGCCGAGAGCGTGTGCAATGGTCTTGCTGCCATGCTCGTCGCAGGCGTGCCCGTAGATGATTGGGTGTTGGTGCACGATGCAGCGCGTTGCTTGGTCACGCCCGAGGCGGTGGCGGCACTCATGGATGCTTGCCGCGACGACCCGGTAGGCGGATTGCTGGCTATGCCCCTGCCTGACACGCTCAAGACCCAAAAAACTGGTGAAGTGCCACGGGTGGACGCCACCGTGCCGCGCGAAGGCAAGTGGCTGGCGCAGACGCCACAGATGTTTCGCCTTGGGGCTTTACACCAGGCGCTTGCGCAGGCTGCGGAGACGGGTTTTGCAGGCATCACCGACGAGGCCAGTGCCATGGAGCGCTTGGGCCTCGCTCCTCGTCTGGTGCCAGGCTCGGCCATGAATTTGAAAGTCACTTACCCTGCAGACTTCGCGTTTGCCGAGGCGGTTTTGAAAGGCCGAACATGAATATCCGTATAGGCGAAGGCTGGGACGTGCACGCGCTGGTGC
Organism: Comamonadaceae bacterium; assembly: GCA_027488215.1. Taxonomy (GTDB): domain Bacteria; phylum Pseudomonadota; class Gammaproteobacteria; order Burkholderiales; family Burkholderiaceae_C; genus Limnohabitans_A. The sequence continues at coordinate 3,666 of JAIYCB010000014.1, forward strand.
CGGGGCGCAAGCTGATTTTGGGGGGTGTCGAGATCCCCCATAACGCGGGGCTGCTGGGCCATTCAGACGCCGATGTGCTGCTGCACGCCATCACCGATGCGGTGCTGGGTGCGGCGGGCTTGGGCGACATTGGGCGGCATTTCCCGGACACCGACGCGCAGTTCAAGGGCGCCAATTCTTCACTTTTGTTGCAGGAGGCCATGCGTCGCGTGCGGGCACATGGATGGGAGTTGGTGAATGTGGACAGCACCATCGTGGCCCAGGAGCCCAAACTGGCCCCGCACATGGCGGCCATCAACGCGGGAGTGGCCCAAGCGCTGAGGGTGCAAAGTGATCAGGTCAATGTGAAGGCCAAAACCGCTGAAAAGCTGGGGCCAGTGGGCATGGGGCAAAGCATTGAGGCGCGTGCTGTGGCTTTGCTGTACAAGCCCACTTGAAGGTGCTGCGGGCTGAGCCTGACGCTCAACGGGCTGGGCGGATCGCCGTTTTGGGGCGAAAGGCCTTGCAGACGTCGTCTCGGGTTTCCATGTAGGGCCCGCCGATCAAATCCACGCAATAGGGCACGGCCGCAAAAATGCCGTGCACCACGGCTTTGCCGTCAGCATCTTTGAGGCCTTCCAGAGTCTCGGCAATCGATTTGGGCTGGCCTGGCAGGTTGATGATCAGGCTCTGACCCCGAATGACGGCCACTTGGCGCGACAAGATGGCCGTCGGAACAAATTTCAGGCTGATCTGGCGCATTTGCTCGCCAAAGCCGGGCATTTCCTTGTCGGCCACGGCCAGCGTGGCCTCGGGGGTCACGTCGCGCAGGGCGGGGCCTGTGCCGCCGGTGGTCAGCACAAGGCTGCAACCGGCGTCCACCAGCTCGATCAAGGTGGCGCTGATGCGCTCTTTTTCGTCGGGGATCAGGCGCGGTTCGAAGCTGATGGGGTTATGCAGGGCACGTGTCAACCACTCTTGCAGCGCAGGCAGGCCTTTGTCTTCGTAAACGCCGGTGCTGGCGCGATCGCTGATGGACACGATGCCGATCTTGACCGGGTCAAACTGGGATTCACTCATCTTCGGTGTCCTCTTCGGGGGTGTTGTCACTTTCGCCACCGGTGAGCACGCTGCGCACCAGCTTGAACAGCTCGCGGTAAGCACGGCCCTGGCGCGGGGCCAGGCCTTGTGACACGGCCGCGTTGGTCACCGGCACGGCGTCCTTGCGGGCTTGGCGCACCAGGGCGCGCAGTTGCTGGATGTCGGTTTGCGGGTGGTGTTCGATCCATTCGCCTACAGCGGCATCGTCGGCGATCAGGCGGTCGCGCCAGGCCTCTGCCAGGTGCAGGGCTTGGGTATCTTTGGCGCTGCCCAGGCGCTGGATGTCGAGCGCCTCGCGCACGGCTTGCAGGGTTTCAGGGCTGAGCAGGCGCATTTGTTTGCCGATGAATTGCATCTGGCGGCGCTTGCCTTCGAAGTTGGTAATGCGCTTGGCCTCGGCCAGGCCTTCCACCAGTTTGTCGGGCAGGGCCAGGCCCTCCATCAGGTCGCGGCGCAGGGTCAGCAAGGCCGTGCCGAGTTCTTGCAGTTCGGTGCTTTCGCGTTTGAGTTCGGTACGGCTGGGGCCATCGAGGCCACCTTTGAGCTCGCGCTTGTACTCCAGGTCCAGTTCGCTGCCTTCGGCAACAAACTGACCGCGCACGAAATAGCCTTTTTTGGGTTTACGGGACATGACTGGGGAAACTCGTTCTTGTAGGCAGCGCAACAGGCTGGGTGGCAAGTATCATAGCGGCCACTGCGGGCCCAGCGCCCGCCATTTTTTTCGAGATCCCTTCCGTGAAAAGCTCCGTGAAAAAAAACGCCTCCGCCCATGCTGCCCAAGCGCAAGCCCACGACGGCTTCAGCTACTCTCGCGACCATTTTGAAGAGTTGGTCGACATCGCCCTGCACCATGCCAAAAAACTGGGTGCCACCAACGCGGGGGCCGAAGCGTCTGAAGGTTGCGGATTGTCGGTCAGCGTGCGCAAGGGCGAGCTGGAAAACGTGGAGCGCAACCGCGACAAGTCGCTGGGCGTGACGGTCTATGTGGGCCACCGCAGGGGCAATGCCAGTACCTCGGACTTTTCCAAAGCAGCGATCGAGCGCACGGTGCAGGCGGCCTATGACATCGCCCGCTTCACGGCGGAGGACCCCATTGCTGGTTTGCCCGATGAGGCCGACATCGAAACCAACCACCGCGATCTGGATTTGTTCCACCCCTGGGCCATCGACAGCGAAGAAGCGGCCAAGTTGGCCATGCAGTGCGAAGCTGCGGCGCTTAAAACCAGCCGCCGCATCACCAACAGCGACGGCGCGGCCGTGTCGGCCCAGCAAAGCCATTTTTTCAGCGCGCACACGCACGGCTTTCGCGGTGGTTATGCCAGCTCGCGCCACAGCGTTTCGGTGGCACCCATCGCCAAACTGCCAGGCCGGAACGCCGAGATGCAGCGCGATGCCTGGTACACATCGATGCGTTCGGCCGAAGAGTTGGCCTCGGTCGAGGCGGTGGGGCGCTACGCCGCCGAGCGTGCTTTGTCGCGCTTGGGGGCGCGCAAAATCGCCACCACAGAATGTCCGGTCTTGTTCGAGTCCCCCGTGGCCGCAGGCTTGCTGGGTGGTTTTGTGCAGGCCGTGAGCGGCGGTGCGCTCTACCGCAAGAGCAGCTTCTTGCTGGACTCGCTCGGCAAAAAAGTCTTCCCCAAGCACATCGACATCGAAGAGGACCCCTTTGTCATGCGCGGCAAAGGCAGCTCGCCTTTTGACGATGAAGGTGTGCGCTCTGCGCGCCGTCAGGTGGTCAAGGGCGGCCGTGTCGAGGGTTACTTTTTGTCGAGCTATTCGGCCCGCAAACTGGGCATGAAGACCACGGGCAACTCGGGCGGTTCACACAACCTGTCGCTGACTTCGCGCCTGACACAACCGGGTGACGATCTCAACGCCATGCTGCAAAAACTGGGCACGGGCTTGTTCGTGATCGAGTTGATGGGCCAAGGCGTGAACTACGTGACGGGTGACTATTCACGCGGTGCCAGTGGCTTTTGGGTGGAAAACGGTCAAATCGCCTACCCGGTGCACGAGATCACCATCGCGGGCAACCTCAAAGACATGTTCAAGGGCATTGAGGCGGTGGGCGCTGACACCTACAACATGGGGGCCAAATCCACCGGCTCCATCTTGGTCAACCGCATGAAGCTGGCGGGCAGTTAAGGCCTGCTGCGCTGTGCAGGCAGAACTTTTGGCGGCGCTGGCCGCTTTGTCATGGGCGGTGGGCAGTTTATTCTCAGCGGCGGCTTCGAGCCGCATGGGCGCTTTTGCCTTCACCCGCTGGCGCTTGTTTTTTGCGCTCACCTTGCTGTGGGCGCTGGCGTTGTTCACCGGTCAATGGCGCAGCCTGGATGCCTCCCACATAGCGTTGTTGGCTTTATCGGGATTCATTGGTATTTTTATTGGCGACACGGCACTGTTTGCCTGCATGAACCGGCTGGGGCCGCGCCGCAGCGGTGTGTTGTTTGCCACGCACGCCATTTTTTCGACCTTGCTGGCCTGGTTGTTTTTGGGTGAAACCCTGTGGGGCTGGACTTTGGTGGGGGGCAGCTTGCTGGTCTCGGGTGTCATGGTGGCGATAGTCTGGGGCCGCCGCGAGAGCGAAACCCATGCCTGGGAAAACACCCAAGGGTCCTTATGGAAGGGTGTTTTGCTGGGGTTGCTGGCGGCCGCCAGCCATTCGGCCGCTACCTTGATGATCAAGCCTTTGATGGTGGCGGGTGTGGACGCCGTGTCTGCTTCTGCCGTGCGCACATCGGCCAGTTTTTTGGCGCACTTGGCCTTGCTGTGGGCGGGTGCCAAAGTGGCACGGCTGCAAAGCCCCCTGACCCCCAGCACCTTACTCAACACGGCTGCCAGTGCAGTGGTGGCGATGGCCTTGGGCATGACTCTGGTGTCGCAAGCGCTGAAAACCGGTCAGGCCAATTTGGTAGGAATTTTTTCCTCCTTGACCCCAATTTTGCTGTTACCGCTGCTCTGGGTGGTCTACCGCCGCCACCCGGCTTGGGGGGCTTGGGGAGGGGCTGTGATGGCGGTGGTCGGGGCGGCGCTGATTTTGGTGCAGTGAGGTCAGTGCCTGGCCGCTTGCGTCTCAGGCCCAGTGCTTTTGCCGGATGTCTTCAAAATACCCGGCCAATGACTGCACCAGGCGGGCCTGTTCGGTTTGCAGTTTCTGCGCGGGCATTTGGTCGTGTTGACCGGTGAAGGGGCAGACCACTTCGGTCTTTAAACCGGTCATCTGCTCCAGCACCGACATGCCCCAAAAAGGCACCGAGACCGGGCAGTAACCGCCCTCGTGGGTCATGACCACGCGGCCTTGCGCGTGCTTGCGGGCCATGGCCAGTACCGCATCGGTCATCCAGCGAAAGGCCACGCCGTCGAGCAGCATGCGGCCCAACGGGTCAAAGCGCCCGGCGTCGTAGCCACAGGCCACGATGATCAATTCGGGCTGGTAGGCGTCCAGCGCCGGGAGGATGACTTTTTCAAACGACTCGCGGTAAGCCCCGAAGCCACATCCAGGGGGCAGGGGGATGTTGATGTTGTAGCCCGCGCCTGCTCCTTGACCGAGTTCATCGGCCTCACCTTTGACGAACAAATAACCTGCTTGTTGGTGTACTGAAATCGTCAGCACATCGCTGCGATTTTCAAAACATTTTTGGGTGCCGTTGCCAAAGTGCACGTCCCAGTCCACGATGGCCACGCGCTGCAGGCCATGCACCTCCATGGCGTGTGCGGCGGCCAGGGCCGCATTGGCAAACACGCAAAAGCCCATGCCTTGCTCGGGTTCGGCATGGTGGCCCGGCGGGCGCGTCAGGGCATAGGCCATTTGCGCTTGCCCCTGCATGACTGCGTCCACAGCCGTGAGGGCGCAACCGGCCGAGCGGCGCGCGGCGGCCCAACCGTTGGACGAGATGGGCGCGCCAATGCCGGTGTCGCCGCCACCGGCCAAAGCAATCTGCTCAACCTTGGCCACGTAGTTGGCGCTGTGCAAACGGGTGAGTTCGTGCACTTGGGCGTCGCGTGCCGGGATGACCTTCAGATCGTGCATCAGGCCCGATTGCTGGATCAGGTTGTGCAGACGACGCTTGGGGTCGGCGTTTTCGATGTGGCGGTTGTAGGGCTCCACAAAGCCGCCGGGTTTGAGCATCAGGGCGTAGTTTCCCGGGTCGTGCCAAAAGCACAGCTCATCGGTTACATAGGCGGTGGTAGTCGTCATCTGGGATTTCCGTCTTTGCTTTTGATCAACAGGCGGGATAGCCAAGGCCAGACCAACATCAGAACCATGATGGCCAGGATGCTCGCCGAGATCGGTCGTTCGATGAAGGGCATCAAGGAGCCGTCGCTGCGACCCAGCGTTTGGCGCAAGGCAGACTCCAAAGTGTCGCCCATGACCATGCCCAAAATGAGCGGGATGGTGGGGATATTGGCCCGTGCACATACCAGTCCAAAGACACCGAACAAGGTGGCAATCAGCACGTAATACATGGAATTGGCCGCCGAGTAGGCCCCCACAAAGCACAGCGCCAGAATGGCCAGGCCCAAGATGCGTGGGTTCACATAAGCCAGGCGGGCCAGGGGTTTGACGCAGATCACCAATAGGGCCAGGATGACCACGTTGATGACCAGCAAGGCCGACAGCACGCCGTTGATGATTTCAGGGCGGTCCATGAACAGCGAAGGGCCCGGCACGATGCCGTGCACCACAAACACCCCCATGATGATGGCGGTGATCGCGTCGCCCGGAATGCCCAGCGTGAGCACCGTGATCATGGCGCCTCCCGAATTGGAGTTGTTGGCGCTCTCGGCGGCCACGATGCCCTCGGGGTTGCCTTCGCCAAAAGGCGTCGGGTCTTTGGCCCCGCGTTGCGCCCAGAAGTAAGCCAACGAGGTGGACAGTGCCGCACCCACGGCAGGCAAGACACCGATGGCCGAGCCCAGAAACAGGCCTTTGCCCAGGGTTTTGGGGTACTTGAAGGGCTCCAGAAAGGCTCGCCAGGACACGCCTGCACGGCCAATCAGAGACGAATCAAACGTGGGCAATGGCGAACTGACCATGACCAAAGCCTGCGCCATGCCGAACATACCCACCGCCACCGGCACCAAAGGAATGCCGCTGAGCAAGGCGGGGATACCCAGGGTGTAGCGCTGTTCGTTGGAGTTGGGGTCGATGCCCACGGTGGCCAGGAAGAACCCGAAGCACATCATCATCATGGCCGAGGCAAACTGCCGCTGATAGGCTTTTCCCACGCACAGGCTGGCCAGCAAGATGGCCATGACGCTTTCCGGGGCGCCAAATTTGGCGGCAAAACCCGCCAATGGTCGGGCTGCCAGGCCGAGCAACAAGGCGCTGACGATGCCGCCAATGAAGGCTGACATGAAGGCCAGAGACAAAGCCCTTTGCGCCTGTCCTTGCTGGGCCATGGGGTAGCCGTCAAACATGGTCATGATGGACGAGGCTTCGCCGGGCGTACGTATCAGGATGGACGTGACCGCACCGCCGTAAAAGGCGCCGCAGTAGACGCCCAGCAAAAGGGAAATGCCTGCCAGCGGTGCCATGCCATAAGTGAAGGGCAGCAGCACGGCAATCGTGACCCCCGGCCCCACACCGGGCAGCACACCCACCACAATGCCCAGGGCCGAACCCACCAACAAAGACAGCACGATTGGCCAGGTGCCCAGCGCCGCAAAACCCTGAGACAAACTTTCAAAAAATTCCATGCTCAGATCAACCAGCCGTGTCCGAAGTGGACTTTGAGAAGTTTCAAAAACACCCACCACATGGCCAGTGACAAGGGCAAGCTCAGCGCCCAAGTCGTGAACCAGGTGAAGCCCAGCACCCGGCTGCTGGCCACCAGAAAGAGCAAAGTACTGCTCAGGTAACCCAGCCAGGGCACGGCCAGCATGTACAAGCCAAACAGGCCCAAAATGGCCCAGGCCAGGCCAATGCGGGCCTGGCTGGAGTCGAGCTCTTCAGAGTCCTTGAGTTCAATGGCGCGTCGGCGATGGAAGACCTCCACCACACCCGCCAGGGCCATCAACCCCAAGGCCAGTAACGGAAAAAATGCTGCCGATTCGAACCAGGCCGCAGCTTGGGGGTAAGGCACGATGAGTGATCGACTGGCCAGCGCCAAGCCACCCGCCAGCACGGCCAGCGCCAGCAACAACACCCGGTCCCAGGACCATCCGCGTCGGCTTGACTCGGGCTGCATCGTCACTTCTTGGTCATGCCCAGTTCGGTCATCAGTTCGCCAATCCACTTGGCGTCTTCAGTCACCCGCTTGCTCATCTGGTCGGCGGTCATGGGGAATGGCGGGATACCCGCTTTCTTGAACTGGTCTTGCACGGCCTTGTCTTTGAGCGATTCCATCATCACGCTGGAGAGTTTGTTGATGATGTCCTTGGGCACGCCCAACGGTGCGGCCATACCGCCCCAGGTGTACAAGTCACCGTAACCTTCTTCGGCAGGTGTGGCAGCGTTCGGGAACACGGGGTTGCGCTGGGGGCCCCAGGCCGACAGGATCTTGATCTGTCCGGCCTTGGCGAAGGAAATGGCGCCTTCAGCACCTGCGGTGGACAGATCGGCATCACCAGCCATCAGTTCCTTGGCACTGGGGTTGGGGAAGGCCACCACTTTGTAGGCCCAGCCGTCTTTCTTGGCAATCTTGGCGGCGATCAGCGCTGGCACGGCGGCGGGAGCATAGCTGCCAATGACCACGGGCTTGCCGCTTTTCTTTGCCCAGGCGGCGAATTCCTTGAGGTTGGTGGCCGGAATATCGCCACGCGCAGCCAACACGAAGTCGTTGATCAGCATGCCGCCGACCGACTGGTAATCGCTGATTTTGTAGGGTGTGTTGCCCGCCATGATCTGCGAGATGCCGGGTCCTGGCGTCCAGGTGCCGATGGTGTAGCCATCGGGTTTGGCGCGGATCATTTCGGCAAAGCCCACCACGCCACCGCCGCCGGGCTTGTTGATCACCTGCACCGGTACGCCCAGTCGCTTGCTCATGCCCTCTGCGACCAAGCGGGTCACCACGTCCATGTCGTTGCCCGGTGGGTAGGGGTAGATGATCTCGATGGGCTTGCTGGGCCATTTGTCCTGCGCCATGGCAGGCAGAGCGGCGGCACTGGCCAATGCTGCCAAGGCGATCAAACGGATGCGGTAGTTCATGTGAGTCTCCTGATGGTGGGTTGAAGTGAAATCAAACTTTTTCTGCGGCAGAGAAAGCGATGTGCAAGATGCGCAGGCTCTCGTCTACATCCTGGCGGGTAAACACCAGGGGCGGCGACAGGATCAGCCGGTTGCCTTGCACGCGGATGATGGCACCCGCTTGGCGGGCCGTGCCCACCAGCGTCTGGATGTAAGGCGAGGGCGGCATCAGCATGGCCTTGCTGGCTTTGTCGGTGACCAGTTCAATGGCTGCCATCATGCCTTTGCCGCGCACTTCGCCCACATGGGCGTAGGCCATCAACTCTTGCAACTTGTCTTGCATGTAGGCCCCCACGCGGCTGGCGTTGCCGGGCAGGTCTTCGCTGTCCACGATATCCAGGTTGGCGTTGGCCGCAGCGCAGGCCAGTGCATGGCCCGAATAGGTGTAGCCGTGCATCAGCGCCGCGGGCACGCCGGGCTGGCTCCAGGCGCTGGCCACGCGTTCGTTGATGAGCGTGGCACCCAAGGGCACATAACCCGAATTGATGCCCTTGGCCATGGCCATGATGTCTGGAGCTACGCCCCAGGCGCGGGCACCGGACATGGCACCGATGCGGCCAAAACCGGTCACGATTTCGTCGCTGACCAGCAAGATGCCATGCTGGTCTAGCAGTTGACGAAGGCCGGGCCAGTAGCTGTCGTGAGGCACGATCACGCCCCCTGCGCCTTGCACCGGCTCCGCCACCAGGGCGGCGATGTTGTGTGCCCCGACTTGCTCAATCATTTGACTCAGTTGTGTCAGGCACAACTGGGCCAACTTGACCGGATCGCTTTCGTTCCAAGGGTTGCGGTAGGTGTAGGGCGTTTCGGCCAGGTGGCAGCCGGGCAGCAATGGTTCGTAGGCATTGCGAAACATCGGGTTGCCGTTGATGGACGCGCCGCCGAAGTGCACGCCGTGGTAGCCCCATTTGAGCGAGATGAACTGGTGGCGCTCGGGTTGGCCGTTCAGCTTCCAGTATTGGCGTGCCAATTTGAGCGCAGTTTCCACCGCGTCTGAGCCACCAGAGGAAAAGAACACTTTGTTCATTTTTTCTGGTGCGAACATGCGCATCAGGCGCGCTGACAGTTCGATGGCGGGCGGGTTGGAGGTGTTTTGAAAAGTGGAGTAGTAAGCCAGCTTGTCCAGCTGCGCCTTGATGGCGTTGATGACCTCGGGGCGGTTATGCCCCACGTTCACGTTCCACAGCGAGGCCACCGTGTCGAGGTAGCGCTTGCCGTCGATGTCGTAAACATGAACGCCTTCGCCCCGGTCAATGATTAAGGGCGGCGCAGCCTGCACCGCCTTGGGGTCGATCATCGGGTGGTACATGTGTTGCGCGTTGGCGCTGCGGATGTCGATGCTGTTGAGGTTCATGCCCCCTAGGATAGGCAGCAAGGGGGTAATGGAAAAAATCCATTATCCTCAGGTCTTTCCCGTAGACAGGTTGTTGAAACCATGGGTTTTCCCAAGTCATCCCTGGCGGCCTCTGACCCGCTGCCCCATTTTGAAAATCCGCAGTCGATCTTCGATCTGCTTAATTTTCAGCTCCACGAGTTCCTGGGTATCAGTGGTTCATTGGTGACCCGCATCTGCGAAAACGAGTACGGCATCACCCGTGAGGAGTGGCAGTTTGCGGCGATGTTGGCTGAACTCGGGGGCATGTCACCTTCGGACCTGGCGGCCCGGACCACGGTGGACCGATCGCAAGCCTCCAAAACTTTGCGTGGCCTGATGACCAAGGGTTTGGTGGACCGCCAGCCCGTGCCAGGGGACGGTCGCAAGGCGAGGGTTCAACTGACGGAGGCCGGCATGCAGTTGTACGGGCAAATTTTTCCACGCGTGGTTCAGGTGCACAACGAGGTCATACAAGATCTGTGCATCGACGAACGTGAGGCCTTGGCGCGAGCCATGCACCGACTGCGTGCGCGCGCATTGGCCGTGGCCCAAAGACACAAGCCAGAGGGTGCCACCGGGCGCAGGCTGGGTGGCAGCCGCGCCAAGTGGAAATCAACGCCCCTGGCCGATTAAGCCCGCAGGTCCGTGCGGATCAGGTCAGCGGCTTTTTCTGCCAGCATGATGATGGGCGCGTTGGTGTTGCCTGACACGATGCGCGGCATGACCGCGCCATCCACCACACGCAGACCTTGTACGCCGTGCACCCGCAGCCGGGCATCGACCACCGCCATCGCATCACGCTCTGGACCCATGGCGCAGGTGCCCACGGGGTGAAAAATGCTGCCCGCGCGGCGGCGCACCCAATCGAGCAGATCGGCATCACTTTGTTTTGTTGCGCCGGGTTCATGCTCTTGCACGATGATGTTGGACAGCGGTGATTGGCTGGCGATTTCGCGCATTTTTCGGACCATCTGCACGGCCAAGCGCTGGTCGTTTTCGGCGCTCAGGTAATTGGCATGGATCTCGGGTGCGGCCAGAGGGTCTGCGCTGCGAAGCTGGATGCGCCCTCGGCTTTCGGGCCGCAAAATGCAGGCCGACAGGGTGATGCCCGGAAAAGGGTGAGGCGGTTGGTGGGGACGGTCAAAGCTGACCAGGCCGAAATGGATCTGCACATTGGGCCAGTGGGGCTGCTGTTCATTGTCGAGTGACAAGAACGCGCCTGCCCGATAAACCCCGGTGGCCAGAGGCCCGGAGCGGGTGAGTTGGTAACGCAGGAAGTCACGGGCACTTCGCCAACTGCTGTTGGCCACATCGTTGAGGGTCTCCACCCCCTGGCAGCGAAAAGACGGACGCACTTGCAAATGGTCTTGCAGGTTCTCGCCCACGCCAGGCAAATCGACGACAGGCGCAATCTGGTGCTTGGCCAGCAAGGCTCCTGGGCCAATGCCAGACAGCTGCAAGAGTTGCGGTGACTGGATAGCGCCTGCGCAAAGCACCACTTCATGCCGGGCATGCAGGCTGTGGCTGTGCCCGTTTTGCAGCCAGCTCACGCCTTGTGCCCGAGTTCCCTGCATCAGGATGCGGGTGACCTGCGCGCCACTGATGACCTGCAAGTTGGCGCGTTGCATGGCGCGCCGCAAATAAGCCCGCTCGGTGCTCATGCGTTGGCCGTGGCGCGTGTTCATGCGAAAGTAACCCGCGCCCGAGTTGTCACCGCCATTGAAGTCGGCAGTCGGCGGGATGCCGCATCGCGCAGCGGCCTCAACAAACGCATCAGACAACGGGTCATGGGGCACTTCAGAAACCCACAAAGGCCCCTCTTGGCCATCACCGGGATGGGGACGATTGGTGTTCATGGCGCGCTGGAAATAGGGCAACACATCGGCCCAGGACCAGCCCGGGTTGCCCAAGTCTTGCCAACGGTCATAGTCCTGTTGGTGGCCGCGCAAATAGAGCATGCCGTTGATCAGGCTGGAGCCTCCCGGGCCCTTGCCCCGAGGCCAGGGCAAGCGCCGATCGGCCATGCCGGCTTCGGGTTGTGTTTCAAATTGCCAATCGTGTGCCGGGTTGCCAACGGTTTTGAAGTAGCCGATGGGAATGCTCAGCCACGGGTATTTGGAGGGCGTGCCTGCTTCGATCAAAGTGACCTGCAGGTTCGGGTCTTCGCTCAGCCGGGCTGCCAGGGTGCAGCCAGCTGAGCCGGCCCCGACAATGACGATGTCGCACGAGGTGACCGTGGTGCTCATTCAATCGGCCTTGATCTGGGCAGCGCGTCCGATGCGTTGCCACTTTTCGGTTTCAGCGGCAATCACGGCACCAAACTGACCGCCGCTCATTGGCTCGGTCTCCAGTGCCAATGCTCCCAGACGTTCGCGAACTTCGGGCAGATTCAAGGCTTTGTTCAGCTCTGTGTTCAGGCGCTCCACCACTTCCTTGGGGGTCCCAACCTTGACCATCATCCCGTCGAATGAGCGCAGCACGAAGTCACCAAAACCTTGCTCGGCCATGGTGGGCACCTCTTTGAGGGCAGGCAAGCGTTTGGCACCCGTGACGGCCATGGCCTTGAGTTTGCCGCCTTGAATTTGCGGGATGGCGGCTGAGGCCGTCAAAAACATGAAGTTCGTGCGGTCAGCGATCAGGTCTCCAATGGCCAGACCAAACTGGTTGTAGGGCACATGGGTGGTCACGGACCCGGTTTGTTGCTTGAACAGTTCGCCGGCCAGATGCGCAGGTGTGCCGTTGCCCCCTGAAGCAAAACTCAAAGTGCCAGGTTTGGACTTGGCCGTTTGAACAATGTCGGCGGGGCCTTTCAGCGTGCTGGTTATTGGGGCCACCAGCACGTTGTAACTCCAGGCCATGTGACCTACGGGTTCAAGCTGGCTGAACTGGATGGACTGCGCCGGAAACAGCAGCGGTGCCACCAGTGAAGCCGAGGACAGCAGATAAAGGGTGTGACCGTCGGCAGGCTGGCGCAGTGCATCGGTCATGCCAATCGTTCCCGCTGCCCCGGGCTTGTTGTCCACCACGATGGGTTGGCCTAAAGCGGTGCTCATTTTTTCGGCCACCATGCGGCCGGAAACGTCAGCAGGCGTACCAGGGGGCCAAGGAACGACCATGCGGATGGCTTTGCTCGGGTAGTTTTGTGCCGTAGCGGCAAAGCCCAGCGTCAGCATCAGGCTGGCCAAAAAAGTGTGGGCCGCACGTCGAGAAGCCGGAATGTTGGGCATGGTCAATGGTCTCCTGGAAGGTGGGATTTGAGGTCAAAACAGTGTTTGACTGCTGGCCATTATTCAAAGTCCCTTGTGGCATGACAAATGAATAATGCCTGTCTATTCATACCTGAATGGGTATGATTGCTCATGGTTTTGAATTTACAAAGGTTGCTGACTCTCAAGCAATTGCGCTTGGTAAGCGTTCTTGGGCGCGAGCTCAACCTGAGTCGGTGTGCAGACATCCTGCACTCCACCCAACCGGCGGCCTCAAGGGCGCTTGCGCAACTGGAGGACCAGTTGCAGGTGATTTTGTTTCAGCGCACTACCAAACGCATGGTGCCCACTGTGGCGGGTTTGAGCCTCATTCAGCACGCTCACCGCGTGCTGGCCGAAATTGATCTGGCCGAGGAGGACTTGCTGGGCTTGTCCGGTGGTGTCAGCGCTGAGATGCGCATCGGTGTGCTGGCTGCGTTTTCGCCGGAGGTCTTGGCCCGGGCCATGGCACGTTCGCGTGAAATCTTGCCAGAGGTGCTGCTCATCACCCAGATGCAGCCACTGGAGGTGCTTTATGAGCAGTTGCTGGATGGCCGCATTGACCTCATGCTGGCGCACGCCGAATTGCGTGTCGATTTAAACCTTGTGGAGGTCACGCCTTTGTACGAGGAGCACAGCACCATCTTGGCAGGATGTGGTCACCGCTTACACAAAAAAAAGAAACTCTCATGGGGGGATTTGGCGCAAGAAGCTTGGGTGCTGCCGCCGCCTCACACCCCATTGCGTCCCAAAATTGACCGAATGCTGTCGGTTCACCGCAACGGCGATCGCTTGGGGCAGGGGCCGGATGTGCAAACAGACTCGTCTTTGCTCGCCCTCAGTCTGATTGGCCAAACCCCGATGCTGTGGGCCATTGCCCATCAGCAGGCCCAGCAGTTTGAAGCCACTGCCCAGGTGCAAGCACTGCGTGCACCCGCCAAGCTGCTCAGTGGGCCGATGTGCTCTTTTCGGTTGCGCGAGGAGCGACTGAAAACGCAACAAAGCATCTTCATGGGTTGCCTGAAAGACAGTGCCCTCAGCCTGGCCAACTGAATCCCGGCTCAGCCGGCCAGAGCTGCCTTCACAGCAGCAGAGACCTGACCCATGTCGGCTTTGCCAGCCAGTTGGGCTTTAACGGCACCCATGACCTTGCCCATATCCCCCGGCCCCTTGGCACCCAACTCGGCCACGATGGCCTGCACGGCCGCCGTCACTTCATCTGTCGACATGCGAGCGGGCAGGTAAGCCAGCAAAACGGCCATCTCGGCTTTTTCCTTGTCGGCCAGGTCTTGGCGTGCGGCTTGTTCAAAAGCGGCGATCGAGTCCTTGCGCTGCTTGATGAGCTTGTCCACGATGGCCACCACCGCCACATCGTCCAATTCGACGCGCTCGTCCACTTCCTTTTGCTTCATGGCCGACAGCAGCAAGCGGATGGTGCCCAGACGTTCGGCGTCTTTGGCGCGCATGGCGGTTTTCATGTCTTCGGTGATTTGTTCTTTCAGGCTCATGAGAGGCTCCGGATGGGGTGAGGGCGTAAATGTGCTGCTGCACAAAAGACAAAGCCCGCCTGAGCGTCCTCCAGCGGGCTTGTTTGCAGACCTTGTCAGGTCATACAAAGGGCAAGATCAATACATCTTTTTGGGCAGCTGCATGCTGCGCACGCGCTTGTAGTGGCGCTTGACGGCAGCCGACTTCTTGCGCTTGCGCTCGGTGGTGGGCTTTTCGTAGAACTCGCGAGCACGCAGATCGGTCAGCAGGCCGAGTTTTTCGATGGTGCGCTTGAAGCGACGCAGGGCAACGTCAAACGGCTCGTTTTCTTTCACGCGGATGGTGGTCATTGAATCAAAGTTTCCAAAAATGTGCCGGCTGCAGTAGCAAGGGAGATCGGGCCCTTGAAACCCAGTTTCGGCGGTTCCCCGTCACGAACTAGTATTTGGCCGACGGGGGTTTGCCAGCAAAGCCTGAGATTATAGCCATGAAATCCAGAAATTTAGCCCACAATCGTCTGGGCCTGTTGGCCTTGTCAGTTGGCCAGTGCCATGGCGCACGCATGGCCGCTGGCCCAGGCCCATTGGAAGTTGTAGCCGCCCAGCCAGCCGGTCACATCGACCACTTCACCAATGAAATACAGGCCAGGTTGTTTGGATTCCATGGTTTGCGAAGACAACTCACGCGTATCCACGCCGCCCAGGGTGACTTCGGCCTTTTTGTAACCTTCGCTGCCATTCGGGGTCAGGCTCCATTGGGACAAGGCTTGCGCCAGCTGGTTCAAGGCTTTGTCGGAAACCTCCGAGCACGGGCGCTGCAGGGCCGGGTTTTGACCCACCCAAGCCTCTGCCAGGCGGGCAGGGACCAGAGCGGCAAGCTCGTTGCCCAGCAGTTTTTTGGACCGCAGCTTGGCCTCAGCCAACCGCTCGGGCAAGTTCACCTCAGGGGCCAGGTTCAGCCGGATCGGAGTGCCTTGATGCCAATAGCTCGAAATTTGCAAGACCCCCGGTCCTGACAGACCTCGGTGCGTGAACAGCAGGTCTTCGTCAAATTGCATGCGGGCTTTTTTCTCACCCGTCTCGATGGACACCGGCAAGGCCAGGCCAGCCAGTTGGGCATAAGGCGCCCAAGCTGCCCCGTCAAAGGTCAAGGGCACCAAGCCGGGGCGGCGCTCCACCAGGCGCAGGCCGAACTGGCCGGCGATGCGGTAGCCCCAGTCGCTGGCCCCGATCTTGGGAATCGACAAACCCCCTGTGGCCACCACCAGCGAGTGGGCGTGGACCAGGCCATGGCTGGTCTCCAGGGTATAGGGGGCATGAGGTTCAGTGGGGGCTTGAACCGCTTTGACGCTGCACCCGCTGCGGATCTCCACACCACCAGCGCCGCATTCGGCCAACAGCATGCGGATGATGTCCTCGGCCGAGTGGTCGCAAAACAGCTGGCCTTTGTGTTTTTCGTGAAAGGCGATGCCGTGCTTTTGCACCAGGTCGATGAAGTCTTGCGGCGTGTAGCGGGACAGTGCCGATCGGCAAAAGTGTGGGTTTTGGCTGATGAAGTGCTTTTGCGGGGCTGACGCATCGAGCAAACGGTTGGTGAAGTTGCACCGCCCGCCACCCGAGATGCGGATCTTTTCGGCAATCTTCTCGCTGTGGTCGATGACCAGTACCTTCAGGCCGCGCTGACCTGCTACGCCCGCGCAAAACAAGCCGGCTGCTCCAGCCCCCACGATCACAGCATCCCATGTCTTCATGGGCCGAGAGTTTAGCTTGGATGCCAGTTGATCATGCGCATACAATGCGCACAAAAGGAGCTTGTGCCATGTCTGCTTTTGAATCCACCACCAAAAAACCTGTCAACCTCTCGCTCAGTGAAGCGCTGGTGCAAGAGTCCCGCGCTTATTGCGGCAACCTCTCGGCCAAGGTCGAAGAAATGCTACAGGCGTATGTGGTGTCTGAACGGCAGGCACGCCAGCAGCACCGTGAGCAAGCACAGTGGGCCGTGGCCGAGTGGAATGCCCTGCATGACGCCTCTGGTTCTTACGCCGACGGGCACTCCACGCTGTAAGCCGCATTTGAGTCATTCATGCCGCAATACGACGTTCACCTGAATCCTGGCCCAATGCGAGGTACGGTACCCATGGTGGTGCTGGTGCAGTCTTCGCTGTTCGACGGCTACCGTCGCCGGGTTGTGGTGCCCCTGGTGCTGCGCTCGGCCTTGCCAGCAGGGGCTAAAGTGTCCGGTACCCGCATGAATCCGGTTTTCAAAATTAAGGGGCAGTCCTTGGTACTGCATCCGCTGGACATGGTGTCTGTGCCCAGCGAGCAGCTCGGCCCGTGTGTGGGCAGTCTGTCAGATCAGGGCCAAGTGATTGCAGATGCGCTCGATGAATTGTTGACACGCAGTTGGGGCTGAATTCAGGCAGCTCTCTGCGAGCTTTGAGTCTGCGCTGCCCATGCCCGTGCACCTTTCACCACATCGCCCACCACGATGATGCTGGGGCTTTGCAGGCCTTCGCGGGCCATGGCGCTGCCCAGATCACCCAGGGTGGTGAGGGCTTCCCGTTGCTGCGGCAAGCTGGCATGCTGCACCACCGCCACGGGAGTGTGTGCGGGCAGGCCTTGCATCAAGCCCTGCTGGATGTGCGCCAGGCTGCTCACACCCATGTATATGACCAGCGTGAGTTTGGCCTGACGGGCGGTGGCTGCCAGTTGCGGCCAGTCGGTGCCGGTGTCGCCGGGTTTGGCGTGGCCGGTGACGAACACCACGCCGTGTGCGTGCTCACGGTGCGTCAGCGGTGCGCCCAGGCTGCTCAGGCCCGCCAGGCCCGAGGTGATGCCATTGACCACCTCCACGTCAATGCCCGCTGCGCGCAATTGCTCGACTTCTTCGCCGCCTCGGCCAAAGATGAAGGGGTCACCGCCCTTGAGACGCACCACCTGTTCACCGGCCTGCACGGCCGTGATCATCAATTTGTCGATGAAGGCCTGCGGTGTGCTTTGGCAACCGCCGCGCTTGCCCACATGGACGATGCGGGCCTTGGGGGAAGCGTGTTCGAGCACGGCATCGTTGACGAGGTCATCGACCAGCAGCAAGGTGGCGTTGGCAATGGCCCGAACGGCTTTGAGGGTCAGCAACTCGGGATCGCCGGGACCGGCGCCGACCAAGGTGCAACGAGGAGCAGAAAGAGGGGGCATGTCGGAGGAATACATCAGATCAGGACTGGAGTGTTCCAATTTTCTGATCTAAAAGTCCTGCCATCAAATACATAATTGGCATAAGCCAAATGACGCTCGCCAAACCGGTCAGGCGCTGCAGTTCAGCGCCACTTTCTACTCAAGCGGCTGACATGCCGTGCTTCGACTTCAGGGTGTCGGCATGCGCCGATGCCCAAAATGCCAACATGGCTCGCACCAGATCTGCCTGAGTGCTGAGGGTGGCCACACTGCCCGAGAAGGTGGTGGTGATCTGCACGGCTTGGGGCAGGGGGCCGAGCACGGTGATGCCGTCTACGCCCAGCATCTCGCTCAGCTGTTGAAAGCCCAGTGCAACCTGGCCTTGCGCCACCAGCGAGCCAACCGGAATGCCCGGTGGGGCCTGAACGATGCGCCCCTTGATCTCTTCGGTGATGCCCCAAGTCTCAAACAGTTTGGCCAATTGCACACCACTTGGCCCGGTGGAAAAGCCCAATGAGGGCGCAGCCAGGATGGCGGCTTTGAGCGCGTCTTCGGTCGAGATGTCGGGAATGGACTGACCCGCAGGGACCGCGACCGCCACGCCCGAGCGAACCAGATCCACCCGACTGCCCGCCAAAACATGACCGCTGGTGATCAACTTGTCGATGGCATCGCTGGCCAGCACCACGGCGTCGAAGGCTTCACCCGCCTGCACACGTTTGGCTGCATCCACGCCGCCGACCGATTCAACTTGCACGCGCACGTCGGGGTTTTGCGTTTGGTAGAGCGACACAAGATCAGCCAGCAGGGGTTTGGTGGCCATGGAGGAAATGAGGCGCAGGGTGATGGGCATGTTGGTTCGAATGAAAAACAGCAGGTAAAGAATTAAACCAAAGCCAGCGGCGGCGAGCGCAAGCGCCTCTAAACTACCTGATATGCAAATTTTGGGTATCGAATCATCTTGCGACGAGACGGGTGTGGCCTTGGTGCAAACCACAGGCGAGGGTTTGCCGCGCCTGTTGTCGCATGCGCTCTATAGCCAGATCGAGATGCACCAGGCCTATGGGGGTGTGGTGCCCGAGCTGGCCAGCCGTGACCACAT
Source organism: Comamonadaceae bacterium (assembly GCA_027488215.1). GTDB lineage: Bacteria > Pseudomonadota > Gammaproteobacteria > Burkholderiales > Burkholderiaceae_C > Limnohabitans_A. Next base: position 22,318 of record JAIYCB010000014.1, read on the forward strand.
TCGCCGGGTCTTGCCGCTCACGCGCCAAGTGCTGGCCGAGGCGGGTGCGACACTGGCCGACATCGACGTGGTGGCCTATACCCGCGGGCCAGGCTTGGCTGGAGCGCTATTGGTGGGCTCGGGCGTGGCCTGTGCGTTGGCGGCGTCTTTGGGTAAACCCGTTTTGGGTGTGCACCACCTCGAAGGCCATTTGCTCTCGCCGTTTTTGAGCGCCGACCCGCCTGAGTTTCCCTTCATTGCCTTGTTGGTGTCGGGCGGGCACACGCAGCTGATGAGGGTGGATGGCGTGGGCCGCTACGAGCTGTTGGGCGAGACGATTGACGACGCCGCAGGCGAAGCCTTTGACAAATCGGCCAAGCTCATGGGCTTGCCGTACCCCGGTGGCCCAGGTCTGTCGCGCCTGGCCGAGCAGGGCAACCCGGCGGCCTACAAGCTGCCCCGGCCTTTGCTGCACAGCGGCGATCTGGATTTTTCTTTTGCAGGTCTCAAAACGGCGGTGCTGACCCAAAGCCAGAAAATCGGTCCCGCGGCCTCTACCGAAGGCGCCCCCGAGCGGGCCGATTTGGCTGCATCCACCCAAGCGGCGATTGTCGAAGTGCTGGTCAAAAAATCCATGACCGCGCTCAAAACCAGTGGCATGAAGCGTCTGGTGGTGGCTGGGGGCGTGGGGGCCAATCGTGAGCTGCGGGCGCAACTCAATGCCGCCTGCGCCAAAACCCGGGTGCGTGTGCACTACCCCGAGCTGCACTTGTGCACCGACAACGGCGCCATGATCGCCATGGCCGCTGCCATGCGCCTGCAAGCCGGCGCACAAACCGCCGAGGCGCGTTACAGCTTCGACGTGAAACCGCGCTGGCCGCTGCACGAGCTGGCCGGGTCTTGACGCTCGCAAAGAGGCCCAGAACAAGCCCTGCTCGAATGCGGGTTAACCCGAGGTCGAGTGCCGTGACTGGTTAAACTCCGCCCCTTTGCTCGTGTGGACCGGTTCACGGTCCAGTTTTTTTGCCATGCACTCACTGTCCTTTTTCTCGCGCCTCACATGGCTTGCCTGCGCTGCTGCCTTGTGTTCTGTTTCTGCCTATGCCCAGTCGGCCGCACCGATTCGCCTGGCCTTGATCGAAGGCCTGAGTGGCCCCTTTGCCAACACAGGTGAGTCTGTGGTGCGCAACATCGCTTGGGCGGTCGAGCGGGTCAATGCCCGCGGTGGCGTCAAAACGGCTCAAGGCATGCGGCCCATGGTTCTGACGCGCCACGACAGCAAAGGCCAAAGCGAGGAGGCCTTGTCTGCCCTGAAATCGGCCATTGACGACGGCGCTCAAGTGGTTTTGCAGGGTAACTCCTCGGCCAATGCGGCAGCCTTGATCGACGCGATCAACAAACACAACGAGCGCGAGCCCGCTCGGCGCGTGCTTTTTCTGAATTACTCAGCAGTGGACCCTGCCTTGACCAACGAGAAATGCAGCTTCTGGCATTTTCGATTTGATGCGCATGCGGACATGCGCATGACCGCGCTCATGCAGGTTCTGCGTGAAGATCCCAGCGTGAAATCGGCCTACTTGATCGGACAGGACTACAGCTTTGGACAGGCGGTGCTGCGCGAAGCCAAACGTCAGCTGGGCCTGCAGCGGCCGGATGTACAGATCGTGGGTGATGAGCTGCATCCCTTGGGCCGGGTGAAAGACTTTTTACCCTATGCCGCCAAGATCAAGGCCAGCGGAGCTCAGGCCGTGATCACAGGCAACTGGGGCAATGACCTGACGCTCTTGGTCAAAGCTGCGCGCGAGGCCGGTTACGAAGGCAAGTTTTACACGTTTTATGGCAACGCCCTGGGCGCGCCTGCGGCCATTGGCGAAGCGGGGGTGGGCCGAGTGATCGCGGTCGCTGAGTGGCTACCCAATGTTCCGGGAGAAGCCAGCCTTCAGTTTTACCAGGCTTTTCGCCAGCGGTTTCCCAAACCGTCTGAAGACTATGTTCATGTGCGCATGCAGCTCATGATTGAGGCGCTGGCGCAGGGGGTGGAGAAAGCAGGCGGAACCGATCCAGTGGCCGTGGCCTTGCAACTGGAAAAAGCCCGCGTCAGCATTGCCGGGCAAGCCGGCAGCATGCGTGCGCAAGACCATCAATTTCAACAACCCCTGGTGGTGGGTGTGATGGCCCGTCAGGGAACGCCTGACGTGCCTTTTGATGTGGAGGGGTCAGGTTACGGCTTTAAGGTGATACGCCAGATCAAGGCTGAGCAGGCCCGTATGCCCAGCACTTGCCAGATGGTGCGGCCGGGTTGAGCGCTTGGTCGTACTTTTTCGCTTGCGCGGGGATTGGCAGGCGCGTAGGCGTTGTCACCGAGGCTGTAGCAAGCCAGCATCGACAGGTCTGAAAATTTGAAACAATATGTAATAAATTTCAAAAGCCTTTTGAATTGATAAATTAATTACTAAGATCTCAGAAAATGAAAGTCACAAATCCGATGAAAGTCAAATATTCGGATCAATGAGGGGCTCGATTCAATTCTTGTCAGTCCCTGGACATTTCAAGCTGTCATCTGCTGAATTGATTTTTTCGTATCGAAAGGCAAAAAGTGAGCATCGCCAATTATTTCAATCAGGGTTTTCAACGCGACATCGGCAAGTTGCAATTCAGTGAAGTGCCACAAGTGCTCAAAGACATTTTGAACGACAAGGACTTGATCCAGTTCGGTGGCAGAAACTGGTCAAAGGTCGATACAGACCTGAAAGACATCGACGTCGAGTTGCGGCCCATGTTTGTCCTGTGCTTGTTTGTTTTGGTGGCCACCGACCAATGCATGCAGACTTATTTCAAGCAGCACTACGCCAATTGGCGTGCGCAAACCGCTTACCCTAAGTTTGGCTGGATTCGTTTTGGTTTGTAGAACGAAAATCCACTCAGACTGCTCTCAGTGCCCGAGAAGTTGCAACTGCTCGATGCAAAACAAACCTGTGCCTTGATGCGCGAATTTGTGGGCTTTTATCGAACCTTGGTGGCTGATTATTGCCATGTGCACGCGCCTCAGATCTCAGCCGATGCGTTCTTTTCGAAACTCCTGCAAGATGACATCTTTTCCAGGGGCGAGGGTGAGGTGGTCGCTGCTTTCATACAAGCTGCTCCTGGATTGATTCAGCGCCGAATTTCGGACACATCGGCTTGCGAAGGCTACTTGCTGGCGGCCTGAGATTCTGTGATTCACCCAGCAGTGACGATGCTGCTTTTTCATGTAAGCCCATGGTGGTTCATCTTTTTGGCTGCAAAGGAGCCCAGTGCAGGAGGCTCGAGGATCCGGGTACGCAGGGTTTGACCCAATGGCCGATGGCCTTACATTGGCTAGCATGAAAGTCTGATGACTTAACTTGCTGAGCATTTGGCTTTGGCAAACCAGACTTGGGTTGGTATTTTTTTTCCAGTACATGCCATCCCCCGTAAATCATCCCTAGAAATGCACATCGCCCACAACTACATCGACGGCCAATGGGTCAAGCCCACCGGCGTTCACACAATCGGGGATTCCTTGAATCCGGCCACTGGCGAAAAAGCGGCTCAATTTGTGGTCGCCAGCGTGCAAGAGGTAGATCTGGCCGTCGCCAGCGCCCGCCGCGCCTTTGAATCCACCACTTGGTCGCAACAGCCCAAACTTCGTTCAGACGTGCTGCGACTTTTTGCCGATCGTCTGGAGCACAACAAAGCCCAAGTCGTGCAGACCCTGGTGCAGCTCAATGGCAAGTTGAAACGCGAAGCCGAAGGCGAAGTCATGGCCGGCATTTCAGAGCTGCGTTACTACGCCGGTCTGGCGCGCAACTTGTTTGGCCGCGTCATTGAGATGGAGCCCGAGGTCTACTCGCACATCGAGCGCGAAGCCATTGGCGTGGCGGCGATCATTGTGCCTTGGAACGCGCCGGTCACTTTGCTGGTGCGATCTTTGGCGCCGGCGCTGGCCGCAGGTTGCACCGTGGTCATCAAGGCCGCACACCAGACGGCACTGGTGCACACGCAGGTGATGGACTGTCTGGTGGCCGACGATCGCATTCCTGCCGGCGTCATCAACTCCTTCATTGAGCAGGACAGCGTCGCCACGCAGCACCTGTGTGCGCACCCCGAGGTGGATGTCATCAGCTTCACGGGCTCCACCAATGTGGGCAAGCAAATCGCCCTGTCCACGGCCAAGAACCTGACCCGCCTTTCGCTGGAACTGGGTGGCAAGGCCCCAGCCATTGTGCGCTCGGATGCCGACCTCCAGGCCACTGTGCGCGGCATTGTGGGCGGCGCCTGCGTCATGGCTGGCCAAATGTGCACCGCCATCAGCCGTGTGTTGGTACACGAATCGGTGGCCGCCGACTTTTCAACTCAACTGGCCCAGGCATTGGCACAGGTCAAAGTGGGGCCAGGTGACCAGCCTGCATCGGGCATGGGGCCGTTGATCGATCAGCGCAACCAGACCCGCTTGCTTGAAGAAGTGCGCTCTGCTGCGCAAGACTGCCGTGTGTTGTTGGCCGGTCATGTCCCTGATGACACCCCCCGTGGCGGCGCGTTCATCACCCCGTCTTTGGTGGCCACCCAAGACCTGAACAGCCATTATGTGCAGGATGAAATCTTTGGTCCTCTGGTCACGCTCGAAACTTTTGCAACCGACACCGAAGCGGTGGCGCGGGCCAACGCCACGCGGTATGGCCTGGCGGCTTCGGTGTGGACCGCCGACCACCGCGCTGCCCGCAAGATCGCCCGGCACATCAAGTTTGGCAATGTGTGGCTCAACGCCCACAACCGACTGTTTGCCGAAATCGAAACCGGGGGTTACCGCCAAAGCGGTTTCGGGCGTTTGCACGGTGTCGAAGGCCTGAACGATTTCATGGAAACCAAGCATGTGTTCATGCCCTGCAACGATTGACCCCCACCGATGAGCGAATCGCCCCCGCCCAAGAACCGACACACAACTGCCCGTTATTTTCTGGAAGGCCTGCAAGAGACAGGCATCCGGTACTTGTTTTCCAACCTGGGCACCGACCATGTGACCCTGATCGATGAAATGGCGCGGCTGCAAGCCGAGGGCCAGGCCATGCCCGAGGTGGTGCTGTGTCCGCATGAAAACGTGGCCATCCACATGGCGGGTGGTTACGCTGCCGTGACTGGGCAAGGGCAGGGCGTCATGGTGCATGTGGACGCTGGAACCGCCAATGCCGCCATGGGCATGCACAACCTGATGCGTGCGCGTTTGCCAGTGCTCCTGATGGCGGGCAAAGCCCCGTACGCCCTGCACGGCGAAGTGCCCGGTGCCCGCGACAACTATGTGCACTATGTGCAAGACCCTTTCGACATCGCATCACTGGTGCGCCCCTACATCAAATGGGAATACAACTTGCCATCGGGGGTGGTGGCCAAAGAGGCGGTGCGCCGCGCCCACAGTGTGATGCATACCGAGCCTGCGGGTCCGGTGTACATGACGCTGCCCCGCGAGACCTTGATCGAGCCCTGGACACCCGAGCAAGTCAAGTCTTACCCGGCTGACCGCTACGGCGCGGTGCGCATGGGGGCCTTGCCTGCAGAGGCGACGCTGCAGATCGCCCGCGAGTTGATGGCCGCAGACAACCCCCTGGTCATCACCTCTTATTTGGGCCGCAAAGCCGAGGCTGTTCAGGCCTTGGAAGCACTGGCCGAGTTGTGCGGAATCCGTGTGGTCGAGTTCAGTCCCAGTTGGTTGTGCATCTCGCGTGAATCGCCCTGTTTTTTTGGCTTTGACCCGACACCGCTGTTGCCCGACACCGATTGGGGCTTGCTGCTGGACATCGACGTGCCTTGGTTGCCACACCAGACTCGAGCCCGCGAAGACACCCGCTGGGTGCACATCGATGTGGACCCGATCAAGAAAGATTTTCCGGCCTGGGGTTTTGCCAGCGATGTGCGTTGGCCTGCCGACTGCGCGCAGGCCTTGCGCGACCTGCACCAGGCCGTGCTGTCGCTGGCCGATGATGCCTTTCACCAGAAAGTGGCCCATCGCATGGCAGGCTGGCGTGCGCAGCGACAGCAGCGGCTGGAGCGTGTGGCGGCAGCCGCCGCAAACCCTGGCCCTGAAGACGCCTTGAACCCCGCCTGGGTCTGTGCGCAAATCGGCCTGCAGCTGCGCCCCGATGACGTGGTGATCAACGAAGCCATCCGCAATTCACCCGCCGTGTTGCAGCAAATTCCGCGCACCCGCCCCATGAGTTTTCTGGGGGGCGCAGGCGGGGGCCTGGGCTACAGCGCGGGCATGGCACTGGGCGTCAAGCTGGCCCGGCCGCATGACCGGGTGGTGCACATCGAAGGCGATGGCGGTTTCCATTTCTCGACCCCCACTTCGGTGTATGCCGTGGCGCAAGCGCAAGGCCTGCCCATCCTCACCGTGGTGCTTGACAACGGCGGCTGGCAAGCCGTCAAGGAAGCGGTGCTGCGCGTGCACCCTGATGGCCCCGCTTCCCAGGCGGGCGAGTTTCAGGCCCGTCTGGAGGGCGAAAAGCGCCAGTTTGAACAAGTGGCCCAGGCGTTTGGTGCGCATGGCGAACGGGTCACCCGCGCTGAAGACTTGCCAGCGGCCATCGCCCGTTGCTTGCATGCCCTAGAACAGGGCCGTGCGGCCTTGTTGGTGGCCTCGGTGGCCAAGATCTGATTTTCTTTCCCACTCAAACAGGAGACACACCATGAAAACTCGCCTCACATCTCCGGTGCGCCGCAAGCTGGTGGCCGCTACCGCCTTGTCATTGGCCACTTTGGCTCCAGCCCTGTCCTGGGCACAAGCGGCCTGGCCTGTGAAGCCAGTGCGAATCGTGGTGCCCTATGCTCCTGGCGGCGCCAACGACATCCTGGCCCGAGTGGTCGCTGAAAAACTCGCTCCCGCCTTGGGCCAGCCGGTGCTGGTCGAGAACAAGCCCGGCGCGGGCGCTGCAGTGGGTACCGAATTTGTGGTGAAGGCGCCGCCCGATGGCTACACCCTGCTCATGGCGGCCAGTGGTCCCATCGTCTTCAACCCGGCACTTGTGGCCAAGCTCTCCTATAACCCCATCACCGACCTGGTGCCCATCTCAATGGCGGGCTCTTTTCCCATGATTTTGGCGGTCCATGAGGCCTCACCCGCCAAGACCTTCAATGAGTTGGTCGCCTTGTCCAAGGCCAACGCTGACAAAAGCAATTACTCCTATCCCTCTGCCTCCTTTCAGCTGGTCATGGAGCTGGTCAAGGCCAAGTCCGGTTTGAAGGCGCTGAATGTGCCCTACCAAGGCAGCGCGCCATCCATCAACGCGGTGCTCACGCAAGAAGTGCAGATGACCTTGATCGACTCTGGCCCGATTGCGGCCCTGGTCAAGTCGGGCAAGCTGCGTGCCTTGGCCGTTACCTCTGAGCAGCGCCTGGCCAGCTACCCGCAGGTGCCCACACTCAAGGAGCAGGGTATCGATTTGGCGGTGAACTTCTGGAGTGGTTTGTTGGCTCCGGCTGGCACACCTGCGCCCATCGTCAGGCGCTTGCAGGAAGAGATGGCCCGCATCATGGCCTTGCCCGATGTGGCCGAACGGATGGCCAAACTCGACATCCGTCCCGTGGGTGGCAGCAGCGCCGACTTCGCTCGGACGATTGCCACTGAAATCCCACTTTGGACTCAAGTGGCCAAAGACAACAACATCAAGGCGCAATGAGCACACCTCATCGCATCGCCATTGCCGGGGCGGGCATTGCCGGTCTGACCACCGCACTGGCTTTGCTGCAGCAAGGCTTCAAGGTCGATGTGTTCGAGCAAGCCTCGCAACTGGGCGAGCTGGGTGCAGGGTTGCAGATCTCGCCCAACGGTTCGCGCGTCTTGCTGGCGCTGGGCCTGGGCGATGCTTTGCAACGCTGCGTGAGTCAGGCCCGTGGCAAAGAAATCCGGATGTGGAACACTGGCCAGCGCTGGAAGTTGTTTGACTTGGGCAACGATTGTCTGGCGCGATTTGGTGCGCCGTACTGGATGGTGCACCGGGGCGACTTGCACCGGATTTTGCTGGACGCCTTCGAAGCGCGATCAGATCGGCCCGTGCGTTTGAATTCGAGAGTGGTCAAGGCCCGCAGCACAGCCGCGGGGGTATCTTTTGAGTTGAACGATGGCTCGCAGCACAGTGCCCGTGCTTTGCTGGCGGCCGACGGTGTGCATTCTTTGCTGCGCGAGCAGCTGCTGGGCGAAGACAAGGCGCAGTTTACCGGCTTGCTGGCCTGGCGCGGGCTGGTCCCAGTGGAGCGCGTGTCTGAACACCTGCGGGCGCAGGTGGGCACCAATTGGGTTGGCCCTGGGGCGCACGTCATCACCTATCCGGTGCGTGCCGGTCAACTGATGAACGTGGTGGGCATCATCGAGCGCGAGGGCTGGCGCAGCGAATCCTGGACTGAACGAGGCACCCACGCCGAGCTGCTGCAGGACTTTGGCCACTGGCATGCCGATGTGTGCGAGTTGATGTCGGCCATTGAGCAGCCTTTCAAATGGGCTCTGCTGGGCCGCGCCCCCCAAATCGGCTGGGCACAGGGCAACATCTGCCTGCTGGGCGACGCCGCGCACCCCACCTTGCCGTTTTTGGCGCAGGGGGCCAACATGGCCATCGAAGACGCCGCCGTCATGGCGCGTTGCCTGGCCTTGGATGAACCGACTGAAAACGCTTTGGCCCGATTTGAAAAACTGCGCTGGCAGCGCACGGCCGACATCGTCAACCGGTCGCGTGACAACGCCCAGCGCTTTCACAACCCTCAGCTGTCGGACCCCGCCAAAGCGGTGGACTATGTCAGCAGCGAGTGGGAACCCGAAAAAGTCCGCCGCCGCTATGACTGGATGTTTGAATACGACCCTTTGAGAGTCCCCCTATGAGTTTGGATGCGCCTGTTTTGGTGGTGGGCGCGGGTCCTGTAGGCATGACCCTGGCCTTGTGTTTGGCGCGCCGCGGCATCGCTTGCACCTTGGTCGAGATGCGGCCTGCCGATGCTTTGCCTGATGTCAAATGCAACCACATCTCGGCCCGCAGCATGGAGCTGTTTCGCGTTTTGGGCGTGTCCTCAGACCTGCGTGCTGCTGGCCTTCCCGACGAATACCCGCACGATGTGTCTTACCGCACCAGCACCGTGGGGCAAGAAATTGCCCGCATCCACATTCCAGGGCGCAGCACCCGTCTGACCGACCACAGCGGCCCCGATGGCAATTGGCCCACGCCTGAGCCACCGCACCGCATCAACCAGCGATACATCGAGCCGATTTTGGTGACGCATGTGCAAAAGCAAGGCTTGATCACCACCCTGTACCGGCACCAGGTGCTCGACTTTGAACAAACCGACGGCCAGGTGAACGTGCGCATTCAAAACCTGGACACGCCCGATTCGCAGCCGCTGCACCTGCAAGCGGCCTACCTGGTGGGCTGTGACGGCGGCCGCTCTGCGGTGCGCAAAGCCATAGGGGCCAAATTGGTGGGCGACGAGGTCGTGCAAAGGGTGCAAAGCACCTGCATCCGCGCGCCTGGCCTGATGGCGCGCATGAAGGCGCCTGCGGCCTGGGCCATGTTCACCGTCAACCCTCGGCGCAGTGGCAACATTTACGCCATTGATGGCCGGGAAGTCTGGCTCATCCACAACTATTTGCGCGACCACGAAGCCGACTTTGATGCCGTTGACCGTGATTGGGCCATCCGTACCATCCTGGGGGTGGGTGAAGATTTTGTTTACGAACAGATGAGCCGCGAAGACTGGATCGGGCGCCGCCTGGTGAGTGACAAACTGCGCGAAGGCCGCGTGTTTTTGGCCGGTGACGCCGCGCACCTGTGGGTGCCCTACGCCGGTTACGGCATGAACGCGGGTCTGGCCGATGCGGCCAACTTGGCTTGGCACCTGTCGGCGCAAATCGAAGGCTGGGCAGCGCCCGAGGCCTTGTCGGCTTACGAAAAAGAGCGCCACCCGATCACCGAGCAGGTCTCACGCTTTGCCATGAACCATGCGCACGCCATGAGCCAGCGTCGGCGTGAGATTCCTTTGAATCTGGAAGACGACAGCCAAGAGGGGCAGGACGCCCGCGAGGCCTTTGGTCAAAACCTGTACGACCTGAACGTGCAGCAGTACTGCTGCGCGGGTCTCAATTTTGGTTACTACTATGACCAATCACCTGTCATGGTGTACGACGGTGAAAAAGCGCCCGAGTACAGCATGGGCAGCTTCACGGCTTCCACTGTGCCGGGTTGCCGTGCGCCGCATTTTTGGCTGGGCGAAGGGCAGTCGCTGTACGACGCTTTGGGCCCCGCCTACACCTTGCTGTGTTTGAAGCCGGGCCATGGCGACGCACTGCAGGCCCTGCAAGCAGCGGCAGAACACCACGGCATGCCGCTGCGGGTGCTGGATGTGTCGGGTGTGAAGGACTTGCCAACCGAGTACCAACACCCCATGCTCATGGTGCGTGCAGATGCCCACACCGTGTGGCGTGGGCACAGTCTGGACGACACCTCGGCTCAAGCCTTGGTGGCCGCTTTGTGTGGTCGAGGAGGCCTTACTCCAGCTTGATGTTCGCTTTTTTGATCAGGTCACCAAAACGATCGAATTCCTGACGGTTCATTTGAGCAAACTGCTCGGGCGTCAGGTTGCTGGGTTCGCCGCCCAAGCCTTTGAGTTTGGTTTGAATATCGGGCATCTTCACAATTTTGGCCAACTCGCTTTGCAGCCGGGCAATCACGTCGGGCGGCGTGCCTGTGGTCACGAACATGCCGTACCAAGTGCTCATTTCAAAACCGCGCACACCCGCTTCGGCCAATGTGGGCACTTGGGGCAACTCGCTGCTGCGGGTGGCCGTGGTCAAGGCCAATGGTTTGAATTTGCCGGCCTTGATCTGTCCCATGGCCGAGGAGGTGGTGTCGAACATGATCTGCACGTTGCCGCCAATGATGTCCAGGTGCGCCTGGCTGCTGCCTCGGTAGGGCACATGGATGCTCTTGACCCCGGCGGCCAGGTTGAAGCCCTCGCCAGCGATGTGCTGGGTACTGCCTACACCAGATGACGCGTACTTGAACTCGTTGGGCTTGGCTTTCATCAAGGCCACCAGTTCGGCCACGTTGTTGGCGGGCACGTTGGCCCCTACCACCAGCACGTTGGGTACCGTAACGATCAGGCCCACGGGGGTCAGGTCTTTGATGGGGTCGTAGCTGAGCTTGATCAGGTGCGGCGCGATGGCTTGCCCGGTGTTGGTGGCCACCAGCAAGGTGTGTCCGTCAGGGGGGGCTTTGGCGGTCAGGTCGGCAGCGATCGTGTTGGAGGCCCCCGGCTTGTTGTCCACCACAAACGAACCTTTGAACGCCTCGCCCATTTTTTCAGCCAGCATGCGGGCAATGATGTCGGTGCCACCGCCGGCGTTGGCGCCCACCATGATGCGCACTGGCTTGGTGGGGTAGTTTTGCGCCAGACCAAGTAAAGGGGTGGCCAGCAATGCCGTGATCAGGATCTTCTTCAACTTCATGACATGGTCTCCTTGGGAATAGTGAGGTTTTGACGGCGAGAGGTGGCCATGCGGGCGGCCAATTCAAAAGCGTTGGTCATGGCTTGCGGATTGGCCACGCCCTGTCCGGCGATGTCATAGGCGGTGCCATGAGCCGGGGTGGTGATGGGGCAGGGCAGGCCGCCATGCACCGTCACACCCTGCTCAAAACCCATTAACTTCATCGCGATTTGGCCTTGGTCGTGGTACATGGTCACCACGCCGTCGTAGCCGCCCGTTGAGCGGATGGCGCGCACAAACGCGGTGTCGGCTGGAAAAGGGCCATCGGCAACAAAGCCCATGGCGGCTGCTTGCTGCACACCCGGCGTGATGATGCGGCCTTCCTCGTCGCCGTAGTTGCCGTTGTCGCCGTTGTGCGGATTGAGTCCGCAGACAGCGATCCGGGGGCTGGTGACGCCGGAGGCCTGAAGTGCTTGCGAAATCATGCGAATGGCGTCAGCCACTTTGTTCGGACTCAGCAAGCTGGAGACTTCGTTCAGGGGGACATGCGACGTCACACGCGCTGTCCAGAGATTTTTGAGCACATTGAGTTCACCGCACACGCCGCTGTAGTGCATGTGTTCAGCAAACCAGCGCAATTCGTCTTCCTGGTTCATGCCACCTTGGCGAAGGGCAGACTTGTTGAGAGGAGCAAAGCAAAAAGCATCGGCCTGACCAGACATCACCAAGTCCACCCCGGCGGCCAAGGCCTCGATCATGTAGCGACCATTTTGGGCGTTGGCCACGCCGCGCGCAAAAGCGTTCGCATGGTGGCCTGACCAGTCATGCCAGACCACTTCTTCGGGAACCTCAATCGAATCTTTTTGACCGATCAGAATGATATGGGCGTGCGTTTTCCACGAGGGGTTTTGCAACATTTTTTCGACCAGTTCAGGGCCGATGCCTGCAGGGTCGCCGGTAAAAAGGGCCAGTGTGGGTAATGTCATGTGTAGGCTTTGGGCAAGGTACGCAGGTGGATACTCGTAATCCGTAATTACGGATAATGCTAGACAGGCGATCCAAACTGGTCAAGCTCTGGTTTTCCCCCATACTTCCACCCCATGCCTTCACAAGACCCCTCCAGACAGATTGAGCGAGTACCGCTGCACGAAGAAGTCACCAACCGATTGCGCGACATGATCGTGTCATTGCGCCTGCGCCCGGGTGAACGCATCCAGGAGCTGGAGGTAGCTCAGTTGCTGGGTGTGTCACGCACCCCTGTGCGCGAGGCGATCAAAGTCTTGACGGCTGAGGGCTTGGTGGAGCTATTGCCCTTGCGCGGTGCCATCGTGAAGGCTTTTTCGGCCAAAGACGCCCGTGACATGCTCGAGGTGATCGCTTTGGTGGAGTCCTATGCAGGGGAGCGGGCTTGTCAGGCCAGTCAGTCCCGAATCGATGAGATCCTGGAGCTGCACCGGCAGATGAAGGAGTTCTTTGAAGCCCGCCAGAGACTGGAGTATTTCGCGCTGAACCAGCGGATCCACGATGCGTTGATTGCGCTGGCGGACAACGACACCCTGAGCATGACCCATGCCACGCTGAGCAAACGCATGCGCAGCCTGCGCTACAGCGGCAACTCTACCCCGGAAAACTGGAGCGACGCCATGGCCGAGCACGAGCAAATGATGGCAGCCTTGGCCGCGCGCGACGGGCAGTCTTTGGCGCGCATCATGGGCGAGCACATCCGCAACACCTGGCCACGCATCAAGGATGTCGTCAACTGAGTCAAGGCCCTGCACGATGGGCTGCAGCCCGCCGCTCAGTGCGCGGCCGTTGACCAGCCCACCGCCGCATCCAGTGGGTAAATCGGGCGCCGCAGTTTTTTGAACTGCAGCTCGCTGTAGTCCGATGTGCAGGCCCCGGCTCCAGCGCACTCCACCGTGGCGCGGGCCAGATGGCCCAGACCGGCACGCCAGTGCACCCGGCTTTTGAGCACCACAAAATCCTTTTGTGTCGGGTCGATGCCCAGGCACAGTAGGGCATTCACGTCAAAAGGCTCCACATGTCGCGAGATCAGCGCCACTTCCACATCACCCGTGTCGATCACCACCGCCTGACCCATGTTTTGCCGGGCACCCCGGCTCATGGGGCCTTTGTTGCGGTATTTGCCGTTCGAGATCAGCTTGACCACGCCTGTCAGCTCAATCGACTCGCTGCGGTGCGGCATGAGCGGCATGGCCATCTTGCCACCCACTTGCAAGCGCACCTGCGCGCCGATACCCGCTGCGATGGCCTCTTGCACCGCTTGGGGGTCAAAAATCGCAAACACCGCCACGTTGCGCAAGCCTTGGCGCAGCACCTCGGCCAGCACGGCGGTGGTGTCCATGGTGCCGCCCGAGGCCGCGTTGTCGTAGTGGTCCAGCAGCATGACCGGAAACTCGGTCAAGGTTTGGGCCCGGGCCACTGACGTGGCCAATGGCTCGACCTCATAGACCCATTGACTTCGGCTGTTCCAGGCCATTTGCATCAGCTCGTCGCGCAGGCGCTGCGCCAGCGCCGGATCGTTGTCGGTCACCACCACCACCGACAGGCCTGCGTTTTCGATGTCGGCATGCGGAAAGCCAGTGAACACGCTGGCGCACAAGGCGCCTTCTTTTTCCATTTGCTGCGCACGCGCCTGGATGGAGCGGTTGGGCTCGTCCAGCGAGCTTTGCCGCATGATGTGCGGGATCATCGGCAAGCGGCCCCAGGCTGTGGTGGGCTTGGCCTGGCCTTTGAGCAATTTGAGCAAGGCCGAGCCTGCCCTGACGCCTGTGTCATACATGTCCACATGTGGGTAGGTCTGGTAGCCCGCCACGGTTTGCGCGAGCTCCACCATGTCGGCATAAACGTTGGCATGCATGTCGTAGGCCACGCCAATCGGCGTTTTGGGGTCGATGGTGCGGATGCGGCGCAGCAACTCGCCTTCGCCGTCCTCGTGGCTTTCGCTCACCATGGCGCCGTGCAGGTCCAGCAAGATGCCGTCAAAACCGCCCCGCGCCACAGCCTGCAAAATTGCCTGGCTCATGGATTCATAAGCTGCATCGTGCACCAGCCCGCTGGGCGCGGCGTGGGCCCCCAAGGCTATTTCGAACTCAGCCCCCGCCTGCTCTGCCAAGTCGATGAAGGCCCCAGTGGCCGTGCCCGTGCCGCGAAATGCCGCTATGGCTGCTTCGCCACGCGGTGGCGCTTCACCCGGTCCGAGCGCAAAGCGCTGCAAGTCGGTGGGCACCGGCGAGAAGGTGTTGGTCTCGTGCATCATCATGGCGATCAGCAAACGCATAGGGAGGGCCTCCAGTTCAACATCTGGCCATGATGGCCTCGATGTCTGGCTGGACACAGTCACCGAGGTGCCAACCCTGGCGAGGATCTGCGTTTGTCCGAATTGACAGCAAGCCCTCAGGGATCGAGACTGAACCCCCTTGAATGGAGAATGCGCATGTTCCCTTGCATCGACACTTTGGGTGCCGCTTCGGCTTTTGAACGCGGCCAAATTTATGGCCAACAGGCCGAGGGCCGCATCCAGCACAGCGTGGTCACTTATGCCCGATTGTTTGCTGCGTGTGGCATCAACTGGACCCAAGCCTGCGAGCGGGCCATGCGTTTTGAAAGTGTCATTGCCCAGGTCGACGCCGACCTGATGGCCGAACTGCGCGGCATGGCCGAAGGCAGCGGCCAAACGCTGGGCAGCCTGATGGCGTTGAACTGCCGCACCGAAATTTTGCCGCCCACGTTTTTGGCGGATGCCCCGCACCTGAAAGACGCTGCCCAAGCCGCTTTGGCCGCCAACCGCGCTGCAGGCCTGCCCGACTGGCTGGAGCAAGCCGCCTGGGACAATGCCCTGAAAGACGGCGAATGCACCGCTATGGGGGTGACCGCTGCAGCCAGCCAGACGGGCCAAGCCTGGCTCGCACAAAACTGGGACTGGATGGGCCGCCAGCGCGAAGCCCTGGTGCTGCTGCACACCCAAGGCCCGAGCGGCCAAAGCATCACCACCCTGACCGAGGCTGGCATGCTGGCCAAGATCGGCATCAACCAGTCGGGCTTTGCGCTGGGCTTGAACATCCTGCGCTCGGTGCGTGACGGCAGCCGCCTGGGTGTGCCCGTGCATGTGCTGCTGCGTCATTTGCTCGATTGCAGCTCGGTGGCGCATGCCCGCAAGCGTTTGAAAGTCCTGCAATCCGATCTGGGTCTGGGCTTTGGCGCGGCTTCCAATGTGCCCTGCGCCGATGCCCAGGGCCAAGCTGCTTGCTTCGAGGTCTCGCCCGCGGGCTGGGCCGAGGTCACGCCCACCGATGGCGTGGTGGTGCACACCAACCATTTTGTGTGCGAATCGCTGCTGGCCGAGCAAGCCCCCATGGGCCCCGGTTTATCGAGTCAAAGCCGCCTCAGTACCGCCCATCAACACGCGCTGCAAACGCCCATTGGGCAAGCCGAGTTGGAGCACTTTTTGCGAGACGAATCGGATGGCTTTTTGTCCATCTGCCGCAGCCCCGACCCCAGCGTGCCGCCTGAAAGCCGTGTCGAAAGCGTGGCTGGCATCGTCATGCACACGCAACCGCCCGCCATGTGGGTGGCCTGCGATGTGCCCAGCCGCGTGGCCTTTGAATCGGTGCCGCTGGCCGCTGCGGTCACCCAGCTCAAGGGGAGACAGGATCAGGCCATCGCTGCTTGAGCAAGTCCAGCACATCCTGCCACGCCTGTGGGCCCGTCACGGGGTTGCGCCCGGCGTGAACGCCCATTCCCGGATGTTGTCCATTGGGAACGCGAGGCAAGTGTTGGACTTGCCCCACCGGGTTGTCAAAACCATGGTGGCTGTCCGGGTACACCTTGAAGCTCATGCCAGATCGCTGGCCCAAAGCCACACAGGGTGCCGCAGGCGTCCAATCGTCTGAGGCCCCCAGCAGCATGTGCACGGGCCAACTCGCTTGATAAGCCTGCCGCAGTGCATCGGCACAACCCGGATAAAAGGCCAGAGCTATGTCCGGTGTCACACTGGACACAGGGCGTTTTTGGCGGCTGTCCGAACTGGCCAGTACGGCACTTCCACCGTGGGACCAACCGAGCAAGGCGACCCGTTGGTGATCCGTCCAGGCTTGTTGGGCCAGCCAATCCAAAGTGGTGTAAACGTCACTGCGCCGATGGCTTTGCCTCACTTGGCGTGAAGACATGCGCTGTTCGCACAAACTGGTTTCTTGCCTGGGTGTGAGGCTGTCGGGCCAAACCACGCTGTAGCCTTGTGCCAGCAGCAAGTCGGTCATGCCTTGATGGCGGGCGCTGAGTTGGCCTTTGCGCGAGCCGACCGTGGCGTAAATGCCGCCGCATCCGTGCAGTGCCACCACCACGGGGCGTTGTGTGTCATGTGTCCGTTGGGGGGGATGAAACACCCAAACTTTCAGCGCCAAACCGTCGGGACTCGGCAGAAATTCGGCCACAGGCTGACCCGTGGCCGATGCTCCGAGACTCCAACTCAAACACAGCCAAAGATGGCAGCGGCGCAGGTGTTGAAGCAGATGCATGGCCGTTATCGCACCGATTGCTCAACCAGGTGCCGCACCGCGTCCGAGACGCGCATGCCCGGCTGCAAGCCTTGCGCTATGGCCAAAGCGTTCAGGCCATTGACCACGCCGTTGTCCAGACCGTCTTGCGCTTCCCCAATGCGGGCCGAGGTGTGGGCGTACAAAATCGCCAGCACGCCTACCGCCTGCAATTCATGCAGCGCCACGCGGCCTGCATCGTCCTTGCCGCCACCGGCGTCGTTGAAGGCCACCGCAAAAGGCTTTTGGGTTTGAGCCGTCACAAAATGCGAGGCCGACAAACCGCCGTGTGAGCCCGACACGATCACTGTGCCGACATGGCTGGCGTTGACCAGCGCAATCGAGTCCAGCAACACCAGTGTGCGCTGGGTCACCGCGTTTCCTTCGCTACATCCTGCTCGAAGCTGGCTTCCTTCAATGGGGCTTTTTCGGCCATCCAGCCGGGGTAAATGGTTTGGAAGTCGGTCACGATCTTAGCCAGCGGCATGTCGTCATAGGTGCCGCGTTGGTTCACGTACTCCATGTGCCGGTTACCCGCCTTGTCGAACGGGTGGTAAATCGAATCGTTTCGACCATCAAACTCCAGCGGCAACAGGCCGAACTTGTCGCACAGTTCGATGTTGAAGGCTGGCGTGGCCTTGACCCATTGGCCGTTCAGCCAAATGTCGGCATAGCCATGCCAGATGAACACATCGGTCTGCATGGTCTGGCGCAAGCGCTCGGTGCTCAGGTGGTTGCGCACATCGGCGTAACCCAGGCGGGCATGCAGACCAGCGGCGCGACAAGCTGCCGCCATCAAGGCCGCTTTGGGCACACACCAACCTGAGCCCTGGGCAATCACCGAGCTGGCGCGCATGCCCTCGGTGGACAACTCGATGCGGTAAGGGTCATAGCGGAACTTATCGCGCACCGCCAGATACAGGGATACAGCGCGTTCGCGGTCGTTGGCGCCTTGCGCGTGCTGGCGCGCCAAGGCGATCACATCCGGGTGGTCGCTGTCGATCAGGGCCGTGGCGGCCAGAGTGGCGGGGGATGGCAGGTCGGTCATGGGGTTCACTGTAGCGCGTGTGCCAGCGCAGGGCTGTCACGCTGGCTATAGTGCTCAGATGGTGCTTTGCAGCGCTACACAAGGAGACACGGGCATGGACTCGGTTTTGAATTTCGGTTCGGTTCGGGTGCACTTGGGCGAGAAGTCAGGCAAATACCCCGACGGCAACCAGCTCATCGTGCAGGGGGCAGACACGCGCGTGGCCTTTGACACGCCCGAGGTGGCCAATCGCATCGGCCCCGAGCTGGACACGGTGGACCTGGTCATCCTGGGTCATGTGCACGAAGACCACATGGCGGGGCTGCACCGCCTGATGCACGCCCCGGTTCAGGTGCATGAGGCCGACCTGGCCGCCGCACAATCCTGGGACGGCATGTGCCAGCACTACGGTTACCCCGCCGAGGTGTTGGACGCCATGCACACCATCGTGCAAAAGGATTTTCATTACCAGCCCCGGCCCGACGCCACCGGCTACAGCGATGGCGCGCTGTGGGAGCTGGGTGGCAACGTGCGCGTGCGGGCGCACCACCTGCCGGGCCACACGGCGGGCCACTGCGCCCTGGTGGTCGAAAGTGAAGGCCTGGCCTTCATTGGCGACATCGACCTGAGCGGCTTTGGCCCGTATTACGGCGATGCCACCTCCAGCCTGAGCGACTTTCGGCAAACGCTGAAGAAAGTGGCCGAGCTGGACGCCCGCATCTGGGCCACTTCGCACCACAAAGCGGTCATCACCGACCGTGCCCAGTTTTTGGCAGATTTGGCACGCTTTGCCAGCAAGATCGACGAGCGCAGCGCGCAACTGCTGGGCTACCTGCAGACCCCGCACAGTCTGGACGAGTTGGTCAGTCGCCGCCTGCTTTACCCACAAGGCTACGACGTGCCCTTTGTGCCCTGCGCCGAGCGCAACACCATCGCCATGCACTTGGCCGAACTGCAGGCGCTGGGGCAAATCCAGACGCTTGAAGATGGCCGCTTTGTGGCGTTGTGAATTCTTTTTTCATTTCCTTCACCATGCAACCGAACAGGAGACAGCACATGACACCAGAACAACTTTTGCATCACTATGACCATGCCCTGTTGTGGGGACAGGCTCCAGGCGTTGTCGGTGGCCCCGACACGGCTGCGGCTTACCAACAAGCTTTGGCCGTGCGTCAGTTGCGCCAACAGCGCGGCGAAGTAGCGAAGGGCTACAAAATTGGCTTTACCAACCGCACCATTTGGCAGCTCTACGGGGTTTTTGGTCCCATGTGGGGCACGGTTTGGGACACCGGCCTCAGCTTTGCCGAGCCCGCCGCATCGGGGGCAGCCCAAGGCAACATCGACTTGGCCCAAACCTGCCAGCCCCGGCTGGAGCCCGAAATCGTCTTTGGCATCAAGGCCACGCCACCGGCCAACCCCAACATGCAGCAACTGTTCGAAGCCATCGATTGGCTTGCTCCCGGTTTTGAAGTCGTGCAGTCGCACAACCTGGACTGGAAGTTCACCGCCACCGACACCATGGCCGACAGCGGTTTGCACGCCCGACTGTTGGTGGGCCAGCGCTTGCCAGTGCAGCAGCTGGCCACCGATGGACAGGCCTTGCATCAATTTCTGTCGCAGGCCAGGGTCACGTTGTTCAAGGACGGCC
Organism: Comamonadaceae bacterium; assembly: GCA_027488215.1. Classification (GTDB taxonomy): domain Bacteria; phylum Pseudomonadota; class Gammaproteobacteria; order Burkholderiales; family Burkholderiaceae_C; genus Limnohabitans_A. The sequence continues at coordinate 42,003 of JAIYCB010000014.1, forward strand.
AGGCGGTGGAACAAGGTGTCGGCAGCAACGTGCTCGACAGTCCACTCAACGCGTTGCACTACTTTTTGAAAGAACTGCGTCAATGCCCCGGCGCGGCCGATTTACAAGCAGGAGACGTGATCACCACCGGCACCTGGACCGATGCCTGGCCCATTCAAGTGGGACAAAGCTGGCGCGCCGAGTTTTCTGCGAATCTGGGCAGCCTGACTGCCCAGATGCGCTGAAGGCGAAGCACAAGGCAAGTAATAACGCAGGGCATAAAAAAACGCCCCGAGCCGCAAAGCCCGGAGCGTGAATCAACAAAAATGTCAGGCAACTGCTAGAAGCGTGACGAGGCCAGTATACTGTAAATATAAACAGTATTTTGGATGTGCTGAGCGTCCAGGCTTGCCTTAATTCCTCACTTTTGACATGGCCACCATCTCCCCACGCCGCCGCCGCGACGACTTCGAGGCCGAGCGCGTCTACGAATACCCCCAGCACCTGCGGGGCGCCATCGAAGACGCGCCCACTGGGGCAGGCGTTTACATTTTTCACGGCCAGGAAGGCGACTTGCCGCTGTACATCGGCAAAAGCATCAACATCCGCGCCCGATTGCTGTCGCACCTGCGCACGCCCGACGAGGCCCGCATGCTGCGCCAAACCCAGCGCATCAGCCACATCCGCACGGCGGGAGAGATCGGCGCGCTGCTGCTGGAAGCGCAAATGATCAAGGCCCAGCACCCCTTGTTCAACCAAAAATTGCGCCGTAACCAACAGCTGTGCAGCCTGCAACTAACGGGCGAAGTGCCGCAAGTGGTCTACGCCCGCGACATCGACTTTGCCAGCGAGCCCGAGTTGTACGGCCTGTACGCCAGCCGCCACGCCGCGCTCGATACCCTGCGCGCCATCGCCGACCAAAACAAGCTGTGCTACGGCCCGCTGGGCCTCGAAAAACTGCCGCCCGGCAAAGCCTGCTTCAGGTCAGCGATCCGCCAATGCGCGGGTGTGTGTCGGGGCGACGAAACACCAGACGCCCACCGCGAGCGCTTGTTCAGCAGCCTGCTGGCGCTGCGTGTGGAGTGCTGGCCTTACCCGGGCGCGGTAGGATTGGTCGAGCGCGATGGCGAATTCACGCAAATCCACGTGGTGAAGCACTGGTGCTATCTGGGCAGCGCCCCCACCTCCGAGGCCGCCCGCCAGCTGAGCCAGACGGCCAGCCAAGTAGCTGCCCACTTTGACGCTGACGGCTACAAGATTTTGTGCCGTCCGGTGCTCACGGGGAGTGTGGAGATTTTGATGATGTAGGAGGCCTTTTCAGCACACCATGGCCTCTGGCTGTCATTGGGTCTGGCGCTGAATGGCACGCCATCTGAAAGCGGAAATTGAAGGGAAATTGGAATGAAGTATTGGATCAAAAGTGTTTGGCTTTTCCTCTGTGTGGCATCAGTCGCCCTTTTTTTGGGGGCTACGGCGCATGCGCAAAATCGAAAAGGTCAGATGGAATCGGACAAGTTTTGGGAAGATTTTTCAAAGGGCTTGGAATGGTTATCCACTTCAAAAGTTGTTTCTGCATCACCTTCACCCTCAAAACTGGACGTCAACAGCGACAGTTTGAATTCGAATTGGTCTTCTCTGGTAGATCAGGCTTTTGATCCAGACGTTCATAGAATCGTCATCCTTGCTAACAAGCGCAACATCATCCACCGCAAATACAACGAAAAATGGGTCAACGAAAAGTCACGCCCTTCCAGCGCCTCCATGGCGAAAAGCTTGACTGCAATGGCTGTTGGTAAAGCCATTTGCAATGGATCGATCGCGAGTGTGGACCACAAGGCTGGTGAATATTCCAGCAGATTGCGTGGCACGTCATGGGGGAATGCAAAGATTCGCCATTTGTTGGCCATGAGCAGTGGCTCCAACAAGCCGGTCTTTTCACCCACAGGCTCGCCGACACCGCTGGTTCTGACTGAGACGCTGACCAAAATGTATGAAGGAAAAATGACCCATGAATTCATGAGTCTCATGTCAAAAGCAGATGAAAAATATGCCGAGTCCGGACAACACGGCTTGTACAACAACCTGGATACGCAGGCATTGGCATTTTTGATTGAGGACGCTACCCATCAAAAATTCATTGAATTTTTTGAGCGAGAAATTTGGCATGCAATCGGTGCCAGTCAATCTGGGTTGTGGACGCACAACAGCCATGGCCAGGTTGCTGCTTTTTCTGGATTTACCGCCCATCCCTATGACTGGATCCGATTGGGGCACTATGTTTTGGAGGAGCGTGCCAAAGACACATGCTTCGGCAATTACCTGAAAGAGGCCACGATGCGACAAAGTCAGGTGGTTTTACCCAATGGCTCCGCAGCCTATGGTTTTCAAACATGGCTGGGGTGTGGCGGAGTCGATACCTTTTGCTTCTTGGGACACGGCGGACAACGCTTGCAAATGAGCCCATCGACAGGTCTTGTGATGTACGTTCATGCCACCAGCATGTCGTCCAGCCCATCTTTGCTGGCCATGTACCGGAATGTGGCCAGCCGTTACCCGAAATAAATTCAAAGCAACTCGAAGTCAGTTCCTGTCAACCGCTGGTTCAGCGTATTGAGGATGAACTGCTGAAAATCTTTCAACGCGATCCGCCGGGTTGTGGGTGGGGTAGAGATGGATGGAAGCATGGTCTTGGTCAGGGCTCAGCGCCTGTTTTTTAGCCGTTGGCTCTTGCGGCTTTTTTCAAAAAATGCGTCGGGTTTGGTTTGTACCCAACGGATGAATCGGGCCATCTCTTCGGGCTGCTTCAAGGCTTCGACCGTGGCATAGGTGCGGGCCAATTCGGTTTCGGTGAACAGCGCATGGATCTGACGGTGGCAAATGCGGTGCAACAGCACGGTGTGCGCGCCCCCATGTGACTTGGGCACCAGATGGTGCGCGTCTTGTTGGGCGGGCGGAATGGGGCGCTCGCACAGGGGGCACAGCACGTCGCCACTGCGCGGTGCGGGCAGGGCTTCCAGCTGGGCTTGAATGAGTTTTTTGCGAATGCGCCCCGTCACGGCTGCAAGACTGTGTTGACCATCGCCCAAGGCTACAACAGACCGCCAGCGGCACAGGCCGCACCGGGCGATTGATCCCAGCCGCCTTCAGGGCATCAGGTCAATCAAGATCTCGTTGCGGCGGTTCCACGGCAAGGTGAACGGATCGTCGTAGCGGGCGATTTGGGCCGTGGGGCTGAGCTTGAGGTTTTTGGTTTTGGCCCAAGCCCGCAGGCGTTCGGTTTGCTCTTGAATGCTGGCCTGCGTGGTGAAGCCACCAAAGCGCACCGATGCCACCTCATGCTCGGGCACGGTGCGCAGCTGAATCTGGGGGTTCAGTGGCTTGGGTAGGGTCTGCATGCTTTCGGCGGATGGCATCACAAAGTGCATGCGCCAGCCTTCGGACTCGGGGGCAACGGTGACGGGCGCGGTCATCGAGATCTTGCGCTGAGCGCCCAACTCGTCCTGGACGTTGTCACCAAAAATATATGACGCAATGCGCCGAAAGCCGTTGCGGCTAGCGGCGTCAAAGTCCCCACTGATTTGGGTTTGCGCCACTGTGAAGGCGGCGTAGCGGCGCACCTCAAAAGGTGGTTCAGAGACCAACACGGTGTAACGTGGTTCTTCAACGGCCATGGCAGCCTCGCAAAAAAAGAACAAGAGCGGAAAAAGCCAGCGCATTGAGGGGAGGGTGAGCATGGGAGTGGGGCTTTCAGGCGATTCATCGTAGCAGCAAGGAGGGCTTGGCACAGTGGGCCATTGCCGTTAAGTGCGCTAACTCTCTGTGAGTCAGCATCGTGTACAGGGCGGATCAGATCAGTTTGGCCGCGATATCGGAGCACCCTGATCGGTGTGTGGGCAGTGGGTATGCAACCCTCAAGGCGGACTGAGCCACTGCACCGCCATTTCAGTGAGCAGGGCCAGGGTAGCTTGCTGGGTGAGGGTGCTGGGGCGCTGTGCGCTGATAGCGGTCGTCAGCTGGATGTGCAGGGCAGGTTGCTTGAGGGGCCGCACCGAAAACGCCGAGGGCCGCACGGAGCGCATGACGGCGTTGCGCGGCAAGATGGCATAGCCTGCGCCGTCGGCCACCAAGTCCAGGATGGCGCTCACGCCGTCGATCTCCAGCGCAATCAGGGGCTTGCAAGCGATGGCGGCCATTTCTGACTCCACATGCATGCGGATCGCGTTGGGTCGGGTGGGGATCACCAAGGGCAGGGCGGCGACTTCTTGCAGGCTGATGGCGGGTGGTGGCGGGTCTTCTTGCAGGCCCGGCGGACGCGGCTGCACCAGCAGCAACTCTTCTTGCACCAGGGGGGTGTGCTCGATGCCGGGCACTTGGCTTGGGTTGTAGAGCACAGCGATGTCCAGACGGCCTTTTTGCAGGTTTTCCTGCATGGCACTCGACAGGCCTTCGCTGATGGACAGTTGAGCCTCGGGCATCTTGAGGCGGAATGCGCGGGTCAAAGGCACCGTGAGCACCCGCGCCACGCTGGGCGGCAAGCCCAAAGCCACACGGCCCGTCAGGCCCGTGCGCACCCGCCCCAGCTCTTCTCGCGCACGTTCGACTTGGTGCAGGATGCCCCGCCCGTGCTCCAGCAGCAGCAGTCCGGCCTGGGTGGGTGTGGCACCGCGCCCGTTGCGCACCAGCAGGTTTTGCCGCAGCTCCACTTCGAGGAGGCGCACCTGGCGGCTGAGCGCCGGTTGGGCCACGTTCAGGGCCTGGGCGGCCCGGGTGAAACTGCCCAGTTCGGCCACACGCACAAAGTATTCGAGCTGTTTGAGGTCCATGAACGGCCTTTCTGTTAATGACATTTTGTCATGACAAGTGGTTGGTTATGCAAAATTGTTCTAGCTGGTAGAGCGCCTGAGGGCTTTGCGGGAATGGGGGCAGCTTGCACAATCAGCACCCGAGTTCATGGTGATGGCGAGTCAAACGCAGACAGCTTATGGGTGTCATGGCATGCAAAGCGCATCGATCCAGGAGTGTCATTGAGAGCAAAGCGCGGGAATCCCGGCTGTGTCATTGCGAGTAAAGCGCGGCAAGCCCGGATGTGTCATTGCGAGCGAAGCGCGGCAATCCATGGCTGGGTGGTCCACCACCAACAGGATCGCCACGCTTCGCTCGCGATGACATGGCGGTTGTGAAGGCCCAAGCCTCTGACCAGAAAAATTCAATCTACCCAGGAAGCAGAAATGAGCCAAAGCAAACCCTTGATCATCGACGTGCACGGTCACTACACCACCGCCCCCAAGGCGCTGGAAGACTGGCGTAACAAGCAAATTGCCGGCATCAAAGACCCCGCGTCCATGCCCAAAGTTTCCGATTTGAAAATCAGCGACGACGAGTTGCGCGAAACGATTGAAACCAACCAGCTGGCCAAGATGAAAGAGCGCGGCTCGGACATCACCATCTTCAGCCCCCGCGCCAGCTTCATGGCGCACCACATTGGCGACTTCAATGTCTCGTCCACCTGGGCGGCCATTTGCAACGAGCTGTGCTACCGCGTGAGCCAGTTGTTCCCGGATAACTTCGTGCCTGCGGCCATGCTGCCCCAGTCGCCCGGCGTGGACCCGGCCACTTGCATCCCCGAGCTGGTCAAGTGCGTGGAGCAATACGGCAACGTCGGCATCAACCTGAACCCCGATCCCTCGGGCGGCCACTGGACATCGCCGCCTTTGAGCGACAAGGCCTGGTACCCCATTTACGAAAAAATGGTTGATTACGACATCCCCGCGATGATCCACGTCTCGACCAGCTGCAACAGCTGCTTTCACACCACCGGCGCGCATTATTTGAACGCCGACACCACCGCCTTCATGCAGTGCCTGACGAGCGATTTGTTCAAAGATTTCCCGACGTTGAAGTTCCTGATCCCGCACGGCGGCGGTGCGGTGCCCTACCACTGGGGCCGTTTCCGTGGTTTGGCGCAAGAACTCAAAAAGCCCTTGCTCTCTGAGCACCTGCTCAACAACATCTTCTTTGACACCTGCGTGTACCACCAGCCCGGCATTGACCTGCTCACAAAAGTCATTCCGGTCAAGAACATCTTGTTCGCCTCCGAGATGATCGGCGCAGTGCGCGGCATCGACCCCGAAACCGGCCACTACTTTGACGACACGAAGCGCTATGTGCAAGCCACGGCCAACCTGAACGACCAAGAGCGTTACATGGTGTTTGAGGGCAATGCGCGTCGTGTGTTCAAGCGCTTGGACGACCAGCTCAAGGCCAAAGGCCAGTGAACACATCCATGCATGTGATGGATCGCCACGTCACTTCGTTCCTCGCGATGACGAGGTCTGTTGGCAGCATGCCCTTTTTTTGTCATTGCGAGCGAAGCGCGGCAATCCAGTGTTGATTAGCTCTATTGAAACCTGAAGGAAGAGACCATGTACGAACTCGGCGTTGTTTATCGCAACATCAACCGCGCAGACCGCACAGCTGCTGATGGCTTGGCCGCACTCGGCTCCGCCACCGTGCACGAGGCCATGGGCCGCGTGGGCCTCATGAAGCCCTACATGCGCCCCATCTATCCCGGTGCGCAGGTGTCGGGCACGGCCGTGACAGTGCTGCTGCACCCCGGTGACAACTGGATGATGCATGTGGTGGCCGAGCAAATTCAGCCCGGCGACATCGTGGTCGCGGCCATCACGGCCGATTGCACCGATGGCTACTTTGGCGACTTATTGGCCACGTCGTTTCAGGCCCGTGGTGCACGCGCTTTGATCATCGACGCGGGTGTGCGCGATGTGAAAGAGCTGCAAAAGATGAACTTCCCGGTGTGGAGCAAAGCCATCAGCAGCAAGGGTTGCATCAAGTCCACCATCGGTTCGGTGAACATTCCGGTGGTGTGCGCGGGGATGATCGTCCACCCCGGCGACGTGATCGTGGCCGACGACGACGGCGTGGTCTGCGTGCCCCAGGCGCTGGCCGCCAAAACCTTGGCTGCTGCGCAAGCCCGCGAATCCAATGAAGGCGAAAAACGCGCGAAGTTGGCCTCGGGCGTACTAGGTCTGGACATGTACAAGATGCGTGATCCGTTGGCGGCAGCGGGTTTGAAATACATCGATTGAGGCATCAGCTGGAAGATGGGCGTCCTTCGGTGCGACAACCAACCAAAGCTTCACATCCTGAGGAGAATCCATTGAATAAGAAGCCCCTGTTTTTGCTGGCTGCCACGGTGGTGGCGATCGTTGGTCTGTCGGCTTGTTCGAGTGTGCCTTTGCGCGGTGCTGGCTTTGTACCCGCTTCAGACAATGTACAGATCGTGCGGACAACGCATGGCATCCCGCACGTCACCGCGGCCAACATGGAAATGCTGTCTTATGGCATCGCCTACGCGCATGCACAAGACAATGTGTGCCTGAGCGCTGACGTCATGGCGACTGTCCGTGGCCAACGCTCGCAGCATTTTGGTCCCAGCGCTACCGGCGTGCTGGGTGTGCGTACACTGCCCAACGCGGTCATTGACGCCTTTGTGCAGGCGCACATGGATGACGCCAAACTCAAGGCGGCTTGGGATCAATCCAGCGACAACAACCGTGCAATGGCGCGCGGTTATGTGGCTGGGTTCAATCGCTTTCTGCAAGATCACGCAGGCCAACTGCCAGCCGAATGCAATGGCAAGCCGTGGGTCACACCGATGACGTTGTCGGACATTTACCGCGCCACCGAGGCCATTCAAGTGCAAGCGGGTGCGGGCGCCTTGGCCGATGCGATTGCTGCTGCAGCGCCTCCGGCGCGAACTGCGCAAGCAGCTCCATTGCAGAAAGCCACAGACGACATTTTGGTGGCCCATGCGCAGGGTGCACGCGAGCAGTTGCGTGAGGCGGGCTTGTTGGACTCACCCTTGGGCTCAAACGCTTGGGCTTTCGGCAAGCAAACCACGGCCAACGGCAGCGGCATGCTGTTGGGCAATCCACACTACCCCTGGGTGGGCCCGAGTCGGTTTTATCAGATGCACCTGACGATTCCAGGGCATTTGGATGTCATGGGCGCTGCGCTTGGCTGGACGGCGGCCGTTCAAATTGGCTTCAACAAAGACGTCGCTTGGTCACACACGGTGTCGACCGGCAAGCGCTTCACGCTGCACGAGCTGAGCTTGGCGCCTGGCAAACCGACCACGTATTTGATCGACGGCAAAGAAGAGTCGATGGTGGCCAAGAAAGTGACGGTGGGTGGACGGGAGCAAACGATTTGGAACAGCCGTTTTGGACCGGTGTTGGTGATGCCGCGCGCCGGTTTGAACTGGACCGCAGAGCGCGCCTATTCGATCCAAGACGCCAATTCCGGCAGCGTGCGCTCAACGGACATGTACCTCCAGTTTGCGAAATCTCGCAGCGTTGCCGACATGCGCAGTGCCATGAACTTGATGGGCACACCATTCGTCAACACCATTGCTGCCGACAGGGCAGGCGACGCAATGTTTGCGGATGTCAGTGGCGTGCCCGATCTGGAGATGGCCGATTTGCAGCGATGCGCGCCCAGCCGCCCGGCTGCAGCGCTGTTGACCGCTGCCAACTTGGTCGTGCTCAATGGTTCGCGCAGTGATTGCAATTGGAAGCGTGACAGCGCGTCACCTGTGCCGGGTCTGATTGCGCCTTCGCGCATGCCTGTGGTCGTGCGCCAAGATTGGGTCCATAACAGCAATGACAGCTTTTTCTATACCCACCCTGAGCACAAGTGGGGTCCGGTTTCCATCATGGTGGGCGACGATGTCGTTCGCCGCTCGCGCACGCGTTCGGAACTGATTGAAATTCCAGAAATGCTCGGCAAAGGCAAGATCAGCCTCGCTGGCATGCAAGCGCAGTTGTTCGAAAACCGCAATTTGATGGCGCGCATGGTGCTCCCGGATTTGCTGGCCGCCTGTGCGCAGGCGCCAAATGCCGATGCTCAAAAGGGTTGCGCTGCGCTCAAGGTATTTCATGACGCGGGTATGCACAACAACGCCGATGCCAAAGGGGCGCCCCTGTTTCGAGAGTTTTGGCGTGCTGCCAGCCAGATCCCCAATGTTTACCGCGAGCCCTTTGACAAAGCACGCGTCTTAGCGACTCCGGCTGGCCTGCGCATGGCTGATGCTGCCATCGCAACCCGTGTCTGGGATGCACTGGGCGCTGCTGTGAAAAAAATGCGCGATGCTGGCTTTGCGTTGGACGCGCCTTTGGGGCAGGTGCAGCGCGTTGTTTTCTCCAACGAAAACATTCCATTGCATGGCGGAGATGAAATTGAAGGCGTGCTGAACAATGTGGGTGATCGCGCCCGACCCGGTTTGAGCAAAGACGGTATCCGCATTGATTACGGCACCAGCTATGTTCAAACCGTCACGTTTGATGAGCGTGGTCCTGTCGCACAAGGGTTATTGACCTACGGTCAGAGCTCACAAGCGGGATCGCCCCACCAAACCGATCAGTTGAGGATGTACGCCGAAAAGCGCTGGCCTCAATTGCCTTATCACCCGCAAGACATCGAGCGGCAACGCATCGGACAGCCGTTGATTTTGCGTCAACCTTGACCCTGTTGTCGGCTGGTGCAGTGGCTTCGGCCGTTGTTTGATGGGGTGAGAACATTTAACGAAGAAGGACAGAAATGAGCAAACCCACTACGGGTGATTTCACCAAAACTGCGGGCTGGATGGACTGGTACACCGGCCCGTCCAAGCCGCGCTTCCAACTGCCCGCTGGCTCGGTGGACGCGCATTGCCACGTGTTCGGCCCCGGTGCAGAGTTCCCTTATGCGCCCGAGCGCAAATACACACCTTGCGACGCTTCCAAGCAGCAGTTGTTTGCGCTGCGTGACCACATGGGCTTTGCCCGCAATGTGATTGTGCAAGCCACTTGCCATGGCGCAGACAACCGTGCCATGGTGGACGCGTGCCTCAGCAGTGGTGGCCAGGCGCGTGGCGTGGCCACGGTCAAGCGCAGCGTGACCGACGAAGAAATTCAGGCCATGCACGACGCGGGTGTGCGCGGCGTGCGCTTTAACTTCGTCAAACGTCTGGTGGATTTCACGCCCAAGGACGAGCTGATGGAAATCGCGGGCCGCATCCAGAAATGGGGCTGGCATGTGGTCATCTACTTTGAAGCGGTGGACCTGCCCGAGCTGTGGGACTTCTTCACCGCGCTGCCCACCACCGTGGTGGTGGACCACATGGGCCGCCCCGATGTGTCGCTGCCCGTGGACGGTCCGCAGTTCGCGCTGTTCCAGAAGTTCATGCGCGAGCACCCCAATGTGTGGAGCAAAGTGTCTTGCCCTGAGCGTTTGTCGGTGACGGGTCCCAAGGCCTTGAATGGTGAGCAAAACGCGTATCAAGACGTGATCCCCTTTGCCAAACGCATCGTGCAGGAGTTCCCCGACCGCGTGTTGTGGGGCACCGATTGGCCTCACCCGAACTTGAAAGACCATATGCCTGACGATGGCCTGCTGGTGGACTTCATCCCGCACATCGCGCCCACCGCCGAGCTGCAAAAGAAGCTGCTGGTGGACAACCCGATGCGCCTGTACTGGCCTGAAGAAGTCAAGTGAAGTCGTTGCTGGATTGCCGCGCTTCGCTCGCAATGACACAGATATTGTCATCGCGAGGAGCGCAGCCACGTGGCGATCCAGTCTTCATGAACCCGTGAGCTTTTGAGGAAAAATATGGCATTGGATAAACCCTACACAGACGTGCCCGGCACCATCATTTTTGATGCCGAGCAATCGCGCAAAGGCTACTGGCTCAACCAGTTTTGCATGTCCTTGATGAAGGCAGAAAACCGTGAGCGTTTCAAGGCCGATGAGCGCGCTTATCTGGACGAGTGGCAAATGACCGAAGAGCAAAAGCAGGCCGTGCTGGCGCGCGATCTCAACTGGTGCATGCGCACTGGCGGCAACATTTACTTCCTCGCCAAGATCGGCGCGACCGACGGCAAGAGCTTCCAGCAGATGGCGGGCTCCATGACCGGCATGACCGAAGAGGAATACCGCAACATGATGATCGCTGGCGGGCGCAGCATCGAGGGCAACCGATACATCGGCGAAAACGGCAGCGCCCAAGCGCAAAACCAGCCCCAAGGCGCAGCCGGCAGGAAAGCCTAATTGGGGTCAGATCCCAATTCTTTTGAAAGAACAAGACATGGCCAAAATCACCGCATCCGTTTACACCTCGCATGTGCCCGCCATTGGCGCGGCCATGGATTTGGGCAAGACGCAAGAAGACTATTGGAAGCCCGTGTTCGCGGGCTACGAATTCTCCAAACAATGGATGAAGGACAACAAACCAGACGTGATTTTTCTGGTGTTCAACGACCATGCCACGGCCTTCAGCTCCGACCTGATTCCCACGTTTGCGATTGGCACGGCTGCCGAGTACCAACCCGCCGACGAGGGCTGGGGCCCACGCCCGGTGCCCGTGGTGAAAGGGCATCCCGAGCTGGCCAGCCACATCGCGCAGAGCGTGATCCAGCAGGACTTTGACCTGACCATCGTCAACAAGATGGACGTGGACCATGGCCTCACGGTGCCCTTGTCGCTGATGTGCGGTCCGCTGGATCCGGTCAAAGGCGCCTGGCCCTGCCCAGTGATTCCGTTTGCGGTCAACGTGGTGCAGTACCCCGTGCCCAGCGGCCAGCGCTGTTTCAACTTGGGCCAAGCCATCCGCAAGGCGGTCGAGAGCTACGACGAAGACCTCAACGTGCACATCTGGGGCACAGGCGGCATGAGCCACCAGCTGCAAGGTGCGCGAGCGGGCCTGATTAATCGCGAGTGGGACAACGCCTGGCTCGATCAGCTGATCGAAAACCCAACAGCCGTCGCTGCCAGACCGCACATTGACTACGTGCGCGAAGCCGGCAGCGAAGGCATCGAGCTGGTCATGTGGCTGATCGCCCGTGGCGCGATGAAAGACATCGAGGGCGGCAAAGCCACAGGCCCTGCGCCCCAACTGCGTCACCGCTTCTACCATGTGCCTGCCAGCAACACGGCGGTGGGTCACGCGATCCTTGAGAACACTTGAACACTGGAGAACAACATGAGCAAAACCATCAAAGTCGCCCTCGCAGGCGCAGGTGCCTTCGGCATCAAACACCTGGACGGCATTAAAAACATCGACGGCGTGGAAGTCGTCTCTCTGATCGGTCGCGAGTTCGCCAAAACCAAAGAGGTTGCTGACAAGTACGGCATCGCCCACGTCACCACCGACTTGAACGAGTCCTTGGCTTTGAAAGAAGTCGATGCCGTCATTTTGTGCACCCCCACCCAAATGCACGCCAGCCAGACCCTGGCATGCCTGAAGGCCGGCAAGCACGTGCAGGTCGAGATCCCGCTGTGCGATGTCTACAAAGAAGGACAGGAAGTGCTGCGCGTTCAAAAAGAGACTGGCTTGGTGGCCATGGTGGGCCACACCCGCCGTTTCAACTCCAGCCACCAATGGGTGAACCACAAGATCAAGGCTGGTGAGTTCAACATCCAGCAAATGGATGTGCAGACCTACTTTTTCCGTCGCACCAACATGAACGCCTTGGGCCAGCCCCGCAGCTGGACCGACCACCTGCTTTGGCACCACGCTGCCCACACGGTAGACCTGTTCGCTTACCAGTGCGGCAGCCCCATCGTCAAAGCCAACGCGGTGCAAGGTCCGATTCACCCCGCCTTGGGCATTGCCATGGACATGAGCATCCAGCTCAAGGCCGCCAACGGTTCGATCTGCACACTCAGCTTGAGCTTCAACAACGACGGCCCGCTGGGCACTTACTTCCGCTACATCGGCGACACCGGTACGTACTTGGCGCGTTACGACGACCTGTTCACCGGCAAGGAAGAAAAGATCGACGTATCTCAAGTGGCGGTATCCATGAACGGTATCGAGCTGCAAGACCGGGAATTCTTCGCAGCGATCCGCGAAGGCCGTGAGCCCAATTCGAGCATTGCACAAGTGCTGCCGTGCTACCAGGTCTTGCATGACCTGGAGCAACAACTGGCCTGAGCGTGTCCCTTTTGACACCGGGCGACGAACGCCTTTACCTGCGACTGCTCGGCTTGGCTGGCTTTGCCAGCATGGCGTCCATGCGCATCGGTGACCCGATGCTGGTGGTGCTGGGAGAGGAGTTTCAGGTCAGCACGGGTGAGGCATCGGGTGTGGTGTCGGTGTTTGCCGTGGTCTACGGCTTGATGCAGTTGTTCTATGGCCCACTGGGTGAGCGCTTTGGCAAGCTGCGTGTGGTCTCTTTGGCGGTGGCCGCTTGTGCGCTGTTCAGCGCTATCACGGCGCTGTCCGTCAATTTGCCCATGCTCTTGTTGATGCGTGGCTTTATGGGCGCGGCAGCGGCGGGCATCATCCCATTGTCCATGGCCTGGGTGGGAGACCAAGTGCCTTACGAACGGAGGCAGGAAACCCTGGCCAAACTGATGAGCGCCACCGTCATCGGCATGATGGTGGGGCTCTGGTTTGGTGGCTTTGCCGCCGACACCCTGGGCTGGCGCTCGGCCTTTGTGCTGTTGGCGGTGATGTTCGCATGGCCTGCAGTGTTGTTGTGGCGTGCGCGACAAAAGTCAACCGCACCCACATCGGGTCAGGCACCCAGCCTCATTGACTCGATTCGCTTGACTGGCCAGTTGTTGGTCATGCCCCGTGTGCGCTGGGTGCTGGGTGTGACGGCCACCGAGGGCGCCCTGGTGTTCGGCGCCATGGCCTTCATGCCCACCCATTTGCATCAGCAGTTTGGGTTGAGCGTGGTGGCCGCAGGCTCGGTCATGATGCTCTACGGCGTGGGCGGTTTGCTCTACAGCCAGATGGCGCGGCGCTGGTTGGCCTGGCTGGGCGAGCGTGGCTTGGTGCGCGCGGGTGCCGCCATGGTCGTGGTCGGTTTATTGGTCTTGGCCTGGGGCAGTGGCGTCTGGTTGGGCATGCTGGCTTGTTTGATGACGGGGCTGGGTTTTTACATGCTGCACAACACCTTGCAGGTACAAGCCACCCAAATGGCCCCGGCCGCACGTGGCACCGCAGTGACCTTGTTTGCCTGCTCACTGTTTTTTGGCCAGTCCACCGGTGTGCTGCTCATGGCGCAAAGCGTGGACATAGGCTGGCTCCCCTATGCCCTGAGTTTGTCAGCAGCAGGTGTTGCTGTGCTGGGGCTTTCAATCATGCGCCTTGTGGGTAAGCATTGATGGACGATGTTCAAAACCCGAACAAGGCTTTGGGTGTATCCCATAACACCGCGCGCTGATCATCGGCAGCAGGCAGCCAATCCCTCACAAGAGCCACCAGCGGTCCGTAGTCGATGCGTGCCGGTGCGCGCAAAAATGGCCAATCCGATGCCCAAACCAATGCTTGCGGGGTGAAGGCCTCGATCAAAGCATCCACATAAGGCCGCGCGTCGGCATAGGGGTAAGGTTGTAGGGCGAACTTGGCGCAGCCTGAGAGCTTGACACAGGCCCTTCCTGTTTCAGCCCAAGAAAGCAAGGTCGCAAACCCCGTTTGTTCAAGCCCTGAAGAAGCATTTGGACGACCGCAGTGGTCAAACAAAACCTTGGCACCACTGTCCATCAGCAAGGGATTCAAGGCCAACAGTTGATCGCCTTCGACCTGCACCTGAGCCCACATGTCCAAGTCTCGCAGGTGTTGAAGCAGTGGCCCTGTGTTGGCATAAAAATCGGTGCCTAAAAGCGCGGGATTGAACGCTACGCCCACCACACCTGCAGCTTTCAGGTCCAGCAGCTCGTCTCGGCTGGCATCGTGGGTCACCACGGCGATGCCCCTGTATCGGTCCTGATTTTGGGCCAATGTGTCCAGCAAACAGCGGTTGTCCAGCCCATAGCCCGAGTTGGGGCCGACGATCAGTGCATGCCGCACTTCGTGTGCGTCCAGCACCTGTGCGAGCAGGGCCGGTGTCCCAGTTTCAGCCGGCGAGGGTAGGTACCACGCATCTGCCGCATAGGCAAAGCGCTTTGGATCGAAGACATGAACGTGGCAGTCGATGGCAGGTTGCAGCATTGGCGTGGGTGGTGGGAGAACAAAATGACATTGTGCTGTCAACGACAGCGTTTTGCGCCTTCAGCGGCGATAAGATCAGCAGATTGTTGGTTGGAAATTTTCATGACAGACCGTTACGCCGTCATCGGCAACCCCATCGAGCAGAGCAAGTCGCCGCTGATTCACACCACCTTTGCCCAAGTCACAGGGCAGGATATTGATTACATCAAGGTCTTGGGGCCTCTTGGCGGGTTTGCCCAAACGGTGGACGCGTTTCGAGCCTCGGGCGGGCGAGGTATGAACGTGACCGCACCTTTCAAGCTTGATGCTTTCGCTTACGCCACCGACTTGGCCCCCAGCGCGCAGATGGCGGGGGCTGTCAACGCCATGAAGTTCGTGGGCAACAAGGTTTATGCCGAAAACTTTGACGGCGTGGGTTTGGTGCGCGATGTGGTGCACAACCTGGGCTGTGATTTGCAAGGGCGGCGCGTTCTGATTTTGGGGGCGGGCGGTGCCACTCGCGGGGCTTTGCTGCCTCTGCTGGTCGAGCAGCCTAGCGAGTTGGTGATCGTCAACCGGACTGTGGCCAAGGCGCAAGAGCTGGCGGCCTTGGCCCAACAACACCAAACAGGTCAGGTGCCGGTGCTGGGGGTGGGTTACGACGTTGTACAGGGCGCTTTTGATGTTGTTCTGAACGCCAGCTCCTCCAGCCTCACGGGCGAGCTGCCGCCGCTGTCAGCCAGTGTGTTTGCGCCGGGCTGCCTGGCCTATGACCTGACCTATGGCAAAGGCCTCACGCCCTTTTTGCAATTGGCTCAGCAAGCGGGTGTGACACAACTGGCCGACGGCGTCGGTATGCTGGCCGAGCAAGCGGCCGAGGCTTTTGCTTGGTGGCGCGGTGTCAGGCCCGACACAGCAGCGGTGATTGCAAAGCTGACGGTGCCGCTGGTCTGAGGGCTTGGGGCGAGTGGCCTCGCCATATCTTTTCGCTGTACACCTTGGGATAGCCCTGCCATACAACTTCTGTGCAATGGTGTTCTTGCCTGAAACGCAAGACGATGTAAGACATCGTTTTTCATCAGGAGCACACCATGACCGTTCACCGCAAGCTTCGAGCCCTCCAAACTTGGGCTTGGTCAGGGCTTGCCCTGGCCACCGCTGGCTTGGTGGCCTGCGGAGGCAGCGGCGGTGGCGGTGGCGGTGGCGGTGGCGGTGGCGGTGGCGGTGGCGGTGGGGGAACGCCCACCGGCACGCTCAAACTGGCCATGACCGATGCACCGGCCTGCGGCTATGACCATGTGTATGTCACCGTGAACAAAATCCGGGTGCACCAAAGCGCGGCGGCTGACGGCACCGAGCTGTTGGGTTGGCGCGAGTTGAGCATCCCCACCCAGCGCATCGATTTGCTGTCACTCACCAACGGCGTGTTGCAAGAGCTGGGCAGCATGCCTTTGCCTGTGGGCAACTACCAGCAGCTGCGCCTGGTGCTCGCCGACAACCCGGCCAACCCCACCACGACCAACCCCTTGGCCAATGCGCTGGTGCTGTCCGGCAGCAACACCGAGATCCCTTTGACCACGCCCAGTGCGCAACAAAGCGGTTTCAAACTGCAAGCGCGTTTTGATGTGCAAAGCGGGCAGGTGGCCGACATGGTGCTGGACTTTGACGCCTGCCGCTCCATCGTCAAGGCCGGGGCTTCCGGGCGCTACAACCTCAAGCCTGTGGTGGCGGTGATCCCGCGGCTGACCACGGCCATCGAGGGTTTTATAGCCCCCGCTTTGGCGTCTGGTGTGGTGGTGTCCACACGCGATCCGGAAAACAACTTGCGCGTGACTGTCCCCGACCCCGTCACGGGTAAGTTCACTTTGGCCTATTTGCCTGAAAACACGAATTACACCGTGGTGGTGGCGGGGCAAAACCTGACCACGGCGGCCATCACCGACGTGCCGGTGTCTTTGTCCATGGGTGTGACCACACTCAACACCGTTCAAACCCCCATCGTCCCAAGCGCTTCGGCCATGGCCTCGGTCGCGGGTGTGGTCAGTTTCAGCAGTGCGCTGCTCACCGATGCGCGGGTGTTAGCCAACCAGACGCTCAGCACGGGTCAGGTTCTGCAGGTGGCATCGGTGGGTGTGGACCCTGTCACGGCCGAGTTCACGCTGACCTTGCCCTTGGCTGCCGCGGTCAAGGCGCCTTATGTGACGGGGCAGCCCTTGGTGTTCACCACCGACAGCATGGTGGCTGGACGCTACTACGTGACTGGAACGGCCACGGGCTACACCACGCAGAGCACCAATTCCGTGCTGGACTTGGGGGTGGCGGGCAGCATCACGGTCAAAGACTTGGAGCTGATACCGTAATGTGAATGGATGGGCTCAGGTGCTTTGTCGCTTGGCCAGCAGCGCCACCAATTCGGGCACAAAAGCGTTCGGATCGCCCTCCTGGCAAGCGGCCTCCAGTGTGGTTTTGACGGCTTGCGCCACGGTGTGGTCGGCCTGCGTGTCGATGGCCATCTGGTTGTAGTAGCTCAAGTCCTTGAGGGCATTGCTCATGGAAAAGCGCAGGCCCGAGGTGTCGCCCGTCGTGAGGGTAGGCTTCAGGCGGTCCAGCGCCGCACCCCAGCCGCCGCCTTTGGACAGGACCTCTATAAAGGTGTTCGCGTCCACACCCGCACGTTGCGCACACGCTGCCGCTTCGGCCAGCAGGGTCACAGTGCCCAAAGACACATAGTTGTGCAAGAGCTTCATGCGGTGGCCCGAGCCGATTGGGCCAGTGTGCACGATGTTTTCGGCAAAGCAAGCGAGGATGGGTTTGCAGGTTTCAAACAAGACCGCGTCGCCGCCCACCAGCAAGTTCAAGCGGCCTTCGGCGGCCTCCTTGGGCGTGCGGGTCATGGGCGAGTCGAGAAACTGACCGCCTTGGGCGATGACCAAGGCCGCGACTTTCTCGGTAGAGGCGGGCACGGCGGTGGAGCAGTCGATGACGATGGTGCCTGCTCGCATGCCCTTGAGCACGCCATCGTCTCCCAGCAGCACGGCCTCCACCTGTGGCGTGCCCGTCACGCACAGGATGATCACATCCGATTGCGCCGCCAAGGCCTGGGGCGTGCTGCAGGTGCGTGCGCCTGCGGCCAGCAGGGCGTGCAGCGGCTGGTTGCCTGGGTGCTCCAGCACCGTCAGGCTGTGCCCATGCTTGAGCAGGTTGCTCGCGATGCCATGGCCCATCATGCCAATGCCGATCATGCCGATTGTTGTCATGCTTGTACCTTTGAGTGAACTGTCTGGTGTCAACTGTAGCCGTGAGCTGACCTCAAGGGCGTCACTTGTTTGCCAAGCGGGTGAGTAAGCCAGCTTGGAAAGGACTCTGAGCGCTCTATACTTCTTCAAATGAACCAATCGGTACATTCTCCAGAGTCCACCGTGAACACAGGCAGTGGCCGCACCAACGATCCGGCCCGCACCATGGCCGAAATCCTGACGGTGGCCACCCATGAGTTTGCGGACAAGGGCCTGACTGGCGCTCGCATCGACGAGATCGCGGCGGCCACGCGTACCAGCAAGCGCATGATCTACTACTATTTCGGCAGCAAGGACGGCTTGTACCTGGCGGTGCTCGAAGAGGCCTACCGCCGCATGCGGGCCATCGAGTCCGATCTGCACCTGGACGACCTGCCGCCTGCTCAGGCGCTGCAAAAGCTGGTGGAGTTCACCTATGACCACCACCGCGACAACGAAGACTTCATTCGGCTGGTGATGAACGAAAACATCCAGCGCGGTGACTATTTGCGGCAAAGCCAGAGCATTCAGGCACTCAACACCAATGCCATTGCTTCTGTGAAGTCGGTGTATGACAGGGGCGTGGCGCAGGGGGTGTTCAGAGCGGGGCTCGATCCGGTGGACATCCACTCGGCGATCTCAGCCTTCACGTTCTTCAACGTTTCCAATCGGCATACCTTCGGCCTGATTTTTCAGAACCGTGCCAGCCACGACAAGGCCAATACCCTGAAAAGGGTCCATGTGGTCGAGTTGATCCTGCGCTTCGTCAGTCATTCCATTTCGGCATAACAGTTAGGTCTCGGCGGAGACATTCAACAAGGGTAAATACTTATCCTCCGAAAACTAACCAGTTCGTACATTATCAAATATCCTTTTGGAGATGCGTGGTGGTTCAAAAATTCATTGACGGCTTTTGCCAAGTCCTGAATGTCGTCATTGCCCTGTGCCTGGCCGTGATGGTGGTCTTGGTCTTTGGCAATGTGGTCATGCGCTACGGCTTCAACTCGGGCATCACCTTGTCAGAGGAACTGTCGCGCTGGTTGTTCGTCTGGATGACCTTCATGGGCGCGGTCATCGCCTTGAAGGAGCATGGCCACCTGGGCACCGACATGTTGCTGGGCCGACTGGGTCCTGCGGGCAAAAAGTTTTGCCTCGGCTTGTCCTACCTCGCCATGCTCTACATCTGCTGGTTGTTGTTCAAAGGGGCTTACCAACAGACCGTGATCAATCTGGGCAGCACCAGTGCGGTGATGGAAGTGAGCATGGCTTGGGTGTATGCGCCCGGGGTGGTATTTGCGGTGCTGGCGGGCCTGATCTTGTTGTCCGACTTCTATCGATTGCTTACTGGGCAAGTGCGCGATGAAGACCTGGTCATGGTGCAGGAATCCGAAGAGTCGCCTCATGGCGGCAGTGACAAAGCCTGAGCGCACTGGAGACTGACATGACGATTGCCATTTTTGTTTTCTCGCTGCTCGGTGCCATGGCCATTGGCATCCCGATCGCGTTTTCGCTGCTGATCTGCGGCGTGGCGCTGATGTGGCACCTGAACATGTTCGATGCCCAGATCCTCGCGCAAAACCTGCTCGAAGGCGCCAACAGTTTCCCACTGTTGGCGGTGCCGTTTTTCATGTTGGCAGGCGAGATCATGAATGCAGGCGGTTTGTCGCGCCGCATCGTGAACTTTGCCATGGCTTGTGTGGGACACATCAAAGGTGGCCTGGGCTACGTGACCATCATGGCCGCCGTGATCATGGCGGCGCTGTCGGGCTCTGCTGTGGCCGATGCAGCGGCCCTGTCGGCCTTGCTCTTGCCGATGATGGTGGCGGCAGGTCATGACCGGGCCCGCTCAGCGGGTCTGATTGCCTCGGCCAGCATCATTGCCCCGGTGATTCCGCCCAGCATTGGCTTTGTGATCTTTGGCGTAGCGGGCAATGTGTCCATCTCCAAACTGTTCATGGCCGGTATCGTGCCGGGCATCATGTTGGGCGCATCGCTTTGGGTCACTTGGTGGTGGTTGGCGCGGCGTGAAATGGTGCAAGTGCCGCCGCGCAAATCCGTTGGCGAAATCCTGGCGGCCATGCGCGAGGCCACCTGGGCTTTGGTGATGCCGCTCATCGTGGTCTTTGGCCTCAAGTTTGGTGTGTTCACACCCACGGAAGCAGCAGTCGTCGCTGCAGTGTATGCCTTGTTCATTTCGACTGTTGTTTACCGCGAGTTGCGTCTGAACGATCTGTACCCCTTGTTTGTGAGCTCGGCCAAAACCAGCGCCATCGTGATGTTTTTGGTGGCCGCCGCCATGGTGTCGGCCTGGTTGATCACGGTAGCCAATTTGCCGGCCCAGTTGATCGAGATACTGCAGCCCTTACTCGACAGCCCCCGTTTGCTCATGTTCACCATCATGGTGATCATCATCGTGGTTGGCACCGCGCTTGACATGACCCCCACCATTTTGCTCTTGACCCCGGTTCTCATGCCGGTGGTCAAAGCAGCAGGCATCGACCCGGTTTACTTCGGGGTGCTCTTCATCATCAATTGCGCCATTGGCCTGATCACGCCACCTGTGGGTACGGTGCTCAATGCGGTGGCGGGTGTGGGAAAAATCAGCATGGACGAGGTGACCCGAGGTGTGTTGCCTTTCATGATCGCTCAGTTCACCATCATGTTCGCCATGGTGGCTTTCCCCGCCTTGGTCATGGTGCCAGCCCGTTGGTTTTATTGATTTTCCGGTTGTCGTCTGACCGGGTACGCCAGACGACAAGCCATTGGATGACAAGCGTACGTCCGATTCACTTATTTTGGAGACAGCTCATGAAACGTGTATTCATCAAGTCCTTGATCGCCACCGTGGCGCTGGCCGCCATGGGCGTGGCTTCGGCGCAGGACAAAACCATCAAGTTCGCCAACCAGAATGCTGCGGGTCACCCCATCATTCAGGGCATGGAAAAGTTCAAGGAAATCGTTGAGAAAAACTCGGGTGGCAAGATCAAGGTCAATGTCTTTCCCGGTGGCGCACTGGGCAGCGACCAGGCCAACGTTTCTGCCCTGCAAGGCGGTACGCTGGAAATGGCGTCCATGAACTCGGGCATCTTTGCTTCGCAAGTGCGCGATTTTTCGGTGTTTGATTTCCCCTTCATGTTTGCCAGCGGCCAGGAAGCCGATGCTGTGGTGGACGGTGCATTTGGCAAGAAAATGCACGCCCGATTGGAAGAAAAAGGCCTGGTGGGCCTGGGCTACTACGAATTGGGTTTCCGTCACTTGACCAACGGCCGTCGCGCCATCAACAAGGTGTCTGAAATCGAAGGCCTGAAACTGCGTGTGATCCCCAACCCGATCAACGTGGACTGGGTCAAGGCGCTGGGTGCCAACCCCACACCGCTGCCATTCCCTGAGTTGTACGCTGCACTGGAGCAAAAAGCCGTGGACGGCCAGGAAAACCCGGTGGCCACGATCAACGGTGCCAAGCTGTTCGAAGTGCAAAAGCACCTGACCTTGACCGGCCACCAGTACAACCCCCAGTCGGTGGTCATCAGCAAAAGGTTCTGGGACACCCTGTCGGCCGCAGAGAAGAAAATCGTGAGCGATGCCGTCGCCGAATCCTCGAAGTTCCAGCGCACCCAGGCACGCGCCCAGGAAGCCAGCTTGCTGGAGAACCTGAAGAAAAACGGCATGCAAGTGACCAGCTTGCCCGCCGCTGAAGTGGCCATCTTGCGCGACAAGATGAAGCCCGTGATTGCCAAGCACGGCGAGGCGATTGCCGCCACCGTGGCCGAGTTGCAAGCCGAGTTGGCCAAACAGCGCAAGTGATGGCGCAAGCCATGGCTTTGCGAAAGCAGGCCATGGCTTTTCTTTTCCCCCGGCTGGCATCGCTGCCCCGTACGTCACCCCTCACCATGATCAACGGTCACACCGAACTCATCGCGCACATCGGCTACCCCACGCACACCTTCAAGTCGCCGATGATCTACAACCCGTACTTCAACGAGGCGGGCATCAACGCGGTGGTGGTGCCCATGGGTTGTAAAGCCGAGAACTACCCGGTTTTCCTCAAGTCGGTATTCACGCTGGAAAACATCCGGGGTGCACTGATCACCATGCCGCACAAGGTCAGCACGGTGGGTTTGCTCGATGAAGTCACCGCCACCGTGCGCGTGGCGGGGGCTTGCAATGCGGTCAAACGCCTGGTCGATGGCCGTTTGGTAGGCGACATGTTCGATGGCGCGGGCTTTGTGCGCGGGGTGCAGCGCAAGGGATTCGATCTGACCGGCAAGCGTGTGCTGGTGGTGGGCACAGGCGGCGTGGGCTGTGCCATTGCGGCATCGCTGGCTGGCGCAGGCATTGCGGCCATCAGCTTGTTCGACGTGAACACCGCCGGCTGCGAAGCATTGGCCCAGCGTCTGAAAGACAACCACCCTCAAATCGATGTGCGCACCGGCGCCAACGATCCTGTGGGGCATGACCTGGTCGTCAACGCCACACCCTTGGGCATGAACGAAGGCGACCCGCTGCCTTTGGATGTGTCGCGCCTCTCACCCCATACCTTTGTGGGCGAGGTGGTCATGCGTGCCGAAACCACCGCTTTTTTGGCAGCCGCCCAAGCTCGTGGCTGCCGCACGCAGGTGGGCACCGACATGTTGTACGAGCAAATTCCCGCCTATTTGGAATTTTTTGGCCTTCCCACCACCACCGCCGACGTGTTGCGCCGTGTGGCGCAGTTGAGTTATTGATTGCCCAACAGGAGCCTTGAGATGACCCTCAACAAAGTGGACCGCGAAGCCGTACCCGACATGCCCAACCGTTTGGGCATTGCGGGCATTGAATTCATCGAGTACGCCACCAGTCGCCCTCAGGCTTTGGGCCAGGTGCTTGAGAACATGGGCTTTCGCCCGGTGGCCCGCCACCGCTCGCGTGAGGTGACCTTGTACCGCCAGGGCAGCATGAACCTGGTGGTCAACGCCAGTCCGGATGATGCCCGCGTGAGCAGCACCGTGGACGGTCAGCCGGTCATTTCGGCCGTGGCCTTTCGGGTGCAAGACGCGCTGAAGGCGCATACACGCTGCCTGGATTTGGGTGCGTGGAACGTGGACAGCCATGCGCAGGCGATGGAGCTGCACATCCCCGCCATCCACGGCCCCGGCGGCAGCCGCTTTTACTTTGTGGACCGCTGGCAAGAATTTTCCATTTACGACATCGACTTCAAGCCCATCCCCACCGTGGACCCTAACCCACCTGCATTGGCGGGCATGCGCTACTTCGGGGTGGTGCAGTACATTGGCGCAGCCCGCAGCGCCGATTGGCAGACCTATTACGAACACATGTTCGACTTCAGCAGCATTCCCGATGAAGAACGCTTTGGCATCTTGCCCAAGGGCAAGCTCATGAAAAGCCCCTGCGGCAGTTTTTTGTGGCAACTGGTGGAGCCCGAGCCCTGGATGGACAGTGACGACAGCCCCGAGTGCTTGCAGCGCATTGGCTTTGGTGTGCCCGATGTGGGTCAGGCCGTGACCGCACTCAAGGCGCGAGGCGTGGAGTTTGTCGAATCGACCCAGCTGCACCCCGAAGACCGGGGAGCACTCACCCGTGCTGCGCTGGGTTCGGTCGCCTTTGAACTGGTTCACCAGTGAAAAAAATGAAGCCCCCACGTTCATCATTTCGTGTATTCACTGCCCCCCAAGGGGGCGTCGGTCTCCCTTGGGGCGGCCCTGCAGGAGACCTGCCATGAACATGCTCGACGGCTACGGCATGGACACCATCACCATGGCGGGCACCTTGGAGGCCAAGCTGGCCGCCATGAAAGGTGCAGGCTTTTCTCAGGTGATGCTGATGGCCCGCGATCTGGTCACGCACCCGGGTGGTGTTCAGGCCGCTGTTGCAGCGGTGCAGGGCAGCGGCATGCGGCCGACCGGCTTTCAGGTGCTGCGCGATTTTGAAGGCCTGTCGGGCCACTTGCACAGCTACAAGTTGGACATCGCCAAATCGATGCTTGAGATGTGCGCCGCGACCGGGAGCAAGGTCTTGTTGGCGTGTTCGTCCACTTCTCGCCACGCCACGCAAGATCTCGACGCCATCGCCGCCGACCTGAAAAAACTCGCCATGCTGGCGATGCCGTTGGGCATCAAAATCGCCTACGAAGCCCTGTCCTGGGGGCGCACGGTCAACGAATTCACCACCAGCTGGGACGTGGTCTGCCGTGCCGATTGCCCCAACCTCGGCATTGGCATCGACTCCTTCCACATCTTTGCGGCCAAGACATCCTTGGACGCCATCGAAGAGTTGGACCCGTCCAAAATCTTTTTGGTTCAGTTGTCCGACTTCATGTGGCAGGAAACGCCCACCTTTGAAGAGCGCATGACCACCGCGCGCACGTTCAGGGTGTTTCCGGGCGAGGGCGTGCACAGTGAGCAGCTGGCGGACTTGGTGCTGCGCCTGGACCGCATGGGTTATCGGGGCGACTACAGCTTTGAGGTGTTCAACGACGACTACCAGCAGCTGCCACTGAACACGGTGGCCGCGCGTGCCCGCAAAAGCGCGACCTGGCTGCACCAGGATGTGCTTCACAAAGCCGCACCTTTGCCTGAATGGACTCGGCGCAGGGCTTGAATCTCAGATATTCAGCGTCCTGTTGAAAGTTCACGCCTGACCCGCCACCGAACAAACAAACCATGGTTGGCCCAGGCCGTGGCCGCGCAAACCAAGGCAGTCCAGGCCGTGTGGCTGGGGTAATGGGCGCCTCTGAGTGTCTGCACCAGGCCCAATAACAGCCCGGTCAGCAAAATCACCCCGGTCATCGTTCGTCCCAGACGTTGCTGGTGGGTGTCTGTCGATGTCAACCAAGGCAGGCTTAGGGCGATGAATGCAAAAGCACTGGAAGCGTGTCCGCCCGGAAAACAGGCACCGCTACCGCCATCGCTCACGCCCCAGGACCAGTGCGACACATAACTGGCCACCCCTCCAAAGGCTTGCAAATCCCAGGGGCAACTGGTCAGGCTGATGCGTTTGAGGGCGGTGATCACCAGCAAACTCAGGGTCATGCCCATGGCGATCTCCAGCCTTTGGATGCGTGGCAGTTGTTGCCAAATGCCCAGCGGCCAGAGTGTCATCGCCAGTACCCCCAGATACATCAAAACGGCCAGTTGCTTGGCACCATCGTGCATCACCGTGCTCAACCACCAATGGTCGCGCAAAGCAAAACCTTGCGGCCCTGCCAGCCAGCCCATGGTGTTGAGGTCTGCACCCCATCCATCCCAAATGAGGGTCAACACCAGCAGCATGCCCCATAGTCGCAGGCTGGCAAGGGTTTGGGGATGGAGGCTGGCGCTGGACGGCCAGATGGAGGAGGTCTGGGTGAAAACTCGCATGTCTGATTTCTGCATCATTCGATTAAACGGTGCTGGGGTTAAGCCAGGCTTAACGTCGCTGTGAGATGGTCTGACCCATGAACCCCACACCTGAGACAATCGAGCTTCGACAAATGGCCCTTCTGGTCAATGGAACTGAGACGATGCGGGTATTGATTGTGGAAGACGACGCGGGCATTGCCTCCGGGCTGGCCGCAACTTTGAAATCCAGCGGCTACGCGGTGGACGTGACCCCGACGCTGGCCTTGGCGACGGCCGCATTGCGCGTGGAGCCATTTGACTTGGTGCTGCTGGACCTTGGCCTGCCCGATGGCGACGGTCTGGATTGGCTGCGCGCAGTGCGCCAATCTGGCCAGGTCATGCCGGTGCTGATCATGACCGCGCGCGACGGTCTGCCTGATCGTGTGGCGGGTCTGGACGAGGGGGCCGACGACTACGTGGTCAAGCCCTTCGAACCCGAGGAGTTGCTGGCCCGCATGCGGGTGGCCTTGCGCCGCAGCGAAGGTCGAGCCTCCCCCTTATTGCACCATGGTGAACTGATGGTGGACCCGGCTGCTCACACTGTGACGCGAAACGGTGAGCCTGTGGTACTTCGGGCCAAGGAATTTGCCTTGTTGCTGGCACTCTTGCGCAGCAGTGGGCAGGTGCTGTCGCGCCAGCGCTTGGAACAGGCGCTCTATGGGTTTGACGAAGTGCTGGACAGCAACGCCCTGGAGGTGCACATGCACCACCTGCGTCGCAAACTGGGCGATGACTTGGTCAAGACGGTGCGCGGCGTCGGCTATTTTGTACCCGTTCCGCAAAACAAAGGGGTGGCTTGATGGGGCAAGACAGAATTGCCCAAGCTGATCAGAACACGGCTCAACCCCGTTCTTTGTGGCGCTACCTCTGGGCCTGGGCCCTGGGTGCGGTGCTGTCGTTGTGGCTGCTGCTGGCTGGGCTGGCTTATCACACGGGCTACCACGAGGCCGAAGAAATCAGCGACGGCCTGTTGGTGTCCGCTGCGCAATTGCTGCTGATCCAGCCCCTGGATGACAGCCTGGGCAAGACTCTGGTCCAACCCTTGCGGGAGCCCAACGCACAGAAAACTGACGCGGTGCAACAAGCAGCTGTTCCTGCTGCACTGAGCCAATATCCTGCCCAGGCCTATGCCCCTGAATTCCATGTGCTGGTTTGGCAGGGTGAGCGCTTGGTTTGGGATTCGCATGGCGTACACGCACAATTGCCTTCGCGCCTGGCGTTGGGCCACCAAACGCTTCGCCTCACGAGCCAGGGCATCACGCAGGATTGGCGCGTTTATGTGGCCGAGTCGACCGGTGCAGCCCCGGTGCGTCGCGTGGCCGTGTTCATGGACCCGACGGGGCGCGACGCGCTGGCCTCCGACATCACCGAGAACATTCTGCTGCCCGCCTTGTTGTTCTTGCCCTTGGTTGCCTTCATGCTGGCTTCGGCCATTCGGCGTGGCTTGCTGCCCCTGCATCGTTTGTCAGGCAAGATCGAGACGCTCGATGTCGATGCTGGCCAAACGCTGGTGCCGCAGCAGCCTTATCGAGAGCTGGGCGTGACGGTGCAGGCCATCAATGGTCTGGTGCATCGCTTGCAAGCCCAGATCGATCGGGAGCGACGCTTTGCCGCCGATGTGGCCCACGAGTTGCGCACACCCCTGACCGCGTTGGTGCTGCAGGCCAGGCGTGCTCGCCACGGTACAGCGGTTGAACAAAATCAAGCCTTGCAGGCTTTAGAGCAGGGCGCTTTGCGATCGGGGCGCATCCTTTCGCAGTTGCTGGACCTGGCACGTGCCCAAACCCTGGCAGGTGCGCTTTCTGAGCCGGTGGACCTGTGCGATTTGGCCATGCGCGTGGTGTCCGATCATGCTGCGCTGGCCCATGAGCTGGGGCAGGACATTGCGCTCGAGGCGCCCGTCCCCGTGCTGCTTGCCGCTCAGGCCACCTTGCTGGAGCTGGCCTTGCGCAACCTGGTGGACAACGCCTTGCGCCACAACCCGGCGGGCACTTATGTGGAAGTTCGCGTGGCCCGCGATGCCTCAGGTCAGGTCACGCTGTCGGTCAGCGACGATGGCGGCGAGTTCAGCCCCACCAGCAAACTCAGCCTCGACATCGGCTTAGGGATTGGTCTCACGCTGGTCGAGCGCATCGCCCAAAGCCAGGGGGCGCAGCTGGTGCGCGATGCAGGTGCGGCGCCTTTTGGCAAGCGTTTTGCACTGGTCTGGCCAGCCGCTGTTTGATTCTCGGGCAAGACTTAATGTTGCGATAAGACTGGGATTTCAGAATGGTGGCAGTTTCTTTGCCATCTTTTATCCATGACGCCCAATTCTGTCGACCTTGCTCCTGCTGATGCGCAGCTGCCGCGCCCCTGGAACCCCATGAACCTCTTGATGGTGCTGGCCCTGTGGCTCAGTACCTTGGGTAACCTGCCGCTGTGGGGTGCCATGTGGAATCTGACGGAGACCCATGGTCTGCGCGCATTGCTGGGCTTGATGGGCTTTGCGCTCATCGTGCTGTCGGCCACCATCGTGCTGCTGTGCTTGCTGGTTTGGCCCAGTTGGCGCAAGCCCTTGGGAGTCCTGCTGATCCTGGTGGCTGCGGGTAACAGTTATTTCATGCACACCTATGGTGTCGTTATTGACCCTACCATGATGGTCAATACCGTTCAGACGGATGTGCACGAAGTGCGCGATTTGTTGTCGTGGTCCATGGTGTGGGTGCTGGCTTTGGGTGCAGCGCTTCCTGGTTGGTGGTGGTGGCGTCAGCCCGTGCAAAAGATGCCTGCTCGGCGATTGGCAGGACGTCAATTGGGTCTGGCCGCATTGGCTTTTTTGCTTTTGTGGGTGGTGGTCTGGGCCACATTTCAGGATTTGGCTTCCACCATGCGCAATCAAAAATCCTTGCGCTACATGTTGAACCCCTTTAACACGATTTACGCCAGTGCCCGATTGGTGGAGGGGCAGACCGCGCAGGCTCGCATGCCTTTGCAGCCCATTGGCCAAGATGCCGTGATGGCACGGTCTGCCGGGGCAGGGCAATTGCCGCCATTGATTGTGCTGGTGGTGGGTGAAACCGTGCGTGCAGCCAACTTCGGATTGGGCGGGTACGCGCGTGACACCACGCCGCAATTGCGTCAATTGCAGAACAAAGGAGAGCTGGCCTACTTTGCCAATGTGAGCTCCTGCGGTACCAACACCCAGGTCTCTGTGCCCTGCATGTTTTCTCATTTGGGGCGCGAAGCACATTCAAAGAACGACACACCTTATGAAAACCTGCTGGACGTGTTGCAACGCGCAGGCATGCAGGTCTTGTGGCTGGACAACCAGTCCGGCTGCAAAGGTGTTTGCGATCGTGTGCCGAATGCCGACACCCGTGAATTGAAAGACCCGACACTGTGCACGGATGGCGAATGCTTTGACGAGATCATGCTGCGCGTCCTGCCCGAGCGTCTGGCTCAGCTGGACAACGCACGCAGCGGTGGCAAGACCTCAGGCACTGTTGTGGTGTTGCACCAAATGGGCAACCACGGTCCGGCCTATTACAAACGCACACCGACTGAAATGAAGATTTACCAACCCGAATGCACCAGCAAGGTCTTGCAAGACTGCCCAGCGCAGAACATCGTTAACGCCTACGACAACGCGGTGCACTACACCGATCACCTGCTCGCTAAAACCGTGACCTGGCTCAAGACCCAGCAACGCCCGACAGCCATGCTTTACGTGTCCGACCATGGCGAATCGTTGGGCGAAAAAGGCCTCTACCTGCACGGCATGCCTTACATGATGGCCCCCAAAGAGCAAAGCCATGTGCCCATGGTGTTCTGGTTGTCAAAGCCGCTGCAGTCGCGGCTGCAATGGGATGCCCAATGCTGGAAAAAAATGGCGGCCGAGCCGATTTCGCACGACCACCTGTTTCATTCGGTCTTGACACTGGCACAGGTCAAAACAAAATGGCAACAGCCTGAGCTGGATATTTTTGCAGGCTGCGCTGCCCGTTCGCCGCAAGCCAATCACTTCAGGCAGTCCACCACCGCCACAGTGCCGACAGCCACACCCCGCCACACAGCAGCAAGCTGAGCAACACGGCCGCACTGCCCATGTCCTTGGACCGTTTGGACAAGGCATGCCACTCTGGTCCCACGCGGTCAATCGCCGACTCGACGGCGGTGTTGAGCAATTCCACCACCAGCACCCCGACGACCACACCAATCAGCAGCACCACCTCGGTCCAGCTTTGGCCTAGCCACCAGGCCCCCGGCAAGATCACCATGGCCAAAATCGCCTCTTGCCGAAATGCGGGCTCATGCCAGCCGGCACGCAAACCTTCGACCGAATAAAAAAACGCGTGCCAGACGCGGGCCAGACCCTGGCGCTTGGGCTCTACGGAGGTGTTGTCGTTCATGTGCGGGGCAGGATGGAGTTGGGGCATGAAGCTTGTAGCTTGAGGCCGTGATGTTAACGGGCCC
Source organism: Comamonadaceae bacterium (assembly GCA_027488215.1). Classification (GTDB taxonomy): domain Bacteria; phylum Pseudomonadota; class Gammaproteobacteria; order Burkholderiales; family Burkholderiaceae_C; genus Limnohabitans_A. Next base: position 72,062 of record JAIYCB010000014.1, read on the forward strand.
TTATCTCCCCCAGAATTTTTGTTCCTTGTAACTGTGCGCACACCCACCCCATGCGACAGTCGCTGAACCTGTGGACAGGCGATCAGCACCGCCCCTCACACCACCTTCATAAAGTCTCGTGCCAATGTCACCACCACCGGCCCCAGCAGCACCGTCAGCAGGCTGGGGAAGACGCAAAAAATCAAGGGGATGAGCAGTTTCACCGGGAGTTTGGCAGCGGCTTCTTCGGCTCGCAGGCGGCGTTGCGTGCGCAGGGCATCCGCGTGCACCGCCAGCGATTCGGACACGCTGGTGCCAAATCGGTCGGCCTGGATGAGCATGGACACCAAAGCGTCGATGTCTTTGATGCCCACGCGCTGAGACAGGTTGCGCAGCGCTTCAGCCCGCGAAGACCCGGCCCGCAGGGCCAGCCCGGTGAGGGCGAACTCTTCGGACAGCACAGGGCGTGAGTAGCGCATTTCGCGGCCCACGCGCTCGATGGCCGCGTCCAGCCCCAGACCCGCCTGCACGCACAGGCGCAGCAAGTCCAGTGCATCCGGAAAGGCGTGCATCAGGTCCAGTTGACGGCGCTGGATACGCAGCTTGAGCACCGCATCGGGCAGGTAGTAGCCGACAGCAGCGGCCGCGACCACCAGGGCCATTCGCGACAGGGTGTTGGCGGGCCATCCCTGGGCATTCAGCACGCTCCAGGCCAGGCTGGGCAACAGCAAAGTCAGCAAGGTTTTGCTGATGAAATAAATTTGCATGGCCACAGGTGATCGCCAGCCCGCATGTCCAAAGCGCAGGCGCAGCGCGGAGGGCGTGTCACCTTCGCCGCCCGACAGGCCGGCGGTCCAAGGACCCAGCTGCAGCAGGCCCGCCAACAAGCGTGCCTGGGCCCGTTCCCAGACATTGGCCTGGGGCGGGGGGCCGGAACCCTGTGCACTGAGGCGGGCCAGGCGTTCGCGGCCGGGATCGGGCAGCCAGCGGCTGAGAACGGCCAAACTCAGTGTCAGGACCAAGGCGAACACGATCGCCGCAAAAATCAGGGTGGCAGAGGTCATGGTGGGCAAGGCTTCGGGGTTGTTAAAGGTCAAACGCGGATCTGGATCAGTCGCCACATCCAAAAAATGCCGATGGCCATCAGGGTCAGCGAGACATACACCAGTTGCAAGCCCATGGGATCGGTCCACAGGCGTGATACGAATCCGGGGTTGAGCAAGGTCATGAGGGCGGCCAGCACAAAGGGCAGCAGCGACAGGATGAGGGCTGAGATGCGCCCTTCCGCCGAGAGTACGCGCACCACGCCCACGATTTTTTGGCGCTCGCGGATCAGGTGCGCGGTGTTTTTCAGGATCTCGGCCAAGTTACCGCCGGTCTCGCTTTGGATGATGACAGCCACGACAAAATAGCGCACATCATCGCTGGCCACCCGCATGGCCAAGCCCTGCAGCGCTTGCGTCACGCTGATGCCGAAGTTGATCTCTTCAAACACCGCACGCAGCTCGTGTGACAGAGGTGGCGGACAGTCTTTGGCTGCCACCTGCAGGGCGCTGGTGAAGGCATGCCCCGCTTGCATGGAGCGGGCCATCAGGTCCAGTGCGTCAGGCAGTGCCTGGCTGATCAGGGCCATGCGCTGGCTGCGCCGCTGTTGCAAAAAGGCGATCAAGAGCAGCGGCCCAAGGATGGCCACGACCAGACTCAAAAGCGCCGGCCAGCCCAGGCTGCTGCCCAGCGCCAGGGCCAGCAGCACCAAGCCAGCGGCCAGTGACAGGGCCTGCGCCAGACTGAGTGCGAGGCCGGTTTGCAGCAAAAAATGATCGAACGTGTTCACGCCCGGGAGGGTCTGCAGCCTGCGCTCGGCCCATTCCCATTGGCTCAACATGCGTCTGGGGCGCAGCTTGAGTGCTGGCTCGGCCAAGACTTCAGGACCGGCGGGCGTGGCGGCTTGCAGCCTTTGCGCCAGGGCTTTTTGGCGTGGGTCCAGGTATTGTCGCCACAGCTCATACAGCCCCCACACCAAGGCACTGATGCAAAGGGCGGCCAGCGCGGTAAAGGTCCAAAAGGGCGTGTTCATGGCTCAATTCCAATGTTGGGTGGGTTTGAACAAGTCGTCACTGAGCGCGATGCCGCGCGTGATCAGGCGCTGCACAAATTTGGGGCGGATGCCGGTGGCCACAAACTGGCCAAGCACGCGGCCGTCAGGGTCCAAGCCGGTCTGCTCGAAGCGGAAAATTTCCTGCATGCTGATCACATCACCCTCGATGCCGGTGATTTCTTGCAGGCTGGTGATTTTTCGTTGACCATCCGAGAGGCGCGAGACCTGGATCACCACCGACAGGGCTGCGGCAATTTGCTGCCGCATGGCGCGTGATTCGGCTTTGAGGCCAGCCATGCCCAGCATGTGTTCGAGTCGTGTGAGTGCATCGCGTGGGGAGTTGGCGTGAATGGTGGTCATCGAACCGTCATGACCCGTGTTCATGGCCTGCAGCATGTCCAGCACTTCGGCACCGCGCACCTCGCCCATGATGATGCGGTCGGGCCGCATGCGCAGACTGTTGCGCAGCAGGTCGCGCTGCGAGATTTCGCCCTTGCCCTCGATGTTGGGCGGGCGCGTCTCCATGCGCACCACATGGGGCTGCTGCAGCTGCAACTCGGCTGCATCTTCGATGGTGATGATGCGTTCGTTGGCTGGAATGCTGGCCGACATCACGTTCAGCAGCGTGGTCTTGCCGCTGCCCGTACCGCCCGAGACCAGCACGTTCAATCGTGCCCGCACCAAGCCCTGAATCAGCTCAGCCATGCCGACGGTCAGCGTGCCCATGCTGATGAGGTCTTGCACACTGAAAGGCACCACTGCAAAGCGACGGATCGAGAGCAAAGGGCCGTCGAGGGCCAGGGGCGGGATCACGGCATTGACACGCGAGCCGTCAGGCAGCCGCGCATCGACCATGGGGCTCATCTCATCCACGCGCCGCCCGATTCGCGAGACGATGCGGTCGATCACCCGCAGCAAGTGCGCGTCGTTGTCAAACTGCACATCGGTGTGCACAATCTTGCCGTGACGTTCGGCATAGACCTGAAACGGTCCATTGACCAGGATGTCCGAAACCGTGGGGTCGGACAGCAAAGACTCGATCGGGCCCAGGCCCAGCATCTCGTCCTGGATGACTTGGATGATGAGCCGTCGCTCGGTTTCATTGAGCGCCAGTTTGTGGGTGGTGATGAGTTCCTCGGTCAGCGCCTTGAGCTCGGTGCGCAGACGCTCGGGCGGCATGCTTTCCATGCGTTGCCAGTCCATCAGTGACAGGATTTCCTGGTGGATGCGGGTCTTGATCTCGTCCATGCGCAGGCCCGGAGTCTTCAGGCCAGGGGCTGGTGCGGTGGTTGAGACAGGCGTTGGCGCTGCTTTCAAGGGTCGGGAATCGGGTGCGTGGACAGGCTGCAGGTGCTCAGCGCCCAGCAGCGCAGTTGCAGGGCTGTGGTTTTCAAATTGGTAGCGCAGATTGGGGTTCAAGCATCTCTCCTGTGGGGGCGGCAACACCAGTTTTTTCGGGCGATTCAGGCGGTTTGGTCGATCCAGCGCTGCATCCAGTGGCGGTTCTTCAGTGGTGTGCTTTCCAGCAGAACACCAGTGGCTTCACGCAGGGCGTGAATCACGGCGTTGTGGTCGTTCACCGTCGACAGAGGTTGACCAATGTGCAATGACTCGTCCACCCATTCGGGTCCGCTGGGGATGCTTTGCTGCACCTTCAAACCGACTGCACTTTCCAACTCGGACAGGCTCACCCAACCTCGTGGTTTGTAGCGGTTGACCAGCAGGCGCAGCTTGCCTTCGTTCAACCCCAAGGCGCGCATCGTATTGACCAGGCGCTGTGCGTCGCGCACATCCGGGGTTTGGCTTTGCATCACGATGTAGACCACATCGGCCATGTCCAGCACCTTCAATGTCAACGCGTTGAGGTTGCGTGGCAGGTCCACCACCACGTGCTCGTGCACGCTGCGCACCAGGTTCAGGACTTTCTCGATGTCTTGTGCGCTGATGGCCATGGCGTTTTCCAGCGAGTGGGGGGCGGCCAGCAGGTTCAATCGGGGGGTGACGGCATGCATGCAACTGGCCAGCAGCTGCGAATCAAGCCGATCAATTTGACGCGTCAGGTCGCTCAGGCTGTGTTTATTGGCCCCACTGCTCAGGTAAAAAGAGGCGTCGCCGCACTGCAGGTCCAGGTCAACAAAGGCGCATTTTTTGCCAAATTCAGTGGCCATGATGTGGGCCATATTGGCCGCAACAAAGCTGGTGCCATTGCCTCCTTTGCAGCCCATGAATGCCACCAGTCGGCCCGGACGTTCTTGCGCCGTAGGGGCCAGCGCTGTCCCCATGGTGCTGTTTGGACCTGCTTGGACTGCGGGACGATCGTTCCAGCGCTGCAGGGTCTGCGCCAGCTCGGTGGGGTTGAGCGGCAGCGGCAACACTTCACGCACGCCCGCACGCATGGCCCGCATCAGCAGGGCTTTGCTGTTGTCTTCGCTCAGCAGCAGCACGTTCAATTGAGGCCGCTGCCTTAGCCAGCCTTCGAGCGACGCCAAATCATCACTGGCGATGCTCTCAGGGCTGATGGGGCTGTCCAGCAACACGATGGTGCCCGGTGGCGCATTGTCCAGAGCCTGCAGGGGCGCGAGCAGACGAGCGCCCGGAGGGCACAGCACGGCACTGGCCAATGGCAATGCGTTTTGCTGCAAGGTGCTGCGCAGCGTGCTCAGAAGGGTTTCGTTAGAGGCGATCACATGGATGGACATGGCAAACCTTTCAGGGCGCGGCGACCGCACCCAATCCGATGTTGAAGACGGGTGCTGGTGCAGTTGGGGTCTGAAAGCTTTGCTGGTATCGCGTCACAGCAGCGAGCGCCGATGCGCCATCGGTGTCTGGCACTGGCGCAGCGCTTTGGCGTGCAGGGCTGTGTTGGCTTTGCTGGGCTTGGGCCCGTTGCACGGCCATGCCAAAGTGGTGGTCCACCAGGGTGGGTGGGGTGTCGCAGGCGGACAAGGCCAGGCTCAGGCCAAAGATGCTCAAGCAGCGAAGGGGCAGGGGCATGAATTTCATGGCAAGGGTCTCCAGGCTCAAGAGGTGAAAGAAGGCGTGGGCTCAGGCGCAGTTTCAATCGTGACTGCAGGGGTGGCTGCAGGAGTAGCCGTGTCGTCGGGTGTCACCTCAGGCGTCACCTCGGCCGCAGGCTTGGGTGCAGCTTCGGGCTTTGTTTCTTGCATGTTCTTGGGCATGGTCTCTGGCATTTGTGGGTTCGCGGGGGCGGGCATCTGCTCAGGCGGTGTGCCTTCGAGCTGGCCTTTCCAGAAGTACTCGCTGCGGGTGGGCGGTCTGTAGCTGTCGGTGGGCAGCGCATAGTCAGAGGGCAAGACGCGGGCCAGGCGCGGCGTCACCACAAAGAGCAGTTCGGACTTGTCGGTCTGAAAAGCCGTGCTGCGAAACAGAGGGCCCAGGATGGGCAGCTCGCCCAAAATCGGGAACGCCTTGATGGTCTGGGTGACATTGCTCTTGACCAGGCCGCCGATGGCAAAACTTTCGCCATCACGCAGTTGCACTGTGGTGGAGGCACTGCGTACCGTGATCAGGGGCAGCAAAGTGCTTTGGCCGTTCAGGCCGCGTACGGTGGCACCGAGCGGTGAGAGTTCCGAGACTTCGGGCGAGACCCGCAAATTGATCAAACCGTCTTCCAATACGGTGGGTAGAAATTTCAGCTTCACGCCAAATTCTTTTTCCACCAGCTCGATGTCGCCAGTGGCTTCACGGCTTTTGGGTACTGGAATGAAGATTTTTCCGCCTGCCAAAAACGAACCTTCTTGCCCACTCACGGCCGTGATGGTGGGCTCGGCCAGGACTTTGACCAGGTCTTTCTTCATTTCAGCCGTCAAGGTGATGGTGCTCAGACCATTGGCCCGTGCTGCGGTCAAGGCGGTCGCACCGGAACTCAGAAAATCGGCCAGCAGGTTGACCGAAGTGCTCCCGATGGTGCGTGTCAGGTTCAGGTCTACACCCAATTCATCCAGCAATTTTTTGGAGACTTCGGCCACCTTGACTTCGAGCATGACTTGCTGCGTGCCATGCACGCGCAGCATGTTGATGACTTTCTTGTTGCCATTGAAGGCCTCGGTCAGGGCCATCAGGCGCTGCACTTTCATGCCGTCGCTCACGCGTCCGCTCAGCACGAGGGTGTCGGCCACGCTGTCCACGCGCAGGTTTTCGGCACTGGGCACGTACTCGCGCAGCTTGGCGTGCAGGCTGTCGGTGTCGGCCCCCACGCTGATGTCGCGCAAGGTGGTGCTGCCCGTGGCAGTCCAGACCAACAAGTTGGTGTGACCAGATTTTTTGCCAAGCAGGTAAATCTCACGCGGGTTAATCAGCACCACATCGGCCACATCGGGGTTGCCTACCGACAGGCGCTCGGCGTTTTCGGACAGCTGCAGCAGCATGGACTTGCCTGCCGTCAGGCGCAGGGGGGGGGCCATGACCACAGGACCTTCGGTTTGCACTTCGGGTTTGCTGGACGATTTGGCTGCACTTTTTGGGGTGACCTTGTTGGGGCTGTTGCCAGAGAGGGCGACGACAGTCGGTGCGGGTGTGTTCGCAAGTACGGCTGGGTGCCAGAACCCCGCGATGGACAACGCGATGGAGAGTGTGATGGGGCGGATAGATGGCATGAGGCTCTCTTTGAAGTGGCGGTTGGACAAGTTCCGGGGGGGGCTGCTGACGGTTGAGCCCGGCGCGATGGGTGTAACGGCTCAGGTCGTTGCGAAATCACTCTTGCGACAGGGACAGGCCTCGGATGACTTCGAGCCGCGCAGGCTCTGGCGAAGGTGGTACGGCGATGGGTGCAGGGGGTTCTGGTGGCACAGGCTGAACAGCACGCGGGCGCGGCGCAGGTGCAGGTCTCTTGGGGGCAACTGGTGCAACGAGTACCGTGGCTGCCTGGGGCAGCAAGTCCAATTTGCGTGCACCGGCTGTTTGCACCGAGATGTTGTCGCTGTGGCTGCGCAGCACCAGCGACAAAGTGCCCACGCTGCGGGCCAAGTCAATTTGTTCGGCCTGTTGCGGGCTGACCTGCAAGGTCACAGCGTTGACCACGCGGGGTTTGCTCTCGTTGGTGGACACGTCTTGCGCCACGGCCAGTACTTGGATGCGTTCGATCACGATTTTCGAGACCGGTTGGTTCTGGCTGTCGGGCGTATTGACCATCACGTCCACAAAATTGCCAGGTAACGCAAAACCAGCTACCCCCACGATTTCATTGACCTTGACGGTGACCGCTCGTTGACCTGGCGCGAGCACCGATGACAAGCCGCCTTTTTCGCCGATAGGAGCAAGTTTGCTCTGCAGCAAGGGCTCACCCCGCAGCACCGGCATGTGGATGACACGCCCCACCGCTTGATCGAGGGTGGTCAAAGGGTCTTGAATGGCTGCGGCTTTGGGCCAGGCCAAGGTTTGCAGCATGTCCGGCTGCAGCCGAGTGCCCATTTGCAAATCGCGCTGGGCCACGATCACTTGCAAGGTGTTGGAAGCGCTTTGCTGTTGCAACCAGCTGGCCGCATAAGCGGCGGCCGCCAGGCCCAGCACCAAAGCCAGCAGCAGCGCACCCAAGGGACGAATGTTTCTCATGGAAGGAAGTCCTTGCAAGGCTAAAAAATTTCACGAAAATGGCCAGAGCTTGAGCACATGCACCGCCGTGCCCGCGCCAATTGCCAAGGCGTAGGGCATCCGCGTTGCGCCCACGGGAAAGGCTGTACGCGCAGCGCTGGGCCCGTGTTGGCGGCTCAGCCAAAGTTGCGTCAAGCCGGAGCTCAGGTTGTGCAGGGTCTGGCCCAGTTGGCCGCTGAACACGGCCCAAGCGATGGACAGCAAGCCCCCGGCCAGCAAGATGAGCAGGTTGACCCACAGCATGTCGGGGTGGCCCACAAACAGGCCCGTGGCGCCGGCCAACTTCACGTCGCCAGCGCCCACGGCTCGCAGCAGGTAAAAGACCAGAAAACCCAACAACCCCACCAAGCCCCCCGCAAGCGCAGACCCCAAACCGATGCCGTGTGGCGACAGTGACAGCCCCAAGGCGGTCAAGCTGCCCCACAACACCACGGTGTTGGGAATGCGGCGCGTTGCGGTGTCGTGCCACATGGCCGCCAAAAGCATGGCGGCCAATGCGGCCAGATGTGTCCAGTCAAAAAGGCTGAGGGGCATGGGGTGCTTCAGGTACTGATTAATTGGGTCGCATCAAGCCGCAGCACCCAGTTCAACTGCGATGTCATTGAACAAGGTGTTCAATTGCGTTCCCAGAGCACCTGCCCCAACTGTGATCGCCAAAGCGATCAGGGATGCCAACAAGCCATATTCAATGGCGGTCGCGCCATCTTCATCGGCCCAAAATGTCTTGAAAGCTTGAGAAAAGTTTGTCATGTGCTAACTCCAGAATAAAAAAGTTGAGGTGAACTTCAATCCCCTCAGACCGCACCACGCACCCTGGGTGCTTGTGTGCGGTGGCCTTGGGGCTTTGCAGCGGTCAGGATGTTTCCTAACCGCAAGCCCACTTTAAAAAATCAAGACGCCTTGCACAGTGCGCTACAGCACCAAAGCACTGATTTCGGTGCGAAGCAGCGAGTCCAGTGCGCCATCGCACCGAAACGCGTTGAGCGCATCTTTATCGTCGGGTTTTGCATTTGGCCCATCCGGGCTCAATTCAGGAGATTGCTCATGACAAGGTTTCGGGACCCCGTACGCCAGACCCGCAGGTGGGAAAAAATGCAGATGTATTCAAGATCTGCAGGCTCTGCCGCAGATCTCCGCTCACCCGGTCCACAAGGCAAAACAACCCATGCTCAGCAGCGTGGCTCGGCCGTGGTCGAATTCGCGCTCGTCCTGCCCATCCTGCTGGCTGTTTTGGTAGGCGGCATCGATGCGAGCTTGGCCTTGTACGACAAAGCCGTGATCACCAACGCCAGCCGCGAGGGCGCACGCGCGGGCATCGTGGCACGCAATCCGCTGCTCACCGATGCGCAAATTCGGGGGGTCGTCAACCAATACGCTCAAGGTGTGGTCAGCTTTGGCGCCCAACCAGCACAGCCCACAGTGCTCATCCAAAAGTCCAGTCTCAATGGTGATCCCACGCTGAAAGTCACGGTGAGCTACACCTTTCAAGGCATGGGTCTGGGCAGCTTGCTTCAGAGCCTGGGCAAGCCCATGGTGCTGCAAGCCAGCACAGTGATGGTTTACGAATGAGGGGCACAGCGATGACAAAAATCAAAAGAGTTTCCAAATCCCAAAAAGGCGCTGTCAGCGTGCTGGTGGCCCTGACTTTGCCGGTGTTGCTGGGGGCAGGGGCCTTGGCGGTGGACCTGGCTTACTTGCATGTGGTGCGCAACGAGTTGCAAAACGACGCCGACGCGGCAGCCTTGGCCGGGGCACGCAAGCTCTACACCAACGGGGCATCGGCGCTGAACTGGTCGGGTGCTGCAACCACGGCCAGCAACGCCATCGCCCTGAACCGCGCCGCAGGCCACGCATTGGCCGAAGGCTTGGTGCAAACGGGTTACTGGGACACCACCCAGACCACCACGGGTCTGCAAGGCTTGCCTATGACGCCGGGTACCCATGACGCGCCCGCCGTGCAGGTAAGTCTGGGCAAAAGCGAGAGTCAGAACCTGGGCCCGGTGCGCACCTTTTTGGCCAGCATCTGGGGGGTGTATGCCAAACCGGTAAGGGTCACAGCTGTGGCGGGCGTGAGCAGTCCGGGAAGCGTTCAGCCCGGCGAATTGTTTCCCTTTGCCATCTCCAAATGCATGTATGACAAGTATTGGAATATGACTGCGCAACCTCCCGCGCCGCGTGTGGATCCGCTGACAGGGCTGGTGCCTGAATTCAAAATTGGTTCGCTATACCATTACGGACCATGTGAATCCGGAGAATGGTCATCGCTGAACATTCAAGCTTCTGGCGCCAACACCATCGAGCAAATGATGACGCAGGGCAATCCGATCAGCATGTCGGTGGGCGATTCAGCCTGGGTTCAAACGGGCGTCAAAACGAGCTTGTTCATCGATGTCAATAAATGCAGCGCAGCGGGCAATCGTCAGTGTGAATTTGTGGTGGTTCCCACACTGGAGCAGGTTGTCTCGGGCACATCGGCAACCATTGTGGGTTTTGCTTGCTTGCAGTTGCTCTCTGCCGTGGGTGGTAACCAAAAATACATCTTGGCCAAAATGAGCAATCAATGTCCTGCGCCGAATTCTGGTGGTGTGGGCCCGAATTACGGCGTCATTTCGCAGCCGAGTTTGTTCAAGTGATGTGTTGAGTCACTCCCTTGTGCGTTGCGATACAGACAAGACCTCGAAGCGCCTTCAGCATGCAGGTGTTGTGTCTCCCACAACTCAACCTAGCCATGAAAGAGAGAAATCGATGAGTCCAGTTTTTGCGTTTAACAAGTGGCCTCACGCCTTGCGTGCCACATCGGCAGTGTCTGTTGCAGTGTCTGCGGCGATCATGTTGCAAGGCTGTGGCGGTGAAGGTGGCGGTGGCATATCGGCCAACAGCGGTTCTCAGGTGCAGCTCAATGCAGGAGAGTCCACGGTGGTGGCGGGCACACTGGAGAGTGTCAAATACCGATTGACTTCCATGACCTGGTCCGTTTTGCCCTTGGCGGCCAACAATCCGGTGCTGACCTTGGCCAATCAAAATTGTGCGGTGGCTGAAAAAAGTGACATGCTGACGCCCACTGCAGGCACCATCAGCTCACCGGCGGGCTCTGGCGGCAGCACTTGGGGATGCAATTTGGTGATTTCAGCCGAACCCAAAATGATGACCACGGATGCCGATTACGAATTGGTGCTTTCGGGTACCAATGAGACAGGGCAGAGGGTGACTTACACGCGGGCTTTGCGTGTGCAACCTAACCCAGACATCAGCATCCAAGCTCCGGTTGTGGCTTATTTGAAAGGCATGTCCATTCAGCCCGTGGCAAGCGTCTGCAAACCCGGCGCGCCGCTTTCATTGCAAGCACAAGGCATTGACATCAGCGACCCTGTTTTCAATTACCGCTGGCGTGTCATCCAGGGGCCTGACGTTGTGCTTGCGGGTGCCGATAAGCCACAGGTTGGATTGATCTTGCCTCAGGTGAGTGTATCGACGATCATGGTGATTCAGCTCGAAGCCAGTACCACGGCCATCACACCCGAAAATACAGCGGTGTACATGACTCAGGCCGTGGTTCATGTCGACCCTTCTTTGCCATTTTTGGGTTGCAGTTCTTATTAAAAGAAAAATTGAGAAAGGCTGTGGTCAACAAGAGCAAAAGCCCTTGCTGACCCCTGTGTCCATGCGTGGCATGATTGCCATGCAGGTCATGAAGGAGAAATCTTCACATGTTTATGTGTTGCGCATCAGGCGTGCACTTGGTGGTGTACCCCGTCTTCGTGCGGGTAAATTTCAAGTACCTGTGCCTCCCGCAAAGGGGTCACGCCTGATGTACCAGGTATCAGGGCCGATGCATCGCTGCTCCAGCCCACATGGCTCGGTCCTGAATTCCAATTCAGGGGTACACCGCGTTGCACGGCGAACAAGCGTTCAGGCTGATCATGGAACATCACACCCACGGCCAATGGCCCCGACAGCAGACCCAGTGCACGTTGCAAGGTTTGTGCCGGTTGGCCCTGGTGGATGGCGTCGATCAGGTGGGCAACGACCTCAGTGTCGCTCTGGCCTTTGAAGCTGTAACCACGGTCCTGCAAGACTTGCCGCAAAGCTTGCTGGTTGTGCAAACTGCCGCGGTGCACCACGGCCACATGCACCGGGCTGTTGAGGGTGGCTTTGGGGCCCTGGCTGATGTGGGGCAGCACTTGTGGCATGAGCCTGCTGCCCATCAGCGCCAACTTGCCTGAGTAGGCCAAGCCAGCGCGACCTTGCAAACGTTGCAAGGCATCGTCAACATCTTCCGCTTGCCAATCAGACACCCCGATCGCCCAACGCTGCCGGTGCAGACCCAGGGGCAGGTCTGTGTGGTCTGGTTTGCCATAAACCGCCAGTCCACAGGTGTTGTGGTCGGCGTGCGCCAATTTTTTCAATCCTCGAACCAGTCGGGGAACGACGTTGCTGGTGGCCACCAGGCCTGTGATTGCACTCATGTGCTGGGTTCCTTTTTCAACGTTCGCGCAAGGCTTGCGTCATCGATTGCAAAGGCCGGAGCAAATACTCCAGCACGGTCTTTTGGCCGGTCTTGATTTCTACCGTGGCGGTCATGCCTGGCGTGGCGTTCATGTGCATCCCATGCCGATCCAGGCGTTGGTCGATGATGCGCACCAAAATGCGGTAGTAACCTTCCTCCAGGTCGACGGGCGCATTGCCGGGTTTTCTGGGCTTGTTTTCATCACGCAGGGTGTCGGGGCTGATGTGGTCCAGCACCGCCTGCAGGCCACCATATTTGTTGAAGTCATAGGCACTCAACTTGACCACGGCGGGTTGGTTCACTTTGAGGAAAGCCACTTCAGAGGGTTTGACATAAGCCTCTACCACCATGTCATCTTTCACCGGCACGATCTCCAAAATGGTTTGACCGCTCTGGATCACGGCGCCCAGTGTTGTTTGTTGCACGTTTTTCACAATCCCGTCCATGGGCGCCCGAATCACGGTTTTCTTGAACGCATCTTCACGGGCCAGGGTGTTTTCTCGGGTTTGAGACAACTCGGCTTCCACGCGTACCCATTCATTGCTGGCATCGGTCAGGTAACGGTTGCGCCGCTCGGCCATTTGAGATTGCATGTCGGCGTATTGGCGTTTGAGCCGCAGCATCTCGACTTCGGACATCACGCCTTGTTCGACCAATGGCGTGATCAGGTTCAGTTCTTTTTTGAGCTCTGCCAAAGACTGCTCCATGGCGTTCATCTGTTCGTCGAGTGCTCGTTTGCGTGCAAGGTAGGCCTGGGTTTCGCGCTGTACCACCGAAGGCTGGTTGAGGACATTTTTCGGAAATTGAATGGCCGTGCCATAAGCCTCGGCCCGCAGACGAGCGGCCTGGGCCGATAAGGTGATCCATTTTTCGCGCGCTTCACGAAACACTGGGCCTGCGCGTGCATCGTCGATGCGCAGCAAGACCTGGTCTTTGACCACGGCATCACCTTCGCGCACCAGCAACTCGGCCAGTACCCCAGAGTCCAGGCTCTGGATCACTTGCTCGCGGCTGGAGGGAATCACTTTGCCTGTGCCCCGGGTGATTTCGTCAAGATCGAAGGTGGCAGCCCACATCAAAGCCGCCACCAAAACGAGGCCCATGATTCGGACCAGGTTGCGGCTGGTGCGGCGTTCGTCGTCTTCGATGCTCGATTGAGAGGGGGGGGTGGATGGCTTGGTTTTTTTTTGGATGGTGGACATCTTGACTCCTGAAGTCTTCAAACAGCGGCGGGGGCCACAGGCTGGGTTGGTGTCGCTGTCTCAGCGGCCGTATGGGCTGCTGTGCTGGAAGGCTTGCCTGTCGCGGGTTTCTTGCCACCACCTGTTGAAAGCTTCTTGAGAACGTCTTCACGCGGACCTTCGATCAGCACCTGACCTTGATCGATCAGGGCGATGCGTTCGACCCAGGACAACAACTGCAGTCGGTGGGTGGACAGCACCAGGGTGCGGCCTTTGAGCCACTGGCCCAGCACTTCGATCACCTTGGCCTCGGTGGTCTGGTCCATCATCGAAGTTGGCTCGTCCAGAAATACCAGAGCCGGATCACGCAGCATCATGCGGGCAATGGCCATCAGCTGACGCTGCCCCCCCGACAGGCCACCACCGGCTTCGGTCAGCGGCATGTCCAGACCTCGCGGATGACTGGCCACCGTGTTGTACATGTCAAGCTTTTGCAGCACTTCAATGACCCGTGCATCGCTGATCCAGCTGTCAGACAGCACCAAGTTGTCGCGCATGCTGCCTTGAAAAAGTTGCGCCTCCTGACCCACGTAGCCCATGCGGCTGCGCAATTCGGCGGGTTCGATTTGTTTCAGGTCCACCCCATCGATCGAGACCCTTCCACCCAGTGGGGTGTACAAACCAGCCAGCAAACGCAACAAGGTGCTTTTTCCGCTGCCAATTCGACCCAGAAGAGCCAGGTGATCACCAGCGGCCAGATCAAGCGACAAATTGCGGATCACCGGGATCTGGTGCTCTCCCGGGTAGGCAAATTCCAAGGCGTCAGCACGCAGGCGCCCCACGATTTTTTCCGGCACCACATAACGGCGAGCGCCCTCACGGTCGCGTGGGCGTTTCATCAGCGCGTCCAGTGTGTCCAGCGAACTGCGTGCCTGTTGGTAGCGTGCGGCCAGCGCCATGATGCTGCCCAAAGGCGAGATGGCGCGTCCCGCGAGAATGACCGAGGCGATCAGGCCACCCAGTGTGAGCGTGTTGTCACCGATCAAGTACACGCCGTAGACCACCATGCCCACTGTGACCAGTTGTTGCGAGGTGGCCGTCAGGCCCAGCATCAGGTTGGTGAGCGACCGGATTCTTTTGTACGAATCGGTGGTGGCCAGATTGGCATTTTCCCAACGCCGTTGCAAATAGCTTTCGGCGTTGTGGGCTTTGAGCATTTCCAGATTCAAAAGCGATTCGACCAGCACACTTTGCTTGTCGCCGCTTTCTTTCATGTTCTCACGCATGGCCTGCATCAGCGGCTTTTGCGCCCACAGACCCACGATCACCAGGATGGGCACAGCGGCGGCTGGAATCCAGGCGAGGGGGCCGCCGATGATGCCGATCAACACAAGAAACAGCAAGATGAAGGGCATGTCCACCACCATCACCATGGAGGCCGAAGACATGAAGTCGCGCAGCGATTCGAAGTCACGCATCGAGCTGGCAAAGATACCGATGGACTGTGGGCGGTGCTCCAAGCGGATCGCCATGATTTCGCGCAGCAGCGTGGCGTTCAGGCTCAGGTCGGCTTTGCGTCCAGCCAGATCGACCAACCGTGCTTTCAGCCAGCGTGTGCCGAACTCCAGCAAGATCGCCACCGTGGTGCCAATGGCCAGTGTCCACAGTGAGGTGTAGGCCTGGGTGGGCACCACACGGTCATAAACGTTCATGGCGAAAAACACGGCGGCCAGCGTGAGCACGTTGGCCACTACGGCCGCCATCATCGACTCGATGTAAAAGCCCTTGTAGCGCCAGACGGTGTTCCAGAACCAGGCAAGCGCCTGACCTTTGAAAGGCACCAATTGCTGGTCCGACTTTTGCGTAGCGGGCTTGACCACCAGGATTTCGCCGTAGCTCAGGCTTTTCAACTCGTCCATGGACATGGCAATGTCGGTCATGCCGGACTCAGCCATCCATACCTTGGCGGTTTGCCCTGCCACTGACACCAGCACCGCTGCTCGGCCATCCACCAAGGGCACGATGACAGGCAGGACATAGCTGGGCAATTGCTGCAGATCGCTGCGCGACCAGACGGCAATCATGCCGTGCAGTTGGGCCATGTCTGGGTATGCATTCATGGGAATGCGACCCTCCTCATCCACGGCAAAACCTGCACGCAGGGCGGAAAGATGAACCTCCCGGTCGATCCGTTTGGCGGTCAAGGCCAGGCAGACCAGCAGAGGGTCTTTCTCTGGTGGGGTGCTTGCCTTGGTGTTGTGGCTGCTGGCCGACGGGCGGTCAGGGCTGATGGCATCAGAGGCTGTGAAGGCAAGTTGGTCCATGGGCTTACTCAGCAGGTTTTGGGGTGGCGTCAAGCTGGCTCTGGTCATTGACAAGGACCAAGGGCAAAGAATCTGAGGGGCTTATGCTTGGCAGCACCGTGACGGCTTTTCCAGTCGTATAGGCCTGGGCCAATTGGCCCAGGCTGGCCAGAATTCGGGCCTGAGACAGACGCGATTCGTGCAAGGCTGTTGCGGCGTTGCTTTGGTAGGTGAACAGATCGCTTTGGATGTTCAGCAGATCCAGCAAGGAGCGGCGTCCCACACGAAACTGCTGCTCATAGCCATAGGCCAGATTGCGGGCGGTCTGGGTTTGATCGCGCCCCATGTCGGCGCGGTTTTGGGATGAAACCCAACTGGCCCAGGCTCCGGCCAGTTGTTCATTCAGGAGCAAGCGGGTCTCGATCAGGTCGGCTTCCAGGGCCTGCAGATTGGCTGTCGCTGCACCGACTGCACCGCGCGTGGTCCCGCCATCCATCAACGGCAAGTTCAGTTGCAGCTGGGTCACGAAATGGCCTTCGGCCAGACCCGGTGTGGTGGATTTGGCATGCGACAGGTTGACGGTGGGGGCGTTCTGGGCCTGGGCATAGCGCACACTGGCCAGCGCGGCTTCGCGTTGTGCCAGCAGACGGGCAATCACCGGGTGACTGTCGTTCAGCAGTGTCTGGGCCTGTGCCAATGTGTCGTAGACAACGGGCGGTGCAAAGTCTATGCCGCTGGGCTCGGCTGGGGCAGGGGCCATCAGCATGCGCGCCAAGCGTTCGGCGGTCACCCGCATGTCGGTTTCGCTCCTGAGCAAAATCAGTTGGGCGTTGTCGTAGCGCACCTGGGCCTGGTTCAAATCAATGCGACGGCCCGGGTCCACTTGGGTGATGGTCCGGAAATCGCGCAGTATTTTTTCGTGGGTCGCCAGGTTGTCTTGCGCCAAGGTCATCATTTGTTTGTGGTGGGCCCATTGAAGGTAGGCTTCGCTGGTCAGCAGTGCCACATCGTCGCGGGTGATGAGCTCCTGTTTTTGACCGGATTTGGCCAGCGCCTGAGCTCGGTCCACATCGGACTGGATTCGACCCCCTGACCACAGGTTCAGACTCAGCACAGGTGTTTGCATCCATCGGTTGGACAGGCCAGCGTTGCGGTAATCGCTGTAACTGCCTGTCCACGACAGTTGGGGCCAATGCGCCCCTTTGGCGCGTGTGATGTCTGCTTGGGCTGCTTCAGATTTGTATTGCGCCGATGCAATGCTGGGGTAATTCGCCAAGGCCATCAACACTGCTTCTTGAAGGCTTTGTGCCGTGCAGGCCATGGGCAGCATGGCGGCTGCCAAGCACCATTTGCGAGTGGTTGAAAGGTGCATAAACTTCCTGAAAATTTTTCAATCCCATGACACGGCCTGCAGGGTCCTGAGCCTCTTGCGTCTGAGATGAAGCTTATGAAGACAGCGCGTGTAAGGGCATCCTTCGAAACCCATAGCGGTGTTACCGACTAACCAGTAGCCCCAAAAAAAACGGGTAAGCCGCAAGGCTTACCCGTTGGAGATCAGACCCTGTTTCTCTCTCCAGGGGACTGTGCGTTGGACCGCTTTGACTCAGACGCCCAAGTAATAGGCGTTGTCGATGTCCAGCACCAAAGGCATGCCGGCAACCGCGACTGCGGCATCGCCTGATTGCTGACCTTCGGCCCATGCAGCGCCCGTGAAAATGAACTCTGCGGAGGCTCCCACAGCCAGACTACCGAACGAATAAGCGGTACCAGCTGCAGCGCCATTCAGGTCATACACCGCATCGGTCAAGGTGACCTCTCCCAGCGAGATGTTGCCGGTGTTGCTCACCGTGAACCGGAACTGCGGATCAATGCCAGAGGCGGACGACAGCAACGGACCCGTCTCGCTGTTGGCATCCAGCCAGGTTACGCCGTTGTCCACCGACACGTACTTCGTCAGGTCAATGCCAGGCTGATAGACCACCGTCACGCCTTCCGCGTCGACAAAGGCGGGCGTTTCGCTGGTGTCTGCCGTGGCCGTGTTGATCAGCACCCCATCACCTCCGGCGTTGCTGTCCAGGTCAGCCTGGGTGAGCACATAGCTGGAGTTGTAGACCACTGTGGCGCCAGGCGCCAGCGAAGCGAGGGACTCGCTCAAGCCGGTCAGATCATCCACCACCGTCAGATTGGTCAAGGTCACGCTGCCCTCGTTTTTCACGGTAAATTCATAGTTCAAGACGTCACCTGCGGCATCGGCCAGGGAATTCCCGTTGCCTCCGTCGATGCTGACAATGCGTTTGTCAAATGCCATGCCGATGCTGCGCAGGATCGGGACCGATTCAATGTCGCTGATCGGCGTGGTCTGGGCGGAGTCGGCCAAGGCGATGTTGTCGATGTATCCATCGCCGCCACCGTTGTTGTCCAGATCGGCCTGGGTCAGCGTGTAGCTGGTCAGGTAGGTCTGTGTTTGGCCGGGTATCAGGGTCAGACCCGTGGCATTCAGACCAGTTAACGGTTCATTGACAGAGACATCGGTCAAGGTCACATTGCTCGGGTTGGCCAGCACAATGCGGTAGTTCAGCACATCGCCCACGGCATCGACCAGGTTGTTTCCGTTGCCACCCGTGACATTGAGATAAGTCTTGTCCAAGAACAGAACGGGGGTCCTGATCAGCTGCACGGTCTCGTTGTCCTGCGTGGGCAGGGTCTGGTCCGAATCCACCGTGGTGGAGTTCTCGATGTAACCATCACCGCCGCCATTGGTGTCCAGATCGGCCTGGGTCAGCGTGTAGCTGGTCAGGTAGTTCTGGTTCGCGCCAGGGGCCAAAGTGGCAATGGTTTGGTTCAGCCCTGTCAAGTCATCGAAGACGGTGACGTTGGTCAGGGTGACGGTGCCTGCGTTGAAGACGTTGATCGAGTAGTTCAGCACCTCACCGGCCTGGTCCGCAAAGCCGTTGTTGTTGCCGCCAGTGACTCCGGTAACGTTCTTTTCAACACCCAGTCCGATGGTGCGCAGCAAGGGGCTGGATTCGGTGTCCGACAGTGGAGCGGTCTGGTCGGAATCCGCCGTGGCTGTGTTGTCATGGTAACCGTCGCCATCGCCGTTGCTGTCCACGTCGGCCTGGGTCAAGGTGTAGCTTGAGCTGAACACGGCGCTCTCGCCGGGCGCCAGGGTCAAGTTGTTCACATTCAATCCGGTAGAAGGGTCCACCACCGACACGCCGGTCAAGGTGACATTGCCTTCGTTGACCACCGTGGCGTTGTAGAGCAGCACATCGCCAGCAGCATCCACGATGGTGTTGCCATTGCCGCCGGTCACGCTCACCAAGGCCTTGTTCAGCGACAGCGAAGGGCGAGGCAGCAACTGAATCGGCTCAAAATCGCTCACCGGACCCGTTTGTGCGCTGTCAGCCGTGGCTGTGTTCTCAATGTAGCCATCCCCGCCGCCGTTGCTGTTCAGGTCCTGCTGAGTCAGGGTGTAGCTGGTCAGGAAGACCTGACTTTGCCCGGGGGCCAGGGTCACACCCACCGCATTGAACCCGGTGAGGACATCGGTGACGGTCACATCGGTCAGCGTCATGTTGCCAGGGTTGGACACCGTGATGGTGTAGTTGAGCAGATCGCCGGGGGCGTCGGCAGCAATGTTGCCGTTGCCACCGGTGATGCTGGCAATGGCTTTGTCCACTGCAATGGCGGGGGCCTGTTCCACAGCGACAGAAGCATCGTCGGTGTCGGGGCCAGACTGATCAGAGTCGGCAGTGGCGACGTTGACGATAGGAGCACCGGCATCGATCTCGGCTTGCGTGACGACATGGCTGGCGGTGTAGGACC
>JAIYCB010000027.1 GCA_027488215.1 Comamonadaceae bacterium
CCTTCGCTGGGTTTAGCCACCCGTCACGAACCCACTGGCAGCGCTTGCAGCGGCCAATTCGATCCTGCGCAATTCTTGGGCTTGCCTTTCGGCTGAGAGTTTTGTTCGCCAATCGCCTTCCCATTGCGCGACAAAACCGGGCATGTGGGCCTTCCTGAACAAAGCAACTTCTTGGGTTTCTTGGGCGTCAGCCAGCAATTTGGGATGATTGAACGGATCGGTGATGCCCTGACGATCCCATATGTCGCCAACTTTGATGTGGAGCATCGGGTCAATTTGCTCTCTGCGCCATGCAATGATTTCTTTCAGCTCATCATTTTTGGGAGATGGGGGGGGGGAGGCGGTGGCACTCGAAGAGGTTTGGGCAGGCAGATTTTTTTCTGACACCATGGCCAGCATGGCTTCTGTGGCCGCCAAGGTCTTGTCCAGGGCCTCATCGCTTGGCTTCTCGCCCCCGATGACGAAATCAGGGGTGGGACTGGTGGTTGCGGGGGTGGTCTGGGCGGTTGTTGCCCCAGTGTTCATGAGCGCTCTGAGTTGTGACTCAAATGCGGTGAAAGTGGACGCCAGGTCAGCGGCTGGCGTTTTGCCGTCACCGTGGGTGTTGGTGTTTGTTTTCTGGGCAGAGTTTGCCGCAAAGTCATGCAAAAAGTTTAAAAAACGAATGGTGTCCATGTCAAATCTCCAGCGGCAAGTTGATTTGACTAACGCTAAGCAATTTTTAAGCCAGTAGGGGCGGCAGAATTTTGCCGCCCTGGCTCAAGCAGGGTTGATCCGGCCCGTTGGAGTTGCAGTGAGACTGGGATGAAAGAAAAACAGACTCAACCTGATTGCAGACTTTACGGGGCCGGTTCTTTGCATCACGTCACTTCGGACGTCAGGCAAATCAGATCACCTTGATCAGCAGGGTTACCGTGTTGCTGTCCACGGTGCCGTTGTTGACCACCAAGGTGATCACGTAGTCGCCTGTGACAACGGGTGTGAAGGTGGCCTTGGAGGCGGTGGAGCTGCCCAGTTTGGCTTGGTTAGCGGAGGGAGCAGCGGTCAAAGTCCATGTGTAGTTCAAGGCGGTGTTGAGTGGGTCGGTGGATCCGGTGGCGTCCAGGGTCAATGCTGTCCCCGAGGCAATGTTGCCCGTGAGTGGGATCGTGCCGTTGGTGACTACGGCTTTGGCCACAGGGGGTGCCATGACGGTGAGGGTGATGAAGGCGAAGTCGCTGTTGACCGTGCCATCGTTGACCACCAGACTGGCCACGTAGTTGCCCGCAGTGGAGACGGTCAAGGTAGGCTTGGCGATTTTCTCGTCGGACAGTGCTTGACTGGAGCCTGGAGGTTGGCTGATCAGTACCCACTTGTAAGTCAAGGGGTCGCGGTCAGGGTCAAAGCTGGTGCTGCCGTCGAGGGTGACGGTTTTGCCCATGGCCGTCGGGGTCATGGTACTGATGCGGGCGGTGGGGGCCGAGTTGACCGCAGAGGCGATGACGGTGACGGTGGAGAAGTTGCTGAGCAGGCGGCCGTCGTATACGGTCAGGCTGGCCACGTAGCTGCCGGCCCTGTCAGCGGTGAAGGTGGGGCGCACGGCGCTGGTGGAAGACAACGTTGCGCTGCTGCCAGGCGGGATGGACTCGAGTTTCCAGGTGTAGACAAGTGGATCGCGGTTGGCGTCGGAGCTGAAGCTGCCATCGAGTGTGACGGTGCTGCTCAGCTTGACGTTCTGGTTGGTACCGGCGTTGGCGACGGGTGCTGCATTGACTTCAGAGGTCGTGATGGTGACAAAGGCCAGTGTGCTGTCCAGGCTGCCGTCGTTGACCGTCAGGCTGGCCACATAAACGCCGGGTTTATCGGCAACAAATGTGGGCAGGGCAGCGGTGCTGGAGGACAAAGTGGCTGCGCTGTCTGCAGGTTTGTTGCGCAGGGTCCAAAGGTAAGTGAGAGGTCTGCCGTCAGGGTCGCGGCTGAAGCTGCCATCCAGCGTGACTGTGGCGCCCACCAGCACACTTTGATCGAATCCAGCCACGGCCAAGGGCGCCGAATCGGTGGAGGCTTTGTCACATGTGCCGGAGCCCCCGACGATACCGCCAAAACCGGCTGAGCATCCACTGCTTCCGCCGCCGCAAGCGGACAACAATGTGACTGAAAGGGTCAGGAGGAGCAGTTTGATTTTGGACATGTCAGGACTTGGTTATCGGCATGAGGGGTAAAAAATATTGACCACGTTGTTGTAGGCAAACCCGGCACCCGTGGCCAGGTCGACCCCAGCGCCGATCAGGCCGCCAAACACCAAATTACCTGCCAGCATGGGGTTGGGCGTGGAGGGCACATGTGCAACGCCTTCAGCAAAATAAGGGCTTTTGCAATGGATGGCCAAGGGGTCGTGAGCTTTTTGGACGAGGATGTTGGCAGGAGTTTGGAAAGGCCAGCTGCCTTTCGAGTTGGTGGCCATGCACGAGGCCGGCAGGCTTTGTTGTCCGCAGAAGGTGGACACACGCATGGATTGGTTGTCCCCGTGAAGCACACTGGCGCAACCGCTGGCCAATAAGGCGGTGAGCATCAGCAGTATGGTTTTCAGTGAGGGCATGGACAATCCTGCAAAGTCTTCATGAAGAGGTCTCCATGATTCGGCAGACAAGTTCATAACTTGAGGGGTGCGGGGAAGAGCTGCCCTGGTGGTCATCCGCTGCGGGTTTGCAATATTCTGTACATGGCCAGCACTTTGCGCACGTAGTTTTGCGTCTCTCGGTAATTTGGGATCTGGTGGCCAGCCCGGCTGACAGCGCCTTGGCCTGCGTTGTAGGCGGCCAGCACCAGGTCCATGCGGCCGGGGTACAGGCGGGTCAGGTCGGCCAGGTGACGGATGCCGACCTGGATGTTGATGCCGGGCTCTTTGAGTTTTTGCACGACTGAGATACCAGGCTCTGACCGAACGCCGTATTGGGCAGCGGTGGCGGGCATGATTTGCATCAGGCCCACAGCACCTTTATGGGACACCGCTTGGGGGTTGAAGGCCGACTCGGTGGCGGTGACCGCCTTGACCAGCGCATAGTCGACACCATGGGTCTGGGCAGCCGCCTTCAGTTGTGCCTGGTTGACCTTGTAGGAATTTTGAGATTCGACGAAATTCAGTGTGCGGCGCGCTTGTTCTTCTGGCAGAACACCCAGATCAGCAACCTCCGGCGGTGCCGGTTGGGTCTCTCCGGCAATGATCAGCAAGCCTTTTGCGACGGGCTCGTTGGTGAAGTGGGTGACCCCTTGGTCATCCACGTATTTCCAGACTTGTGCCCAGCTGGGCATGGCCACGCCCAGACACAGGGTGAGGAGAACGCCCCAGCGCCCAATCGAGTGCCTGGGCACGTGGGTGCTGTGTATCGATTGGATTGACATTAAAACTATCATTAAACTAGAGGTTTAGCGTCCATCAAAAGACATGTTCAATTTATCAACCACCCAAAGAAGCGCAGTTTATGTGCTGGTCCTTGTGGCCGGCTTGCTGGCTTTGTATGCCACGGGTTTCAAAAACCAGTTGGTGTTCGACGACGCCCGTCTGACTGATGGCTCCATCTTTGGGCAGTATGGCAGCCTGCTGGAGCTGCGCGTTCGGGCTTTGTCTTACGGCAGCTTTGTGTGGCTTCAAGCCATTTTAGGCGAAAGCTGGCCCATTCAACGCATGTTCAACCTAGCTTTGCACTGTGCCACAGCCATCGTACTGGGCGTGCTGGTGCACGAATTGCTGAAATCCACCACCTGGAGTGAACATTTGCAGCAGAGCCCGGACAAAGGGGATGCGTTGAGAAGTGCCAGCCAAATGGCGGCGGCCATCTGGGCGTTCCATCCGGTGGCGGTTTATGGTGTGGCGTACCTAATTCAGCGCTCGATCGTGATGGCCACCTTGTTTGTGGTGTTGTCCTGCTTGTGCCTGGTGTGGGGCTTGAAGCAGCGACGCTGGGTGTGGTACTTGGCTGCAGCCGTGTTTTATGTGTTGGCCTTGGCCTCCAAAGAGTACGCGATCAGTGCTTTGTTGTTGGTGCCGCCCCTGTATATTTTTGTCAGCCGCCCAAGCTTCAAGATGGCTTTGGCGATCAGCTTGGGGGCGTTGGCCTTGATGGGCTTGTCGGCGGCTTTGCTGCTGCAGGTTTATGGCAGCATCATCGGGGTGGTGTTTGACGAGACATCTCGGGCGTTTGCGGCCCAGTTGGAGCAGATCCAGCCCGGCATCGGTAAAGACCTGTATGCCTTGAGTATTTTGAACCAGGCCAGCTTGTTTTGGCGTTATGGCATGACGTGGCTGTTGCCATTGCCAGGGTTCATGGCGGTGGATATCCGGCCGCAGTTTCCTTTGGGTTTTGCCAGCATCGAGTTGGCAGGTGCCTTGGCTTATGTGTTGGCCATGTTGGGTTGTGCCTGGGCCGTGTTGCGCCGAAGCGATGCGTGGGCCCTTGCAGCGTTGGCAGTTTTGTTGCCGGGTTTGATGTTCGTCACCGAATTCACCACCGTTTGGATTCAGGATCCTTTTGTCCTGTACCGCAGTTATTTGTGGTCCATCACCCTGCCCTTGCTCTTGGCCATCCCCTTGGCTTATGCACAAGGCAAAATCCAGGTGATCGTCACCGTGCTCATTTGCTTGTTGCTGGCGCTCTTGAGTTGGGGACGAATAGACAGCTTTTACAACGCGCGCAGTCTTTGGGCCGATGCGGCCGCCAAAATTGACACAAAGGCCCCAGCCCATGCGGTGGGACGCTGGAGGCCTTTTTTGAACCAGGGCGCTGAAGCTTTGGAACGGGCCGATTATGTCGAGGCAACGCGCCTGTTTACTTCGGCGGTGAACTTGGGGGAACCCTTGGGTTCTGCGCGCATGAACCTGGGCGTGTCTTTGCAGCAGCAAAAGCAGCACACCGCGGCACTGGAGCAATTGGCGCAGGCCGAGCGCCAAGGCTTCACCGAGGCGGCCTTGTATTTTCATCGGGGGGAGTCGTATTTTGCGATTCGTAACTTCGAGGAGGCGCAACGCAGCTTCACGCAGGCATTGGGCAAAACCCAGGCACCGGAGGTGGCGTTTTTCACGCGCGTGCGCCGCGCTGAAGCGGCAGTGGCCCAAAAAGATTTTGCGACCGCCATTGCCGACTACAAAATCATCGTGGCCGCTCAACCGGATGCCCAGCGCTACCTGCTTGGTTTGGTCATGGCCCACAACGGTCAAAAAGACTATGCCAGTGCATTGAGCTTGCTCAATCAAGCCCTGGCCAAGCGACCCACTTCGGGGGCCCACTATGCGCGCGCACTGACCTATTTCAATATGGGTAACCGTGCTGCCAGCGTGCAGGATCTGAATATCGCCTTGAGCGCTGAACCCAACAACCCAGCCTATCGCCATCTGGAACGCCAGTTGGCCGGTACTGCACCCAAGGCCAAACCCTGATGCCCGCTTTGCAAATCACCACATCGCTGTTGGGCCTGGGTCTTGCAGCCCTGATTTTTGTTCTGCTCAGGCGCGATCACCTCTATATCCATCACGGATTGTTCTGGATTGTGGTGGCTGCTTTGGGGGCTTTGTTGGGTTTGTGGCCAGGCTTGATTGATCGTGTGGCAAGTCTGGTGGGTATCAGCTATGCCCCTGCGGCCTTGCTGCTGGGGGCAGTGGTCGTGTTGTTCATCAAGGCCCTTTATGCGGACATGATGCAAACACGTCTGGAGCGCCAGTTGCGCCGACTGAATCAGCGCATTGCCATGCTGGAGTTGGGTCCAACAGTACGCCCGTCTTCAGTCGCCGAGCCTGCCGACCAAACCACCCCCCCTCAAGCCGACCCAACGCGCTGATACAGCCCGCCGGGCAGTCGCCCGACCTGGCCCATCAATTCCAGTTCCAGCAGTTGGGCTTGCAGTTGCGCGGTGGGCCATCCGCAGCGGGCTTGCAGCGCGTCCAGGCCCACGGGATCGTGGCCCAGGGCACGCAGCAGGGCTTGCTCGGTGTCGTTATCAGCCTCGGCGCGGCTTCGGGCGGTCTGCGGCGCATCGTCCAGCGTCAAGGCAGTTTGCATTGGAGCGGTGGGCAGACGCAACTCTTCGAGCACGTCTTGTGCCGATTCCACCAGTTTGGCCCCTTGTTTGATGAGCGCGTGGCAGCCTTTGGATTGGGTAGCGTGGATGGAGCCGGGGATGGCCATCACGTCGCGGCCTTGTTCGAGTGCTTGCTTAGCGGTGATGAGAGAGCCTGAGGCCAGGGCAGCTTCCACCACCAGGGTGGCTTGAGACAGCCCCGAAATCAGCCGGTTACGGCGCGGGAAGTTGGGTGCCAGCGGCGGTGTGCCCAGCAGGTATTCGCTCAAAATCAGCCCGTTTTGTGCGATGCGGTGCGCCAAATCTCGGTGCTGGCGTGGGTAGACCCGATCCAGTCCGGTGCCCACTACCGCAATCGTGGCCAGCTGCCCCGCCGCGGCTCCTTGCAGTGCGCCTTCATGCGCCGCACCGTCTACCCCCAGTGCCAGGCCAGAAACCACAGTCAGGCCGCTGGCAGCCAAGCTGCTGGCAAAGGCGCGTGCGTTGTCTGCCCCTTGGGGCGTGGGGTTGCGGCTGCCCACCATCGCCAGGGCTTGCTGTGCCCGAAGTTTGGCAAGATGCGCTGTCTGGCCCATGGCGTAGAGCATCAGCGGTGGATCGGGAATGTCCAGCAAGGGCGCGGGGTAGTCAACATCGCCCAGGGTGAGGACGCGGCGACCGGGTCCGGTGCCGACTTCCAGCCATGCCAGGGTGTCTTGCTTGAGCGTGGTGCAACCCTCGGGCATGAGGCACAACGCCTGGGCTTGGTTGGCGCTGACCACCTGGCACAAGGCGGTTTCGGTTTGCTCAAAAATGGCTTTGGGTTCGCCAAAGGCCGCCAGCAGCCGCTTGGCGCTTTCCGGGCCTACGCCGGGTGTGAGCACCAGCCGCAACCAAGCGCCCAATTCTTCTGGGGTGTCGACCATGTTGTCTCCCTGTGCAGCCTGCATGGCTGTCGATGGTTTGTTGTGCTGAGCATTGTGGTTCAAAGCCCGGCTTGCGCCAAGTCCATAAAATCACCCCATGCCCAGCCTTACCGACGAGCCCATCGCGCACATGCACTTGTGCATTCTCGAAAACGACGACCTGGATCCGCCTTTGGTGCAGCAGCACGATCGGGTGGCAGCGATGTTTGAGCGTTTGTTTGCCCAAGCGGGTTATCAAGGGCGAATTGACTTCTTCAGTGCTCGGCATGGGCAATAT
Organism: Comamonadaceae bacterium; assembly: GCA_027488215.1. Taxonomy (GTDB): domain Bacteria; phylum Pseudomonadota; class Gammaproteobacteria; order Burkholderiales; family Burkholderiaceae_C; genus Limnohabitans_A. The sequence goes on from JAIYCB010000027.1 coordinate 7,234, forward strand.
CCAGACAGTTTTGAGGCCTACGACGCGGTGCTCTTGACCGGCAGCCGCGCCGATGCGTTTTCGGATGAACCCTGGGTGGTGACCTTGCGTGAGCGGGTCACGCGTTTGTTGCAGGACCAGCACAAGCTTTTGGGCGTTTGTTTTGGACACCAGCTGATTGCGCATTGCCTGGGTGCGCCGGTGCAGCGGGCACCTCGAGGCTGGCGGCTTGGGCGGCAGGCTTATGACTGGCTGGGCGCACCCGAGCACCTGGGGCTGGCGCCGGGGCAAGCGGCCCGCATGGCTTTGCTGGCCAGCCACCAGGATCAGGTGTTGGCATTGCCGCTGGGGGCCACTTTGCTGGCCACGCAGCCCGAGTGTCCGGTGGCTGCCTTTGCTTTGGGTGATCAGGTGTTTTGCATTCAGCCTCACCCCGAGTTCACGCCGGATGTCTCAGCCTTTTTGCTGCAAAAGCGCCGAGCCTTGATCGGCGAGCCGCTTTACGAGCAAAGCATGGGGAGTCTCTCACAGCCACATGATGGCTTGGCGCTGGCGCGTTTCATGATCCGATTCGTGCAATACGGTCTCTCGGCGTGAACCGAACAGGCGCTGGGCTGAAATGACCGAAAATAAGGCATCTCCCTTTGATTTTTTGAACCATGGCCCAGCTCCCCATCCTTTGTTACCCTGATCCACGACTGCACAAGGTGGCCAAGCCCGTGCAGGCCGTGGATGCCCGTGTGCACGCCTTGATCGATGACATGGTCGAAACCATGTACGAGGCGGGCGGCATTGGCTTGGCTGCAACCCAAGTGGACGTGCACGAAAGGCTGGTGGTGATCGACACCTCGGAAGAGCGCAACCAGCCCATGGTGCTGATCAACCCCGAAATCACCTGGATGAACGATGAGCGCGTCAAGGGCGAAGAGGGCTGCTTGTCGGTGCCCGGTATTTACGATGGCGTGGAACGCGCCACCAAAGTCAAGGTGACAGCCCTGGACCGCGATGGCCAATCGCGCACCATCGAGGCCGAGGGCATGCTGGCCATCTGCATTCAGCATGAAATGGATCACCTGATGGGCAAGGTGTTTGTGGAGTACCTCTCGCCTCTCAAGCAAAGCCGCATCAAGACCAAGATGGTCAAAGCCCAAAAAGCCGGACGCTGAGCTCGGCATGCGGCTGATTTTTGCGGGCACGCCCGAATTTGCCCAGGTGGCCTTGGCCGCCCTGCATGCAGCAGGCCACGACATCGCACTGGTGCTGACCCAGCCCGACCGCCCCGCCGGTCGCGGCATGAAGCTGCAGCCCTCGCCCGTCAAGCAATGGGCCCTGGAGCATGCGGTGCCGGTGGCCCAGCCCCGCAGTTTGCGGCTGGACGGCAAATACCCCGAGGACGCGGCTGCGGCCCGCCAAACCTTGCTGGAAGCCAAGGCCGACGCGATGATCGTGGCGGCTTATGGTCTGATCTTGCCGCAGTGGGTGCTGGACTTGCCGCCCAAGGGCTGCCTGAATATCCACGCTTCTTTGTTGCCGCGCTGGCGCGGAGCCGCGCCCATTCACCGTGCCATCGAGGCGGGCGACACACAAACCGGCATCACCATCATGCAGATGGATGCGGGTTTGGACACCGGTGACATGCTGCTGGTTTTGCCCTGCGTCATCGCGCCCACCGACACCACCGCTGTGCTGCACGACCGCCTGGCTGAGCTGGGCGGTGAGGCCATCGTTCAGGCGCTGGCCAGCCTGGAGCGCCTGCCGCACCAGCCCCAGCCTGCCGAAGGCGTGACCTATGCGCACAAGATCGACAAAGCCGAAGCAGCCCTCGACTGGTCGTTGTCCGCCGAAGTGTTGGCGCGGCGCATCCGTGCTTTTGACCCCTTCCCGGGCATGACCGTACCGCTGGCTACCGCCTCCGGTGTGGAAGCTTTGAAGATCTGGCAAGCAAGGGCTGAAGTTTCGCTGCATGCCGCCGAGCCTGGTACTGTGCTCAGCGCCGATGCGACGGGCGTGCGCGTGGCCTGTGGTGAAGGCCAGCTGTGCCTGACGCAATTGCAGCGCCCCGGCGGCAAGCGCCTCGGTGCAGCCGACTTTTTGCGCGGCTGCCCCTTGCAGCCGGGTCAACGGCTGGCGGCCTGATGTTTTTTCGGCCCACGCTCTACCGCCGCGCCGAGTTTTGGCAAGGTCTGCGTGACCTGGCACCGCAAGCGCCCGGGGTGGCGGCTTGGGGACTGATGACGGGCGTGGCCATGGTCAAGTCGGGCATGAGCATTTTCGAGGCCTTGGCCATGACCCTGCTGGTGTTTGCGGGCAGCTCGCAGCTGGCGGCCATTCCGCTCTTGGTGGCGGGAGCACCCGCATGGGTGATTTTGGCAACGGGCTTTTGTGTGAATCTGCGCTTTGTGGTGTTCAGCCTGCACCTGCGGCCCTACCTCATGCACCTGCCGCGCTGGCAACGCATGTGCCACGGTTACTTCACGGCCGACATCAGCTATGTGTTGTTCACCCGACGTTATCCCGAACCAGGGTGTGCAGACAGCGAGCGCACGGATCAGGAAGCCTATTTGGCGGGCAACTACTTCCTGAACTGGTCCAGCTGGATCTTGGCCAGTCTGGTGGGCATTGGCCTGGCGAACCTGATCCCTCCCGAATGGGGTTTGGGCTTTGCGGGCATTTTGTGTCTGCTGGGCATTCAGTGCTCACTGGCCAGCTCGCGCATGCGCATTTTGGCAGCCGCAGTGGCGGGCGTGGCGGCGGTAGCGGCCTACCATCTGCCACTCAAACTCAACATCGTTGTGGCGATTGCCGTGGCGGTGATTTTGTGTCTGACGGTCGAAAAAATCCGACCTGCACCGGGGGCCGGAGCATGAGCGGCACCGATTGGTGGACCCTGATGGTCATCGTGGGCCTGGCGGTGGTCACGGTGGTGGCGCGCAGTTTCTTTTTCATTTCCAGCAAATCCTGGCAACTGCCGCATTGGGCGCAGCGCGGCTTGCAGTACGCGCCCATCGCAGCCTTGTCGGCGGTGGTCGTGCCAGAAATCATCACTGTGCAAGGTGATTTGATCGGCACCTGGCAAGACGCCCGCTTGTACGCTGCGTTCGTCGGAGTGGCTGCTTACTTTTGGCGGCGCGATGTACTGATCACCATCCTGGCAGGCATGGCGGTGTATCTGCCTTTGCGACTGGGGCTGGGCTGGTAGGCAACGCCCAACCGTAGGTTCATGGCTGGAGTCGCGTCAGCCGCTGTCAGTTCAGGCTTTTAAAATCCATGTGAATTGATCCATTCATTTTTCCTCAAAACATGACCGTCATCCGCTTTTCCGATCTGTGTGCCAGTGGCCAAGCCGCAGGGCAACGCGTTTTCATCCGTGCCGACTTGAATGTGCCGCAAGACGATGACGGCCGCATCACCGAAGACACCCGCATTCGCGCCAGCGTACCCTGCATCCAGATGGCGCTGGATGCCGGCACGGCCGTGATGGTGACATCGCACTTGGGGCGTCCGACCGAGGGTGAGTTCAAGCCCGAAGACTCGCTGGCCCCGGTGGCCAAGCGCTTGGGCGAATTGTTAGGCCGTGAAGTGCCGCTGATCGCCAACTGGGTGGACGGCGTGACCGTGGCCCCCGGCCAAGTCGTGCTGCTGGAAAACTGCCGTGTGAACAAGGGCGAGAAGAAAAACAACGAAGACCTGGCCCGCAAAATGGCCAAGCTTTGCGATGTCTACGTGAACGACGCCTTTGGCACAGCGCACCGTGCCGAGGGCACGACCTATGGCATCGCCCAGTTCGCCCCCATCGCCTGCGCGGGCCCTTTGCTGGCGGCTGAAATCGATGCGATCGGCAAGGCCTTGGCCGCGCCGAAGCGCCCGCTGGCCGCCATTGTGGCGGGCAGCAAAGTCTCCACCAAGCTGACCATTTTGAAGAGTCTGTCGAACAACGTGGACCAGCTGATTGTGGGCGGCGGCATCGCCAACACCTTCATGTTGGCGGCTGGTTTGAAGATCGGCAAAAGTCTGGCTGAAGTCGATTTGGTGGGCGAGGCCAAAGCCGTGATTGACGCCATGAAGGCCCGTGGCGCCGAGGTGCCGATCCCGACCGACGTGGTGGTGGCCAAGACGTTTGCGGCCGATGCGCAGGTCACTGTGAAAAAAGCCACCGAGGTGGCCGATGACGACATGATTTTGGACATTGGCCCCGAGACGGCGGCCAAGCTCGCTGCCCAACTCAAGCAAGCAGGCACCATCGTCTGGAATGGCCCGGTGGGCGTGTTCGAGTTTGCGGCGTTCGAAAACGGCACCAAGGTGATTGCCCAGGCAATTGCCGAGTCCAGCGCCTTCAGCATCGCAGGTGGGGGCGACACGCTGGCGGCGATTGCCAAATACGGCATAGAAAAGCAGGTGGGCTACATCTCGACGGGTGGTGGCGCTTTCCTCGAAATCCTGGAAGGCAAGACCTTGCCCGCCATTGAAATTTTGACAAGGCGTGCAGCCGGTTGAAGACATGCCGTGGTCTTTGATCTCTGACTTATCCCTGTCCTTGTCATCGCAACCAGCGCAACCACTTCCCGACAATTAGATTGCCACGCTTCGCTCGCAATGACGGGGCTGGGGGTAGATTGCCGCGGTCTGCTCGCAATGACGATGGAGTGGGTGGGTTGCCACGCTCTGCTCGCAATGACGAGGCAGTGGGTGGATTGCCGTGCTTCGCTCGCAATGACGAGGCAGTGGATGGATTGTCAGCCTCCGCTCGTAAAGTGAGAGCGACCTCTACTCGTCATCGCGAGGAACGAAGCGATCTGTAGATGACCACGGTTGACCATCGCTGGTCGAGGACTGCGAATTCGGTGATCGTGGCATGGACCCCAAAAATTCCCGCACCGCGGGTTTTTTGACGTCTGCTGTTCCAGCCTTGATCAGGCTTGCGCCGCCGGTGGCAGGTTGCCGCGCACTGGGCTGGTCATGGCGCCTCTGAAGTCGGTCCAGCATTCCCGGCTGAAGTCGTACAACTTGCAGTTTTTGGCGGTTTCAAAGTACCACTTCCATGAGAAGGGCTGAACGATGATGCGGCCTGGCAGCATTTCTTCGAGTTTGGCTTGGGCTTGTTTCAAGCGATACAGGGGGATGCTCATGTCCACATGGTGAGCGGTGTGCTCCATGATGTGGTGCATCATGGCGCCGATCTTGAACGGAAAGGTCAGGTGCACGGTGGTCGACACGAAGGGTGCAGCCTTGGTCCATGCGGCTTTGTTGTCGTGCCAGGACACTTTGACATGGGTGTGGTGCACATAGACCACAAAGCCGATCATGGTGTTCCAGAAAAAGAAGGGAATCACCACTCCCATGAGCAAAGCCAGCCCAACCGATTGGTCGGTGGCCACGGCCGCAGAGGCCACAACGGAAATCCACAGCACGCCAAACACACTGACCATCAGGCTGTCTTTGAAGAAGATGGGGCGGCGTGTGGGCATGTGGGTTTTGTTGGGGAAAAACTCTCGCTTCCACCAGATTTCAATCATGTAATAAAGGCCAGGCGCCCAACCACTGCGGTAGGCGCGTTGCAACAGACGCTCTACAGGGTTCAAGGCAGAAAACTCTTCGGCTGTCAGGGGCGTCCAGACGAAATCCACACCCTTGAGGTTGGTATAGCCGTGATGCACCACGTTGTGGCCTGTGTCCCAGAGGCTGTAGGGGGTCAGCGAGGGCAAAAAGGCGATGCGGCCCAGCACTTTGTTCAACTCGCGGTGGGGTGTGAGACTCTGATGGCAGGCGTCGTGACCGATCACGAACAGGCGGCCGATCACAAAGCCAGCCAAGGTGCCGCACAGCAGCTTGGCCCAGACGGATTCAAACAACACGGTGGCTGCGATCAAGGTAAAAAACAAGGCGTAGTCCAAAGCCAGCAGCACAAATGCCCGTACCGTGCTGCGCTCGGACAAAGGCGTCAACCATTCACGCAAAGTCTTGCGGTGTGGCAAGGGTTGGTCTAGAGGGATGGGCTGATCGGCGTTGGGGGTGTGTAAGGCAGTCATGAGGCTTGAATGTAAATCGCTCAGCGTGGAGTTTAGTCGGCTTGACGTTTCGCTGGGCTGACAAAGATCAATTTAAGGGTATTGGAAGGGGTAAAAGCCAGCAATTGGTTCGATCTGTCGTTAACTTGGGATCAAAATTCTTCAAACAGCCAGTTGCTTTCTATGAGTTTGGCGATGTTTTGACCCATCACGGCCCCCGAAAGAACCCGTTGTGTAACCAATTTCGTGTGAGAATTGAAATCAAATTACATTGGAGAGTCCCAGATGCCCCGTCGCGCCACCAAAATTGTTGCCACCTTAGGCCCTGCTTCCAGCGACCCCGCGCTTCTAGAGGCCATGATCCGGGCCGGGGTCAATGTGGTCCGGCTCAATTTCAGCCACGGCAAGGCACAAGACCATGTGGACCGCGCCCGCCTGGTGCGGGAAGCATCGCAACGCGCTGGCCGCGAGGTGGCCATCATGGCGGACCTGCAGGGCCCCAAGATTCGCGTAGGAAAATTTGCCGAAGGCAAAGTGATGTTGATGCCGGGGGCACCCTTTGTGCTGGATGCCTCGCGTACAGAGCCGGGTGACAGCCATGGCGTAGGCCTTGATTACAAGGAATTGCCGCGTGATGTGAAAGCCGGTGATGTCCTTTTGCTCAACGATGGCTTGATTGTGTTGAATGTGGTGGCCGTCAAAGGTGAGCAAGTGCACACCACCGTCAAGCTGGGTGGCGAGCTGTCCAACAACAAGGGCATCAACAAACAAGGTGGCGGCTTGACGGCACCGGCCCTCACGGCCAAGGACATGGATGACATCAAAACGGCCATGAGTCTGCAGGCAGATTACGTCGCCGTGAGCTTCCCAAAAAACGCCACCGACATGGAAATGGCGCGCCAACTTTGCAATGTGGCCTGTACCAACGGTCACCGTCCTGGTTTGATCGCCAAGATTGAACGCGCCGAGGCTATTCCCGAGCTCGACAATATCCTCAGGGTGTCCGACGGCATCATGGTGGCTCGCGGCGACCTGGCAGTGGAGGTGGGCAACGCGGCGGTGCCGGGCTTGCAAAAGCACATGATCAAACGTGCCCGAGAGATGGACAAGCTGGTCATCACCGCCACACAGATGATGGAGAGCATGATTGTTAACCCGGTGCCCACCCGCGCCGAAGTGAGCGACGTGGCCAATGCGGTGCTGGATGGCACCGATGCGGTGATGCTGAGTGCTGAGACCGCCGCTGGCAAATACCCGCTGGAGACGGTGGAGATGATGGCCGCCGTGTGCTTGGAGGCCGAAAAAACCGACCACGACCCTCTCGACGACGATTTTGTGGATGCGCACTTCAACCGGATTGACCATACCATCGCGATGGGCGCTTTGTTCACCGCGCACCACCTCAAGGCCAAGGCCATCGTGGCCTTGACCGACTCGGGCTCGACAGCGCTTTGGATGAGCCGGCACAGCGTGCAAATGCCCATTTACGCGCTCACGCCTAAGGTCGCGACTCAGCGCAAGATGGCGCTGATGCGCAACGTCAGCCCCTTGTTGATGGATACCAGCGCCGACCGTGATACGGCATTGTCCGAAGCCGAAGCGCACTTGAAAAAGCGCGGCATTGTGCAAGCGGGGGATGTGTACGCCATCACCGTGGGTGAGCCCATGGGCACGCCGGGCGGCACCAACACCCTCAAAATTTGCCGAGCCATCTGAAGCTGTATGACCGGTGAGGGGCCGAGTCGATGCGGAGGCTTTAAAATCCCAGCGCAGTTACAAGCCGGTTACATTCCGGCGCAGCCCCATCTTCAACTTCCCGGGAAATCACCACCATGGCACTCGTTTCTATGCGCGAGCTGCTGGACCATGCGGCCGTCAACGGCTACGGCATACCAGCTTTCAACGTCAACAACCTCGAGCAAGTCCAGGCTGTCATGATGGCGGCCGACGAAGTCGGAGCCCCGGTCATTCTGCAAGCCAGTGCAGGGGCACGCAAATACGCCGGTGAGCCTTTCATCAAGCACCTGATCCAGGCCGCCATCGAGCAGTGGCCCCACATTCCTCTGGTGATGCACCAAGACCACGGCCAAAGCCCTGCGGTTTGCCAGGGTGCGATCAACCTCGGTTTTTCGTCGGTGATGATGGATGGCTCCTTGCTGGAAGACGGCAAGACCCCAGCTGACTTTGCCTATAACGTGGATGTGACCCGCCGAGTGGTCGAGATGGCTCACGCTGTGGGCGTGTCGGTTGAAGGTGAACTGGGTTGTCTGGGTAATCTCGAGACGGGCGAAGCCGGTGAAGAAGACGGCATCGGCGCTGAGGGCAAGTTGGACCACAGCCAGATGCTGACCGACCCCGAAGAAGCCGCCCAGTTCGTGAAAGCCACGGGCCTGGATGCCTTGGCCATTGCCATCGGCACCAGCCATGGCGCCTACAAGTTCAGCCGCAAGCCCACGGGCGACATCCTGGCCATCAGCCGCGTCAAGGAAATCCACAAACGCATCCCCAACACCCACCTGGTGATGCACGGTTCGTCCAGTGTGCCGCAAGAGTTGCTGGCCCTGATCAACCAGTACGGTGGCAAGATGAAGGAAACCTATGGCGTGCCCGTTGAGGAAATCCAGGAAGCCATCAAGCACGGCGTGCGCAAGATCAACATCGACACCGACATCCGCTTGGCCATGACGGCAGCTTGTCGCAAGTTCTTGTTTGAGAACCCCGACAAGTTCGATGCCCGCGAATGGCTCAAGCCCGCCCGCGAAGCGGCCAAGCAAATTTGCAAACAGCGTTATCTGGAGTTTGGTTGTGAAGGCCAAGCACCCAAGATCAAGGGTGACAACCTGCAGGTGGTGGCGGCCCGCTACGCGCGCGGTGAATTGGCGCAGGTGGTGAACTGAGCGCTGGATGGCCACGCTTCGCTCGCCATGACGATGCTCGAATGACCCTGCTTCGTTTGCCATGACCGACAGCCGTCAGGCCCACTGCGCATGTCATGACGATGCCTGTCACTGCGAGGAGCTTGCGACGCGGCAGTCCAGCTTCAAGATGTGCTCAAGTGCCCGCTGATGAGCGTTAGAGCCTGCGATAATTGACCTGAATGGCCCTTTGTCTGTTCAGCGGGCCTTTTTCTTTTTTGCTGAACTGTTTTTCCCATGACTTCTGCGCTCCACACCTCGGCCCTGACTTCTTTGCCTTTGCTGGCACGTGGCAAGGTGCGTGACAACTACGCCGTGGGTGACGACCGCATTCTGATGGTGGCGTCCGACCGCATCAGCGCATTCGACGTGATCATGGGCGAGCCCATCCCCGGCAAAGGGGTGCTGCTCACGCAAATGGCGCTGTTTTGGTTTGACAAACTCGGCCCCAAAGGACTGAACATCTGCCCCATTCACCTGACCGGTGATGCGCCCGAGAGCGTGGTGTCCGCAGCAGAAGCACCTCAGGTCAAAGGCCGCTCGATGCTGGTCAAGCGCTTGAAACCCATCCCGGTAGAAGCCGTGGTGCGCGGCTACCTGGCTGGCAGCGGCTGGAAGGAATACCAAGAAAGTCGCTCGGTGTGCGGCGTACCCTTGCCTGAGGGCCTGAAAAACGCCAGCCGCTTGCCCGAGCCGATCTACACGCCTGCAGCCAAGGCTGCAGTAGGTGAGCACGATGAGAACATCACCTTCGAGCAAACCGCGGCCATGATCGGTGCCGATTTGGCAGGCCGCATCCGCGATATCAGCATTGCGCTGTACAAAGCGGCGCGTGACATCGCGGCCACCCAAGGCATCATCATTGCCGACACCAAGTTCGAGTTTGGTTTGGACGCCGATGGCACCTTGGTGTTGATGGATGAAGTGCTGACGCCCGATTCATCGCGCTATTGGCCTGCCGAGAGTTATGTGGAAGGCGCCAACCCACCGAGCTACGACAAACAGTTTTTGCGCGACTGGCTGGAGACTGCCCAGGTCAACGGTAAACCCTGGGACAAGACACCACCCGCCCCGCGCTTGCCGCGTGAGGTGATTGAGAGCACGGCTGCAAAATACGAAGAGGCCATGAAGAAGTTGATGGGCTGAATCTCACGGCATTTCGGATGAAAAAAAGGCGCTGCATGGCAGCGCCTTTTTCTTGGAGGTTGGGATGTCAGCCGGAGAAAGCCAGCAGGGTTATGACATCCAGCAACAAAGTGGTGCCGGCCACCAGCAAGCTGGCGCAGGCGAACATTTGGCCACGCGGGTGCAGGGATGCGGCCCAGAATGCAGTCAGGCAAACCAGCTCTAGGCTGCCGCGCATCCACAGGTAGCGGCTGCTGCCGACCAGGTTGGCGGAATCGGGGCTCATGAGCACGGCATACAGGAAAACACCCTTGACCAGCCAAAGTGCAGCGCCAAAATGCAGGGAAGTCAGTTGCGCCAGCAGGCTGCGGCTGGGCACGTTCGAGCGTACTGGCGCACTACCGAGCAGGCATTGCAGCTCTTCAGGGGTGATCAGGGGTTCGGCGCGTGACATGGTTTGAAAATGAGTTCAAAGGTAATGGTTAAATTCTAGGTTGAAACCGTCCTCACAAGCGCTGCCGTGGTCCGGCCAAATGGCTGAAACAGGTAAATTTGTGTAACGACAGGTATTACATTGGGCGTTTTGAACGCCAGAACGAGGGAATTGAATGACACTTTTTCGCCCTGCGACCACCTTGATGGTGCAGTACGCCCATTACCACCGCGATCGTCGCAACATCGCTACCCATCTGGTGGGTATCCCGTTGATTTTCCTGTCCATCGGCGTCTTGCTGCTGGGCCCGGCTTGGTCTGTGGCGGGTCATACGCTGACGCTGGCCTGGGCCATGTGGGCGCTGACCAGCCTTTGGTACCTGAGCCGAGGCGATCTGTTGCTGGGCGTGGCCACATCGGTGGTCAATGGCGTGCTGATCGCAGCGGCCCATGAGGTACCTCCTCTGGCGCAAGCCCTGGGACTGGCGGTTTGGCAGGCGGGTTTGGGCTTGTTCTTCATCGGCTGGCTCATCCAATTCATTGGCCACTATTTCGAGGGCCGCAAACCGGCTTTTGTGGACGATCTGGTGGGCTTGTTGGTGGGGCCGATGTTTGTGGTGGGCGAGGTCCTCATGTGGGCTGGGCTGCTGCAGCGCATGCACATGGACATCGAGCGCCAGGCAGGGGCCACCCGTTGAATGGGTGGGCGGCGCTGGCATGAAAAACCCCGGTCAACCTGCATCGCTGCAGCTGGTCCGGGCTTGGGGTTTTGGGCTGAGCGGTGCTCAGTTGAGTGCCATGCTCAGCTTGCGTCGGTAACTCGAGATCATGGCCAGCAAAGGGTCTTCTGGCAGCGTGGATTTGCCCATTAACTCGATGCCGCCTGCTGATTTGCCTGTGGTGTCTTGCGTTTTGGGCTTGGGCGGCGTCATCAGTTCCAGCAAGGCGACAAAGGTTTTGCGTGGAGCTTCATCGTCCCACTTCTTGTCGCGCATGATGATTTCGAGCAGCTCGTCCATGGCCGCTTCCCATTGGCCGATCGCGATCAACAGGCGGCTTTTGGCAAAGCGGGTTTCAAAGTCGCGTTTGTTCTGGGCGATCAAGGCGTCAAACCGGTCCAGTTCCCACTGACCACGCGGATCGGTGGTCACAAATTCCAGGGCGTTGAGCCATTGGGTTTGTGCCTCAAACCGCAGCGGCACCGGGATGCGGGCCATGGCCGGGGCCAAAAGGGCGGCAGCTTCGGCCAGTTCGCCTAGGCCAATCAGCAACTTGACCAGGTCAAAACGGGCATCGTCATTGCCGGGGTTGGTGGCCAGAGCTTGTTCCAGGGCCGCGCGTGCGCTGTTCTCATCGCCAGCTTCCATGTGTTGCTGGGCTTGCTCTGCGGCGGCCATGGCCTGCAATTCTTCGGTGGCGGGCAGGTGTTTGTCCAGGAATTGCTTGACCTGGCCTTCAGGCAAAGCGCCCATGAAACCGTCGACGGGTTGGCCGTTTTTCAACAGCACGCAGGTGGGAATGCTTTTGATGCCGAAGGCTTGAGCGAGTTGTTGTTCTTGGTCAGAGTTGATCTTGACCAGCTTGAAGCGGCCTTCGTAGGCGGTTTCCACTTTTTCGAGGACGGGGCCCAGTGACTTGCAGGGACCACACCAAGGGGCCCAGAAATCCACCAGCACGGGCGTGGTCATGGAGGCTTCAATCACCTCGGCTTCAAAGTTTTGTATCGTGACGTCCATCATGGCGGGCAGTGTTCCGGGTTGTGTTTCGGCTTCGGATGAAGCGAAACCTTAAAATTCAACATTGATCACGAAAAGCACCCAATGACTCAAGCGCTCATCGGCGTCGTCATGGGCTCCAGCTCCGACTGGGACACCATGCAGCACGCAGTCCAGATTCTCCAACAGTTTGGCATCCCTCACGACGCCCGCGTGGTTTCAGCCCACAGAATGCCGGACGATATGTTTGCTTATGCACAGAGCGCCACCGAGCGGGGTCTGCAGGCCATCATCGCAGGCGCGGGCGGTGCAGCCCATTTGCCCGGCATGATCGCGGCCAAGACCGTGGTGCCGGTGTTGGGTGTGCCGGTGCAGACCAAGGCCCTGTCGGGCGTGGATTCGTTGCACAGCATTGTGCAGATGCCCAAGGGCGTGCCGGTGGCCACCTTTGCCATTGGCCCAGCCGGTGCGGCCAATGCGGCCTTGTTTGCCGTGGCCATGTTGGCCAACCACGATGCGGCTTTGCGCCAAAAACTTGAAGCCTTCCGCGCTGATCAGACGGCTGCGGCCCGCGCCATGACGCTCCCACCGGTGGGTGCTGCATGAGCCGCGCCATTTTGCCGGGCGCCATGGTCAATGGCCAAATGGCCACTTTGGGCGTGATGGGGGGCGGCCAGTTGGGGCGCATGTTCGTGCATGCGGCGCAGGCCATGGGCTACTTCACCGTGGTGCTCGACCCAGATGCGGCCAGTCCCGCCGGGCGGGTGAGCCACCACCACATCCAGACCGACTATCTGGACGAGCAGGGTCTGGCGCAGCTGATGCAGCGCTGCGCCGCCATCACCACCGAATTTGAAAACGTGCCCGCTCCCGCGCTGATGACCCTGGGCGCACATCGCCCGGTGGCCCCAGCGTCCGAATCTGTGGCGATTGCGCAAGACCGTGCCGCCGAAAAAGCCCACTTTGTGCGCTGCGGTGTGCCGGTGGCCCCGCATGCGGTGATTGAGAAGGCGGTGCAGTTGGCTGCTGTCAGCGACGATTTGCTGCCGGGCATCTTGAAAACTTCGCGCATGGGTTATGACGGCAAGGGCCAAATCCGAGTCAAGACCCGCGAAGAGTTGTCTGCCGCATGGGACCAGCTCAAAAACGTGCCCTGTGTGCTCGAGAAAATGCTGCCCCTGAAGGCCGAGTGCTCGGTCATCGTTGCGCGTGGCGCCGATGGGCAGATGGTGAATTTTCCTGTGCAATCGAATCTGCACCGCGACGGTATTTTGGCCGTGACCTGCGTGTATGAAGGTGCGGTGCACGCCGATGTGGCTGCGCAAGCCGTGGCCGCCACCCGCGCCATTGCCGAAGGCCTTCACTACGTGGGCGTGCTGTGTGTGGAGTTTTTCCTGCTCGAAGGCGGTCAGCTGGTGGTCAACGAAATGGCCCCCCGCCCACACAACAGCGGCCACTACACCATGAACGCCTGCGACCAGTCGCAGTTCGAGCTGCAGGTGCGCACGCTGGCGGGTTTGCCACTCACCCAGCCGCGCCAGCATTCGAGTGCCATCATGCTCAATTTGCTGGGTGATTTGTGGCCCGAAGTCACGCCCACCGGCAAGGGTCCAACCAGCCCTGCCTGGGGTCAAGTGTTGGCATTGCCTGGCACGCACTTGCACCTGTACGGTAAGTTGTCGGCTCGCCCCGGTCGCAAGATGGGACACCTGAACATCACGGGGGCCACGCCCGAGGCTGTGCGTGCCACCGCCCTGCAAGCGGCTGCTTTGCTCGGCATCGAAGCGTTTTAAAGACCACCATGATCCTGAGTGCCAACGAGGCGACCATTGCCCAGGCGGCGCAAGCACTGCGTGACGGTCAGTTGCTGGGCCTGCCAACCGAGACGGTGTACGGCCTGGCCGCCAATGCGACAGACGACGACGCAGTAGCGAAAATTTTCGCAGCCAAGGGCCGCCCATCAGACCACCCGCTGATCGTGCATGTGGCCAGTATGGCGCAGGTGCCACTGTTTGCCGCGCAAGTGCCCGACTTTGCGCAAAAGCTCATGCAAGCTTTTTGGCCTGGTCCGCTCACCTTGATCTTGCCGCGCTTGAGCGGAGTGGCGGCGACATCGGCCGGTGGACAAGACTCGATTGGTTTGCGTTGTCCATCGCACCCGGTGGCGCAGGCGCTGCTCAAGGCAGCTTTGGCGCTGGGCGTGTCAGGCGTGTCCGCTCCCAGTGCCAACCGCTTTGGCCGCGTGAGCCCAACCACCGCTGCGCATGTGCAATCTGAGCTGGGCCCCGATTTGTTGATTCTGGATGGCGGTGATTGCGAGGTGGGCATCGAGTCCACCATCATCGACTGCACGCGAGGCGAGCCGGTGCTGCTGCGCCCGGGGCAGATCACTCGGGCGCAGATCGAAGCAGCGTGTGGCCGCGCTGTTCGGGGCAAGGACACCTCACAGGAAGTGAGTGGCCAAGCCGCGCCGCGCGCTTCGGGCACACTCGAATCCCATTACGCGCCCCGCGCCAAGGTGCGCCTGATGTCGGCGCAAGACATCACCGCCAAGCTGCAGGCCTTGGGGCCGCATGCCAACAACCTGGGGCTGTGGTCAACCGAACGTCCTGTTGGCAGTGCAGGTGCAGGTGTGTTGTGGCGTGTCCAGCCGCACAGCGCTGCGCAGGCTGCACACGATTTGTTTGGCGTTCTGCGCGATCTGGACGCGCGGGGCGTTCAGCAAATCTGGGTAGAAAGCCCCCCCGACCTCCCCGAGTGGGAAGGGGTGCGGGACCGCTTGCAGCGGGCCGCAGCCTGAGCCTTTCGTCGGGATAAAAAAGGCCCGCAGTGTGCGGGCCTTGTTCGCGGCGTACGGGCGATTACTTCATCGCGTCAAACAGCGATTTGGCCGCTGCGTGGCAAAACGGTGGAGCAAAAGTGCCATGGTAGCTGGCGATGTTGGCCATGGTGATGGGTCCATAAGTCTGAACAATGAGCGGATGAACATCCACTGAAGTCACGTTGGTGAGCCCTTTTGCATCGAACGCGGCTTTCATGACCGATTGGTGGATGACTTGAGGGACAGTCGGGTCCCCACTGCCACTGCAAAGCATGGTTTGAGCCTTTGGAGACCAATCCAACAGGTCGTTCTTTTTGGCCGCCAGGAAGGTGGGGTTGTTGGGATTGGTCAGGATGTCGCTGCTGAATTTGGACTGAAACAAGGCGTCACGCGCCTGATTGGGTGTTTCGCCATTGATGCCAGGCAATTTACCTGAAGTGACCAAGGTCGTGTAGGTCAGTGTGGAGTTTGGCAAGAGGCTTTCGATCCCATCGACATAAGGCGCATTAAAGGCATCATTGACATTGCTGTAAATGTTGCCGTAAATCTTTTGCCAGGCGGTAATGAGGTAAGGCACAAAGAACTGGTAACCCGCAATCGCATCGGGCAGTTTCATGGAGCCCGAGAGGTTGTAAGGGCCTGCAAGGTGCGCGCCGGCTACCACTTTGATTTCACCGGAGAGATTCTTTTCGATTTCGCGGTGAGCGGCCATGGAGGCATGCCCACCTTGAGAATAGCCCGTCAGCATGACTTTGCCATTGAGGCTTGCACCGTGAGTTGACACGGCGTTGCGTGCCGCACGGATCGAGTCGATGACCGACGTGGCCTCGGAGTCAGCGTGCAGGTAAGGGTGGTAGCTGTAAGTTGACTTGGCAAAACCCAGGTAGTCGGTGGCAACCACGGCAAAGCCTTGGCCTGCATACATGGCCGCTAACAAGCCAGTTTCACTGTCGGCGGGGTTGGCCAGTGTGCGTGGCTTTTGCACGTCGGTTCCTTTGGCATAGGCCACCAGGGGAGCTGCTGCCGTGCAATCGGCTCCAGAGGGCAACAGCAGTACACCTGATGCGTTGGAAGACTCACCTTTGGCACCGGGTGTGACGTAGTTGAGTGAAACGACTTTCACATCGCACTTGGCTTTGCCGCTCAACCCGACCAACGGACCCGAATCGAGTTGGGCCTTGGTCAAGGTGGTCAGCAAAACGGGGCTTTCTATCAATGAGCCATTGCTTGGACCGGAGCCACCGCAAGCGGCCAAAAGTGCTGCAACGCTGATGAGGGAAAGGCTGAGTTTGAAAGATGCCATGTTGGAGTCTCCAGTTGATTCTTGAAAATCGAACGACCGTGCGATTTGTCATAAATCCTAAAGCCAGTATTCCTCATGGACTATGGGGTTAATACCCATTTACCGGTATCCCTTTGGGTTCAGCGGTAACGCAATTTCATCACCAAAATCATCAGTGCCAAGCTGGTGGTGATGACGTTGGCGATGATGATGGGCCAGGCCACCAGCAAAATGCCGTAGACCAGCCAAAGGGCCACGCCTGCCGTGAACAGGCTGTACATGCCCAGCGAGATGCCGCTCACGTCGCGGGTGCGAAAGGTTTGCCAAGCTTGGGGGATGAAGCTGGCGGTGGTCAGGAAGGCGGCTACAGAGCCCACCCAATCGATCAAGTTCATGGTGTCCGTTCCGGCGAGGGTTTGCGTTGAGGTTTGGTGTCGCGCACCGCCCATTCCAGCAGTTGGTCCAGCGCAGCCCGCGCCTGCTGTGCGTTGGGGTGGTGAAGAATGGCCACCAAGGTGTAGCGCTGGCCGCTTTGGCCCTGCACATATCCGGCCACCGAGGCCACATCGCGCAGCGAGCCGGTTTTCAGCCAGGCGTTGCCAATCACCGGCGACTGTGGGCTGCGATCTTTGAGGCGGGCGGCGGTGCCGTCCACCCCGGCAATGGCCAGCGAGTCGATAAAGTGTCGTGCGTGCGGGCTGGCGTGCGCGGCCTGCAAGAGGGCCGTCAGGGCCTGTGCCGTGCTGCGTTCGCTGCGCGACAAGCCCGAGCCGTTGTCAAGCACAGGCTCCTCGTGCCCAGTAAAGCCCCTGCGCCACCATTGCGACAGGCGCAAGCGCGAGGCCTCAAACCGCCCGGGTGCGCCAAGCTCGCTCGACAGCGTCAGGTAAAGCTGCTGCGCCATCACGTTGTTTGAGAATTTGTTAATGTCTTTGATGATCTCGGACAAGGCCAAGGAGGGCGCCTCCAGCAGCAACTTGGCCGACGCCGGGCTCGCGCCGTAGCGCACCTGTCCAGTGAGCTTCCCGCCCGCGCCTAACCAAAGTGCATGCATCACGCGTTGCGCATAGGCTTCGGGCTCGGGGTAGGCCACAGGCCATTCGCGCTCGCCGCAGCTGGCGGGGTAACGGCCCGCAAAGCTCACCTGTAGGGGTTTGCTGAAGTCAGCTTGCAACTGGCGACGCCAGTCGCTGCAAGGGGTCTGACTCAGCGGCAGTTGTGTGGGGGCGGAAAAACCTGCCAAGGGCGGCTCGAAACGCACCTGTACCTGCCCGCTGGCGGTGTCTGGCGTGAACTTGTAAACCACCGCCTTGAAATTCAGCAGCAGGCCGTCCGGCCCTACGTTGTAGGGGCGCAGGGGTTCGTCGTCAAAGGGCTCGGTGCGCTCGCGCACGTCGAAGACACTGCGGTCGAGCACGATGTCGCCACGCACCTCGCGTACGCCGGCCGCTCGCACCTGTGCCAGCAGCTCCTGCAGGCGCTCGACCACCAGCTTGGGGTCGCCGCTGCCGCGCACGATCAAGTTACCCAGCAGCACACCATCGCGCACGAGGCCGTCGGTGTACACGCGGTTACGCCAGATGTGGTCGGGCCCCAGCAAACTCAAGCCAGCATAAGTGGTGAACAGCTTCATGACCGACGCCGGGTTGACGCTGGCCTGTGCATGGTGCGACAACTGGCGATGTTGTTTGGAGTCAGAGCTTGGTGAAGCGACGCTGCTGGGCAGGGGTGTGATCAGCACACTCAGGGCCGAAGGGGGAACTTGCGCTTGCTGCAGGGTCTGCAGAACATGCCGGGGCAATGTGGTGTGGGAGCGACCAGTAAAGGGCGTTTGGGCGGCTTCAGAGCTGCTTTGGGCACGGGCAGGCCAGAGCATGGCGGTGCTCAGGGCCAACATGGCACAAGCGGCGTGGGCACAGGTGAAAAAAAATGGGCGCTTCGCGCGGGAACAGTTCATTGAGCAAGTCTAACGGGCCCCTGGCAGGCCGGGATGATGTTCAAGCGGCCAAGGTCCGGTGTGGGCGGCAGCCCCGTATGATTCGGGCCATGCGATTTTCTTCAAAAACTGTGGGCTTGGCTTCAGCAGTCATCACGGTGTTCATCTGGACTGGCTTCATCGTCATTGCGCGTGCCTCGGCCTCGCGAGGCTTGTTGCCCATGGACATTGCGCTGGCCCGCATTCTGGGGGCCAGCGTCATCTTGCTGCCCTGGGCTTGGTGGTTGATGCGTCCTGCGCGGCTGGCCGGTGAAAAAGTGGGTTCTTTGTGGGGTCTGTCGCCCTTGCCCTTGCGCCAGACGGCGCAAACCGGTTTTCTGGGCGGTTTATTGTTTGCAATCCTGGCCTACACCGGTTTCTTTTATGCCCCGGCTTCGCATGCTTCGGTGCTCATGCCCGGCAGTTTGCCCTTGTGGACGACCTTGTTGGCGTGGTTGTTCCTGCGTGAAAAAGTGGCTTCCACTCGCGCCCTGGGACTGGGCTTCATCGTGATGGGTGACGTGCTGGTGGGTGGCGCGAGCTTGCTGATGGCTTTTGACGGCGGCGAGGTCTGGAAGGGCGACTTGCTGTTCATGATCGCAGCCATGTGCTGGGCCAGCTACAGCGTGTTGGTGCGCAGCCAGGGTTTTGATGCAGTGCGCGCCACCATGGCGATCAGTGCGTTTGCCTTTGTGTTTTTTGTGCCTTTGTTTGTTGTACTGGTGGGCTTGCAGATTTTGCCTACGCAGTTGCACCAGGCGCCATGGTCCGAAATCCTTTTCCAGGTAGTGTTTCAGGGCGTGGGCTCGGTCGTCATATCGGGCATCACCTTCACGCACATGGTGCGTTACTACGGTCCTGTGCGCTCGACCATGATCACAGCATTGGTGCCTGGTTTGTCTGCGCTGGGAGCGGTGTGGTTTCTGGGTGAGCCCATGCACTGGAATTTGCTTACAGGGCTGGCGTTGGTGACAGGCGGAATCTTGTTGGGTGTGCGCCAGGCCAATCCGGTTCCCTCCAATGCAGTGACCGTACCGGGGGGCAAGTCATGAGCGCGCCGCTTCCTGCAGGCCGCTGGCTGGCTTTTGATACCAGCACCGATGTGCTGTCTCTGGGCGTGGCCCGTGGCGATCAGGTCTGGACACAAACCCTGCCCGGTGGGGCGCAATCTTCCAGCAGTTTGATTCCAGCGGTGCTGGCCCTGTTGGCCAAGGCCGAGATGCCGCTGGCTTCATTGGATGCGATTATTTTTGGTCGAGGGCCGGGATCTTTCACTGGCTTGCGCACCGCCTGCGCTGTAGCGCAGGGCCTGGCTTTCGGGGCCGATGTGCCCGTGTTGCCCGTCGACACTTTGTTGGCTGTGGCCGAAGAGGCACGCTGGGCGCAACTGCAGACGGGCGCCATCGAGCCCGACGTCGAGCTGACCGTGCAGGCGCTGCTGGACGCCCGCATGAACGAGGTCTACAGCGCTGCATACCACTGGCAGCCGCTGTTGGGTGCCCGTCACGGGCGTTGGCAAGAAGCCGCGCCTTTGCAAGTGGGTGCCCCCGAAAAGCTGCACAAGCCCAACGATGAATGGGTACTTCAGGCGGGCAATGTCTTTGACGCTTATGGCGATCGACTGCCAATGGCGGGGCCCGGTGACTTGCGCTGCGAGGCTTTGCCCAGCGCCGCTGCTTTATTGCGCCTGGCCCCTGCCTTGTGGGCGCAGGGCCTGGCCGTAACGGCAGACAAGGCCATGCCGCTTTACATCCGCGATAAAGTGGCCTACACCACTGCCGAACGTGAGTCCATGAAGACCCCAATCCCAGGGGGCAATCTGTGATGGTCAAGGCGACAGGACAGCCATGATGTCGGAACAGCCATCGGTGCGCACACCCATTGCCGAGGCCACGCGCAACGCAGCCACTCTGGCTCCTATGACGCCGGATGATCTGGACGCGGTCATGGCCATTGAACAAACCGCCTACAGCCACCCTTGGTCGCGGGGCAATTTCAGAGACTCGCTCAACCCGCTGTTTGATGCCCAATGTCTCTGGCTGAACGGCGAGCTGCTGGGCTACTTTCTGACCATGCGCGGCTTTGAGGAGATGCATCTGCTCAACATCACCGTGGCCCCCGCGCACCAGGGCCAGGGCTGGGGCCACATGATGCTGGACGCCTTATCGCTGCTGTCTCGTCACGCGGGCGCACAGTGGCTCTGGTTGGAGGTTCGCCAGAGCAACCGTCGTGCCTTGCAGGTGTACGAGCGTTACGGCTTCAAGCAAATCAGCATCCGCAAGGATTACTATCCGGCAGGCCGCCAGCAACGCGAGCATGCGGTGGTGATGAGTTTGAAACTGTGAGCCCCAACATGAGCGACCCGACCCGATTTGACCTGAACGACCGCCAACGCGCCATGCTGGCCGAGATGGGCGTGCGCGTGTGGTGGCCGCAGCGAACCGATGCGGCGCCTGAAGCTTTGGCTGATCAAGCGCCTGCCGTGGCGGCAACTGTTTTGTCCCCTGTGCTTGATCTCAATGCGAAGGGTGCTTTCGGCACCGCCAGCCCGGCACGTCCTTCATCTCCTGTTTCGGTCAACCCGCCCCCAAGGAATGAGCCAGTGGACAAAGTATCAGCATCGATGGCCTCGGCTGGGCTGGTGCAGGCACCAGCCCAAGTATTGGAGCCCTTGCCAGAAGGACTGTCCGGCATGACTTGGGCTGACTTGCTAACGGCTGTGAAAGGCTGCAAGGCGTGCGCCCTTTGCGCTGCACGCCAAACGCCGATCCTGGGATCTGGCCAGGGGACAGCCCGCTGGATGGTGGTGGGAGACTTTCCTTCAGAATCAGATGAGGAGCAGGGCCAGCCTTTCACTGGGCCTGAAGGCGTGCTGCTGGACAACATGCTCAAGGCGGTCGGTGTGCGCCGCCAAGGCCTTTCCCATCTTGCCGATACCAGCGCTGACCAACCCGAAGCCTGTTTGACCCATGCTGTCAAATGCCGCCCTCTCAATGGGCGCAATCCCGAGGCGGTCGAATTGATGAAGTGTGCTGGTTACTTGTCACGCCAGGTCGCCTTGGCCCAACCCCAAGTGATTCTGGCCATGGGCCGATTTGCCATCCAGAGCCTGCTGGGCAGCTCGGAGCCCATGGGCAAACTGCGTGGTCGCTTGCATGACTTTCAGGGTACTCCGGTGGTGGTGACCTACCCTCCGGCGAGCTTGCTGCGTAACCCAGCCGATAAGGCCAAGGCCTGGGCTGATCTGGTTTTGGCTTTGTCGGTCGCCAAGGGTTGATTTTGACCATCCCACCAGATCTGAATGCGGGTCTGAATGAGTCTGTAACAACGACGCAGGAGTTTGTTGTGGGCAGAGGGGGCTGCGGTGGGTGTGGATCTGACAGCCGCTAAAATCTCGGGTTTACCAGAATACTTTCCCGGAGCTGCCCACATGGCAAACCAGCAACAAATGGCCAACGCCATCCGCGCCCTCGCAATGGACGCTGTTCAACAAGCCAACTCCGGTCACCCCGGCGCGCCCATGGGCATGGCCGAAATGGCTGTGGCGCTGTGGGGCGATCACCTGCAACACAACCCCAAAAACCCGCATTGGGCCAACCGTGACCGCTTTGTGCTGTCCAATGGCCACGGCTCGATGCTGATCTATTCGGTGCTGCACCTGACCGGCTACAAGCTGCCGATCGATGAACTGAAGAACTTCCGTCAACTTCACAGCAAGACTGCAGGGCACCCCGAGGTGGGCATCACCCCCGGCGTGGAAACCACCACCGGCCCGCTGGGGCAAGGCATCACCAATGCCGTGGGCATGGCCCTGGCCGAGAAGATGCTGGCGGCTGAGTTCAACCAAGAAGGCCACGCCATCGTCAACCACCATACCTACGTGTTCCTGGGTGACGGCTGCCTGATGGAAGGCATCAGCCACGAAGCCGTGGCCCTGGCTGGCGCCTGGAAGCTGAACAAACTGATCGCCCTGTACGACGACAACGGCATCTCGATCGACGGCAAGGTCGCTCCCTGGTTCATCGACAACACGCCCCAGCGCTTCACCGCATGCGGCTGGAACGTGATCGATGCCGTGGACGGCCATGACGCTGCGGCAGTGTCCAAGGCCATCGCAGCTGCCCGTCACAGCGCGGACAAGCCCACCCTGATCGTTTGCAAGACCGCCATTGGCAAGGGCTCGCCCAACCGTGCGGGCACCTCCAAGGCCCACGGCGAGCCATTGGGCGCTGAAGAAATCAAACTCACCCGCGAAGCCCTGGGCTGGACGGCTGAGCCCTTCAAGATCCCCAAAGAGGTCTATGCCGACTGGGACGCCAAAGCCGCAGGCAAAGCCCGCGAAGCCGAGTGGAACACCGCTTTTGCCGCATACAAAGCCGCCTTCCCCGCACAAGCCAAAGAGTTCGTGCGCCGCATGAAGGGCGACTTGCCCAAGAACTTCAACCAAGTGGCGTTTGACGCCGTGGTCGCCGCCCACACCAAGGGCGAGACCGTGGCCAGCCGCAAGGCCAGCCAGCTGGCACTGGAAGCCTTCACCGCTGCGCTGCCCGAAATGTTGGGCGGCTCGGCCGACCTGACGGGCTCCAACCTGACCAACACCAAGAGCACCCCCGCCTTCCGCGTGGACCTGGCCGGTGACGTGGTCAAAACAGAAGACGGCCACATCGGCCGCCACATCAACTACGGTGTGCGCGAATTCGGCATGGCCGCCATCATGAATGGCGTCGCGTTACATGGTGGTTTCATCCCCTACGGCGGCACCTTCCTGACCTTCTCTGACTACTCGCGCAACGCCATCCGCATGGCCGCGCTGATGAAGCAGCGCGTGATCCACGTCTTCACCCACGACTCCATCGGTCTGGGCGAAGACGGCCCGACCCACCAGTCGATCGAGCACGCCGCCAGCCTGCGCCTGATCCCCGGTCTGGACGTATGGCGTCCTGCCGACACGGCTGAAACCACCGTGGCCTGGGCCGTGGCGCTGCAAAACGCGAACCGCCCATCGGCCCTGCTGCTGAGCCGCCAAAACCTGGCTTACTCGCCCAAGAGCGATCTGGGCGACATCAGCCGTGGCGCGTATGTGCTGTCCGAACCCGAGCATGTCGGCATCAAGAAGACCCACGGCGTGATCATCGCCACCGGCTCTGAAGTGCAACTGGCCCTGGCGGCGCAAAAGCTGCTGGCCGAACGCAAGATCGGTGTGCGCGTGGTCTCCATGCCCAGCACCAATGTGTTCGACCGCCAAGATACCGAGTACAAGCAAAGCGTGCTGCCCGCCGGCATCCCCCGTGTGGCGGTCGAGATGGGCGCCACCGACGGCTGGTGGAAGTACGGCTGCGCTGCAGTGGTCGGCCTTGACACCTACGGCGAATCGGCCCCAGCGCCTGTGCTGTTCAAACACTTCGGCTTCACCGCCGAGAACGTAGCCGATACGGTCCACGCTGCACTGCTCAAGGCCTGAAAAGGCCCCTCGGATGAACCCCTTCAGCGCCATGGGTTTGACCCAGCGCTGAAGTCACGTTCAGGGATCAGGCCCATGCAAGGGTCTCGATTTCAAATCCGGTTACGTAACGGTTTAGTAACTTATCTCCTGAGGCTCTCACCATGACCATCAAGCTGGGTATCAACGGATTTGGCCGCATCGGCCGTCTGGCGCTGCGCGCCGCGC
>JAIYCB010000049.1 GCA_027488215.1 Comamonadaceae bacterium
CACCGGGGCGTTCATGATGCCGTCCCAGGTTTTTTGCACATGCATGCGCGAAAACGCCGAGTACAGCGCCTCAAAGGTGGCCGCGTTCATGGCGCTCATGCAGATGCTGCCGCTGGCCAGAAACAGGATGTAGGGCACCTTCTCGCCGCCCAAATCGATCTGACCCACCAAAGCACCCAAGCCATAGCCAAAGGCCACCAGCCACATGAGCGGCTCGGCGATGTTGCCCACCAGGCTGGGGATGGCCAGCTTTTTCCAGACCAGCCAATTGCGCTGGAACACAGGCCACCAGCGCATGGACAGGCGGGGTGCGGCCCAAATGTTGTTTTGAATTTGGCTCATGGCTTAGCCCTCCTCGCGGATTTGGCGTCCGGTCAATTTCAAAAACAGGTCTTCCAAGTTAGAGGGCCGGTGCAAAGTGCGCAAAGCAGGCCAAGCCTGCAGCGCGTTCATCAAGGCGCGGCTGTCCTGGGTGTAGAAGAAAACGGTTTCACCACTCACCTCGACCCGGCCCGCAAGGGCTTTCAGGCTCGGTTCTTGCGCCAGCGCCACCGCGCCTTGGCCAAACACCTCAATCACCTCGGGCTCCAGGTGCTCGGCGATCAGGTCGCGGGGCTTGCCTTCGGCGATTTTGCGGCCCTGGTCCAGCACCAAGAGGCGACCGCACAGGCGTTCGGCCTCGTCCATGAAGTGGGTGGTGAGCAAAATGGATTTCCCTTCTTGCAGCAACAGCTGCAGGCGCTCCCACATCAGGTGCCGCGCCTGCGGGTCCAGCCCGGTGGTGGGCTCGTCCAGCATCAAGAGCTGCGGGTGGTTGATGAGCGAACGCGACAGGCTCAAGCGCCGCTTCATGCCACCCGACAACTCGCCGGGTTTGGCTTTGGCCTTGTGACTGAGCGCGCCAAACTCCAGCAGTTGAGGAATGCGTTCGCGAATTACCGCGTCAGAGATGCCAAAGTAACGGCCAAACACCAACAGGTTTTCTTCCGCTGTAAAGTCCGGGTCCAAGGTGTCTTGTTGTGCCACCACGCCC
Organism: Comamonadaceae bacterium; assembly: GCA_027488215.1. Classification (GTDB taxonomy): domain Bacteria; phylum Pseudomonadota; class Gammaproteobacteria; order Burkholderiales; family Burkholderiaceae_C; genus Limnohabitans_A. The sequence continues at coordinate 1,034 of JAIYCB010000049.1, forward strand.
AACCTGGCCTTGATGGCCAAGGCGTCACGCGGCATTTCCAATCCGTCGAAATACCGGATGGCGCCGCCATCGGGTTGCGACAAACCCAGGCACATGCGCAGGGTGGTGGTTTTGCCCGCGCCGTTGGGTCCGATCACGCCCAGGCATTCGCCGGGGTTGATGTGGAAAGACAAGTCATTGACCACCGTGGTATCGCCGTAGCGTTTGACCAAGTGTTCGACCGATAACAAGGGGGTATTCATGTACGGATTGTGCCCTTGACCGCATGCCTGAGCAGCTTGGCAGGGGACCGATAAAATCAGGGCCTTCTTCTGCACCGCGCCTGCGGCCCCTTCATGTCCAGTTCCCCCTCCTTTTCTGACCGCATGGCGGTCTTGCCGCAGTACCTGATCCCCAAACAAGCCTTGACCGCCTTTGCAGGCTGGTTGGCGGGCAGCCAGTGGGGCGGCGCGACCACCGGCATCATCAACTGGTTTGTGAAGCGCTACAACGTGAACATGGCGGAGGCCGCGAACCCTGATACGGCAAGCTACAAAAGTTTCAACGAATTCTTCACGCGCCCCCTGCGCGGCGGTGCCCGCCCTTTGGCGGCCGCGGCATTTGTGAGCCCGGTGGATGGGGCCATCAGCCAATGCGGCCCGATTGAAGGCGACCAGGTGTTTCAGGCCAAAGGCCACAGCTACAGCACCCGCGCCCTGGTGGGCGGCGATGCGGCGCTGGCTGCGCAGTTTCAGGATGGTCAATTTGCCACGCTGTACCTGAGCCCGCGCGACTACCACCGCATCCACATGCCTTGCGCGGGGCGCCTGACGCGCATGATTTACGTACCGGGCGATTTGTTCTCGGTCAACCCGACCACGGCCCGTGGCGTGCCGGGTCTTTTTGCACGCAACGAGCGGGTGGTGTGTGTGTTTGAGGGCTCGCAAGGCCCGTTTGTGATGGTGCTGGTGGGTGCCACCATTGTGGGCAGCATGGCCACGGTGTGGCACGGCGTGGTCAACCCGCCACGCCCCGGCACGGTGCGCGAATGGGCTTATGAAATGGACAGCATCACCCTGGCACAGGGTGAAGAGATGGGGCGTTTCTTGCTCGGCTCCACGGTGGTGATGTTGTTCCCCAAGGGTGTGATGCAGTTCAACCCCGACTGGACGCCCACCCGCCCCATTCTCATGTGCGAAGCCATGGGTCAGCAGGGCTGAACCGGCAGGCTTTCAGGGTTCAGCGGCGGGCCTCTTCTTGCTGCCGCGCCAAAACATATCGGCGCATGGCCACTGCCGGTGCATCGGCGGCCACTGAAAATTCATACAACTCTTCGGCGGGTGTGCTGGCCAGGGCCAACTCTTGCAGGGCCAAGCCGTCCACATCCTCCTGAAAAGCCACGAACAACTGCTCGTGCATGAAACGCGTCGTCTGGGGCTCATCTTGCGCAAAGTCGCGCCCATGGACAATGAAGTAATGCGTGCTTGCGGCGGTCTCTGGCGTGGGCATGTGGGCGGTGCGAATGCGGTACTGCGGGCGCGCATCTTCGGGCAAATGGCAATCGTAAAAAGTGACCGACACCTCGTGCAGGCCCAGGCTTCGGAACTCGGAACGCACGATGCGGGCGGCCTGGCCCTTCCCCGTCAGGCCAGTGGGCACGCCCCAGACTGGTGGCAGCGTGGTCGGCACCACGTTGCGCAGCAGGGCAAATTGACCATCACCGATTTCCGACTCAAATGCGGCCTTGGCGTAGTCTGGCGTGCCAAAGCTCTTGGCGTGCAAAAAACTCAGATGCGTCAGGTCCAACAAGTTTTCGTGAAGGCGCACGTAGTTGGCCTTCAAACTCAAATAGCCCTGCGAGCGCTCCCACTGGGCGTCTGCCATCCAATCTTGCTGAGGCAGTTTGGACACATCGGCCTGCTCGGCATCGCCCATCCAGATCCAGACCACTGCACCGCGTTCGTGTGTGCAGTAAGCCTTGATGCCCACATTTTTGGGGCAGCTCGGCTGCGAGGGCACCTCGATGCAATCGCCCTCGGTATTGAATCGCAAACCGTGGTAGCCGCACACGATGGTGTCTTGTTCGAGTGTGCCCGCCGAAAGCGGCATGGAGCGGTGTGGACAACGGTCTTCAAGCGCCACCACGCGGCCACTGCTGGCGCGGTAAAACACCAGGCGGCGGCCCAACAAGCTGCGTGGCAGCAACTGGTCCTTGATTTCTGCGCCAAAGGCGGCCACGTACCATTCATTCATGACAAAAGGTGTGTCGCGGTCTGCCAGGCGCTGCGAAGCTTTTTGTGCGGCAGCAATGACGCTGATGTGGGGGCGTGTCATGGCGTTGTCTCCTGAAAATGCTTGCGGTGCATGCCTTGCTCAAGGCGTGTGATGAGAAGTTTAGGGCGATCTGTGGGGCTTGGGATGTCCCTTGAGCGCCTCCAACCATGGCAACATCCAGGGATGCCAACCTCCATTGCCCATCCCATGCACACCCTGATCAGCCCTGAGCATCCAGCCCAAGCCATGGTACTGGCCGCTGGGCGCGGCGAGCGCATGCGCCCTCTGACCAATCAGACCCCCAAGCCCTTGCTGCGCGTGCACGGTCAGCCGCTCATGCAGTGGCCCATGCAAGCTCTGGCCCGAGGCGGCTTTGTGCATCAGTTGGTCAACACCGCTTGGCTGGGCGAGCAGATCTCGGCGCATTTTGGTGACCGACTCACCTGGCCAGGCTTGCCCGAGGTTCACATTCGCTATTCGCACGAGGGCCATGACTTTGGCCGTGCGCTAGAGACCGCTGGGGGCATCGTGCGCGCCTTGCCCAGTTTGGGCGAGGTGTTTTGGGTGGTCGCAGGCGACGTGTTTGCCCCTGATTTTGAGTTCAATATGCAGGCGCTGCAGCGCTTTGCCGCGAGCCCTGCAACAGCTCACCTTTGGCTGGTGCCCAATCCCGAGCACAACCTGGGTGGCGACTTTGGGCTGTCGGCGACGGGCCGAGTGCTCAACTTGGCCAAAGGCACCCCCGGCTGCGAGCTCACCTTCAGCACCATTGCACTTTACAAAAAAACTTTCTTTGACGACTGCGGCCTGCCTACTGGCAACCCCCAGGGCACTGCGCTTGCACTGGCTCCCTTACTTCGTGCAGCCATGGACCGGGGCCAGGTGTCTGGCGAGGTCTACTTAGGCAGCTGGACCGATGTCGGCACACCTGAGCGGCTGGCGCAACTCAACGACCGCATGGCTTGATTTGGCACACGGGTGACTGCCCTCGCTCCGAGAATCGGTGTGAACGCACATAATGATGTCTTCTTCTTGGACTGCTCTCGCAATGACAGACATCACCCTGCTCTATGCCCAACGCCGTGCTCTTGTGGCTGCCCAACTGGGCAAAGGTGGCATCGCCATCATTCCCACCGCGCCTGAGCGCCAGCGCAACCGGGACAGCGATTACCTGTACCGGCACGACAGCTACTTTTATTACCTGACGGGCTTCACGGAACCCCATGCCACGCTGGTGATCACAGCCGATGGCGAAACCACCCTGTTTTGCCAACCCAAAGACCTGGAGCGTGAAATCTGGGACGGCATCCGCTTGGGCCCCGATGCCGCGCCAGCCGCTTTGGGCGTGAGCCGGGCCTTGTCGTCGACCGAAATGGCGGCGCAAATGCCCAAATTGCTCGAGAACCGCAGCACCGTTTGGTACCCATTTGCCATCCATTCGGGCCTCGAGAGCCAAATCGCCGGTTGGCTTCAGTCGGTAAGGGCACGTGTGCGTTATGGCGCTTTGTGCCCCGAGAATCAACGCGATCTGTGCAGCGTGCTCGACGAGATGCGCTTGGTCAAAGACGCGCACGAACAAGGCATCATGCGCCGCGCCTCGGCCATCAGTGCGCGTGCGCACATCCGCGCCATGCAGCGCAGCGCCGCCATGTTTCGAGCAGGTCAAGAGGTGCGCGAATACCACCTCGACGCCGAGCTACTGCACGAATTCCGTCAAAGCGGCTCGCAATACCCGGCCTACGGCTCCATCGTGGCAGGCGGGGCCAATGCGTGCATCCTGCATTACCGCGCCGATACGGCTTTGATTCGCAATGGTGATCTGGTGCTGATCGATGCCGGATGCGAACTGGATGGCTACGCCAGCGACATCACCCGCACTTTCCCGGCCAACGGGAAGTTCAGCGGTCCGCAGAAGGCGCTTTATGACCTGGTGCTGGCCTCACAAGATGCCGCCGTGGCCGCCACCAAAGCAGGTGCGCGTTTTGTGGACCCGCACGAAGCCACCGTCGCCGTGCTGGCGCAGGGCCTGCTCGACGTGGGCCTGCTCGACAAGAACAAGGTGGGCCTTGCGCAGGACGTGATCGCCAACCGCAGCTATTTCCAGTTTTACATGCACCGCACCGGCCACTGGCTGGGTATGGACGTGCACGATTGCGGCAGCTATGTCGAGCCTTCGCAGGTGGGCCATGTGAGTGAGCGCAAAGACCCATTGAGCGGCGAAATCATCAAGGACCGCCCCAGCCGCATCTTGCAGCCGGGAATGGTGCTGACCATCGAGCCTGGGCTGTACGTGCGCCCTGCGCCCGGCGTTCCCGAACAGTTCCACCACATCGGCATCCGCATCGAGGACGATGCCCTTGTGACTGCCACCGGTTGCGAACTGATCACGCGGGGCGTACCGGTGAAAGCTGAAGACATTGAAGCTTTGATGAAGGGCTAAATTGCCCATGCAGCCGCCATCGGCCCCCGTTATCGCAGGCGTACTCCTCTCTCTGCAGACTGGCCAAGCCCGCCCCATCATGGTGGGCAGGCGAAAGCTGGTTTCTGCCATTGGCAAAACCGTTGTCACTGGCTCCATAGAAATCGGTGTTATGGGCCTGACCGGTGATGAGCAGGCGGATCTCACGGTGCATGGCGGCTTGAGCAAAGCTGTTTACGCCTTGCCTGCAGAGCACTTGCCCTGGTGGCAAGCGCGGCGACAGGCTGAAGGCGCAACCATGTTCGACGAAGCACTGACCCCTGGCGGTCTGGGCGAAAACCTGAGCCTGCAGGGCGTGTCCGAAACAGACCTGTTCATTGGCGACTGCCTGGATTTTGGCGATGTGCTTTTGCGCATAACCCAGCCGCGTGAGCCTTGCGGCAAATTCAATGCGGTCATGGGTTATGCCAATGCTGCCAAAGACATGGTGCAAAGCGGGCGTTGCGGGTTTTATCTGGCAGTGGACAAACCAGGTCGCTTGCAAGCCGGGGCATCTTTTCAAGTCATACCAGGGCATCGCTTGGTCAGCGTGGCCCAGGCCTTACAGCACAAGGCCTGGAAGCATTTGCGCTGAAGCACCACCATTTGTGCGTAAAAGTCAAAAGCCAAGTCACTCACTAAAGTCATTACACAAGACTGACGCGATCAATCCGGGGTCTACAATCAAAACAGTGTCTGACTGTCACCCTGAATTCTGAGCCTTGTTTGGCCATTCCAATCGGCGGCCGAACCTGGGCTGAACTGACAGCACCCCCATCACGGAGTCTCACCATGACCAACAAGGTCCAAGCCGAAGAAAAACGCGCCCAACTGCGCAAAGCCGCTCTGGAATACCACCAGTTTCCAACCCCAGGCAAAGTGGCCATCGCCGCCACGAAACAACTGGTCAACCAACATGACCTGGCTTTGGCCTACTCGCCCGGCGTGGCCGCTCCCTGTGAGGAAATTGTCAAGGACCCTGCAGCTGCTTTCAAGTACACCAGCCGGGGCAACCTGGTGGGCGTGGTGACCAACGGCACGGCAGTGCTGGGTTTGGGTGACATTGGTCCCCTGGCCAGCAAGCCGGTCATGGAGGGCAAGGGTGTTTTGTTCAAAAAGTTCTCGGGCATCGACGTGTTCGACATCGAGATCAACGAAAAAGACCCCGACAAACTGGTCGAAATCATCGCCTCCCTGGAGCCCACTTTTGGTGGCATCAACCTCGAAGACATCAAGGCACCAGACTGCTTTTACATCGAGCGTAAGCTGCGCGAACGCATGAAAATCCCAGTCTTCCATGACGACCAGCATGGCACTGCCATCGTAGTGGGCGCAGCCCTTCTCAACGGCCTCAAAGTTGTTGGCAAGGACCCCAAACAAATCAAACTTGTGACCTCAGGCGCAGGCGCAGCAGCACTGGCCTGCCTGGGCCTGCTGGTCAAGCTGGGCATCCCACGTGAAAACATCTGGGTCACCGACTTGGCTGGTGTGGTTTACGAAGGCCGCACCGAGTTGATGGACGAAGACAAGATTCAGTTTGTGCAAAAGACCGAGCTGCGCACCCTGTCCGAAGTGATCGAGGGGGCCGACGTGTTTTTGGGCTTGTCAGCCGGAGGCGTCCTCAAGCAGGAGATGGTCAAAAAAATGGCGGCCAAGCCGCTGATTTTTGCATTGGCAAACCCCAACCCTGAAATCAACCCCGAAGACGTCAAAGCCGTGCGCGATGACGCCATCATGGCCACGGGGCGCACCGATTATCCCAACCAGGTCAACAACGTCCTGTGCTTCCCCTACATTTTCCGGGGAGCGCTGGACTGTGGTGCCACCACCATCACGCTGGAGATGGAAATCGCGGCCGTGCACGCCATTGCCGAACTGGCGCAGGCGGAGCAAAGCGAAGTGGTGGCAGCCGCTTACGCAGGCGAGCCCCTGGCTTTTGGCCCCGAGTACCTGATTCCCAAGCCGTTCGATCCACGTCTGATGATGATGATCGCCCCGGCGGTGGCCCAGGCGGCTTTCGACTCCGGCGTCGCTTCCCGGCCCATCACCGACATGGATGCTTACCGCGAACGCCTGCAAGGCTTTGTGTACGCCTCGGGCACCATGATGAAGCCCATTTTCACGGCTGCCAAACGCGCCCTGAAAAAGCGCATCGCCTACAGCGAGGGCGAAGAAGAACGCGTTTTGCGCGCCGCGCAAATCGTGGTGGACGAGGGCATTGCCCGTCCTACGCTGATCGGACGTCCCGCAGTGATTGCCGAGCGCATCGAAAAATTCGGTCTGCGCCTCAAAGAAGAACTTGACTATGACGTGGTCAACGTCGAAGACGACCACCGCTACCGCGATTTTTGGCAGACCTACCACCGCATGACCGAGCGCAAGGGCGTCACACAACAGATCGCGAAGATCGAAATGCGCCGCCGTTTGTCGCTGATTGGCGCCATGTTGCTGCACAAAGGGGATGTCGACGGCATGATTTGTGGCACCTGGGGCACCAACCCGATGCACCTGAGCTACATCGACCAGGTGGTAGGTAAGCGCAAAGGCGTGAACACCTATGCCTGCATGAACGGCCTGATGCTGCCCGGTCGACAGGTCTTCATGGTTGACACACACGTCAACTATGACCCCACTGCCGAACAGTTGGCCGAATTCACCATCATGGCAGCCGAGGAAATGCGCCGATTCGGTATCCAACCCAAGGCAGCCCTGCTCTCGCACTCCAATTTTGGCTCGTCCAACCAACCCAGCGCCGTCAAAATGCGCAATGTGTTGGACTTGCTGCGCCAAAAAGCACCCTGGCTGGAAGTGGACGGCGAAATGCACGGCGACGTGGCTTTGGACACCGCTGCTCGACAGACACTCATGCCGAACAGCACACTCATAGCAGATGCCAATTTGCTGGTTCTACCCAACATTGATGCGGCCAACATCGCCTACAACCTGCTCAAAACAGCGGCTGGCGGCAACATCGCCGTCGGACCGGTTCTATTGGGTGCAGCCCAACCCGTGCACATCTTGACGCCCAGCACCACCGTACGACGGATTGTGAACATGACGGCACTCACCGTGGCAGACGCCAACGCCGCGCGCTAACCAATACAACAGTTGTGTGCACTCACATGCGATTGAAATAACCAAATCATTTCTGCCTGTTTAATGGGCAATCACTTGCATTTTTATCGCATTTGATCCACACTAGCGCCTTCGAGTTTTCGGGTAAACCCGGATGCTCCTGAAAGGTGTATTCATGAGGGTGGCACAACAAGCCTTGGCCCGTCGGTGGTGGTTCGCCATGCTGATGGGCTTTATTTTGCTGGCATGCACAAATTTGGTGCAGGCGCGTCCACCCCAAGAGGTATCGGTTCAAGCCACATTGGTGGTCTCTGAATTGCCTCGTGAAGGTCAGAAAACCTACCAAACCATCCTCAAGGGCGGTCCTTTTCCCTACGAAAAAGACGGTACGGTTTTTGGCAATCGCGAGCGACTCTTGCCACGAGAGGCGAGGGGTTTCTACCGCGAATACACCGTCAGGACACCCGGCGTTCGTCACCGTGGTGCTCGTCGCATCGTATGCGGCGGCTTGGTGCCGACAGAACCGAAGGCCTGTTACTACACCGAAGACCATTATGCGAGTTTTCGCCTGATCGTTGACAAACCCTGATTTTTTTAGTTCTCAAGAAAGACCACGGAGATGGACATGCCGACACGTCAAGACCAAGAGGCGCCCCTGAAGGGCGTGCGGTCGAACATCGTGCAGTCGATTCGCGCGTACCGCGTGAGCGATTTGCAAGAAGCCGCCCAAGGCCTGGGGCACCACTTTTTGTATGCCAACCTGGCTGAAGCCCAGAGCAAACAAGATGTGTTAGACCTCATTGGCGCGCAATTCACATTGCCCTCGCACTTTGGCAAGAACTTCGATGCCTTGTACGACTGCATGACCGATCCACTGCACAAGTCGGGCCCACAACCGGGCTTTATCGTGGTGCTCGAGCAAATCCCGGCACATGCCAAGTTTGACAAGGAAGCCCGCGAGCAATTGCTGGACATCTTCCGTGACACAGCCGATTATTGGGGAGACAGGAAGATACCCTTCCGATGCTTCTATTCTTTTCTGTAGCCCGTTCTGCGCAAAACAGCCAAGCAGGACGGGCGATTGAGGCACAAGCCGAGGATGCCGTCATGGCCGAATCGATGGAAGAAGGTGAAAAAATGCCCACCGACAAGCTGGTGGACGTCTCGCCACTGGCGCTGCGCATGAGCAGCCCCTTCAACGCAGGTTATTGGCTCGCCGCAGCCTGATCATGCGTGAGGCCACTGCGGTGGTCACTTTGAAACAAGCCCGTCCATGACGGGCTTTTTCTTTGCCAAAAAGACAAAGCTCTCAGACGGCTTGGGCCAGGGCCACGAACTCGGCCACCGGCACCTCTTCGGCGCGACGCTGCAAATCAAACTGCCCGGCAAAGCCTTTTTCATCCAGCCACCGACCCAAGGTGTTGCGCAAGATCTTGCGGCGCTGGCTGAAGGCGACCTGCACCAGTGATTCCAAGGTTTTGACGTCGACTTCCGGCGGTTGGGCCAAGGGCACCATGCGCACCACAGCGCTGTCCACACGCGGGGGCGGATCAAAGCTTTCAGGGGGCACAAACAGTACATTGGCCATGTCGTAGCGCCACTGCAGCATGACCGACAGACGGCTGTAGTCCGAGGTGGCAGGTTGGGCCACCATCCGATCAATGACTTCTTTTTGCAACATGAAGTGCTGGTCTTCGATCACGTCGACCTGCGACAACAAATGGAACAGGATCGGGGTCGAGATGTTGTAGGGCAGGTTACCCACAACACGAATTTTGGATGCGTCCTTTTTAGCGCTGGCCAGCATTTGGATGGCCAGAGCCCGAAAGTCCACCTTCAACACATCCGATTCCACCACCGACAACTGCGGGTGTTCGCGAAGACGTAAGGCCAAGTCACGGTCCAGCTCAATCACTGTCAGCCCTCCCAAACGCTCAACCAGAGGCTGGGTGAGCGCGGCCAGACCGGGGCCGATTTCGACCATGGGCTGACCGGCCTCAGGGGCAATCGCGTCCACGATGGCATCGATGATGCCGCCGTCTGTCAGAAAGTGCTGGCCAAAGCGTTTGCGGGCGATGTGCTTCATTGGACAGGCTCGCGCAACTCCACATAGGCGCGGCCCCGCAAGTCTTCGACCCAGACGAGATAGGCCTCGTCGAACTTCTTGTCGCGCAAGGCGTTGCGCGCCAGTGCACGTTGCTCAGCATCACTCATGGGGGCATCTCGTCGATCGGTCACCTCAATCAGGTGCACCCCAAAGCGCGAGACCAGAGGCTCAGCCAACTGGCCTGGGCGCAGGCGGTTCATGGTCTGCTCGAACTCGGGTACAAACATGCCGGGGCTGGCCCAACCCAAATCACCACCCTGAGGTGCACTGCCATCTTGTGACAAGCGTTTGGCGGCATCCGCGAAATCAGTCTTGCCAGAGACAATGTCTTGGCGCAAGGCACTCAGCTGCGAAAGCGCTTGGGCCTGCGTCAGCTGGGGGCTCAAGCGCAGCAAAATATGCCGCGCACGGGTTTGCGTGACCATCAAGGTGGCGGCAGCTTGCTGGCGGTCCAACACCTTGAGCACATGAAAGCCTGCACCAGAGCGCAGCACCTCGGACACACCACCCACAGGCAAGGCCGCGACTGCCTGCACAAACAGCTCGGGATAACGATCCAACGGACGCAAGCCCATCACCCCGCCATTGACTCCGCGGTCGGCCGTTTGCGAGAAAGTCTTGGCCAGATCGGCAAAGTTCTCGCCTGCGCGGGCACGCCGAGCCACATCTCGCGCCAGTGCCTCAAGCGGCTTGATCTGATCTTCTGTGCTGTTTTCCGGCACAGCAATCAGGATCATGGCCAGATTCAATTCGACGGGAGCGCTTGCAGCCTGGGCCTTGAGTTGCTCTTGCAAAAATTGTTCGACCTCGATGTCGCTGATGCGGATGCGCGCTTCCACTTCTCGCTCACGCAAGCGGGTCAGCAGCAACTGATTGCGCAGCTGTTCACGAAAGGAGCTCAGGGCCACACCGTCTTGCTGTAACCGCTGACGCAGATCTTCACGCGTCAGCTGGTTGTTGCTGGCCACGCCAGCCTCTGCTTGGTCCAAAGCCGCTTCATCGACCACGATACCCGCTTCGCGGGCTTGCTGGAGCTGGGCTTTATCGTTGATCAGTTGCTCCAGAGCCATTTGCTTGGCCTCAGGTGCAGTGACCGACCGACCTTGCGACTGTGCTTCGCGCTCAAGGCGCGAGGCCAGAGTCTGAACCTCTTTGTTGGTGATGGGTTCAGAATTGACCACGGCGACAATGAAGTCTACCGAGCGGGTGGTTGCAGGACGCGAAGAGGCAGAGGCCGGAGTTTGGGCAGATACATTCAATGGCAGCCAGGCCGAAGCCAGACACACCGAGGCGCAAGCGGCCCACAAAGCTCGAACAGGAAACAGGTGTTTATTCATAGTGCTGAAAACGGCTCGGTTCAACGGTGGAATCTCGCAAGTTCTGGTAACGAGGGATGTTGTTACGCAAGGAGTTGAGTGGGCTGGCCCCCACACGGGCCAGCCCGACGAATTCGAGCTGAAAAAGCAAACGGCTGGTCGCGGTGCTCACGGTGCTCTGAATGCGCTCGAACGCAATGCGACCGATCCAGCAGCCGCCATCGTATTCCAGACCCAAAAGGCTGTCGACCATGCGGCCTTCGGTCAGGCTGAAGTTCAGCCGGCCCACGCTGTACCAGCGGTCCGGTCCCAGGCCTTGACCGGGTGTGCGGGTCCAGGCACTTTCAGTGGCCGCATCGCGCCGCCCCAGCAAGTCACCCAGCGGCCATTGCCATCCCAGGTCAATCTGCTCGCTGACGCCTTGGTTCAAACGGTAAGCTGCATTCAGTACCCGGTAAGGGCTGGGGCTGTAGCGACCTTGCAAAGTGCTGCGGCTGACGCGGTCGGTTTGGCTATTGACCTGGACCGTGGCATCGAGCGCCCAGCGGTCATCCCAGCGCACGCCTGCACCCAGCAACAAATCGCTCAAGCCAGCAGCAGCGGCGGTCAGGCCCGGCAGCACCACCTGTTGGTCGGAAAAGCGGATGCGCTGGGCCATGCCCACACGCAACATTTCAGCACCGTTGCTCGCATCAAAAAACCGGCTGGTCACGCCCAGGGTCAAGGCATTGTTGTCCACCAAGCGGTCATGGCCCACATAGGCATTTTCACTGTAGATGGTGGACAAATTGAAATCGGTGGCGCCTGTGTCGTACACAGGCAATAGGCTTTGGTCCCGAAACGGTGTGCGTGCATAAAACGCACGCGGCTCCAGGGTTTGCGTGACGCCACGACCAAACCACTGGGTCTGGCGTTCATAAACCAGCCCCGAATCCAGCGTGAAGGTGGGCAAAACCCTGTTGGCAGAACGCATACCGGAATCGAATGCTTGGTCAAGTTGGTAACGGGTGGCATGCACTTGCAGTTTGGGCGTGACAAAGCCCCAAGGGCGGATCCAAGGGCGACTGACTTGCGCCAGCACAAAACTGCGCTCGCCATTGCGGGGGACGGGGCGCGACGCGTTGCTCGCCAACGGGATGCGGTCGTAGTTGGCCTCAAAGCGTGTGGTGTCTGCCTGTACCGACCAGTCCAAGCCATCGGCCCACCACTGACCGTAGCGCAGCCCGATTTGGGGTGCACGGTCATAGGGCGGGGTGATGGGTGCGTTGATGTCCTGGAGGGTTTGCCAGCGCTGAACCTGCGCGCTCATGCTCAGGTTCCCACGGCCCCAGCTCAAGACGCCTGTGGATGGCAGCAACCGTTGGGTCAAGGCCAAACCCGAGCGGGGAAAATCTCGCCAATAGTCGTCGTCGCTGACCCGGTTGAGATTGAGGCCCAGACCGACGCGCCCCACGCTGTCCAAGCCCGTATCCAAAGTGCCGTTGTGCTGGCTGGACCAGCCCCAGCGGGTCTGGGCGCGCAGGCTGTCGTTGGGCATCAGGTTCAGCCGAGCCTGGCCGCTGTAGTCGCGCTCCAGGTATCGGAACTCGGTGTCCACCGCTACACCGCGTTTGCTCATCAGGTGGGTGGTGACCGTGGCATCGCGGTTGGGCGCGATGTCGAAATAATAGGGCTGGGCCAGCTCTACCCCGTTGTTGGTGGTGATGCCCACCAGGGGCGGCAAGAGGCCCGACTTGCGATCATCGGTCATCGGGAAGGTGACGGCGGGAATGCCCAACACCGGCACGTCCTGAAAGCGCAGCTGCACCCCCTCGGCCCGCACCGTGGACTCTTCTTCGTCCAGATTCAACCGGGTGGCTTTGAGCACCCATGCAGGCAACCATTCCGGCCCAGGCGTGCGCCTACAGGTGGTGTAACGGGCTTCCTGCACGATGGCGCGCTGCTCATCCACAAACTCGATCTGTGCCGCTTGTCCGTAAGCACCGCTTTTGTAAAGTTCAAAGGTGGGCTGCGTCAGAGTACCCTGGAAACTGTCGATCTGCAGTGTGAGCTTGGGACCGGTCAAGAGACTGCCTGGCCGATTCAGACGCACCTGGCCTGTGGCCTCGACCACGTCCTGGCTTTGGTCAAAGGAAAGTCGCCCAGCTTGGATGCTCACGCCTGGCTTGCGGATGCTGGCCTCGCCCTCGATCACCATGTCCAGATCAGGCCGTACCCGCAGCCGCTGGCCTTGAAGATAAAGGGCCCCCTCTTGCTCCTGGCGCTGCGAAAGGGCCTCTTCCAGCAAAGGGCTGCTGCGCAAGATCAAGCCCGAAGGCGCAGCAGCAGACACTCCCTGGGTTTGGGCCTGAGCCCAACCGGGGGCGACACCTTGCCACACGAACACCACCGTCCAAACCACCGCCCGCAAAAGGTCAGTGGCCAACGGAGGCTGCGCGCAATGGACGGGGAAAATGGGCACAGTGATGGGACAGAGGTTAGTCACGCGAGAAGTAAGGGCAAAGCGCCTTTGCGGGCTTTGTAGAATGGGATTATCCATGAGCCAACTCTCCCACACCCCCACTTTAGCCCCAAGTTCAAGCGTCTCAAACAGCGTCAGCTGGACCGATCTGACCCGCCAAGCTATTTTTGACCGCTGGTTGTCCGGTTTGACCACTGCCCAGGGCCTTTTGCCCGCCAGTTTGCGCATCGCCTCGGCCGACGCCAGCTTCCGACGCTACCTGCGGGTGGACACCGCACACGGCGGCAGCCGCATCGTCATGGACGCACCGCCCGACAAAGAAAACTCCGAGCCTTTCGTTCGCATAGCCGCCTTGATGAAATCAACGGGCCTGAACGCCCCCGAGGTGCTGGATTGGGACGAGACCCATGGCTTCATGCTGCTGACTGATCTGGGCGACGCCACCATGATGTCGGCCATTGACCCCGAGCGCCCCCAAGCCAACCATGGCCTGTACATGCAGGCGGTCGACACGCTGCTGCAGTGGCAACTGGCTTCGAGCCCCGGTGTGCTCTCGCCGTATGACGCCGCGCTCCTCAACCGCGAACTGAGCCTGTTTCCGGATTGGTATTTGGCCCAACACCGGGGCGTGCAGCTGCAAGGCGCTCAGCGCGAGGTGTTCGACAAGGCCTTCGCACTGATCGTGCAGCGCAACTTGGCCGCGCCCAGCGTGTTCGTGCACCGCGACTTCATGCCACGCAATTTGATGATGCCCTTTCAAAGTGAGCGGCTGGGTGTGCTGGACTTCCAGGACGCGGTCTACGGCCCCGTCACTTACGACATCGCCAGCCTGATGCGCGACGCATTCCTCACTTGGGACGAAGACTTCGTGCTCGACATCACCATACGCTACTGGGAAAAAGCCCGCAAAGCCGGACTGATGGACTTTGAAGACTGGCACAGCGACTTTGGCGCCTTTTACCGTGCGGTCGAGTGGATGGGCCTGCAGCGGCACTTGAAAGTGGCCGGCATTTTTGCCCGTCTGACCGTGCGCGATGGCAAACCCAAATACCTGGCCGATGCACCGCGTTTCATCCACTACATCCGCAAGACCTGCGACCGTTACCGCGAACTGGGCCCGCTGCTCAAGCTGATCGACGAGATCGAAGGCACCACGCCTCAGGTCGGCTTTGCCTACGGGCGCATGTGAACATGCCACGTTTTTTCTGCCCTACACCTTTGGTCGCAGGCCTGGCACTCAGCCTGCCCGCGGGTGCCGCCCGCCATGTGCAGGTGCTGCGTCTGCAGCCCGGCGACCTGATCAGCTTGTTCAATGGAGAGGGCGGCGAATTTGATGCGACCGTCACCCGTATGGGCCGCAGCGATGTGGAAGTGGAGGTGGGGGCACACCACGCTGTGGAGCGCGAAGCGGCCCGCGCTGTTCACTTGTTGGCAGGCATCACCGCCAATGAACGCATGGACTGGCTGGTCGAAAAAGCCACCGAACTCGGCGTGGCGAGCATCACCCCGCTGGTGGCCGAGCGCAGCGTGCTCAAGCTCAAAGGCGAACGCGCTGAGAAAAAACTGGCCCACTGGCAAGGTGTGGCCGTGGCTGCAGCAGAGCAATGCGGGCGCAACCGCGTGCCCACGGTGCACGCGGCCGTGACGCTGACCGAGTGGATGAAAAAAGCCCTACCGGGCGAGCGCTGGGTGCTGTCGCTGTCTGAGGGCACCCAGCCTCTGGCGCAGGTACAGGGACAGGCGATGTGCAAGCCCATGGCACCGGTCACCGTGCTCAGCGGTCCCGAGGGCGGCCTAAGCCCTGGTGAAGAAGCGGCAGCCCTGACCGCTGGGTTTGTGCCCGTGACCTTAGGGCCACGCGTATTGAGGGCCGAAACTGCGCCCTTGGCAGTGTTGGCCTTGTGCGCCTGAATCTGAGGCTTCGAAGACTTGACATCAAAAGGCCTGCTTTGGCCTTGGGAACAGGCAGACTGCTGTAGAATCCGGCGTTCCGAGGAGCGTTGCAGCGCCCACCAGCCCACCGGCTGGCAGCAGGCGTGAGGCTCGGAACCTTCATACAGCAACGACGCTCATCCACTTGACGTGCGGTGAGCCTGTTTTTTTCATTCAGTGCTTGACTCCACGCGTGTGGCTTATTCACATTTGCTTTGGAGCTGAAAATGAATGCACGTTTGAACACCGCCATCAACGCTGACTGCGTGATCGCCGACATCGGCCTGGCCGACTGGGGCCGCAAAGAAATCAAAATCGCCGAGACCGAAATGCCCGGCCTCATGGCCATCCGCGAGGAATTCGCCAAAGCCCAGCCCCTGAAGGGCGCGCGCATCACCGGCTCGCTGCACATGACCATCCAGACGGCCGTGCTGATCGAAACCTTGCAAGCCTTGGGCGCACAAGTGCGCTGGGCTTCTTGCAACATTTTCTCGACGCAAGACCACGCCGCTGCCGCGATTGCCGCGGTGGGCACACCCGTGTTCGCCATCAAGGGCGAAACATTGGCTGACTACTGGGACTACACCCACCGCATTTTTGACTTTGGCGCCGCAGGCACCGAAGGCGAAGGCCCCAACATGATCCTGGACGACGGCGGCGACGCCACCTTGCTCATGCATTTGGGCAAGCGCGCCGAAACCGACGCTTCCTTGATTGCCAACCCTAGCAGCGAAGAAGAAGTGTGTTTGTTCAACGCGATCAAAGCCAAATTGGCGATTGACCCCACTTGGTACACACGCAAGGGCGCGCACATCATTGGCGTGACCGAAGAGACCACCACCGGCGTGTTGCGCCTGAACGAGATGGCCGCCAAAGGCAGCTTGATGTTCCGCGCCATCAACGTGAACGACTCGGTGACCAAGAGCAAGTTCGACAACCTGTACGGCTGCCGCGAATCTTTGGTCGATTCGATCAAGCGCGCCACCGACGTGATGATCGCCGGCAAAGTGGCCGTGGTCGCCGGTTACGGTGACGTGGGCAAGGGCTCGGCCCAAGCTTTGCGCGCCTTGAGCGCCCAAGTCTGGGTGACCGAGATCGACCCCATTAACGCCCTGCAAGCCGCGATGGAAGGCTTCAAGGTTGTGACCATGGAATACGCTGCCGACAAGTGCGACATTTTCGTGTCGGCCACTGGCAACAAGAACGTGATCCGTTACGAACACATGGCCGCCATGAAAGACGAAGCCATCGTTTGCAACATCGGTCACTTCGACAACGAAATTGACGTCGTTTCTCTGGAAAAGTGCCAGTGGGACGAGATCAAGCCGCAAGTCGACCACGTCATCTTCCCCGATGGCAAAAAGATCACTTTGCTGGCCAAAGGCCGTTTGGTGAACCTGGGTTGCGCCACCGGCCACCCCAGCTTTGTGATGAGCGCCAGCTTTGCGAACCAAACGATCGCTCAGATCGAGTTGTTCACCAAGCAGGGCGAATACGAATCGGGCAAGGTTTATGTGCTGCCCAAGCACCTGGACGAAAAAGTGGCCCGTTTGCACCTCGAAAAAGTCGGCGCCATGCTGACGGTTTTGAGCGACGAGCAAGCTGCTTACATCGGTGTTTCGAAGACCGGTCCTTACAAGGCCGAGACTTACCGCTATTGAGTCGAATCGCCCCGAGGGCGGGGCTCCTACAAATCCCTGTAGGAGCGACGCCCCGTCGCGATTGTTGTACCGGTATCGCCCCGAGGGCGGGGCTCCCACAAATCCCTGTAGGAGCGACGCCCTCGTCGCGATTGTTGTACCGGTATCGCCCCGAGGGCGGGGCTCCTACAAATCCCTGTAGGAGCGACGCCCTCGTCGCGATTGTTGTACCGGTATCGCCCCGAGGGCAGGGCTCCCACAAATCCATGTAGGAGCGACGCCCCCGTCGCGATTTTTTGAACTGAAATGACTGATTGATGCGCATTGACCAACTTCTCGTCGAACGTGGCCTGGCCGCTTCTCGTTCCCAAGCCCAGCGACTGATTGCTGGGGGGGTGAAGTGGCAGCAGCCGGACGGCGCTTGGCGCACCGTGGTCAAAAACCGTGACGAAGTGCCCGAAAGCGCTGCCATTGAGTTGCTGGACGATGCCGAGTCGCGTTATGTGTCGCGTGGGGGCCTCAAGCTCGAAGGCGCTTTGAAGGCCACGGGCGTCAAGGTCGATGGCCTGCGTTGTCTGGATGTGGGGCAAAGCACAGGGGGTTTTACCGATTGCTTGTTGCAGCATGGCGCGGCCGAGGTGGTGGGCATTGACGTGGGCCATGCCCAAGTGCACCCCCGCATCAGCCAGGATGAACGCGTGGTCTGCATCGAAGGTGTGAACGCGCGCGAGCTGGAGCCAGGCGACGAACGCATTCCCGATGCGCTGGAAGGCTTTGACTTGATGGTGGGCGATGTGTCCTTCATCTCGCTCACCTTGGTGCTGCCCGGCGTGGTGCATTTGCTCAAACCCACAGGCCAATTGCTGATGCTGGTCAAACCGCAGTTTGAATTGCAACCCGGTCAGGTGGGTAAGGGCGGCATCGTGAAAGACGACACGCATTTCCCGTTCATCGAAAACCGCGTGCGCACCGCTTTGACCGAATTGGGCATGAAAGTGACCGCTTGGTTGGACAGTCCAATTGAGGGCGGCGACGGTAACCACGAATTTTTTGTCCAGGCCTGCTGGCCGGACCCGGCTGCCGTTTTGCCCGCGCGCGAGGCCACACGCGTGGCCCACGAGGCCGATCTGGCCGCCAAGGCCTATGCCAAGGCCAACGACTATTGATTTTTTGAAGGTGTTGTGATGTCTGGTTTGAAACTGCCCATCAGCCTGGAATTTTTTCCACCGAAAACGCCCGAAGGCGCAGAAAAATTGCGTGGTGTGCGCGAGAAGCTCTACGCCCTGAAACCCGAGTTTTGCTCGGTCACTTACGGTGCGGGAGGCTCGACACAAGAGGGCACGTTTTCCACCGTGAGCGCCATCTTGAACGAGGGCGTGGCCGCCGCATCGCACTTCTCGTGCATTGGTGCGACCAAGGCCTCGGTGCGCGAAGAGCTGGCCACGCTCAAAGCCATGGGCGTCAAGCGCCTGGTGGCTTTGCGCGGCGACTTGCCCAGCGGCTATGGCGCGGGAGGTGAGTTCCATTACGCCAGCGATCTGGTGGCCTTCATTCGGGACGAGACGGGTGACGACTTCCACATTGAGGTGGCCGCTTACCCCGAAATTCACCCGCAGGCCAAATCGCCCGAGTCCGACTTGCAGGCCTTTGCCACCAAAGTCAAGGCCGGTGCGAATTCGGCCATCACCCAATACTTCTACAACAGCGACGCCTATTTCCGATTTGTGGACGATGCCTACAAACTGGGTGTGGATGTGCCCGTGGTGCCGGGCATCATGCCCATCACCAGTTCCTCGCAGTTGCTGCGTTTTTCGGATGCCTGCGGTGCCGAGATCCCGCGCTGGATCAGGTTGCGTTTGCAAGGCTATGGCGATGATGTGGAGTCCATCAAGGCCTTTGGCCTGGATGTGGTGAGTGACCTGTGTGAACAACTCATGAACGGCGGCGTGCCCGCCATTCACTTCTACACCATGAACCAGAGCGCCCCCACGACCGAGATCGTGCGCCGCTGCAATTTGTAAAAACGCCAGCCTCGGCGATTGCGCCTCTGTGTGTAAGTTCTGCCCCCGAGGCGATGGCTCGCTCGGCGTGTGTGCCTCATTGTGGGAGCCCCGCCCCCCGGGACGATGCGATCTTGTCTTTGTAGGAGCCCCGCCCCCGGGGCGATGCGGGCTTGTCTTTTGTGGGAGCCCCGCCCCCGGGGCGATG
>JAIYCB010000029.1 GCA_027488215.1 Comamonadaceae bacterium
GAGCGTTTGGTGCGCCTGCGCGACAAGCCCCGCGCCGATCGCAAGCTGGCCATCGTGCTGTTCAACTTCCCGCCCAACGCCGGCAGCGTGGGCACGGCCGCGTATTTGTCGGTGTTCCAGTCGCTGTTCAACACCTTGCAGCGCCTCTCGCTCGAAGGCTACCGTGTCGAACTGCCAGACAGCGTGGACGACCTGCGCAACCGCTTGCTGCAAGGCAACGCCAGCCAGTACGGCACGCAGGCCAATGTGCTGCACGCCATCGACACCGGCCACCATGTGCAAAACGAACGCTGGTTGAACGAGATCGAAGCGCAATGGGGCCCCGCCCCCGGCAAGCACCTGACCAACGGCCAGTCGATCTTTGTGCTCGGCGCAGACTTTGGCCAGGTGGCGGTCACGGTGCAACCAGGCTTTGGCTACGAAGGCGACCCGATGCGCCTGCTGTTTGAAACCGGCTGCGCCCCGACCCACGCGTTCAGCGCGTTTTACCGATACCTGCGCGAAGACTACGCGGCCGATGCGGTGCTGCACTTTGGCACGCATGGCGCGCTCGAATTCATGCCCGGCAAACAGACCGGCCTGTCGGCCCAATGCTGGCCCGACCGTTTGATTGGCGCGCTGCCCAACATTTACCTGTATGCCGCCAACAACCCGTCCGAAGGCGCGCTGGCCAAGCGCCGTGGCGCAGCCACGCTGGTCAGCTACCTCACACCTTCGCTCACCCACTCAGGTCTGTACAAAGAGTTGGTCAGCCTGCAGCAGTCCATCGAGCGCTGGCAGCAAATGGGCCCCGATCAAGCCCAAGACCGCGAAAGCCTCACGAGCCTGATCCGCGAGCAAGCCCAAAGCATCGACCTGGCCGTGCCCACCCATGTTGATGCCACCGCCTGGATCGAGCAGCTGCAAAACCAGTTGCTCGAACTCGAATACGCGCTGATTCCCGAAGGCCTGCACGTCATGGGCCAAGCCCCCACCCGCGAGCAGCGCCTGGGCACGCTCCAAGTGATGGCCGATGCCATGGGTTTGAACACCGCCCAAAACGCTGCGCTCATGGAAGCCCTGGTCGACGGCGCCAGCGAAGCGCAGCTGAGCGCACAATTCCGCACCGCATTGACCGCTGGTGACAAAGCCCAGGCAGAGACACTTCGCCAACTGGTGCGCAGCAACCAATTGCTGGGCGAAGACCACGAAATGCAAGGCCTGATGCGTGCCCTCGATGGCCGCTACCTGCAGCCCGCCCCGGGTGGTGATTTGATCCGCAACGCTGAGGTGCTGCCCACAGGCCGCAACCTGCACGGGCTGGACCCTTTCCGCATGCCGTCTGCCTTTGCCGTGCGCGACGGCCAACGCCAGGCCGAGAAACTGTTGGCCCGCTACCAACAAGACCACCAGGCCCTGCCTGAGACCGTGGCCATGGTGCTCTGGGGCACCGACAACCTCAAGACCGAAGGCAGCCCGATGGCGCAAGCCCTGGCCTTGATGGGCGCCGCGCCGCGCTTTGACAGTTACGGCCGCTTGGCCGGTGCGCAACTGTTGCCATTGGCCGAACTGGGACGTCCCCGCATCGACGTGGTCATCACCTTGTCGGGCATCTTCCGCGACCTGTTGCCCATGCAAATCCGTCTGCTGGCCGAAGCATCATTTTTGGCCGCCAGCGCTGATGAACCCGCCGAGCAAAACTTCATTCGCAAACATGCCCTGGCTTTCATGGCTGAACATGAAGGCAGCACATTGGAGGACGCTTCGCTGCGCGTATTTGGCAACACCGAAGGCGCCTACGGCGCGAATGTGAACCACCTGATCGACAGCAGCTGCTGGGAAAACGAAAACGAGTTGGGCGACGCCTTCACCCAGCGCAAAGGCTTTGCCTACGGCCGCGAAGGCCGCCCGGTGCGCAACACCGCCGTGCTGCAAAGTGCACTGGCCAGTGTGTCGCTCACTTACCAAAACCTCGACTCGGTCGAGCTGGGTGTGACCAGCATCGACACCTACTTCGACACCCTGGGTGGCATCAGCCGCGCCGTGCTGCAAGCCAAGCACCAGCGCGATGGCAACGCGGCCGAAGCCCCGCCGGTGTTCATTGGCGACCAAACGCAAGGCGACGGCGTGGTGCGCAGCCTGACCGAACAAGTGGCCCTGGAAACCCGCAGCCGCATGCTCAATCCCAAGTGGCACGAAAGCATGCTGCAACACGGCTACGAAGGCGTGCGCCAGATCGAAGCGCACCTGACCAACACCATGGGCTGGTCGGCTACCACCGGCCAAGTGCAGCCCTGGGTCTACCAACAACTGGCCCAGACCTTTGTGCTGGACCCCGCCATGCGCGAGCGCATGGCCCAGCTCAACCCCACCGCATCGGCCAAAGTGGCCAACCGCCTGCTGGAGGCCACCCGCCGCCAGTACTGGCAACCCGACGCCGAAACCATGACAGCACTGCTGCGGGCCGGTGAAGAACTTGAAGACCGCCTTGAAGGCATACAAGAAGGACTCCCAGCATGATCGAAACCACCAGCATCCCTGTGAACAGCATCCAGCGGGTTCGCGGCGCAGACGGCGAAGGCAGCGTGCAGGTCCAGATGGACCCCACCGTCAAGATCGGCACCGCCAAGGTGTTTGCGGTCTATGGCAAGGGCGGCATTGGCAAGAGCACAACATCGTCGAACTTGTCGGTGGCCTTCAGCAAACTGGGCAAACGCGTGCTTCAAATCGGCTGCGATCCCAAGCACGACTCGACCTTCACCCTGACCAAAAAGCTCATGCCCACCGTGATCGACGCGCTCGAAACAGTGGACTTCCACGCAGAAGAGTTGCGCCTCGATGACTTCGTGTTCAAAGGCTACAACGGCGTGATGTGCGTGGAAGCCGGTGGCCCACCCGCAGGCACCGGTTGCGGCGGCTATGTGGTCGGTCAGACCGTCAAGCTGCTCAAAGAACACCACCTGCTCGAAGACACCGATGTGGTGATTTTTGACGTGCTGGGCGATGTGGTGTGCGGCGGTTTTGCCGCCCCCCTGCAACACGCCGACCGAGCACTCATCGTGACCGCCAACGACTTCGACTCGATCTTCGCGATGAACCGCATCGTGCAAGCCATCGGCGCCAAGGCCAAAAACTACAACGTGCGTTTGGGTGGTGTGATCGCCAACCGCAGCGACGCCACCGACCAGATCGACAAGTACAACGCAGTCACCGGCCTGAAAACCATGGCGCACTTTCCCATGCTCGATGAGATCCGCAAGAGCCGCCTGCAAAAGTCCACCCTCTTTGAGCTGGAGGCCACACCGGCCGTCAAGGCCGTGCAAGACGAGTACCTGCGTTTGGCCGCTGCCCTGTGGCTGGGAGCCGATGCACTGCCGTCGATTCCGATGAAAGACCGCGACATTTTTGACCTGCTGGGTTTTGACTGAACAGCCCACAGAAAGTACAGCATGAACACCACCGCTTACGAACAACGCCGCAGCCAGATCGAGCACTACTTTGATCGCACGGCGGCCGATGCCTGGGCCCGCCTGACCTCGAACGAGCCGGTGGGTCGCATCCGCGCCACTGTGCGCGCCGGGCGCGACACCATGCGCGAGACCCTGCTGTCATGGCTGCCGCAAGACTTGCGCGGCAAACGCGTGCTGGATGCCGGTTGCGGTACCGGCGCGCTGGCCCTGCAAGCGGCGCTGCGTGGGGCCGAGGTGGTGGCGATTGATTTGTCACCTACCTTGGTCAAGCTGGCCGCCGAGCGCATGGCCGCCGAACACCCCACGCTGCCCGGCTCGGTGGAATTTTTGTCCGGCGACATGCTCAGCCCCGATTTGGGCCACTTCGACCATGTGGTCTGCATGGACTCGCTCATCCACTACGACAGCGACCAAATTGCCCACGCGCTCGCAGGCTTGGCCCAGCGCACACGCGCCTCGATGGTCTTCACTTTTGCACCGCGCACACCGCTCTTGGCCTTGATGCACAGTGCGGGACGCCTGTTTCCGCGCAGCGACCGCTCGCCCTCTTTGTCGCCTGTGGCCCATGCGGACTTGCTGCAACGCATGCAAAGCCACAGCGATCTGCAAGGCTGGCAAGGCGCACGCATGCAGCGTGTGGCCAGCGGCTTTTACACCTCTCAAGCTTGGGAGTGGACCCGCTCATGAAATTGCGCATCCCGGTTCCCCGCTGGATCACGGCCTACGGCACGCGCTTTATGCCGTTTGCTGACGCGGCCTCACCCGAGCTGCCGATGGCGCGCTTGCTGCGCCTGTCGTTGTTCCAGGTGGTGATCGGCATGGTGACCGCGCTGCTCGTGGGCACACTCAACCGGGTGATGATCGTCGAGCTGCAGGTGCCCGCCTGGTGGGTGGCACTGGCCGTGGCCATTCCCATGGTGTTTGCGCCGCTGCGCACCCTGATCGGCTACCGCAGCGACACGCACCCCTCGGCCTTGGGGCTGCGCCGCATTCCTTACATGTGGACCGGTACTTTGCTTTTGTTTGGTGGCTTGTCCATCATGCCCTTCTCCTTGTTGCTCTTGTCCGAGCCCGAGGCCGCCAACCTGTGGGTGGGCCAGTTGGGTGCATGCCTGGCCTTTGTGCTGGTGGGCACGGGCATTCAGGTCACGCAAACCGCGGGCATGGCTTTGGCGCACGACCTGGCCACCGACGATAAGCGCCCCCGCGTGGTGGCCCTGCTCTACAGCATGCTGCTGGTGGGCATGATCGTGAGCAGCGCGGTGTTTGGCTGGTTGCTTGCCGAATTCAGTCCGCAAAAACTCATCCAGTTGGTGCAAGGCTGCGCCGTGATGGTGGCGGTGATGAACCTGGCCGCCTTGTGGAAACAAGAGGCCCGTGGCACCAAACGAGGACGCCGCGAAGCCGGTGGTTTTGCCAGCAGCTGGCGCGAACTCATGGCCGAGCCACAGATGCGCCGCTTTTTGTGGACCCTGGCCATCGGCACCTTCGCTTTCAACATGCAAGACATCGTGCTGGAGCCCTACGCGGCCGAAATCCTGAAACTCGATGTGGGCTCGACCAGCGCCTTGACGGCACTCAGTGCTGGCGGTGCTTTGCTGGCTTTCTTGCTGTCGGCGCGCTGGTTGTCGGGTGGCATGTACGCCTGCCGTCTGGCCAGCATGGGTGTGCTGCTGGGCTTGCCTGCGTTTGCGATGGTGATTTTTTCGGGACCACTGGAAGCGGCCTGGATGTTCCGCATCGGCGTGGGCCTGATCGGTTTCAGCGGCGGCTTGTTTTCGGTGGGCATGTTGGTCACGGCCATGGGCATGGCCCAGGATGGCAGCCCACTCGGCAAGCTGGGCGGGCTGGTCATTGGCACCTGGGGTGCGGTGCAAGCCACCAGTGCAGGCGCAGCCATGGCGCTGGGCGGGGCTTTGCGCGATGGCGTGTCGGTGCTGGCCATGTCAGGCGCTTTGGGCGAGGTGCTGGTCACACCCATCACCGCCTACAGCTTCATCTACCACCTGGAAATGTATTTGTTGTTTGTCGTGCTGGTGGCCTTGGGGCCCATGTTGCGCGCCAGCCGCCTGGAGGCCAGGGCCAAAGCCCACAGCCCCAGCACCCCCTCAACCCCCTTTGGCCTGGCTCAACTGCCGGGCTGATGCATTGATTTTTTGAAGGAGCACAGCCATGGAAACAGGCGCAATCACACAGTACATCGATGTGGCCCAAATCGTGTTGTACATGTTCTGGGCATTTTTTGCGGGGCTGATTTATTACCTCTTGCGCGAGAACCATCGCGAGGGTTACCCCATGGATTCGGGTCGCGAGAATGGCCCCAAGATCGAAGGCTGGCCACCCGTACCCGATCCCAAGGCCTTCAAGACGCAAGACGGCCATACCTACCTGTCGCCCGACCTGGCCCGCCCTGATGGCTCTTACAGCGCTCAACCCACCCACGGCTGGAACGGCGCCCCTCTGGAGCCCGTGGGCGACCCGCTGCTCGCCGGCGTGGGCCCAGGCGCCTGGGCCATGCGTGCCGACATTCCTGACGCCGACCCGCACGGCCACCCCAAAATCGTGCCGCTGCGCGTGGCCACCGACCACTCGGTAGCCAAACAAGATGTGGACCCCCGCGGCCTGCCCGTGTGGGGCGCGGACAAAGAGATCGCTGGCACCGTGGTCGATCTCTGGGTGGACCGTATGGAGATGATGTTCCGCTTCGCCGAAGTGCAACTGACAGGCTCTGACAAACGCGTGTTGCTGCCCATGACTTTTGCGCGAATCAAGAAAGACGGCACCCATGTGCAGGCCATCCTGGCGCACCAGTTTGCCAACGTGCCACAAACCAAGTCCAACGAACAGATCACCCTGCTCGAAGAAGAAAAGATCACGGCTTATTACGGTGCAGGCACCTTGTACGCGACGCCTGAGCGCCAGGAACCGATCATATGAAAGCCACCCACGAGCACGAATGGGAAGCCGCCCCCGGCTTGCCCAGCGCGCTGCCCAAGGGTGAGCGCGTGGTCTGGCAAGGCGCGCCCGATTGGCGCAGTCTGGCGGTACACGCTTTTCATGTGCGCAAGATCGGCATTTACTTTGCGCTGATGCTGGTGGTGCAAGCCCTCAACCTGACGGCGCCTGACAGTGGCGCTGGCTGGAAACCCCTGGCCGAAGTGGATTGGAAACCGCTGGTGGTGGCCGCCAGCCTGTACGCAACGGCTTTAGGCTTGCTGCTCGGCACGGCCTGGGTGTCAGCGCGCAGCACACTCTACACCCTCACCAACAAACGTGTGGTCATGCGCATCGGTGTCGTGTTGACCGTGACCTTCAACTTGCCCTTCAAACGCATCGTCGGCGCCTCGCTCAAACCGCATGCAGGTGGCCAAGGCGACATCGCCCTGGCGCTGAACCCCGAAGACCGCATTGGCTGGTTCCACCTGTGGCCGCATCAGCGTGCCTGGCACGTCACCCGCCCGCAGCCCACCATGCGTTGTGTACCGCAAGGCGAACAAGTGGGTGAGAAGCTGATCAGCCTGTGGCGCGCCGAACACCTCGGTGAACGCCTGCGCACGGCCGAGGCCAGCGCCACACCGTCTCACAACGGTCACCACGAACACGGCATCCCGGCATGAACACCCTGCACAGCACCCGCAGTCCCCAGCAAGGCCTGAACCTGCCCATGGCCTGGATCGGTGTGGTGTTGCTGGCCGTGCTGGTGGCCGTGGGCCTGGCACGCTGGTCGGGTCTGGACCCACGCAGCCCCGACGCTGCCGTGCAATGGCAACGCGCCCTGCACTTTGCCGACCTGCCCGGCGGTGACATCGCGGTGCTCGATGCCGACTCGCGCCAGAACGTCGCACGATTCAGCGGCGAACAGGGCTTTTTACGCAGCACGCTGCGCGCCCTGGTGCGTGAGCGTCAACGCGAAAAAATCAGTGCCGAAGCCCCGTTTTTGTTGATCGGCCGCACCGATGGCCGCCTGACTTTGCTCGACCCCGCCACCGGTCAACGCATTGATCTGGAGTCTTTTGGACCCAGCAATGCCGCCGTATTTGCCAGTTTGCGTCTGGCTGGTCAAGAGACCCAGCCCCTGAATAACAACCGCTGACATTGATTGAATTTGTACCGGAGAAAACCATGCCCGCCACCGCCGTCCACACCATCGAAACCGCTGAAGACGCCAACAAAAAGGCCGTGCACGACGACATGATCAGCCCGCGCTTTTACACCACCGACTTTGCGGCCATGGACCGCATCAACATCGAGCCGGTGCGCGCCGAGTGGGACAAGATGATGGCCGAGTACGAAGGCGACAACAACCACGACCACTTCCAGCGAGACGAAGCCTTTGCCGGCGAAGTGGCCGCTGGCATGGCCACCCTCTCGCCTGAGATGCGCCAGGAATTCATGGACTTTTTGGTGAGTTCGCTGACCTCGGAGTTTTCTGGCTGCGTGCTCTACAACGAGATCCGCAAGAACGTCAGCAACCCCGACATCAAGCAGCTGATGACGTATCTCGCACGCGACGAATCGCGCCACGCGGGGTTCATCAACCTGTCGCTGCGTGACTTCAATCTGGGCATTGACCTGGGCAACTTGAAGCGCACCAAGAAATACACCTTCTTCAAGCCCAAATACATTTACTACGCGACCTACCTGTCCGAAAAAATCGGTTACGCGCGCTACATCACCATCTTCCGCCAGCTCGAAAAGCACCCCGAAAAACGCTTTCACCCCATCTTTCGCTGGTTCGAGCTGTGGTGCAACGACGAGTTCCGCCACGGGGAATCGTTCGCGCTGATCATGCGTGCCAACCCCAAGCTGCTGAGCGGCGGCAACAAGCTGTGGATTCGCTTTTTCTTGCTGGCCGTGTATGCCACGATGTACGTGCGCGACCACACCCGCCCCATGCTGCACGAGGCCATGGGCCTCGATTCAAGCGAATACGACTACCAGGTGTTCCGCATCACCACCGAGATCACCAAGCAGGTGTTCCCCTTGGCGCTGGATACCGACAACCCTGACTTCCGCCGGGGCCTGGAGCGCCTGTTTGCCATTTCGAAAGCGATGGAAAAAGCCAAAGCTCGAGGCGGTGTGGTGGGCAAGCTGCAACAAAGCGTGTGCGCCGTCCAGGCGGCGGCCACCTTTGCCCGCCTGTATTTCATGCCCGTGATTAATCAAGACCTGTCGCCCCAGGTCCGCATGGAACCGGCATGGTGACTGAAGTCGTTTGGGCTTGCGTTTTCACGGCCCTGTGCTGGTGGCTCGGCACGGGCGTGATTTTGTGGCTCGACCGAATGCCTGCACGCAGCTTCCGCTTCAGCCTCGGCGGCTGGACGGTGCTTTTGGTTTTGAGTTTTTGGGGGGTCGCCCACAGCATGCAAGAGGTCAGCGTGTTCAACGCTTACCTGGCTTTTGGCAGTGTGATCATCATGTGGGGCTGGCACGAGTTGGCCTTTTTGACCGGATGGATCACCGGGCCGCGCAAAACACCGCTGGACGCGGGCGTCACTGGTTGGCCGCGCTTTGTGCAGTCGGTGCAGGTCATTCTCTATCACGAGCTGGCTTTGCTGGCCAACTTTGCCGTGCTGTGGTGGATGCAAGAAGGCCAGACCAGCCATGTAGCCATTTGCACCTTTGCGCTGCTGTGGTGCATGCGCTTGTCGGCCAAACTGAATTTGTTTTTTGGCGTGCCGCAAAACGGCGCCCAATACCTGCCTGATCACTTGGCCTACCTGGCCAGTTATTTCCGCACCACCACCGGTATATCACTGTGGTTCGTGCTGTCCATGGGTGTGGCCATGGGCACCTGGTTTTGGCTGGTGTGGTTGGCGCAACAAGGCGCCGTGGCCATCACCACCGGTTGGGTCATGCTGGCCACGCTGCTGGGGCTGGCCATTGTTGAACACATCATCATGATTTTTCCTTGGCCACTGGAGCGGCTGTGGGGTTGGGCCATGGGCCAGACCAACAAACCGGCTTTGACCACACCCCCTTGAAGGCCCCCATGACCACCACCACCCATGCTTACCGCACCCAAGGTTTTGGCATTCCGACCGCGCCGCAAGGCCCAGAACTGACCACCCCTTCGGCACTGGGCCAGCGCCCGGTAGCGGTGGTCATTGGCAGCGGCTTTGGCGGGCTGGCGGCAGCGATTCGCCTGAGTTTGAAGGGCTACGAGGTCAAGGTGTTTGAAAAGCTCGACACTCCCGGTGGCCGCGCCTATGTGCACCACCAGGACGGCTTCACCTTCGACGCGGGGCCCACCATCATCACCGCGCCATTCTTGCTCGAAGAGTTGTGGGCGCTGTGCGGCAAAAGCTTTGCCGACGATGTGAAGCTGGTGGCCATGGACCCGTTTTACCGCGTGCGTTTTGCCGACGGCACCTGGTTCGACTACAACGGCGACCCCGAACACATGCGCGCCGAAGTGGCGCGCTTTGAGCCCGATGACCTGCCGGGTTACGAGCGCTTTTTAGAGGAAGCCGAGCGCTGCAAGACCCTGGGTTTTGAAGGCATGGGCGACATGGCCTTTGACAAGGTCAGCGATCTGATGGCCGCCATCCCCGACTTCATGCGCATGGGCGCCTGGCGCAGCCTGTACAGCCTGGTGGCCAAACACATGCGCAACGACAAGCTGCGCATCGTGATGAGCTTTCACCCGCTGCTGATCGGTGGCAACCCCTTTGCCGTGACCTGCGCCTATGCGCTCATCAATTCGCTGGAACGCACCTGGGGTGTGCATTCGGCCATGGGCGGCACCGGGGCCATCGTCAAAGGACTGGTGGGCCTGCTGCAAGAGCGCGGCGTGCCGCTGCGCTGCAACGCGCCCGTCACGCAAATCCGCATTGAAAACGGTCGTGCTTGTGGCGTGGAGTTGCAAAACGGCGAATTCGTTGCAGCCGACATCGTGGTCAGCAACGGCGACACCGCCTGGACTTACAGAAACCTGGTGGCCCCACAGCACCGACGTGTCTGGACCGACCGCAAGATCGCCAAGGGCAAATACTCCATGGGCCTGTTCGTCTGGTACTTCGGCACCTCCAAACAATACAAAGACGTGCCGCACCACATGATGGTGCTGGGCCCGCGCTACAAGGGCCTGTTGCAAGACATCTTCCAAAAGCACAAACTGGCCGAAGACTTCAGCCTGTATTTGCACCGCCCCACCGCCACCGACCCGTCGCTGGCCCCGGAAGGTTGTGACACCTTTTATGTGCTCTCGCCCGTGCCGCACCTGGACAGCGGCACCGACTGGCCTGCGTTCGCCGAGACCTACCGCGCCGCCATTGCCGAAAGCCTGGAAGCCAGCGTGCTGCCGGGTTTGCGCGAGCACATCGTGACCAGCAAGGTCAGCACACCACAAGATTTTCATGACCGGCTGTGGTCTTACAAAGGCGCAGGCTTTGGCCTCGAGCCGCTGCTGCTGCAAAGCGCCTGGTTTCGCCCGCACAACCGCAGCGAAGACGTTCCCGGCCTGTTCGTGGTGGGTGCCAGCACGCACCCCGGCGCGGGCGTGCCGGGGGTGTTGATGTCGGCCAAAGCCCTGGAAACGGTGGTTCCCCATGTCCATGCCTGAGCGTGCCCCTTCCTCCGTGTCCCTGTCCGAACTCGACTTCGACTCGCAAGACCTGCAGGCCTGCGTGGCCATGATGCAAGGCGGCTCCAAAACTTTTTTTGCGGCCAGCCGCTTGCTGCCCCCCCGCGTGCGCACCGCCGCCATTGCGCTGTATGCGTTTTGCCGCGTGGCGGACGATCTGGTCGACGAAGCCGAGGCGGGCGATGCGCCGCTCGATGTGCTGCAAATGCGCCTGGACGCCATCTATGCGGGCACCCCGCAGGACCACGTCGAAGACCACGCGCTGAGCCTGGTGGTGCAACAGTACAAACTGCCGCGCCATTTGCTCGACGCGCTGATCGAAGGCTTTGCTTGGGACGCAGGTGGCCGCACCTACAACAGCATCGAAGATGTGCACGCTTATGCCGCCCGTGTGGCGGGCAGTGTGGGCGCCATGATGAGCTGGATCATGGGCCCACAAAGCATGGACACCTTGGCCCGCGCCTGTGAGCTGGGCGTGGCCATGCAATTGACCAACATCGCCCGCGATGTGGGGCACGACGCCAGCATCGGTCGGCTTTACCTGCCGCGCCGTTGGTTGATCGAAGCGGGCGTACAGCCCGAGGCCTGGATGGCCCAGCCCACCTTCACACCCGCACTCGCTCAGGTGGTGGCGCGTTTGTTAGACGAAGCCGATCGCCTGTACAAACAAGCGCATTCGGGCATTGCCGCCCTGCCGCCCGACTGCCGCGCCGCCATTTGCGCGGCGAGCATGATTTACGCTGAGATTGGGCACCAGCTGCGCCGCGAAGGCTTGGACTCGGTCAACAAACGCACCGTGGTCAGCACCACACGCAAGCTGATGTTGTTGGCCAGCGCTTGGACCCAGGTGCACTGGATCCGCGTGGCCGACCACACCCCAGCGCCGCTGGCCGCCATCGTGGGTTTGGTTCAAGGCTGTCGCGACTCGGCACAGCAAACGGGCAACAAGGCCTACTTTCCGAACCGCGCCATGCCGCAACGGGTGGCCTGGATGCTCAACCTGTTTGAGCGCCGCGAAACCGAGCGCCTGGACCGCAACGCCTTGCGCCAAACACCATGAGCCCAACACCATGAGGGTGCCCAGCCACAGCATCAACGTACGCTTGCTTTATGTGAGCCGCGCCGCAGGTCCGCAAACCACCACCATGACGACCAGCATCCTGGCACACGCAAAGGCCAACAACGCACAACAGGGCATCACCGGTGTGCTGTGCCAAGGCCAGGGCTTTTTCTTTCAGGTGATCGAAGGTCAGCGCAGTCGCGTGAACGCGCTGTTCCGCCGTATCGCGGTCGATGCACGTCACAAAGATGTGGAAGTGCTGCATTACGAAGAGATCCAAGAACGCCTTTTTGGCCAATGGTCCATGGCGCTGGTGCACCTGTCGGTGGACGACCCCATGGTCCGACTGCAGCACCCCGACTTCGACCCCTATTCGGCATCCGGTCCGCAGGTCATGCATCAGGTGATGGACTTGCTGGCAGCAGGCCAGCCGATTGAGTTGCCCAGAGCCTGAGGTCAGGGTGGCAACACCACTTTGGCCTTGGCCAACATCGCATGCAGCAAGACATTGCAACCGGCCTCAATGTCGGCTGGCTTGGCGTCTTCAATTTCGTTGTGACTGATGCCATCCTTGCAAGGGATGAAAATCATGCCGCTGGGCGCCAATCGCGCCGCATAAATCGCATCATGACCCGCCCCTGAAACCACAGGCATGTGGCTGTAACCCAATTGGACGGTGGCATCCGTGATGGCCGAAATGCATTCCTCATGAAAGGCTGTTGCGGAAAAACTGGACACCAAGGTCAATTCAATGGACAAGCCCGTTCTGGCTTGCAAGCTTTCGGCCACCGATCTGATTTCCTCGGCCATCGCATCAACACCCGCATCCGTGTTGTTGCGCAAATCGATGCTGAACTTGACCCGTCCGGGAATGACATTGCGGCTGTTCGGATGGACATGAACCATGCCCACCGTTCCCCTGGCATGCGGCGCATGTTGGAGCGCACTGTCCACCACGGCCTGCATCAATTGGGTGGCCACTTGCAAAGCATCGCGTCGCAAGGGCATGGGTGTGGGGCCAGCATGCGCCTCCATACCGGTCACGATGCAGTCGAACCAACGGATCCCCAAGGAACCACTGACAACACCGATGGTCACGCCCGCATCTTCAAGCACCGGCCCTTGCTCGATGTGGGTTTCAAAGTAAGCCCCAACAGGGTGCTGTCCAGGCACTTCGCTGCCCACATAGCCAATGCGCTGCAGTTCCTGGAGAACTGTTTTGCCTTCTTGATCTTGGGCTTTGTAGGCATGCTCAAGGGAGAAAGCACCGGCAAACACCCCCGAGCCCATCATCACCGGCACAAAGCGGCTGCCTTCCTCATTGGTCCAAAAGGCCACCTCGATGGGTGCTTCGGTTTCGATACCGTGATCGTTCAAACAACGCACCACCTCCAGCCCTGCCAGCACGCCATAGTTGCCATCGAACTTGCCCCCTGTGGGCTGCGTATCAATGTGGCTGCCCGTCATGATGGGCGGCAAATCGGGCTGACGCCCGGGTCTGCGCATGAAGACGTTGCCGATCTGATCGACCGTGACCGTCATGCCAGCTTCTCGCGCCCAGGAAGTGACCAAGTCACGGCCCTGTCGGTCCAGATCCGTCAAAGCCAAGCGACAGACGCCCCCCTTGTCGGTGCCGCCGATTTGGGCCAAGGTCATCAGCGATTGCCACAAGCGGTTGGCGTCAATGCGCAAAGAAGACAAGTTATCGCGACTCAAGTTCATGTTTTGATCTCCAACGGTGTGCCTTCAGAGTTGTCACGGTACGCCTGGAAGACATCGCGCAATTGTCGGCGCGGTGCTGTGGGTGAGGTCAAGGATTGCTCCAGCTCATTGAGGTGTTTGCGCATTTCAGCGCCAGCCGCTGCAGGGTTTTTTTGCAAGGCTTCGATCAAGTCGATATGGCGGTGGGCAACACACACCTGCCCACCCTGGCGTTTGAAGCGCGACATGAGCAAAGAGGTGGTTGGCAACAAACCGTCCAGCCAACGGGCCAATACCGGGTTGCCATGCATGCGTGCCATGGCCTGGTGAAATTCACCCGAAAGACGAATCGCCTCGGCGGCATGCCCCTGGCGATCCGCCTCCACTTCACAAGCGGCCAAATGCTGCAGGGTCTGCAACTGATCGGCGCTCAATCGGCCAGCCAGTCGCCTGGCGACTTCGCATTCGACCACCCTGCGGGCATCAAAGACACTGCCAGCATCTTCCAGACTGAGGATAGGCACGCGCGCGCCCCGGTTGTGCAGCAACTCGATGACTTGTTCTTGCGCCAGACGTTGCAGCGCCTGACGCACCAAAGTGCGTGACACATTGAATTGCTGGGCCAGCTCCTGCTCACGCAAACGCTCCCCCGGAGACAAACGGCGCTCCAGCACCGCTTGATAAATGGCCTCATAGACCCGATCGGCCCCTGTGACGTAAGACCCGGAGCCCGACTCTTGCGACAGGCTGGACGCTTCCGCAACAGCCGGCACTGCGGCAGGCGATTGAACCGGCAGCACGACACTGGTGTTCATCGCTTGGGGTACCGCCAATCGGGCTTCATCTGTCATGATGTACCCCATCCACCCGAGTCATTCCATGAACACAGCACAGCCTCAGAACGTCCTGGCATGCCAGCCACTGACAGCACCCGCTTTCTCCCCCTATGGTGAGGTGTTGAATTTGTTTGATCCCGCGAACCAAACCATCAACCAGGGCACCAGCGGACGATTGGATCTGCCAAACGGCCTTGACTTGACAGGCCAACAAGGCGAAGCTGTGTTGGCTGTTTTCCATGCCTTGGCACAAAACCCGGAGGGACCTTGTCAATTGCTTGAGCGGCACCAATGGGGAAGCCAAACTTTTGTGCCATTGACCGGCGCACGCTGTCGCTTGCTGGTGGCCTTGGGGCAAGACCAACCCGATCTGCGCACGCTGCGGTGTTTCGAGGTCACTGGCCAGCAAGGTTTCACCTTGCACAAAGGCACCTGGCATCACCCTCTGATGGCCTTGGACAATGGCGCTTTTCTGGTGCTCGAGCGCCAAGGCCCAAGCGAAGATTGTGAAATTCATTCACTGCCTTTCGCCGTTCTCCTGAGTCCGCTTTGAAACAGAGCGCATGAAATCAAATGTCAGGATTCAAGACCAGGCGCGATGGATCTGTTCGGCCAATTTGACAAGACTACGATCCGAGCCGACAGGCCCCACCAACGAGATGCCCAAGGGCGCACCCTGATGGCTGGCCAATGGCAAGGTCACTTGCGGTAAATCGGCCATGCCCGCGACACAGAGCAAGCTGGTTGCGCGGTT
Organism: Comamonadaceae bacterium; assembly: GCA_027488215.1. Taxonomy (GTDB): domain Bacteria; phylum Pseudomonadota; class Gammaproteobacteria; order Burkholderiales; family Burkholderiaceae_C; genus Limnohabitans_A. The sequence goes on from JAIYCB010000029.1 coordinate 15,386, forward strand.
GCGGTAGTCCTCCAACTCGGCATCGGTCTGACGGATCAAAGGGGCCACATCGGGCATGGTGGGCATCAAGAGCACACCGTCCGAGCCCAAAAGTTGCCGCATGTGTGCGCGCCAAAGTTCACGAAAAGCACGCGCCTTGGCGACTTGCTCATCGCTGACTTGAGAAGACCAGTCAAAGCGCTGGGCCACAGCGGCTCCGAGCACAGGATTGAATCGCTGGATGAATGCACCATGGACGTCCCATGCCTCACGCCCCTGAATGGCCCGGAAATGCCAATACATGCTGGCCAAGTCATCCAGCATGATGCGAACCGGTTTGGCCTTGCCCAAAGATTGCTCAATTTTTTGCCGCACAGGCTTGAGGGCTTTGAGTGCACCTGGCGTGGCCAGCGACCACATGTCGGTCGGTGCCAACAACCTGATCTGATCAGGCAAAGGCTGCACATCGTCGCCCAACAAAACCTGGGCCACACGGGCAAAGGTGGGCACATCGCGGGCAAACCAGCCACAGGTGTCCAGGCTGGGCGACAAAGCCATGGTGTCTTGCAGACTGATGCGTCCATGGCTGGGCCGCATGCCCACCAGACCGCAATGGTTGGCGGGTGCACGCACAGAACCGCCGGTGTCCGAACCCAAAGCGAAATCGCACAGGCGGTTCGACACGGCAGATGCCGAACCCGAGGAGGATCCGCCACTGATCCGCTCGGGCGCAGCGCCATTGATCGGCGCGCCAAAATGGGCATTTTGACCGTTCATGGAAAACGCCAATTCGTCGGTGACCGTTTTGCCAACAAAACGCGCACCCGCGTCGAGCAAGCTTTGCACCACCGGGGCGGTTCGGTCCTGAACGCTCCAAAGCGCCATCAACATGGGTTGACCGCCACTGGTGGGATAGCCCTTGAGGTGGTAGATGTCTTTCACGGCAAAACTCAAGCCGGACAAGGGGCCTGTGGTGGCATGGGCCATCGGGCTCGACGGATAAGGCATGAAAGCGTGGGCGGTGTCCCACAAGGTATCGGTGTGTCGACTCATGTTCGCCTCACTCTCGAAAAATGATCAGGCCACCCGCTCGGGTTGGGCCAACAGACAGCGAACGCTGTGACCATCGGCCAACCAAGTGATCTCGGGGCGTGTGTCATTGCATTCCGGCACAGCCATCTTGCATCGGCTTGCAAAGGCGCACCCCTTGGGCAAATCCGTCAAGTCGGGCGGTGAGCCCGCAATGGTTTCCAGGCGCTGGCCTTTGGACAAGGCACCGTCAGCGCGGCTCTGCAGCAAGGCACGCGTGTAGGGGTGGCGTGGCTCGCGCATCAAGGTGCGGGTGGGTCCCTCCTCCACAATGCGGCCTGCATACATCACCGCAATCCGATCGGCCACTTCAACCGCAGCGCCGATGTCATGCGTGACAAAAATCACCGACAAGCCCATCTCTTTTTGCAACTCGCGCAACAGCAACAGGATCTGAATTTGCACCGTCGCGTCCAAGGCGGTGGTGGGCTCATCGGCCAGCAACAACTGAGGCTGGCAGGCCAGAGACAGTGCGATCATGGCGCGCTGGCGCATGCCGCCCGACATTTCATGCGGATAAGCCTGCAAACGACGCTCTGGACTGGGTATGCGCACCCGCTCAAACAAGGCCAGAGCGCGCTGCCTCGCGGTGTCCTCGCTCACATCTTCGTGTCGGCGAATGGTCTCGATGATTTGCTGGCCCACGCTGTAAACCGGGTCCAGCGCCAGCAAGGGCTCTTGAAAAATCATCGAAGCCACGCGCCCACGGAATTGGCTCAGTTGGTCCGACGAAAGCGTGAGCACGTCGTGATCGCCCACACGGATTTGCCCATCAATTTGGGTTTTATTTTCGGCATGCAAGCGCAACAAGCTGCGCAAGGTCACGCTTTTGCCCGAACCGGACTCGCCAATCAAGGCGACCACTTCACCGCGTTGGACACGCAAGTCCACGCCCGAGACCGCCTGCACGGGTTTTTTGCCGCCAGTGAAGGTGACATGCAACTGGCGAATGTCCACAAATGCAGGTGTTGACGTATCCGGTTTCATGCCACGACCTCCAAAGGTTTGACCATGCCCTGTGCGGGAGCCTCTGTATGCGCTGCGCCTGCCACATGCATCCAGCAGGCCACTTGTTGGCCGTGTTGGGCTGGGGCTAACACCGGCATCTTTTCACTGCAAATGGCTTGGGCATGCACACAACGGGTGTGGAAACGGCAACCGCTCGGCGGGTTGATCGGGTTGGGTGGGTCACCGGCCAAAGGCGGGGTTTCAGTGCGCCGATCCGGGTCCAAGGTCGGGATCGAAGACAGCAAAGCGCGCGTGTAGGGGTGCGCAGCATGCTTGAACAGGGTTTCACTGTCACCCACTTCGACCACTTGCCCCAAGTACATCACCATGACCCTGTCGCTCATGTAGCGCACCACATTCAGGTCGTGGCTGATGAAGATGTAGGTCAGGCCAAACGCCTCTTTCAAGTCGAGCAAAAGGTTCAGCACCTGGGCTTCTACCGACTTGTCGAGGGCAGAGACCGCCTCATCCAAAATGATCAGTCGCGACTGCAAGGCCAATGCTCGGGCAATGTTGACGCGCTGTCTTTGCCCACCTGAGAGCTCGTGAGGGTAACGCTCGGCAAACCGCTGCGGTGACAAGCCCACCCGGTCGAGCAAGTCGCGCGCACGCTCAATCGCCTCACGCTCAGGCAGTCCGTGCACCATGGGGGCAAATGCGATCGAATCTTCCATGGTCAAGCGGGGGTTCAAGGACGCGTAGCTGTCTTGAAACACCATTTGGGCCTGTCGACGGTACGCCTTCAGGGGCAGCGACTTGCTGCCCACGGTCTGCCCATCGAACACCATCTCGCCCTGGTCGGGCGTGATCAGTTGCATCAGCAAACGCGCCGTGGTCGACTTGCCGCAACCGGACTCGCCCACCACGCCCAGGGTCTCTCCCTTGAACACGTCAAAGCTCACGCCGTCGACGGCACGCACGACGCCCGCACCGCGTCCCAACAAGTCTTTCTTGAGTGGGAAGTGCTTGACCAAGCCACGCACCGACAGCATCGGCTGGCTTGATCCGCCCGCCTCATCATTGGCCAAAGTCATTCGGACCTCACTGTTTGATTTCCATGGCCGAGCGCAAACCGTCGGCCAAAAGGTTGAAAGCAATCGATGTCATGAAAATCATCGCCCCGGGCAAGGCTGCAATCCAGGGTTGTGTGTAAATGGCGGTGCGCAAGGTGTTGAGCATCAGGCCCCACTCCGGCTCGGGTGGTTTGACACCGAGACCCAAAAAGCTCAGCCCTGAAGCCAGGATCATGGACACCGCGATCAAACTCGTGGCGTACACAAAAATCGGCCCCAGCACATTGCCCAGCACATGCACCCGCACGATGGTGAAAGCCGATGCGCCCGAAGCCCGGGCTGCCTCGACGAAATCACGCCCCCTTATCTGTGTCGTCACGCTTTCGGCCACACGGGCCAGCGGGGGTATGAACACAATCGTCAAGGAGATGAGGGAATTGGTGATGCCCGCCCCCAAAGCGCCCGACAGGGCGATGGCCAACAGTACCGAAGGAAACGCGTAAAAAACGTCGATGGTGCGCATCATCACGCTGTTGACCCAGCCCCCCATGTAACCGGCGGTGATGCCAATCAAGGAGCCGATGAAAAAGGCGCAAATGACGGGGGTGATGCCCATGAACAAGGACAACCTGGCCCCCACCATCAGGCGGCTGAGCATGTCGCGGCCCAATTCATCCGTGCCCAAAGGGTGGCCTTCAAAGCCAATGGGCTTGAGGCGTTTGAGCATGGCGGACTGGTAAGGGTCCATCGGCGCAAGCCATGGCCCCAGCAAAGCCAGAATCATCAACAAAAACACCACCAGAGCCGCACCCAGTGCGACTTTGTCACGCAAAAATCGACGCCCTACGGTTTCCCAATAACCGGCGGAGCGCTCGTACACCAGCGGTAGCACAGGGCTGGCAGGCGCATTTAAAAAAGACATGGCATTTCCTTGTGATCTGGATCAAGCGCGTGCAATGCGAGGGTCCAGCAAGGTCTGGATCACATCCACGATGAGGTTGAGCACGACAAAAAACATGGCCAGCACCAGGATCGTGCCTTGCAGCAAAGGCAAGTCGCGCTGGAAGATGGCCGAGTTGAGCAAGAAGCCTGTGCCAGGCCAGGAAAAAACCGTCTCGATCAGGATCGAGCCGCCGAGCAAATAGCCCAACTGCAAGCCCATCACCGCCAGCGCCGTGGGGGCTGCATTTTTGACCACATGCCAAAAAATACCCAAATTGGTCAAGCCCTTGGCACGCAAACCCACGATGAATTCTTGCGCCAGTATGTCCGCCACCAAGGCCCGCACGGTGCGCGAAATGATGCCCATGGGAATCACACTCATGGTAATGGCGGGCAGGATCATGTGCTTGATGTGCTCCCAATCCCAAACCCATTCACTGGAGCCACCCGGCCCAGCGCCACCGGGAGGCAGCCACATCAGAATCGAAGAAAACACAATCACCAGGACCATGCCCAGCCAGTAGTGCGGGACGCTGACACCCAAAACCGAGGTCAAGGAAGCCAGCTTGTCCAGCCAGGAGTTCTGAAAATATCCGGCGACAAAACCAAACAAACAACCCAACACAAACCCGATCAGGGTGGCCAACATCGCCAGTCGCAAGGTGTTGCCCACTGCGGTCATGACTTCGCCAGCCACGGGGCGGTTGCTGGCAATCGATGTGCCCAGATCGCCTTGCAGGGCGCGCCAAACCCAGGTCACAAACTGTTCAGGATAAGAGCGATTGAATCCATACAACTCGATCAACTGCGCTTGCAGGTCAGCCGAAGCATCGGGCGGCAAAATCGAAACCAGAGGATCGCCGGGTGCCAGATGGACCAATGCAAAACAAACCAGCGCCACCCCCAGCATGATGGGCAAAGAATAAATCAGACGCCGCAACAAAAAGCCGAGCATGCCATCACTCCCAAACTTCAATCAAAACAGTGTTCAGTCAGACCCAACCGACCGTCACTGCACATGAAAAAGGTGTGGGCCCGAAGGCCCACACCTGAACCATCAGTCCATCGACACTGGCGCCAGATCGACAAACCAACTGCGTGGTTGCACAAAGCCCTTGACCTTGGCGCTCATGGCGCGGGGACCCACGTCATGCGCAATCCAGACAAAAGGTGCCTCTTCAACAATGCGCGCGTGCAACCTGGCCAGCGCATCGTCGCGCCGCTTGTCGTCAAACTGGGTGCGGGCATCTGCAATCAGCTTTTCAAACTCCGGATTGCCAAAGTAACCCCAGTTGTTGGACACCGGTGGGAAGGTACCTGTACTGGTGAAGCGCACCATGCCAAAGAAGGGGTCCATGGCGGAGTAACTCACGTTGATGGCATCCGCACCGTTGGCCGTTGGATCTTTGGCACCCCGACGCCAGTTGGTGAACAAGGTGTTCCACTCAATCACATCGAACTGCACATCAAAGAAGCACTGCTTGAGCGACTGCTGAACAAACTCGTTCATCGGCAAGGGCTGCATCTGACCAGAGCCTGATGCCGAAATCTGCACCTTGACTTTGAGGGGTTTGGCGGCGCTGTGACCCGCTTGCGTCATCAAGGCCTTGGCCGCATTCACGTCGTACTTGATGTCGAATTTGGGGTTACCCCACCAAGGGTGGCCCGGTGGCACCGTGCCTTTGGGGGCTGCCATCATGCCGCCCAAAAGGGTTCTCAGACCCTCACGGTCCACGCACAAGTTGGCCGCGTGACGCACCCGCTTGTCCAGCCAAGGCGAGCCTTCGGCAAATGACAACTGCCAGGGCCACACATGCGGTTGGGCGTTGCTCTCAATCCTGAAGCCACGCTGGCGAATTTGCGGCATGGCGTCGGGGGCGGGTGCCTCAATCCAGTCGACCTGTCCACCCAGCAAGGCTGCAGTGCGGGCATTGGCCTCGGGCATGGGCACAAGGACCACGCGGTCGACCTTGGGAACTCGCTTGGGGTCCCAGTAGGTCTTATTGGCCACCATCTCCAGGCGCTCACGCGGAACGAAGCGGGCCATCTTGAAGGGGCCTGAGCCGGATGCATCAGCCGCAAATGCGGTCCAGGCTGCTCTGGACTTGTCCGCAGGCGTTGCACCTGCAGCAGCGTCAAATTTCTTTTGCCAATGTGCAGGCGACGCGATGAACAAATTGGTCAGGTTGATCGGCAAGAAAGCATCGGGTTCGCTGGTGGTCAACTCCACCGTCAGGTCGTCGATTTTTCGGGCACTGCGCAGGGTGGGCATGCGCGAAGCGGTGACGCCCACCTGGCTGGCATCGAAATGAACCGCATCTTTGTCCAACACCTTACGCACGTTCCAGACGATGGCATCGGCATTCAAGGGCGAGCCATCGTGGAACCTCACGCCGGGGCGCAACTTGAATGTCCATTTGGTTTTGTCCGTGGCCCCCACGGTCCATGAAGTGGCCAAGCCAGGTCCTACAACGCTGGGGGCGTCTGATTTCGACAAATCCCAATGGGTCAGCGCGTCATACATCGGGATACCGGTGAACCGGTTGCCCTCAAAGCCTTGGTCTGGCTGCCCCAGCGTACGGGGAATGTCTGCCGCTGTCATGGCGATGCGCAAAACTTTTTCTTGCGCCTGAACTGCCATGGAGATGGCGCTGAGCCCCATCCCGACTGCCATGGTGAACGCCCACTTGGAGGGCAACGAACGAGGGGAAAGGATAGAACGCATCATCAAAACTCCAATAAAAGTGGATTGAAAAAATGAGCAACAGACCTTGTGTACATCCAGATCAGGAACGCAAATTAACATACACAACAAAAATCTGGCAAGTTTTTGTATGCAATCGCTGTGCCCGATGTGACGCCAGCACCGCCGTCATCCAAAAGAAGTCATCTTTGAAAATGACCCATTTGTCACGACTTGTTCAGCACAAAAATGATGTTTTCTTGCACCATTTTGGTCAGGCTTTTCGCATGACGCCCCAATTTGGCGATTTTTTGTATGCAATCCATCCTGTCCCCCATCAAAATTAAAATCCCATGAACAAGGGCACATCGCATACAAAACCCCTTACGTCTGCTCAACGAACATGCCCATGGTCAATCGATCAGCCCCTCTTTCCCGCTCATGCGATGTTCCAACCCGGCCCGATAGATGCATTCAACACAAGGCCTCCAGTGCCTTGCTCGACAAGGGCCAAAGGACACTTGCGCAGATTCGCGTCTCAACGCACACCGTTTGAATAAGGAACACCCACCATGAGCCTGCCCTCACCTCGCCGTTATTTGCTGATCAACCCCAACACGAACCCACTGACCACACGGCGCCTGCAAGACGTCTTGCAACCGATGCTGCCCGATGGTGTGCAACTGGATGTCCTCACCGCCCGATTTGGAGCGCAGTACATCGCCTGCGAGGCCAGCCACGCCGTGGCTGCACATGCTTGCCTGGACGCTTGGACAGCGCAGCGCAGCCACTCAACGACGCCGCTGGATGGGGTCTTGATTGGCTGTTTTGGCGATCCGGGTTTGTTCGCGTTGCGTGAAGTCAGTGGCTGCCCAGTCACCGGCCTGGCCGAGGCCTCGTTCATTCAAGCCGCAACGCACGGACCGTTTGCCATCGTGACCGGCGGCGAGCGCTGGAAGCCCATGCTGCAACGCCTGGCAGGCAGCCTGGGCTTTGGCGCACAACTGCGGCACATTGAAACCGTTGTGCCCACCGGAGCGGCTCTGCAGGCCGACCCGGACATGGCCATCAGGTGCTTGACGCAGGCTTGCCAGCAAGCGGCCCAGTCCGGTGTGGCCGCCATCATCCTCGGCGGCGCTGGCTTGGCAGGCTATGCCCGGCTCTTGCAGCCGCACGTCCCACTTCCCTTGATTGACAGCGCGCAGGCCGGCTTGGAAGTCATGCTCAGCCCAAACTCAACACCGGCGCCCCACACCCAAGACGGATTTTTTGCCCAATGGCAGGGCATGCCCGATTCATTCAGGGGTGTCCCAAGCCGAAATGAAGGATGAACTGGCAAGCTCACGCCCCATGAATTGGAATGACACCTTCTTGGGCGCGGGCCCTGTTTTTGCCCAAGGCCTGGTTTTGAGCCTGGGCCTGATCGTGGCCATTGGAGCGCAAAACGCGTTTGTCTTGCGCCAGGGCTTGCGGCGAGAGCATGTGGGCAGTGTGGTGGCCTTTTGCGCGGTGGCCGATGCGGTGCTGATCACGGCGGGCGTGTTGGGCATGGCGCAGGCGCTGGGCGACAGGCCTATGTTGGCCCGTGGCCTGGCTTTGGGCGGTGCGGCGTTTTTGGCGGTGTATGGCTGGCGGGCGCTGCAACGGGCGCGGCAAATCAGTGCGCTGGATGTGACAGCGTCGGGCCAAGCTCTGAGCCGGGGGGCGGCGATGGCGCAAGCGGCGGGCTTTACCCTGCTCAACCCGCATGTGTACCTGGACACGGTGCTGCTGGTGGGCAGCATCGGCGCGCAGCAGCCCGCGCCTTTGCAGGGTTGGTTTGCGGCCGGGGCCAGTACGGCCAGTCTGTTGTGGTTCAGCGCTTTGGGCTTTGGGGCCCGTTGGCTGGCGCCCTGGTTTGCCCGCCCCCGCGCCTGGCAGGTGCTGGATGCGCTGATCGGCCTGACCATGTGGGTGCTGTCGGCCCTGTTGGTGCGCCATGTGGTGAACGGGCTTTGATATCTTTCAAACCAAGGGAAATAAAAAAATTGACTTTTATTTCAATAGGGAATATATTCGCGGCTTGTTTTGCAGCACCCGCATGAACAAAACGCAGAATGCTCACAAGGCGTCTGCACGGCCTCGATTGACCTCGAAAAGCATGTCCTGTTGAGCAGCAGGCTTGTTCATTTTTTTCTCTCCGCTCTGCGTCAGCCCCTGGATGGTTGGCGACTCGATTGACTTTGATTTCTCTGATGACCCCCCACTCGGGCTCCCCGGTCGACTCGCCCTCGACACACCCTTTTTGCACCGGCCTTGGCCGAACAAGCGCTGCCACGGCTTTGCGCCAGGCTCGCCCTGCTTTGCAAGGCCTGGACCTGACGCCTGCCCTGCACCGCACGGCTTGTGCTTTCACCCAACATGCTGCGCGCGGCGTGCTCGACACAACCCGCAATTGGCTGCAAAACAGCCCCAACCCCGAACAAATGCGCTGAGGCTCCAGGGCTTTGGGCGCGTTTCCCTGCGGCTACTTGGCCTTGGCCAGATATCCGCTTTTCCTTGCAAGTCGGTTTCGTTTTGAAGCCGCCACGCCACCTCTCTGAAAGGCTCGCACATGAGCAGCAAAATTTACGTGGGCAACTTGCCCTACACCATCGACGACGCCAGCTTGCGTCAAAACTTTTCTGATTTTGGCGGCGTGCTGTCGGCCAAGGTCATGATGGACCGCGACACCGGTCGCTCCAAGGGGTTCGCCTTTGTGGAAATGTCCAGCGCCGAAGAAGCCCAAGCCGCCATCACCGGTCTGAACGGCGTCTCAGTCGGTGGTCGCTCCATCGTGGTCAACATTTCCAAGCCCAAAGAGCCCAGCACCGGCTATGGCAGCGGTTACCGCGACAGGCGCAACTGAACATTCGGTTGCCCGCAAAAAAAGCCGCTTCACAGCGGCTTTTTTGTGGGTGGGCTTATTTGCAAAAGCCCTGGGCACGGGGCGCTTTACTTGCGCGGATCTTTCGGGCGATTGAACCAGTTGGCCAACATGAACAGGCAAAAAACCACGAATATGATGATGAGGATGTGTTTGATTTCCATGGCTGTTCCTTTGGAAGGCAAGGGGTGGGGTTAAAAAAAAGAGCTTCTCATTATGCTGAGCTGATCGGGACACGTACAGGCGCGCGCACCAAAGGTCCCATGGCCCAAAGGGTCAGTGCCAGCAAAACGATCTCGATGGCGTACACCGCTGAATAGCCCATGACGGGGCTGCTGCCCAGCGCCACTGCGTCCCGAATCAGGCCGCCTGCGGCCATGCCCACGCCAGCGGCCGTGGCCTGGACGGCACCCCAGGCCCCCATGGCCAGTCCAATCTGGCTGGGCGGGGCGAGCTGCATGGTGGCCGTGAGGGTACCGTGGGCGAACAAACCACCGCCCAGGCCGACCAGAAAAACTCCCAGGACAAACAACGCCGGGGAGGCCAAAGGGGCCGCCGCGATGATGGTCACAAAGGCTGGCAGACCGATCCAAGCGCCCCAGCCAGACATGCGGTAGGCGTCGGCACCGCGCCCCAGCACGCGGGAGGCCCAGGCAAAGCCCAGCAGCCCGCCCAGCGCCAAGGTGGCCGACAGCAGGGTGGTGCTGGACACGCTCATCTGCAAGATCTCACCGCCATAAGGCTCCAATAAAACGTCTTCCATGGTGAACGCCATGGTGCCCAAGCCCACCGCCAGCAAGCGACGCAGTGTGTTGGGGCCTTGGCAAAACAGCTGCCAGGCTTGCGCGAATGTGTGCTCAATGGGCGTGCCGGGCTTGCGCAGACGGCTGCGCGGCTCTTGCTTCCAAAGCGCAATCACGTTCAGCACCAGGGTGGTCACGGCCACCGCCTGCACCACGCGAATGAGCTGGCCGGGGCTGTAGTCGTGCAGCAAATAGCCCAACATCAAGGCGCTGCCGATCATGCCGATCAGTTGCATCACATACATCAGGCCGACCACCTGGGGCTGACGCTCGGGCGGAGCCAGGTCAGTGGCCAAGGCCAAGCCCGCGGTTTGCACGGTGTGCATGCCCAGGCCCACCAACAAAAACGCCCCAGCCGCCCCCACTTGTCCCACCCATTCCGGGGCTTGGCTGGATTGACCGGCACCGGCCAGCACCAACAGTGCAAAGGGCATGATGGAGAAACCACCAAACTGGAGCAAGCTGCCCATCCAGATGTAGGGCACCCGGCGCCAACCCAGCTGCGAGCGGTGGTTGTCAGAACGAAAACCGATCAAGGTCCGCAAAGGCGCGATCAACAAAGGCAGGGCAACCATGAAGGACACGAGCGTGGCCGAGACCTTGAGCTCGACGATCATCACGCGGTTGAGGGTGCCTACGAGCATGACCATGGCCATGCCCACAGAAATTTGAAACAGCGACAAGCGCAGCAGACGCGAGAGCGGCAAATCATCGCTGGCAGCGTCGGCAAAGGGAAGAAACCGGGGGCCCCAACTGGCCAAGGCCGTACCCCAGTTGCTGCGTTTTTTAGTGGTGTTCATAGTCAGGGAAAGACCAGGCGCTTGCGCGCCTGGTCAATCGGCGGGACAAGGCCCTTACTTCTTCACGGCAGCATCGCCCGCGGGCGCCGTGGCGACCACTTTGGAACCGCCGTTGAGGAAGTTTTTCACCCAAGTGGTGTTCAATGTGAGGGCCAGGTGCACGCTGAACGAGGCAATCGCCACGGCCGCAATGAACACTGGAATACCCACAGAAGGCTTCACCACCAACCACATTTTCGAGTAGATCATGTTGTGACTCCTTTACTTGAGCCAGGGTGAATAGATGAAGGCCAGCAGATGGGCGAATGCGGCAATCATGCCGAAAATCTGCGTACCCTGGATGAGATTGCGGTGAATCTCTTCCGATTCGGCCTGGGTCAGTCCCGTTGGCCAGACTTTGTCTGAGTTAGACATAGTTTTCTCCTTGCAGAAGACGTGCACGGCCCGCACGAGGGCTATTCTTGGCCACCACGGCCAGGAATGGGGTTGCCCTGAATTTGCACGCACCCACACACTGGGCGTCGGGGAGAACAAAGTCAGAGTGAATCATCTCAAGCCCGCCGTGGCATGCGCCAGGGCAGCATGGCTTGAACCACCGGTGACACCAAGCGCGGCACCGACAGGGTTTCATGAAAGGCCAGCAAAGGCTCGCCTGCGTGATCAAATTGCAGCAAGGCACGCTGGTAAAAGGGCGTGTCTTCGAGTTGTTCATGCACCCGCACAGCGTTTTCGCTGCGCATGCGGCGGTCGATGCGCCAGCCGGTCTTGGGCAAGTGCTGAACCTGCGGGACTGCAACAGGCTCCACCGTGCCTTTGGGCGTGAAGCGCAGTGAAAGCACGCGGTCTTCCTTCCCCGGGGCTTGCATGTCATAAAACACCAAGGTGCTGCCATCACGCATGCGGGCACGAGACCAGTCCCAGGTGTGAAAACCCCGGTCCACCGGCTCGTCGCCTTCGTTCGAATCGAGGTAGGCGTGGCCTTGCCATTTCAAATCAGGTGCACTCAGATCGACTTCAATGCGCGAGGACGGTGCCAAGGGTCCCCAACGGTGGCGACTGGCTTCGTCCAAAGGTGTGGAGTAGCCAAACAACTGTTGCGGCCACAGCTTGATTCGGCCACGCACGCGGCGCGGGATGGGCACACACACCTCGTCGATGTCGATGGTCAGGCAGTCGCCATCCCAGCTCAGCTGGCTCGGGCCAACGGTGAACTGGCGGGCACTGCGGGCGCAATGGCGTTGGCCGCGCTCGGTCATGGCCCAGCGGCCCTGCCCTTTGCTGTAGATGGCCACGTTCAGCGCACAGTGGTTGTCGGGGTTGGCCGCACCACGCTGGCGCGCCCAAGCGTAATAAGGCGAGAACACACTGCCGACAAAGGCAATGAGAGTGATGCCGTGTTGTCCGTCGTCACTCATGGCGTCGACATACCACCAAAGGTAGCCCCCATCGGGAACGTGCTGGTCGAAGCGAGGCTCGCCATCACCGCCTCGGCCGCCCGCTGCCCGGACAAGGCCGCCATCGGCACCCCTGGCCCCGGGTGCACGCTGCCCCCCGCCAGAAACAGGCCCGGTAGGGGTGTGGTGGAGCCAGGTCGGCTGAAGATGCTCGTCCAGCCGTGCGTGGCCTGCCCGTACAGAGCCCCGCCGCTGGCCGGAAAGCGCCGATGAAAGTCCTGCGGGCTCGTGCGGATGCTGTTGGCCGTTGTGGGTGTCAGTGGCAGGCCCAAGCGACGAAGGTGTTGAAAGGTGTGGGTTTGGCATTGTTCTAAAGCCTCCTCGGTGATCGCGTTGCCATCACCACTGGCAGGGGCGTTGACCAAACAAAACAGACGCTCGGATTGGCCAGATGCGAGCTGAGCGGGACGGTCTTGCGCACAGACATAGACCGTGGGGCTTTCGGGTAGTCGCTGGCGCTCAAAGATGTCCTCGAACTCGCTGGCGTAGGTGCTTTGAAAAAACACGTTGTGCCGGTCCAGTACAACCCCCTCGGACGGGGTGTGCATCGACCAGGTCAGCGCCGACAGCGAACGCGGCGGTGCTTCGGATGGAACCGCATGGCGCACGTCCTCGCCCAGCAAACCGCTGCGCAATGCGGCGGCATCGCCGTTGAAAATCACGCGGTCGGCGGCCAAGAACTCGCCCGACTGCAAGTGCACGCCACAGACGCGGCCCTGGCGCTGTTCAATGCGCTGGCATGTGCTGTGGTAGCGGAACACCGTGCCACGGCGACGGGCCACACGGGCCAATGCCTGCGCCATGCCGACCATGCCGCCTTCGACCGACCATACGCCGTCCATCTCGACCTGTGCGATCAGCATCAAAGTGGCAGGCGACAGCCAGGGCGATGAACCGCAATAGGTGGCGTAACGCGCAAACAACTGGCGCAAACGCGGATCGGTGAATTGATGGCCGAGCTGCTGCCACAGGCTGCGCATCGGACCGAGTTGGGCCAACACACCCAAACCTTTGAAACCCAATTCGCCCATGAAGCCGCCCATGTTCGGGCGCTGAGCGCGGATCATCGGACCTTCGAGCGTGGCATACAGCTGACGCGTGGTTTTGCAAAAATCCCGAAAGCGACGCGCTTCATCACCACCGGACCAAACGGCAATCGCCGCTTCGCTCTCTTGCGCGTTGGCCGACAGATCGAGTTGGCTGCCATCGGGCCAGAAGTGTCGCGCCAACACCTGCAAGGGTGTGATGCGCATCTCGTCCTCGACGCTGGTGCCCACGTTGCGCAGCAAATCATCGAACACCCAGCGCATGGTGAACACGGTGGGACCGCTGTCGATGTGGGCGCCATTGACCTCTCGGCTATGGACCTTGCCGCCGGGTTCGCCCGAAGACTCGACCACGGTGACATCCAAACCCCGATTGGCCAGCAAGATGGCGCTGCTCAAGCCACCCATGCCTGCACCCACGATAACCACCTTGAGCTCAGACATGGCTGACCTGCGGGGTCGCCCTGTCCAAAGCGGATTCGCATGAGGACGTGCTGGTGCGGGCATCACGCAAATCCGATTGGCTTTGGAATTGAAAGGGCTGACCCTTCCAGACCCCAGCCATCTGCATCACTTGCATGCGCACAAACAGCGATTCGGAAAAAAACTGATGCTTGTAAGCGGCCGCACTGGCCAATTGGTGTGCGCCCTGATGCGCGTATTGCAACATGGCTGCCGTGTCTTGCCACACACTGAAGGTACATTGACGCACCAAAGGCGCTTCACCCAGGCCCATGGCCAGCAGACATCCGGGGGACTTGCCCAAATCGGCCTGCGCCGCCGGGGCATATCGCCAAAACGCCATGGCTTTGGTGGGCACGATGCTGGCCCGTGTCAACACGGCAAATGGGCCCATGGGCTGAACACGTGCTGGATCATGCGCCTGCAGCTGCGCACCCAGTGCTTCCAATGTGCTGGCTTGCCAAGCTTGCTTGTCCCAGTGACCGCGGGCCGATTGCACCGACATGACCCCCGTCCAGCATTCCCGGGCGCGATCACGGTAAGCCTGAACCCAAGGACTGTCCAGGAATTTCAGGGCCATATCCAAATGGCTGAAAGTGCAGATCAGGCCTTGGTGCGTCGCGCTGGGCCGCAGGCTGAAGCCACCGCCGTGGCCACTGCCCATCACCTTGACCATGGTCAAGCCGGGGACTTCCTTGTAAGGCGTGGCTCCGGCCACCAGACGCAGCCAACCCCAGCCCTGGTGCTGTCGCAAAAAATCGACCAACACCACCACCACCACGCCAGACAGCGGGTCATGAAGTGGGGCGATGGCTTCCATGACGGCGTGTCCGGCAATTGAGGCAGCGACTTGTGAACTACTTGGCCGCGACTTTGGCCGCAGCCAAAGCGGGTTTGAGCAACTCCGGAAAGTCCTTGGCCATGGGTGCGCCGTTGAGCGGCTTGTAGGCGCCTTGGTGGCAGGTCGCACAGTTCATCTTGGCCACGTCGCCCAAGGGGCCCTTGCGGTGCGCTGGGAAGACTTCTGTCAATGGCTCCATGTAGGTCAGGTTCAGGTCACGCGCCATGCGGATGCCATGCCAGGCCGTCACACGCTGCGGTGGGCTGATTTCCCAGTTCTGGAACGACTGCGTGTTGTGACAGTAAGTGCAGTTCACGCCCAGCGCGGTCGACATGTGCGTCATCAAGCCATAGGTCCACTCGGCCTGTTTGATCGACTGACGGTTGCCAGACGGCAGCGGCGTCGGGCCGTTCACGCGGATGTTTTGCTTGTCCAACAAGAAGGGGGTGAAGGGGTCATTGGGCAAGGACGACAAATTGACCACTGCCGAAGGCTCGTTTTGTCCGGCCTTGTCGCCCATGAAGTTGGAGCCGTAGGGTTGCGGATTGGATTTGAACCAGATGGCACTCGGCACAGGCTCGCCCCGATGGCAGGTGTAGCAGGTCACACCGGTTTGAGCGACGTGGGGCTGCCAGTCGGCATTGATGTGCTGCGTCATCTCGATCATGCGACGGGCCACCACCTTGGTGTATTTGCTGTCGTCTTCGAAGTTGGGCAAGGCATGGCAATAAGCGCAGCCTTCATTCGGGGCCACCCAGCTGGTCATGGAGACCATCAGGCGGTTGAAATCACCCACACTCAAGTCACCCAAGACCTTGACGTTTTTGTAAGCTTGCGAAGCCTTGGGGCCATCGGAGCCGGCAGAAGGAATCGCCACAGGCGGCTGGTTCTTTTCGGTTTTGACTTCGAGCAAGCGGGCGTTGTAGACCTGCACCATGCCGGTGCCCCGGTAGCCACTTTGCACCGATTCAGGAATGGGCCTTTCGCAACCCGCCAGCACCAGGCCCGCCAACAGCAAGCCCAGACTCTTGAGCCATCGGCTGGCCGCTGTCGTGCAATTCAATGTGTTCGTGTTCATGGCTTGCCTCCAGTGCTCAGCGTGGGATCAACCACTGCTGGAAAAATCTCGGGATAGGGGGGTGCCACGCCATGCTTGATGGCCCACAGGTACCAGTTGTCCACCACCGTGCCGGTGAGCAAGATGCCAATGCCGCCCGTGATGGGGCACAGGACTGCGAACCACCAGGCCCAACGGTGAATCGATTCCATGGTGGCATTGAAGCCCATGGTCCAGCGCCAGAACAAGGCCGCGCGCTCAGAGGCCGTGCCGCGGTCGGTGATCTGCTCGATCTCGCGCTCACCACCGTAACGGGTCACGGCCAAAATCGTGGCGCCGTGCATGGCAAACAGCAGCGCAGAGCCATAGAGGAACACGATGGACAGCGCGTGGAAGGGGTTGTAGAACAGGTTACCGTAGCGCAACGAGAAAGCCGCCGTCCAGTCCAGGTGGGAGAAGATGCCGTAGGGCACGGCCTCACCCCAAGAACCCATCAAGATGGGGCGGAACAAGCCCAACACCAGGAACAACCAAATGGCCGCAGCAAACGCCCAAGCAATGTGCAAGCCCATGCCCAGCTCGACGGCGCGGCGGTAAGTGCGAGCCCACCAAAACATGATGGAAGCGGTGAGGAACAAGCCGACAATGAGGAACCAGCCGCCTTGGTTGAGCGGCGGCATGCTCAGGCCGTAGCTCGGTGGTGGTGGCTCCAGCGACAGCCAGAACAACTGGCGCACAAACTGGATCGGGTCGTAGTTGACCGAGGCCAGCATGTTCATCCCAATCAGGGTGAAAGCGATCAAGCCACACACGAGTGAGGCCAAACCCAACCCCCCCAGATAGATCGGGCCTAACTGGGCATTGCCCAGCTTGCCGATCCAGTAATTGATCACAGGTTGTCCGGTGCGCGGACTGTTGCCGTGACCCAGCTCCACCCCGTGGTGGATTGGCCCCACGGCTTGCACCGTGGTGAACAGGTTTTGATAGTCGGCCATTTGCGATACTCCTCAATTCTTCAGGTTCGGACGGGTTGTGCCATCCGACTCAAACGGGCCACTGGGACCAGATCGGCAGATTCAGCCACCAGCTCCACCACTCGGGCCAGCCACGGCTCCAGAAGGGGCCACTGAGCACGATGCACAGCGCGCTGAACAAAACCGCCGCCAGCGCCAGGAACAGCCCCACCCGGTGGATGCCCAAGGTGCCCACCGAATAACCGATGAAATCCCGGAAGAAGGTGTCCTCATGCTCTGGGGTTTTGACCACTTGTCCTGGCTGTGGATTGGTAGAGGACAGAACCAAACCACCGTGCAGCGACAAGGCAAACACGCTGGCAAAGAAGAAACTCACGGCGATCATGTGCGCCGGGTTGTAATGAAAGTGCAGGTACTGGTAGCCCACGTTGGAGACCCAGTCCAGGTGGCTGTAGATGCCGTAAGGGAAACCGTGGCCCCAGGCGCCCATGAGCACCGGACGCACCACCACCAAAGTGACATAAGCCGAGATGGCCACACCAAAAGCCACGGGCACATGGAAGCCCATGCCCAGCTTGCGGCAGATTTCGACCTCGCGCATCATCCACGAGCCAAACGCGCCGATGGCACACACCGTGATGAGCTGCCACAGGCCGCCTTCCATCAAGGGCGCAAAGCGCAAGCCATACGACAAATCAGGCGGTGCGATGCTGATTTGCCAGATGTTCCAGGTCGGTCCTTGTGAGGCACCCCACAAGATCAGGGCCGTGCCCAGGAACGAAAAGAAGAGGGTTGTGACGCCGAAGAAACCGACGTAAAACGGTCCGACCCAAAAGTCGAACAAATCACCACCCAGCAGGGTACCACCGCGAACACGGTACTTTTTCTCAAAATTCAGCATGGCCATGGTTGGGTCCTCCTGCTTCAGTGGATGAACAGGTGCCGCATTGAATGGGCTTCAATAGCAGCACCTGGACGGCAAGTCCTGGATCAGGACTTGGACGCTGGCAGCGATGCCACCGTAGCTGGCAGCGGCGAGTTTTGCGCCGATGCAGCGACTGGCTTTTTCGCGCCGTCGAGCCAATTGAATTTGTTCGTGCTGAGCAAGATGAGGTGAATCATCGCGGCCAGGCCGAACAAGAAAATACCCTGCAGCACCATGGCACGCAATGGGTCGTACAGTCGCCAAATTCTCCACATGGTGAATCTCCTAAATGATGTGGGACATGAAGGTGTACACCGCAGCTTTCACGCCCTGACTCATGCTCTTGGCATCTTCAGCACCGGGCAACAAATCGCGCCAGTGAACGCCGACCAGCTTGGCCAGAACGACGACCACAAACAGACAGCCGAAACCGATGAGGAAAATGGACCAATACGCCGGGGACTCATCCGCACGCGAATGGTCCTCGTTGAGGCGGGTGGTGTTTTGCATGACAGTGACTCCGTCAATCAATGGTTAAAAAAACAGGCTCTGAATCAGAACCAGGGACGCCACGCCCAGACCAGGATGTGGGCCAACACAGCAACTGCTGTAAAGCCCACGGTGCCCTGCATCCAGTAGTGGTGGAACTCCTGGGCTTCCTCATCGGTGAGTCCGGAAATTGATGTCTTGGTGGACATGTTTTGCTCCTTTTAAAGAGGCCTTGCGACCCGGGTTGCGCACAGCCCGCGCAGATGGGCATCCGCAGCCATAGGCCACGACATCCTGGGTAAGGCACCGAACACGTCGGCCCCTGCTTTTTTTACTAACGGGTTGGGCGCGTTCATGCCACCACCCCCAGACCCAGCTCGCGGCTGGCCGCGTTCACATGGGCTTCGGTCACTTCGTTATGGCCTTGTGCCTGCGACAACATCTCCGCTTGATCGCGCAGACGCTTGGCCGCAGAAATCTGTACCAGCACCGGTTGGCTTTGCACCACATCGCGCAGTCGCTGCTGGGCCTGCTCTTGCCAGCTGGCATTGGGGGCCACCACACCACGCGCCTGCGTGGCTTCGACCTTGTCCATGTCGGTCCCCAGCGGCAGGATGTGGAACAACGCATCAAACAGGGCGTTGCACACCTCTTGCACCACATAACTGGCCCCGCTGTAACCCATGAAGGGGGTACCGGTGTGGCGGCGGATGATGGCGCCAGGGAACGAGGCCGGAATGAAGGCTGCGCGCATCGGACTGCCCCCAGAGATTTCACTGAGGTACATGCGTTCGTTGTAGCTGCCGAACATGATCAACGGCGTCTGGGTCTTGACCAGTTCGCGTACGCTGACGTTGTCTGTTTTGGTACCTGCGGTGCGCGAAATGCTGAAACGGCAAGGCAAGCCCATTTCGTTTTCGAGGAAATTTTTGAGGCCCCGTGAATAGGTCTCACCCGCCACCACGGCAAAACTGGCGGTGGCAAAAAAGTCTTGCGTGACCGAGCGCCACAAGTCCCACATGGGTTTGAGGGTGGTGTGCTTTTCCCGCTCGATGAAGGGCTCGGGGTCAAGGTGGAGCAGCTGACCGAGCTTGCGCAGGAAGTTGGTGGTGCTGTGCAAGCCAATGGGCGCTTGCAGATAGGGTCGCTCCAGCGACTCACACAACATGCGGCCAAATTCACGGTACATGCAAATGTTCACATCGGCTTCGACCAGTCGGGACACATCGGCCAGGTGACTGCCCAGCGGAAAGACCATGTTGATCTCAGCCCCGATGCCCTGCACCAGGCGGCGGATTTCAGCCAGGTCGCTGGCACTGTTGAAGGTGCCGTAGCAGGGGCCAATGATGTTGACGCGGGGCTTTTCGCCCACCGGACGTTCTTCAAAGGGCTTGCGGGCCGGCACTTTGCGCAGACCGTATTCGCTCCACAGCCA
>JAIYCB010000038.1 GCA_027488215.1 Comamonadaceae bacterium
GCTGCACCGTGCTCTCACCCGAGACGAATACAACAGGCATGTTCAAGCCCATTTCGAGCAGACGAGACTGCACTTCCACGCCTGTCAGGCCAGGCATGCGCATGTCCAGCAAGACCATGGCCGGTGTCACTGGCGTGACGAACTTCAAGAACGCTTCAGGATCTTCAAATGCATACACTCGGTAGCCTTGGCTGATCAATACCCGCTGCATGCTTTCTCGCATGCTAAGGTCGTCCTCGACCAAAAAGACATGGCCGAGGGCGTCCGATACCTTGATCGGCTCTGGCCCAGGCGTAAAAATTGGATCAAGCGTCATCATCATCTTCTTCAAAAAGGGGCAGATGCAGGGAGATACCCGCATGCCCGGGGGCTTCTAAAAGACTCAAGGCGCCACCGTGATGTTCAATGATGACGCGGCAAAGCCAGAGGGATTGGTTGAAATGGGGTGTTGAATTCAGCTCAGGCCGAGCCATTGCCTGAGCGAAATCTTCGGCGGTGATGGGCAAACCATCGTCAAAGATGTGCAGATACACAAAGCGACCACTGCATTGGGTGGTGATCTGCATATGCCGGACATTCGGACTGTTGCGTTTGACCAAGTACATCAACGTACCGCTCAGAGCCGATTCAAGTTGCACAGGATCACCCCGCACCGCGATCGCCTGATCAGCGTGAAAACTGACACGGACGTTTTGTCGATTCAATTCCGTACGGTAAGCAAGCACCAAATCCGACAACAAACCAGATAAGTTGACCTTCACAGGGGGTGTGACGTGGGTCTCCATAAATCGACGGAAATCCTGCACCACCTGAGTCGTGGCATTGCTGCACTTCACCAGCTGTTGGAGCAGCTCTTCACGCTGTGATGCAGAAAGCGTGGCCTCTTCGGCCAGCAAATAATCCAGATTGAGCCGAATCGCACCCAGGGGCTGATTGATTTCGTGCGCCAGCGAACTCATGATGGTGGGCAAGTTTTCTGAACGTGCCGCAAAAGACAAAACCTGCAGCATTTCGTTTTTCTCATTGATTAATTTGTATAGTTGTTGGTTGAGATGATCACTTTGCGCCTTTTCTTCCGTCACCGCCAGATTGAGACTGACGAGACGCTCCAGCCCATAGCCATTGGCGCTGATCAGCATCAGGGCCAGCGCAGACACCACGAAAAGCCGCATCGAAAAACCCAGTGATTCTTCTGAAAAGATCTCTGAGAAAAACAACAACTTGCCGGCGTTGCCAGACATGACTGTCCAAGACCAGACGGAAAGCAACAACATCAATGCGACGGCAGCAACCAGCATCAGGTTTAGCTGGAGTGAGGGACTCTTTCGGCGCACTTTTCGCAAGCCGTACAACATCCACCCCAGCAGCAGCAGCGACACGGACAGCTGGTAAATGACTCGCGCATCCCGGTTTTGGACCGTGAAAAACTGCGCCAACATGAGTGTTATCGCCAGCAACAAAGCCAGCAAACTGAGACGCATAAATCTCGGCGTCAGTGGCTGATACCACGCGTGCACCCGCAAACCAGTGGCCGTGAAGCTCATCCAGAGAAACAAGGTCGAAAATGCCAGCAGGGCACGCCCAAACAAAGGCACCAATGCAATGCAGACGCAGGCCGCTGCAGCCGCCAGACCACCAAAAACACCAAAAAGACCCATGCGCTCATGGGGAAGGAGCCGTTTGTTGCGTGCCGGTATGGCAGCCAGTGTCAAGCCCAGAAACAGGCTCGCCATTGCGAAGTACAGCGGTGGAACAATCTCGATCATCCCGCATCCAGGGGCAGCGTCAGCCGCATGCATGTACCGGCAGGACGTGTGACGCATGCGAGATGCCCCCGGTGCATCAGACAAATCCGGCGGCTCAGCCAAAGGCCCAAGCCCATGCCTTGCGTTTTGGTGGAGTAACTCATCTCAAATACCTTTTCATGCAGCTCTGGTGGCAGACCGGGTCCATCGTCCACCACATCGACTTGCGCTTGGTTGCCATCGGTCAGCAAAATCACCTCAATCGATCCAGCGCCAGAGCTCGCCATGGCCTCCACCGCATTGTTCACCAGATTTTGCAGCACCATCTCCAGTTGTACGGCACTGGCCAAAACGCGCACGCGAGCCTGCGCGCGCAAACTCAGCCGCACGCCGAACTGCGTCAGCAGCACTGGCGCCTGCAAAGCCACCCATTTTTCCAGAAAATTGCTCAGATCAAGCACCAATTGCTTGGGCGCATTGTCGATAAAAAGGTTGCGCAAGCCCTGAACGATGGCCACTGCACGGTGGTTCTCGCGCAGGATGTCCTGCAACACTTTGGATTCCTCTTCTTGGCTGAGGCGCTGGGCGTTGGCAAGGTATTCTGCGTTGAGCTGAATGGCCCCCAAAGGCTGACGCAACTCATGCGCCAGGCTGGCCAACTGAGGCTCGGCATCGCGCGCCGCATTCGATGCCAGCAGCGTCATCACCAGTGACTCTTTTTCCTGCAGCATGCCCTCGACCTGCTGCACCAGACTCTGCAGCCGGTCCTTGTCTTCTCGCAATGATTGCACCACCACACCGGCCAAGGCCAATAGAACCCCAAACCCCAGGAAGAAGGTCACCCACATCCAATCCACCGTGGCATCTGTCCAACCCGGCGCCTGCATGTCCACCAGTCCTTGCCAGGCGTTCCAGCCCAGCAGGCCACGCCCCAGAAACTCAGAGAACCAATGCAAGCTCACCAGACATGCCAACAACAACCGGGTGGTATGGGGCTGCGCACGCCAAAGCCACCAACTCTCCAAGGCCACCCAACCAATCAGCACCAGCACCTGCAAAGACATCACCGCCATCTGCCAGGGACCAGTGAGGGTCATATTCAGCGACAAATGCACCAGTGAGACCACCAGAACAGCCCATGCGCCTTGCCGTTGCGCAGCAAAAGACAACGTCTTTCGCTGCGAACGCAGGAAAATGATCAGAAAAGCGTAGTTGGACTGCCCCATCATCTTGGCAACAGCGCCCAATGTCAGATCTCCATCGAACAGACGGTAGGCCCCATAAAACAAGGCGGTCAACATCGAGGTGGCCAACAAAAAAACCCCGGATCGCCCGAGGCTCATCGGCCGATAAAGCCCTGTGAATGCCAAGCACAAACCGGTAAAGCCCAGCAGCACCAAAGGCAAGATCAAATCCATGCCAAAAATTCAGATAAAAAATAAAATATTGTTTATTTGCTTGGAATATTCAGCAATCCTCTTTTAAGCATCATCCAATTGGATGATTTATGTTCTTCTCTGCGGTCAGCAAAAATCAGCTCCGTGCGAGGAGCGTACTTTGACCGTCATCGCGAGGAGCGCAACTTTTCCGTCACCGCGAGGAGCGAAGCGACGTGGCGATCTGAGATTGCCGCGCTTCGCTCGCAATGACCACATCAACGTCATCGCGAGGAGCGCAACTTTTCCGTCATCGCGAGGAGCGCAACTTTTCCGTCATCGCGAGGAGCGCAACTTTTCCGTCATCGCGAGGAGCGCACCCATACCGTCATCGCGAGGAGCGCAGCGACGTGGCGATCTGAGATTGCCGCGCTGCGCTCGCAATGACAAGGGGGGGCTCGCGATGACAGGGGAGAGGTCATCGCGAGCGCAGTCAGCCCGTCATCGCGAGCGGAGCGTGGCGATCTGTTTACGACACGGTCACATTGCTGATCTGGGTGTCGATCAGGACCTGCAACGCCGGGTCAACGCTGTAGTTGTAGACGTTGTAAGTCGTGCCACTGATGGTGGTTGTGCTCGCAGTGCTCCAGGTGCCGGGGGCAGTGCCGTTATCGAGCAAGTTGCGCAAAGTCACGACATCGTCGGCATTG
Source organism: Comamonadaceae bacterium (assembly GCA_027488215.1). Lineage (GTDB taxonomy): Bacteria > Pseudomonadota > Gammaproteobacteria > Burkholderiales > Burkholderiaceae_C > Limnohabitans_A. Next base: position 3,832 of record JAIYCB010000038.1, read on the forward strand.
CCGTCGATTTTGACCACATGGGCTTTGGTGCCCAGCGTCATATTGGATGACAACACATCGCTGACATTGAGCGTCAACGCATTGGCGCCAGAGCCGCTGATGTCGTAGTTGCTGAAGTTGGTGATGCGTGGACCCGCAGTGACATTGGTCAAGTCAAGCAAAAGCGAAGAGCCTTCGAGCTTGAAGGTGTTGGTCCCCGTTCCACCATCGATCCAGGTGGTGGCGCCTGCCGTGCCCAGCTGGGTCAGGTTGGAGGCATTGACCACCACGGTGTCGTTACCCGCACCTGCTGCCACGGTGTCGGCGCCCCCTCCTGCGATGATGGTGTCATCGCCTGCCCCGCCCACCAATGTCTGTGCAGATGTCCCGCCATTGATGGTTTTGGCAGTCAACTCCGTGCCATAAATGGCGTAGAGTGATTCCGTAGAAGACCCGTTGGTGAATCCCACCACATTACCGTTTGCCAGCCCTGCCAGAGCCATGGTGTCGACCTGGTTGACGTTGGGACGGAGCGTTTGCCCTGTCGCGCTGTTCAGGTTCTGGTCATAAATGACAAAGGTTGTCAACCCCCCGCCGGCATTGGCGTCGGCAGCGTAAGCAATTGCCAGCTTGTCGTCGGGCAAGGCCGCCAGCGCTACCTCTTGAGAATGGAGCGGCTGGCCTTGCATCAATTTGCGCTCACTGCGGGTCTGGTCGGCATCGACTTTGAACAGCGTGATGGCGTTGGCACTGTAGCTGGACGGGGTTGCATACACGTATCTGTTTTCGATAGCACCCACTGCAAAGCCACCATTGCTCAAAGCCACGGCCTGCATGTCAAGGGTGTTGCCTTCAACCATGTAGGTTTGGGTAGCACCTACAGGGGTACCGGTGGCGCTGAAGAACTGGTAGCCGCCCATGTTCTTGCCGGCAAATGCAACGGCCACGCGACCATCCGAGAGCACCACCGCATCCATCACACCCTTGATGGTGTTAGTGCCGTCAGCCATACCGGCTTGGCCCATCACCGTCTCGGTCACGGCATCGCTGCCGTTGGCGTTGATGACCTTGTAGCAAAAGCTGTTGGACGTGTTGTAGTAGAACAGCATGAACTTGCCGTCTGACAGCTGCACGGCGTCGATGCCCGAGCTGGTGGCAGCACCGGTGGTGTAGCTCACCGCAGCACTACGCGTCGTGCCATCGGCGTTGAAGGTCTGCAGCTGCCCGCCCGAGAGCACTGCAAAACCACCATCGCGCAAAGCGGTTACATCGGCCTTGTGGATGGTGCCGTTCAGGGTGGTGTTGGTCATCCCGCCAGTGCCGGCCAGATTGCCGTTGGCATCGAGGATGGTCAATGCGTTTTGGGTGGTGTTGCCCGAGAGGTAGACCACATTGCCATTGAGCAGCGTGATGGCCCGACCCGAGATGCCGGCGATGTTGCTCGCGGAGGTGGCCACCTGGCCCCAGGTCGGGTCGACCGATGCGCTCACGGCTTGCACATGCGACGCACCCACCCCGCTGACGCCTGTGGCATCGGTGTAGCTGCCCGATGCCACCCGCACCACCAGGTTGCCCCCCGGCGCGCTGGCCACATCCGCCGTGTAGAGCGTGTCATTGACCTTGGTGAAGTTGCTGACGGTGTACGGCGTGCTGCCAACGGTGGCCGATATGTCCGCCGCGTCAAAGCCTGTGACGGCTTCATCGAAGTTGAAGAAATAGCGGATGGTGCTGCCGGTGGGGGCCAGGCCACTTTGGTTGTCGCTGATGAGCAGTGTGGGCGGGTTGGCGCTCTGGCTGCTGGGGGTGGGGGGAACGGGTTCAGTGGAGCTGCTGCTGCCGGCCGCCACGATGTTGATCGAGTAGTCGTTGGACGCGACCGTGGTGCTGTTGGCCAGCGTCAGAACGGCCACATACTTGTAGCGTTTGCCGGCTTGCAGCGCCGTGGTTTCCTGATAAGACCATTGGTTGTTGCTGTCCAGCGTCAGGTTGCCCAGATTGACAGGCGAACCACCGCCTGTGACATCGGTGCGGGTGAGTGAGAGCGTCGCCCCTGCCGGCAAGGAGGCGATCGAGCCCCTGATCAAAGGCGTGGTGTCGGTCGTCTGGTCGCTGCTGGAGGCGTTCTGGGCGTTTTCGATGTCGCCCACCGTCAGGGTGCCTGCACTGCTGGAGGCCACGATGTCCGAGGCGCTCATCACATAGTCGGTGACGACCGAGGTGATGGCCGACTCGACCAGCACCTTGACGTTGGCATCGCCGCTGTAGTTGTAGACCTTGTAGGTCACGCCATTGACGGTGCTGGTGTTGGCGTCCAGGCTCCAGCTGCCGGTCACGCTGCCGTTGCTGTACTGCGCCGACAGCTTGACCGCCGATGTGCTGTCGCCATCAATGAACACGCGGTTTTGAGATTCACCAGCGGCCATGCGCAGGGCTTCGGTCACGTTGAGCACCACCGTGTTGCTCTGGTTGCTGCCCAGGTCGATTTTTTCGATGCCGTTGATGGCATTGATCAGGGCCGGCTTGCTCAAGTCCAAAGTGAAGTTGGAGGCGCTGAGCACCAGCGTGTCGGTGCCCGTATCTCCATTGATCGAGCCACCCAAAGCCAGCGAATTGATGAGCGCGCTGCCCACGGTGATGGTGTCGTTGCCCGCACCGGCCTCGATCACCTGATTGACACCAGTGGCCGTGAGCTGGTCGTTGCTGCTGCTGCCAAACAAGGGGGCGGCGGCTGACGATGTTGCCTTGCTGACGCTGCCTCCCGAGACGGTGTAGGGTGTGATGGCAATATTTTGGGTAAAGCCCGTGGAGGTCGAAGCACTGACGTCAGTGATTTGCACAAACCCACCATCGGGTGTGGCCATGACGGCGTTGGTATTGAATGGCGACGAGGCTGCCCTTGGCATCAAATTGTTCAAGGCACTCAGGTAAGTGCCTGAATCGCTATAAACATGCCCCATGTTTTGAACGTATTGGGATGGAGGGTTGGGGACGTTATCGACCCAAGTCAAGACCAGATTGCCATTGTTCAGCTGCGTCAGGCCCAGGTTTTCTGCTGTGGTGGAAGTGCCGGCGGAGTCCGTAGTCTCACCCGTCTTGGCACCCGTATTGGAGTAGAGGTAGATTTTGTTTGCACCGCCTGACAGGCTGAAGGCGGTGGCAAACCCGCCATTTTGGGTGGCAATCGTGGTCAACGGACCCGCTGTGTTGGGCAGTGTCAGGCTGGTGGGCGGGTTGACCGTGCTGCCGTCCGCAGCAAGAACGATGTTGCCAGCCTGCGTGCCCGATGCGTAGGAGATGGCAATTTTGCCGTCGTTGAGCCGCACGATGCTGGTGCTGCCGCCGGTGCGGCTGGTATCGTCAACTTGCAATGAAGTCACGCTGCCGACCGGACTGAGATCCACAGGAGAGCCCACATCCGCGCCATTGGCATCGACCACCTTGTAGAAGAAGCGCTGGACACCGGCCGACAAGTCGGCATAGGCCACCACGAACTTGCCATCCGATGTGCCCATCGCACTGACGGCACCCCCTGCGGTGGCGCTGGTCGTGTAAGACACGCCCGCCAAAGGACTGGTGCGAACACCATTCGCATCAAACACCCAGAATTTGGTGTCAGAGAACACTGCAAAGCCGCCATCGGGTGTGGACGCCACCGAGCCATGGTAAAGGCTGCCATTCATCGTCGTTTGTGGGACCGATGTTTGGTTGAGCACGTTGCCATAAGGGTCAAATAAGGTCACGGCGTTCAGGGCATCCGTGTTCGTTCCGGCGGTTTTTGTGCCCATGTAGGCATAGTTGCCGTTGGCCAGTTTGTACATCCGCCCCATACCGCCGACCGTGAAGTCTTGGGTCCCCGCCACAAAAGTGTTGGCCGTGTTGGAGCCAATGGTCTGCAGGTGGGTGTCTCCGGTGGCCTTGATGCTGGTGTTGGAAGCCAGATCGGCAAGCCCGTCCCTGACCTGCACCACCACGGCACTGCCCGATGCGGGCATGGTCAGCTGTGCGGTGTAGCTCGAGCCCGATACGGTGGTGAAGTTGGTCCCCGTGAGTGCAGCGCCCGTGCTGGCATTGATGAAGCTGATATCGCTCAGCTGGAAGCCCGACACGGCCTGGCTGAAATCGAAGTTGAACGTCACCGTGCTGTTGGCTGCCGCGTTGAACGGGGTGGTGTCCGAAATCGTCAGCGTCGGTCCGGCTACCGGCGCACCGTCGGCCTGCACCAGGCTGATGACGGGTGCAGCGGGCACGGTGTTGAACGTGGCCGTCACCTGGTTGTTGGTGTTTTCTGCACCGGTGTTGCGGTAGTCGTCGGTGTTGAAGTTGCCCGCAGCATCCTTGAAGGCGCTGGCCTGCACACCCACCTGGAAGGTGCCTGTGCTGTTGGCCGTCGGCGTGAAGGTGGCCGTGTAGGTGGTGCCCGAACCCGCAAAGTTGGTCAGCGTGCCACCCGAGAACACCACGTCACCCACCGCAAAGTCGGTGTTCGCCTCGCTCAGCGTGAAGGTGATGGTCTCCGGCCCGGTCATGGTGCCCGAGCCACTGCGGCTGACGGCCACCGTGGGCGGCGTGGTGTCAGGCGCCGTGGCACTGGCCTGGTTGATGGTGTAGGTGTTGGACGCATCGACCAGCGTGCTGCC
>JAIYCB010000051.1 GCA_027488215.1 Comamonadaceae bacterium
GCATCTTCAGAGAAGCCATAGATCAGCGGTCCGGTCATCTGATCGGCAACAACTTCAAACTGCGTACCTGTCACAGCACGGCGGGCCAGGGTGTTTTTCAACACGCTCAGCGAAACGCCCAGGCTGCGAGCTTTGACGCGCAGGTTTGTCATGTCAGCGACCGTGATGCCACGGTATTCCGCCATCACCAGCGTTTGAGCTTTAGCGGCGAGTTCGGTCACTTCGGTGATGACCGCTTCTTTCTCACTGCGATTCAGACTCAAGGTCTACTCCTTTATATGTGTCTTTGGGTTACCCCTTGAACACGCCTATTTGCAGCGACCAACTGTTTTGGATCTTCATCCATCTGCAGCGGGATCGCCATCTGCGTTGGCCCAAGATTTCAAGTACTTCCAGAAACCTTGTTGATTAAGCACACGAGGTGTGCACCAACGGTCTTGGATGGCCCGCCGATCCCTTGCAAGATCTGCGGCCCACCACATTGAGGCGCTCTGGTGAGCCCCTCAAATCTTTGCCATCACGCCGAGATGGATTGTGTGTCGACGCGAACGCCCACACCCATGGTCGAAGACACGGCCACTTTGCGCAGGTAAACACCTTTGCTGGAAGCGGGCTTGGCTTTGACCAAAGCTTCGACCAATGCAGCCAGGTTGCCTTGCAATTTATCGGTGTCGAACGAACGACGGCCAATCGTGCCGTGCACGATACCGGCTTTGTCGACGCGGAACTGGACTTGACCGGCTTTGGCGTTCTTCACGGCCGTGGCCACGTCAGGCGTGACGGTACCCACTTTGGGGTTAGGCATCAGGCCACGTGGACCCAGGATCTGACCCAAAGTACCCACAACGCGCATCGCGTCAGGCGCAGCGATCACAACGTCGAAGGGCATGTCACCCGCTTTGACGCGAGCAGCCAAATCGTCCATACCGACCACGTCAGCACCAGCGGCTTTTGCTTCTTCAGCCTTGGCACCTTGAGCGAAAACCGCCACGCGTGCAGTTTTACCCGTTCCATTAGGCAGAACGACAGCGCCACGAACCACTTGGTCGGATTTCTTGGCATCGATGCCGAGTTGTACGGCCACATCGATGGATTCATCGAACTTGGCAGTCGCACACTCTTTGACAATGGTCAAAGCGTCGGCCAAGGTGTACAGCTTCAGACTGTCCACTTTGCCCACGAGGGTTTTTTGTTTCTTGGTGAGCTTGGACATTTACACGCCCTCCACATTCACGCCCATGGAACGGGCAGTACCAGCGATGGTGCGAACAGCTGCGTCCAGATCGGCCGCAGTCAGGTCTTTCATCTTGGTCTTGGCGATTTCTTCCAGCTGAGCACGGGTGATCTTGCCGACCTTTTCCAGACCTGGCTTGGTCGAAGCCTTGTCAAGCTTGAGGGACTTCTTGATCAAGGTCGCTGCAGGCGGGGTCTTGATGATGAAGGTGAAGGACTTGTCTGCAAACGCAGTGATGACCACTGGCAATGGCAGGCCTGGCTCAACGCCTTGGGTCTGGGCGTTGAACGCCTTGCAGAATTCCATGATGTTAAGACCACGTTGACCCAAAGCTGGGCCAATCGGTGGCGATGGATTGGCTTTACCAGCTGGCACTTGCAGCTTGATGAAGCCGACGATTTTTTTCGCCATGCTTTTCTCCTTGCGGGTGATAACGCTCTGTGGAGCTCCCCGGGGTTAACGACTCACTTGCAACATTTGGCACCGAGTCGGGAAGTGCCAAACCAAAAAATCAAATGCTCCGAATTCAGGTCTTCTCGACTTGACTGAACTCCAGCTCTACTGGGGTGGCACGACCGAAAATGGTCACTGACACACGCATCTTGTTACGTTCGTAATTGACCTCTTCCACCGTGCCATTGAAGTCGGTGAATGGGCCTTCTTTTACGCGAATGTATTCACCGACTTCAAACTCGACCTTGTGACGGGGTTTGTCGGTGCCTTCTTGCATCTGATTGACGATCTTGGCAACGTCGGCTTCCGAGATCGGAGCCGGACGGTTCTTGGCACCACCCACAAAGCCTGTGACCTTGTTGGTGTGCTTGACGAGGTGCCAAGTCTCGTCGTCCATGACCATTTCCACCAGCACATAGCCAGGAAAAAACTTGCGCTCTGTCGTGCGCTTTTGGCCATTCTTGATTTCCACGACTTCTTCAGTCGGCACCAAGATGCGACCAAACTTGGATTCCATACCCGAGCGGGCGATGCGCTCGATGATGTTGCGCTCGACCGCTTTTTCCATGCCCGAATAAGCATGCACCACGTACCATTTCAGGTCGGGGTTGGTCGAAGATCCCGCCAGTGGTGCGTTGACTACAACATCGTTCATTATTTTTTCCACCCAAGAATCAGATCGTAAAAAACCCATTCCAGAGTTTTGTCGGTCAGCCACAAGAAGAGCGCCATGACCACCACAAAAGCGAAAACGTACAAAGTGATTTGCAAGGCTTCTTTGCGCTCAGGCCAGACCACTTTTTTGGTTTCGCGCACAGCATCACGGCCAAACGCCACCAGTTGTCGTCCAGACTCGGCCGTGAAGAACACCACCACTGCTGCCACAACGCCAACCAGCAAACCTGCCCACTGCACCCAAACGCCTTGTGCAGACAACATGTAGTAAGCCACCAAACCAGCAATCACCAGCGCAGCCACCAGGGCCAAGCGCATTTTGTCGCCAGAGGTACTGATTGTTTCAACTTCAGATGTTGCCATACGGCTGATAACCTTTGTTGAGCCTCGTTTTCAAAAGGCCCTGATCAGACAAGGAAGCCCGCTAGGGTCTAGCGGGCTTGGAATTCCACCTTTTCAGGTGGCAGGGGCAGTAGGAATCGAACCTACAACCTTCGGTTTTGGAGACCGACGCTCTGCCAATTGAGCTATACCCCTACTTGAAACCTCTTTAAGCGATGATCTTGGCAACCACGCCAGCGCCAACCGTGCGGCCACCTTCGCGGATAGCGAAGCGCAAGCCTTCTTCCATCGCGATGGGGTTGATCAACTTCACAGTGATCGACACGTTGTCACCAGGCATCACCATCTCTTTGCCCTCTGGCAACTCGATCGCGCCGGTCACGTCCGTCGTACGGAAGTAGAACTGGGGACGGTAGTTGTTGAAGAAAGGCGTGTGACGGCCAC
>JAIYCB010000030.1 GCA_027488215.1 Comamonadaceae bacterium
GGCATCCAGGTGGTGGCAGACCATCAACATGTCCACATGCTCATCGAGCGTGTTGTGGGTGAAGGGCATGGTCGGGTTGGTCGAGCTGGGCAAAAAGTTCGCCTGGCCCACCACCTTCAGAATGTCGGGTGCATGGCCGCCGCCAGCGCCTTCGGTGTGAAAGGCGCACAGGCCGCGCCCTCGGGCCGCCTCGATGGTGTTTTCCACATAACCCGATTCATTGAGCGTGTCTGAGTGCAGCGCCACCTGGATGTCGGTCTCTTCGGCCACGTCCAGGCAATTGCTGATGGCCGATGGGGTGCTGCCCCAGTCTTCGTGCAGCTTCATGCCAATCACGCCCGCGTTGATCTGCTCGTGCAAGGCGGCGGGCAAGCTGGCGTTGCCCTTGCCAAAAAACCCCAGGTTCATGGGGAAGGCGTCTGCTGCTTGCAGCATGCGTTCGATGTTGAAGGGGCCGGGTGTGCAGGTGGTGGCAAAGGTGCCGGTGGCAGGGCCTGTTCCGCCACCCATCATGGTGGTCACGCCGCTGGCCAGGGCCTCGTCGATTTGCTGGGGGCAGATGAAGTGGATGTGGCAGTCGATGCCGCCCGCGGTCACGATCAGGCCCTCGCAGCTGATGATCTCGGTGCCGGGGCCAATGACAATGTCCACGCCTGGTTGTGTGTCAGGGTTGCCCGCTTTGCCAATGGCCGCGATGCGGTTGCCCTTGAGGCCGATGTCGGCTTTGACAATGCCCCAGTGCTCGATGATGAGGGCGTTGGTGAGCACGCAGTCCATCGCGCCCTCTGCGTTCGTTCTTTGCGACTGCGCCATGCCATCACGGATGGTTTTGCCGCCGCCAAATTTGACCTCTTCGCCATAGCCGCCCGCTTGCAGTGTGAAGTCTTTTTCCACCTCGATCACCAAGGCCGTGTCGGCCAGGCGCACGCGGTCGCCCACGGTGGGGCCAAAGGTTTCGGCATAAGCGCGTTTGTCAATGTGGGCCATGTCAGTTGCCTTGTAATTTGTGGGCGTTGAGTGCGCCGTGGGTCAACCCCCGAAAGCCGTACACCACACGGTCGCCCGCATAGTCCACCAGCTCCACCGTGCGTTGTTGGCCTGGCTCAAATCGCACGGCCATGCCTGAAGCGATGTTCAGGCGCATGCCCTGCGCGGCAACGCGGTCAAAGCGCAAGCCCGCGTTGGTCTCGGCAAAGTGGTAATGCGAGCCCACCTGAATCGGACGGTCGCTGGCGTTTTGCACCACGAGCGTGCAGGTGCGGCGGCCCACGTTCAAGGCGTGCTGACCGGGGTCGATCAAGAATTCACCGGGGATCATGCGGGACTCACTTTTTGCCAAAAAAAATGGCCACGGCCACCAAGCCGGCTGCCACCACAAAACCCAGCGCATCGGTCGCGTGCCAGTGGACGCTGCCGCCCAAGCCATGACCATCGTGTGCGAGGGCGGCAGTACCGATGGCGGATGTGAGCATCAAGGTGATTTTTTTCATGGGCTTCTCTTGGTCTTGGTCTTGTTCAGACGATGGGTTGGTGCACGGTCACCAATTTGGTGCCATCCGGAAATGTCGCTTCAATCTGGATGTCGGGGATCATCTCTGCGATGCCCTCCATCACATCGGCACGGGTCAAAACCGTGCGGCCTTCGCTCATCAGCTGGGCAACTGTTTTGCCGTCGCGTGCGCCTTCCATCACGGCGGCGCTGATCAGGGCGATGGCTTCGGGGTAGTTCAACTTCAGTCCCCTGGCCTTGCGCCTTTCGGCCAATAAGGCGGCAGTGAAGATCAACAACTTGTCTTTTTCGCGGGGAGTCAGTTCCATTTTGGTGCGCGCTGAGCGTCTTGGTGCATTGAATGACCTGAATCAAGCAAATTTCATGCCCTTTATAGAGGCGAAAAAAATTTCCTAGAAAAAACGGGTCATTTCAGGGTTCTCCCTAGGGCTGGCACGGCGATTGCTGAAGGCTAAACAGCGCTGTTAATCGGTGCGTTTTTGAACAACCTATTTCCTGATTGGAGTGATCTCATGATGAACCGTCGTGGCAACCTCAAAGCCCTCGCGACCGCAGCCGCCATTGCTGCGGGCAGTTTGACCTTTGCACATCAAGCCCAAGCCCAAACGGGTAACACCATCAAGGTCGGCGTGCTGCACAGCCTGTCCGGCACCATGGCGATCTCCGAGACCGTGCTCAAAGACACGGTGCTCATGGCCATCGACGAGATCAACGCCAAGGGTGGCGTGCTGGGCAAAAAACTCGAGCCCGTGATCGTGGACCCGGCCTCCAACTGGCCTTTGTTCGCTGAAAAAACCAAGCAATTGCTCGGCCAAGACAAAGTCTCTGTCATCTTCGGTTGCTGGACTTCGGTGTCGCGTAAATCGGTTCTGCCGGTGGTTGAAGAAATGAACGGCTTGCTGTTCTATCCCGTGCAGTACGAAGGTGAAGAACTTTCCAAAAACGTGTTCTACACCGGCGCTGCGCCCAACCAGCAGGCGATTCCTGCGGTGGATTATTTGATGAGCAAAGACGGCGGCTCGGCCAAGCGCTGGGTCTTGCTGGGCACCGACTATGTGTACCCCCGTACCACCAACAAAATCTTGCGTGCCTACCTCAAAAGCAAGGGCGTGAAAGACAGCGACATCGACGAAAAATACACCCCATTTGGTCACAGCGATTACCAAACCATCGTGGCCGACATCAAGAAGTTTTCGGCCGGTGGCAAGACCGCTGTGGTGTCCACCATCAACGGTGACTCCAACGTGCCTTTCTACAAGGAACTGGGCAATGCGGGCTTGAAGGCCAAAGACGTGCCTGTGGTGGCCTTCTCGGTGGGTGAAGAAGAGCTGCGCGGTGTGGACACCAAGCCCTTGGTCGGACACCTGGCCGCATGGAACTACTTCATGAGCATCAAGAACCCGGCCAACGACGAGTTCACCAAAAAGTGGGCGGCTTATGCCAAGGCCAAAAACATCCCTGGCCACAAAGACAAGCCTCTCACCAACGATCCGATGGAAGCGACTTACATCGGCATCAACATGTGGAAGCAAGCGGTTGAGAAAGCCAAGTCAACGGACACCGACAAAGTGATCGCTGCGATGGCGGGCCAAACCTTCAAGGCGCCGAGCGGCATCGTGAGCAAGATGGACGAGAAAAACCACCACCTGCACAAGTCGGTGTTCATCGGCGAGATCAAGGCCGACGGCCAGTTCAACGTGGTGTGGAAGACACCGGGTCCTGTCAAAGCCAGACCTTGGAGCCCATACATCCCTGGCAACGACAAGAAGCCTGACGAGCCTGCCAAGAAGTGATGGTTTGAAAGTGTGAATGCAGGTCGGAGCTGAAGCACCGACCTGCCTGGTCATCAGGCAGGTCGGTGGCTTTGGCCCCGACATGGATGGTGGCCAGACCCGGAAATGAGCAAGATGAAACGATGGATGTTGAAAGCGGCATGGGTGGCCAGCGCCTTGTGGGGCCTGTCGGCCGCGCAAGCCCTGACGATGGACGAAGCCAAAGGGATGGCCATGGGCGAGAGCGATGCCCGAGTGGAGGCGATTTCCAAAGCGGTGGCCCAAGGCAGCGAAAGAACCGCCGCCTATCTGCAAGCACTGGCGGATGACGCGGTCAAGATGGCGGGCGATCGTGTGATCGTGGTGCGTGACGGGCAAGGCCAAGACCCTGTCACCGGACAAGCGGTTCCCGTGCCGTCAGACGCTGAAGATGTGATGCTGAATAACCGTCTGCGCGGCGAGATCGACACGGCCCTGGCGGCCTTGAAGTTGTTCAGCCTCGATGTGAAGCTGCGCCGGCAAGCGGCCTTGTCGCTGCTCAAAGAACCCGATGCCAGCCGCCAGCCCTTGCTCGACAAAGCATTGGCGGCTGAAAAAGACCCCACGGTGCAAAATCTGGTGCGTCAAGCCAGAGCCGCAGCGCTGTTGAGCAGCGATGCCCCCCAGGACCGATTGCTCGCCGCCCGCGAATTGGCGGGCAGCAGGCAACCGGAGACCCTGCTGCTGCTGAACCAGCAACTGGCCCAAGAGCAAGACCCTGCGGTCAAAAAACAAATCCAAGTTTCTTTGGTCAAAGTGCAAGACAGCCTGCGCTGGGGTGAGCGCTTGGGGACCATGTTCACAGGGCTCAGCCTAGGCTCCATCTTGCTCCTGGTGGCGCTGGGCTTGGCCATCACCTATGGCTTGATGGGCGTGATCAACATGGCACATGGTGAGTTGATGATGATCGGCGCCTATGCCACCTATGTGGTGCAGGTGCTGTTTCGCGAGCATTTGCCCGGCGTGTTTGACGCCTATCTTTTTGTGGCGATGCCGGTGGCCTTCCTCACTGCAGCTTTGGTGGGTGCGGTGATGGAGCGCACGGTGCTGCAGCATTTGTATGGCCGCCCGCTCGAAACGCTGCTGGCCACCTGGGGCATCAGTCTGGTGCTGATGCAAGGCGTGCGCAGCCTTTTTGGTGCGCAAAACGTGGGCGTGGAAAACCCGTCCTGGATGAGCGGATCGTTGCAATTGCTGCCCAATTTGCAGCTGCCCTGGAACCGTGTGCTGATCATCATGTTTGCGCTGGCCGTGTTGGTCGGGGTGGCCCTGTTGATTGGCAAAACCCGGCTGGGTTTGTTCGTGCGCGGCGTCACGCAAAACCGCCCCATGGCCTCGTGCATGGGCGTGAACACGGCCCGCATCGACACCTATGCCTTTGCGTTGGGTTCGGGCATTGCGGGCCTGGCGGGCTGTGCGCTCAGCCAGGTGGGTAATGTGGGGCCTGATCTGGGTCAAAGCTATATCGTGGATGCGTTCATGGTGGTGGTGCTGGGCGGTGTGGGTCAGCTGGCAGGCACGGTGTATGCCGCCTTGGGCCTAGGTTTGGTCAACAAGCTGTTGGAAGGCTGGACGGGGGCGGTGCTTGCCAAGATTGCCGTGCTGGTGTTCATCATCATCTTCATCCAGAAGCGGCCGCAAGGCATCTTCGCGATGAAGGGTCGCAGCGCGGAGGCATGACCATGAAAACATTTGAACTTCCCACCCCCGCCCCTTTGATGGGTCGTCAAGCTTGGTCAGCGTTTTTGCTGGCACTGATCGTGGTTGGCGTGCTGGCCCCGGTGTTCAACTTGTGGGTCCCCGAGAGCAGCGCCTTCCATTTGAGCGACTACGCCATCGCCCTGATTGGCAAGATCATGTGCTACGCCATCTGCGCGCTGGCCATGGACTTGATCTGGGGTTATACCGGCATCTTGTCGCTGGGCCATGGTTTGTTCTTCGCTTTGGGTGGTTATGTCATGGGCATGTACCTCATGCGCCAGATCGGTCAGGACGGCAATTACAAAAGCGACTTGCCCGACTTCATGGTGTTTCTGGATTGGAAAGAGCTGCCTTGGCACTGGATGCTGTCGGACAGCTTTGTGGCCACGCTGGCGCTGGTGGTGTTGGTGCCCGGTGTGATCGCTTTTGTGTTCGGCTATTTTGCCTTTCGCTCGCGCATCAAGGGCGTTTATTTTTCCATCATCACCCAAGCCCTGACCTATGCGGCCATGCTCTTGTTTTTCCGCAACGAAACCGGGCTTGGCGGCAACAACGGCTTTACTGATTTCAAGCGCATCCTCGACTTGCCGATTGCCACCCCCGGCATGCGCATGACGCTGTTTGTCATCACTGGCTTGACCTTGCTGGGTTTTTACCTGTTCTCGCGCTGGCTGGTGGGCAGCAAGTACGGCCGCGTGTTGATGGCGATTCGCGACGCCGAAACGCGTGTCATGTTTTCGGGCTATTCGCCGCTGCCCTACAAGCTGAGCATCTGGGTGATCTCGGCCGTGATGTGCGGGATTGCCGGGGCTTTGTATGTGCCGCAAGTGGGCATCATCAACCCCGGCGAGATGAGCGCGGCCAACTCGATCGAGATCGCGGTGTGGGCCGCGGTGGGCGGGCGCGGCACCTTGATCGGCCCCATCGTGGGGGCGTTTTTAGTCAACGGAGCCAAGAGTTGGCTCACCGTGAGCGCACCTGAGTTTTGGCTGTATTTTTTGGGCGCATTGTTCATTGGTGTGACCTTGTACATGCCGCAAGGCGTGGTGGGCTTGGTGCGCAAAGTTTGGCGAAAACGCGAGACCACGCAGCCGCCGACAGACCCCATGTTGGACGCTGGGGGTAAGAAAGGCGGTTCCGCATGACGCCCGATCTGCTGCAAAAAGGGGCTGAACGCGTGGCTCGCGTGGCTCAACAACGCGTTGAAGCCACAGAGTCCGGTGGTCGCAGCGCGAGTTATGGCCGCGTGGTGCACGACGCCAGCCAAGTGGATATGACGCATGGCCGCATCCTGTATCTGGAAGAGGTGAGTGTGAGCTTTGACGGCTTCAAGGCCATCAACCAGCTGTCGCTCGACATCGCGCCCGGCGAGCTGCGCTGCATCATCGGCCCCAACGGCGCTGGCAAGACCACGATGATGGACATCATCACCGGCAAAACCCGTCCTGACGAAGGCCGCGTGTTCTTTGGCAGTACCATTGACTTACTGCGTTACAACGAACCCGAGATCGCTCAGTTGGGCATTGGCCGTAAATTCCAAAAGCCCACTGTGTTCGAGCACCTGAGCGTGTTTGAAAACCTGGAGCTGGCCTTGAAGACCCCCAAGGGCGTGAAGGCCTCGATGTTCTTCAAACTCGACTCACGCCAAAGCGATCGCCTGGCCGAAGTTCTGCACACCATCCACTTGGCGGACAGCGTGCGGGTGCAGGCAGGCACCCTCAGCCATGGCCAAAAGCAGTGGCTGGAGATCGGCATGCTGCTCATGCAAGACCCCCAGTTGCTGTTGCTCGATGAACCGGTGGCGGGCATGACCGACTTTGAGACCGAGCGCACCGCGGAGCTTTTCCTGTCGCTCAAAGGCAAACACTCTCTGATGGTGGTGGAACACGACATGAGCTTCATCCGCACCATCTCGGACATTGTCACCGTGCTGTGCGACGGCTCGGTGCTGGCCCAGGGCACGCTCGACCAGGTGCAGGCCGACGAGCGGGTGATCGAAGTTTATTTGGGGCGTTGATGAAGTGCACGACCTCTGTCAACGCGAATGAAGTACAGGGCCTCTGTCAGCTCGTGCCCTCACCCCTTTTCACTGCGAGCGAAGCGCGGCAGTCTATGGAGGGTTGCGGCCCGCGGCCTCGCCATCACGGTGTGAACCATCTGATCTCTGTAAAGGTTCTTCATGCTTGAAGTCCAAAACATCCATCAATACTACGGTGGCTCGCACATCCTGCGCGATGTGAGTCTGAGTGCACAACTGGGCCAGGTCACGGTGCTCTTGGGCCGCAACGGTGTGGGCAAGACCACTTTGTTGAAATCCCTCATGGGTCTGGTGCCGATCAAAAGCGGCTCCGTGATGCTGGACGGCAAAGACCTGAGCAGTGCCAAACCCTATGAACGCGCCGCATCGGGCATTGGCTACGTGCCTCAAGGCCGCGAAATCTTTGCACGTCTGACGGTCCAAGATAACTTGTTGATGGGCCTGGCCACGCAGCCCGGCGGCACGCCGATCCCGCCCGAATTGTTCGAGCTGTTCCCGGTACTGAGGCAAATGCTGCACCGTCGGGGCGGTGATCTGTCAGGCGGCCAACAACAGCAACTGGCCATCGCTCGCGCCTTGGCCGCCAAGCCGCGTTTATTGATCTTGGACGAACCCACCGAGGGCATTCAACCCAGCATCATCAAAGACATCGGCCGCGTGATCCGCCAGTTGGCCGATGTAGGTTTGCAAGGTCAGCGCATGGCGGTGCTGCTGTGCGAGCAGTACTACGACTTTGCCGAAGAACTGGCCGACCAGTATTTGGTGATGGAGCGCGGCGAGGTGATCGCGCGCGGGCCGGGGAGCGAGATGAAGGAAAAGAACATCCAGCAGTTGGTGGCGATTTGATGAGGCTCTGAAGCAATGGCGCTGAAAAAAATAGGCGTTATCGGGCGGTTGAATCCGCCGCCTTTAGCAGACTCCCATCCAACACAAGCCCACAGGCCCCATTCAGACCAACCACATCACGCCAACCGCGCCGCCCGCCACCATGGCCGCCAATCCCAGTCCGACTGTCACACCGTAGCGAACCCCTCCGCTGACCATCGCCAAAGCGGTTTTGGCCAAAGCGCTGGAGGCCAAAACAGCCACCAGTGCCCAATGCGCCCATTCAGGCGTCATGCCGCCTGTCTGTATCAGTTGCGCAATGCTGGCGGCTGCGGCATGCACTTCCACCCAAGCCACGCACAGGGCGGCCACCAGCACGCCCACTTCACCAAAAACTTGTTGTAGCCAGGCGGCGAGCAAGGACATCAAGGCAATCATGCCGGCCATGCCCAGGGCATGCGTCAGCTTGAATGCACGCCCTGTTGAGGTCTCGGCACCATCGCCTTCGATGCGACGCAAAGCAGACAGCACCACCAGCAGCAAGCCCAGACCTGCCAAGACCAGTGGCCAGCGCATGGCCACCAGCAGGGTTGGTGAGGCAGCCCCCAGCACCCCGGCAAACAGTGCCAACGACGCCAGATTGGCCAGAAGGGCACAAGCCGCTGCGGGCAGTGCATCACTGTGTCCTGCCCGCACGCGCTGACCCGTGTTAACGACCACGGCGGTGGACGACACAAAACCCGAAAAAAATGCCGCCAGTGGCATACCCCAACGACCACCCAGCGCACGCTGTGCGATATGTCCCAGCATGCCGACCGCCATGACCAGCACCACGATGCGCCAAAGCGTGGTGGCGTGCAAGACACCCCAGGGGTCCATCGCTTGGTCCGACAGCAGCGGCATCACCACCAGTGCTGCGGCAGCCAAGAGCAGGGCGTCTTGCAACTCCTGATCCGTGATCAGAACACGGCTGATGTGCTGCGAAGCTTGTTTGGCATGCAGCAGTGCGGCAGCCAGCACGCCCAGAGCGGCAGACAAGCTCGAGTTTTGCTGCGCAAGCGCCGACAACATCAGTGTCGCCAGCAAAGCCACCTCGCCCGTCTGGCCAGGATCGCTTCGGGCGGTGGCCTGATAACCCCCGATCACCAGCGCACCGATCACCAAGACCGTGGCCACAAATGGCCCAGTGCCCAAACTCCAGCTCATATAGCCGAGCATCGCCACCAGCGTGTGCGTCCGCGTGCCAGCTTTGGTCCTATCCGGCGCGTGCCGGCGCTCGCGCACCACACCGATCAGCAAGCCCACTCCCAGGGCGGTCAGCAAGCCGATCCAATGCGAAGAGGTGTTCATGACAAAACAATCATCACCCCACATCTGACCATGAGGGTCAGCGCTTAACAGTGATCCAGATCACGATCTGATGGAACAAGGCCCTGGGTTGTACGCCTGTGCCCTGTCGAAAGATTCATGCAATGGGGCTTGGGTGCAAGAAATTCAAGGCTTAGACATGCCAAAGCCGAGGGTAAGAGCCCTGCAACCCCCACATTTCTTGACGCCACGCTGCCCATACTTTTCTGAGCAACTGCACCGCAGGCTCGGTCACCGGTGCCAGCACGCGCAGCACGATGACTTGCTTGTGAGGGGAGGTGGCGCCTGCGGTCAGGCGCAGTTCAGATGCTTCGAGCAGTTCGCGGGCGCAGGCCAGTGCCCGTTCGATGCGCTCATCGGCCATGGCGCTGCCTGCAGCAAACATCAGCGTGCCCATGCAGCGCTGGCTTGCCAGGCCGAGCGGACTGTCCATCAGGCGGGTGTCGTCGGCGTTCAGGGTGCCGCGCTCGAGCCATACGCCGGGGATTTCCAGGTGTTGGCGAAACGTGCCCTTTACATAGGGCAAGTCGGCTGCAGGCAGCCCAAACGCGGTGAGGTCCCAGGCCATCATTTCTGCGCCGGGTGCCAGGTCAAACACCGCGCGGTTGAGCGCATCGCATTGGTTGTAGGCAATGGCTTCGAGTGGCAACCATTCCAGCCGCGCGCCCGTTTCCACCCGTGCATGCAACTGCTGTGTGGCGAGGCCTGCTTCAGACCGGTAAAAGCGCGTGGCCCCGGGGGTGGTCACCAGGCCATGCGCCCCAGAGCCCACGGTCACTTGCAAGTCGAGGGTGTCCCCGCCCACCAGGCCGCTGGGCGGGTGCACCAGCACGTTGTGGCAGACCGCATCGCCTTCGGGGTAGAGGCTTTGCAAGATGCGCAGCGGCCCTTTGTGCAGGTAACGGGCAACGCTGCGCTCAGACTCCAGCGTGTAGTCGAGCTGAAGGCTGGCGTGCCAGGTCATGCCGCACTGGCCTTATTCGCCTTGCGAGCCGCGGTGGGCCCAGGCGGTGGTGTGCTTTTCGATGTAGCTGAACAGTTCGTACATGATCATGGCCATCGCACCCACCACCACCAAGCCGGAGAAGGCCAGGCCCATTTGCATGGCCGAGCCCGCAGAAATCAACAGGTAGCCGATGCCCTCGTTGGAGGCCGTCATCTCGGACACGGTGGTGCCCACAAAGGCCAAGGTGATGGCCACTTTGAGCGAGCCATAGAAGTAAGGCATGGAGCGGGGCAGTCCGACCTTGACCAACACGTCCCAGCGTTTGGCGCCCAGCACGCGCAACACGTCTTCGAGCTCAGGCTCGAGCGTGGCCAAGCCGGTGGCAATGTTCACCATGATGGGGAAGAAGCTGATGAGGAAGGCCGTCAGGATGGCGGGGCCAATGCCGATGCCGAACCACACCACCAAGATCGGCACGAAAGCCGCTTTGGGAAGGGCGTTGAAGGCGGTCATGAGCGGGTACACGGCGGCATAAGCCAGGCGCGAGCTGCCAATCACAAAGCCGAGCAACACGCCCACCACGATGGCGATGCCAAAGCCCACCATGGTCACCCAGAAAGTGCGCCAGGCGTGGCCTGCGATCACATCGCTGAATTCCACGGTTTGCTGTGCGATGCGTGAGGGGCTGGGAAAGACGAATTCCGATACGTTGAAGGCGCGGCACAAGCCTTCCCAAATCAGGATGCTCAGCACCAACAGGACCCAGGGGGCCCAGCGTTCCAGGGTTTTCTTGTTCATGTGAAGGCTCCCGCTTATTGGTTGATGGCTGCGCCGGTTTTGCGCATGGCACCGATGTGGCCGCGCAATTCGTGCACGATGTTGGTGAATTCGGGGGTGTAGGTGATCTCCAGGTCACGCGGGCGCGGCAAGTCGATTTCTTTTTTCACCACAAAGCGGCCGGGGCTCTTGCTCATCACGTATACCGTGTCGGCCAAAAACACCGATTCCCGCAGGTCGTGCGTGACCAAAATCACGTTGAACTTTTGCTCGGTCCACAGGTCGCGCAAGATGCACCAGAGCTCTTCACGCGTGAAGGCATCGAGCGCGCCAAAGGGCTCGTCGAGCAGCAGCATTTTGGGCTCGTGAATCAAGGCGCGGCAGATGCTGGCGCGCTGCTGCATGCCGCCCGACAGTTGCCACGGAAATTTGTCTTCGTAACCGCCCAAGCCCACGGTGTTCAGCAGCTTGCGGGCACGCTCCGCATACTCGGACTTTTTCTGTTTGAAGTTGGAGCGGTAGGGCTCCACAATCTCGAGTGGCAGCAGCACGTTGTCCAGCGTGGTGCGCCAAGGCAACAAGGACGAGGCCTGGAAGGCCATGCCGCTGATTTTGAGTGGGCCAGTGACCGGCTGACCGTCGACCAGGATACGGCCTTTGCTGGGCATCTTCAGGCCCGTGGTCAACTTCATGAAGGTCGACTTGCCGCAGCCCGAAGGACCGACGATGGCGATGAACTCGCCTTGCCGGACCTGAAGGTTGATGTCTTCAACCGCAAAGTGGTTCTGGGCCAGCAACTCGTCGTTGTAGGCCAGCCAGACATTCTGGAAATCAACGAATGATTCTTGGGTCATGGTGTGAACTCTGAAATGGTGTTCGATAGTGTATACACATTGCGTTCTATAAAAGCCCACCGACCTGTGCAGGCTGCGGTGGGCCCAGAACGCCGGGGCATCACGCCCCGATGTCTACGCTCAATTACTTCTTGGCTTTGGGCAGGATGTCCAATTCTTTGGCGGTGGGCAAGAACGAACCGTTCCAGATGTCTTCAGATTTGACGCGGGTCTTGGTGTTGAAGGCATCAGACACTTGCGAAGCCATCAGCGTCAGGCGGGGAGCGCTGATCTGGCCAAAGCCTTCGGCGCGGGCCGAGGGGCTGTTGATCACGGTGTCGATGGCCAGTTGCAGACGTCGGGTTTCGAGAGCGGTGTTGATGATGCCGTCGCGCGCCTTCACAGAGTCAATGGCCTTGGTTGGATCAGCGATCACGTCCTTGGCCCCTTTGGCGAAGGCGTTCAAGAAGGCTTTCACGGCGGCTGGATTTTCTTTCAGGATCTTGGGCGACGCGATGATGGCGTTGCCATAGAGCTTGACGCCAAAGTCGGGGTACTGCATGACCACCACATCTTCGGCCTTCACGCCCCGCGCTTCGATGTTGAGCAAGGAGGTGAAGGTGAAGCCGGTGATGGCGTCCACGTCACCGCGCACCAGCATGGTTTCGCGCAGAGGTGGGTCCATCGCGGTCCAGTTCACGTTGCCGATACCGTTGGCTTTCTGGAAGATGGGGAAGGCGCGGCGACCTGCGTCAAAAACGGGAGCGCCCAGCTTTTTGCCAGCCAAGTCGGCAGGCGTCTTGATGCCGGACTTCTTCAAAGCCATCACCGAGGCAGGCGTGTTGTTGTAGACCATCATGATGGCCACGGGCTTGTTGGGCGCATCGGGGTTGTTGGCGTGGAATTCCATCAAGGCGGCCAGGTCCGCAAAGCCCAAGTCATAAGTGCCTGAAGCCACTCGGGTGACCGCGCCACCTGAACCGTTGCCTGAGTCGATCGTCACGTCCAACTTGGCGTCCTTGAAGTAACCCTTGGCAGCTGGCAGCAAAAAGAAAGCCGAAGGGCCTTCAAAGCGCCAATCGAGCTGGAACTTGATGGGGGTGCTTTGGGCTTGCGCCAAGCCAAAAGAAGCGGCAGCGGCCAGAGCGGCTGTGGCTTTGAGTAAAAAACGCTTGTTCATGAGTTGCTCCAGAGGCTGATAAACGGTGAATATTGTTTAGCAAATTCGGTGCCATTATCCGACAAGTGCCGGGCGGTGTATGTCAGGTGCTTTCCCTATAAATTCCCTGTATTGGTGCCCGCTCTTGCGAAAGTAAGCACCAAATCAAGGACTGGTCAGTGTTTCGACCCGCTGACCCGATCCGATCAGTGGCTGACACCGGCTGCAGCCAGTGCGGTCATGTTGAGTACCCGACGCACCGTGGCCGCCGGGGTCAGGATGTGCGCGGTGCCGGCAGCGCCCATGAGGATGGGGCCCACGGTCACGCCACCGCTGGTGGTGGTTTTCATGACGTTGTACAGGATGTTGGCTGCGTCCAGATTGGGGCAGACCAGCAAATTGGCCGAACCGCTCAGGGTGCTGTCTTCCAGGTACACGTTGCGGATTTCGGGCTGCAAGGCGGCATCGCCGTGCAGCTCGCCATCGCACTCGATGTCGGGGTGCTGCGCCACGAACAGGTCACGCGCCAGGCGCATCTTGCGGGCCGATGCGCGCTTGGACGAGCCGTAGCTCGAATGGGAGAGGAAAGCCACCTTGGGCACGATGCCAAAGCGCTGAATCTCTTTGACCGACATGGCCGCAATTTCGGCCAGCTGCTCGGCACTGGGGTCTTCGTTGACGTAGGTGTCGGTGATGAACAAAGGTCCCAGATCGCTCATGAGCGCGTTCATGGCGGCGTAGTTGGTCACGCCTGCGCGTTTGCCCAGAATGCTGTCGATGCGCTCCAGGTGCGTCATGTAGCTGCCCGTCAGGCCGCAAATCAGGCCATCTGCATCACCCAAAGACACCATCAATGCCCCAATGATGGTGTTGGAGCGGCGCACCGCCGCCTTGGCCACTGCGGGCGTGGCGCCGTTGCGCTTCATCAGCTGGTGGTAGTGCTCCCAGTACTGGCGAAAACGTGCATCGTCTTCGGGGTTCACGTTGTCCACGTCCACCCCCAGGCGCATGCGCAGACCGGCTTTTTCGATGCGGGCGGCGATCACACCGGGGCGACCGATCAGGATCGGGTGGGCCAGTTTGTCGTCGATCGCCATTTGCGCAGCACGCAGCGCGCGCTCGTCTTCGCCATCGGCGTAGGCCACGCGCTTATCGGCCTGGGGCACCGCCTTGGCGGCATTGAAGATGGGGCGCATCAACAAACCGGTTTGCGACACAAAGCTTTGCAGCTGTTGGCGGTAGGCGTCCATGTCGGTGATGGGACGCGTGGCCACACCCGACTCGGCGGCAGCTTGTGCCACGGCGGGCGCGATGCGCAAAATCAGGCGCGAGTCAAACGGCGTGGGGATCAGGTAATCGCGCCCAAAAGACAGCTCCTTGCCCGCATAAGCGCTGGCCACTTCTTCGCTGATGTCGGCCTTGGCCAGGTCGGCGATCTGGCGCACACAGGCCAGCTTCATGGCTTCGGTGATCTTGGTCGCGCCGCAGTCGAGTGCGCCACGGAAGATGTAGGGGAAGCACAGCACGTTGTTGACCTGGTTCGGGTAATCCGAGCGGCCCGTGGCGATGATGCAGTCCGGGCGAGCGGCTTTGGCCAGCTCGGGTCGGATTTCAGGCTCGGGGTTGGCCAGCGCCAGGATCACCGGGTCGCGCGCCATGGTCTTGATCATGTCCACCGTCATCACGCCGGGGGCCGAGCAGCCCAGGAACACATCCGCCCCGTTGACCGCATCGGCCAAGGTGCGGGCATCGGTTTTTTGCGCATAGCGCGCTTTGGACTCGTCGTAGCCACCGGGGCGGCCTTCGTAGATCACGCCCTTGGAGTCACACACAAAAATGTTCTCGACCTTCACGCCCAGGCCCACCATCACATCCAGGCAGGCGATCGATGCGGCGCCTGCGCCCGACACGGCCAGCTTGATGCTGCTGATGTCCTTGCCCACCAATTCCAGACCATTGAGCATGGCAGCCGAGGCGATGATGGCGGTGCCGTGCTGATCATCGTGAAAGACCGGAATGTTCATGCGCTCGCGCAGCTTCTTCTCAATGTAGAAGCACTCGGGCGCCTTGATGTCTTCGAGGTTGATGCCGCCCAAGGTGGGCTCCATGGCCGCAATGATGTCCACCAGCTTGTCCGGGTCGCGCTCGGCCAGCTCGATGTCGAACACGTCGATGCCCGCGAATTTTTTGAACAGGCAACCCTTGCCTTCCATCACCGGCTTGGCCGCCAATGGGCCGATGTCGCCCAGGCCCAGCACCGCCGTGCCGTTGGTGATCACCGCCACGAGGTTGCCACGCGAGGTGAATTCAGCCGCTTTGGATGGGTCGGCTTCAATGTCCAAGCACGGATAAGCCACACCGGGCGAATAGGCCAGTGACAAATCGCGCTGGTTGGACAAGGGCTTGGTAGGGTTGACCGAAACCTTGCCGCGCGTGGGAAAGCGGTGGTAATCGCGGGCGGCGTCGCGCAGGACTTCTTCGGCGGGGGAGAGTGGTTTTTGGCTCATTGTTGTTGCCTCATGGGGATAGAGCAACAAAGCGTAAACCATTTGAAAGCCCTTGGGTGAGGTGGATTACCTGCATAAAAAGCAAAAAAGCCAAGCGCTTAACTTGGCTTTTGGGTGAAGACTCTGTGCGGTTTTCAAGGTGGGTTGTCATGCCAAGCCATCAGGTGAAAGCGTTGGGTGGGATTCGGCGTGGGCAGAACCGCAGCATGCGGCTCACGATGGGCGCAATCAGGATGGCGACTTTCAGTTCACGGAAGTCAACTCAAACCGCCATCAAGGGAAACAGTGGATGGTCCATGGAAACCCCTGCCGCCAGCTCCTGGTCCAGCCCGGGGAAGGGTGGCGAGGTGACCCAGGGGCGAGGCGCGTGGGTCATGTCGTCGCCCAAAAACCGCACCGAATACACGCGCCTGCGATGGGTGCCGTCCACCCCGGCCGAGGCGTGCAGGCTGAGCATGTGAAAACACACCAAATCGCCTGGCTGCAAGTCCCAGCCCAAGATGGGGAAGTCTTCGCGGTGGTTTTCAATGTCGGGCAATTCGGCCAGGGTGCCTTCGGGGAACCACTTGGCCTGGTTCGTCATGAAGGTGCGCGGCATGAGCCACGGGCCACGGTGTGAGCCCGCGATGAACTCCAGCGTGGAAGCACGTGACACCGGGTCCACCGGAATCCAGAAGCTGATGTTTTGCAGGCCGTCGACGTTGTAATAGGGCTGGTCCTGGTGCCAGGGCGTGCGCTGGCGTGTGCCGGGTTCCTTGACCAGCAGGTGGTCGTGGTACAGCCGCACAGTGTTGCTTTGCATCAGGCGCTGCGCCAGAGCGGCCAGGGGGGTGTCAAAGATGAAGCGCTTGAACTGCGGGATGTCTTGCCAGTTGCAAAAGTCTTCAAAAAACCGCCCCGGATCATCCGGCCGACTGGCCACCATGCCACGCGGGCTGGGCTGGGCCAGGTTGGCCTCGATGCCGCTTTTGAGTAGTTCTACTTCTTCGGGTGTGAACAAGTTGCGGATGCACACCGCACCGTCGCGCTGGTAAGCGGCCACGTCCTGGTCGGTGGTGCAGGCCTGCACACGCTGGCGCAGGTTGTCAATCTGCGGCGTTGTCATGTTCAGGCCAGCAAATCCAGCAACGTCCGCGCCACCACCTTGGTCGCGCGTCGCAGGTCTTCCAGCTGCACATGCTCGTCGGCGCGTTTGGCGTTGGATTCGAGCACGGTGCGCGGGCCTGCGCCGTAGATCACGCCAGGGATGCCGCGCTCCACGTAAAGGCGCACGTCGGTGTAAAGCGGTGTGCCCACGGCGGGGATGGGTTCACCAAAGACCTGGCCGCCGTGTTTTTGGATCGCATCGACCAGTGGCTTATTGCCAGGCAGGGGTTTCATGGCGTTGGCCAGCAGCATGCGGCGCACGTCCACTTGCAGACTGTTGCCGCCGCGTGGGGGCTTGAAGCTGGCGGCCGCGTCGGCAATGGTCTGGCGGATGCTGGCTTCGACTTCTGCCGGGTTCTCTTCGGGGATCATGCGGCGGTCGAGCTTGAAGCTGACTTTGCCGGGCACCACGTTGGTGTTGGTGCCGCCCGAGATCAGGCCCACGTTCAAGTAGGGGTGGCTGATGCCCTCGACCTTGGACGTGACCTTGAGGTATTGTGTGTTGAGGGCGTGCAGGGCGTTGAGGATGTGCACAGCGCCTTGCAACGCGTCGGTGCCGCTGTCGGGAATGGCCGCGTGCGACATCACGCCTTGGACGGTGACTTCCATTTGCAGGCAGCCGTTGTGCGCGGTGACGACCTGGTAGCTGAAGCCTGCGGCGATCATCAAATCGGGCTTCGTCAGGCCTTTGGCCAGCAACCAGCCTGGGCCCATTTCGCCACCAAATTCTTCGTCGTAGGTGAAGTGCAGTTCCACGCCACCCTTCAATGGGGCGTTGAGCGATTCGAGGGCGCGGGTGGCAAAAGTGAAGGTGGAGAAGTCGCACTTGCTCACGGCGGTGGCGCGGCCGTACATGGCGCCGTTGTGGATTTCGCCGCCATAGGGCGGGTGTGTCCAGCCTTCGCCGGGCGGCACCACGTCGCCGTGCGCGTTCAGGGCAATGGTTTTGCCCTCGCCGTACTTTCTGCGCACGATCAGGTTGGTGATGGATTCGAGGCCGTAGGCTTTGACTTCGGAGGCGGGCACCGGGTGCTTTTCGGCCACAAAGCCCATGGGCTGCAGCAGCTCGGCGGTGCGCTCGGCGTGGGGTGCGTTGTTGCCGGGTGGGGTGTCGGTGGGCACCTGCACCAGCGCCTGCATGAACTTGACTTGCTCGTCAAAGTGCGCGTCGATCCAGGCGTCGAGTTGTTGGTATTGAATTTCGGTAGCGCTCATGACAATTCCGTTGCAAGTTGGTTCAAAACATGGGTGAAGGCGTCGACACACAGTTGCATGTCGTCGCTGGTGGTCGATTCGCGAGGGTTGTGGCTGATGCCCCCGTTTTCGCCGCGCACAAACAGCATGGCTTGCGGCATGACTTCGTGCAGTTTCATCGCGTCGTGGCCAGCGCCGCTGGGCAGTTTGAACAGCGGCACGCCCAAGGCGCTCACGGCGCGTTCCCAGCGCGCTTGCCACTCGGGGGCGCTGGGGGCCGCGTCGGCGCTCATGGTCAGCTCGGCTTTCACGCGCACGCCACGGCGCCCGGCAATCTGGTCCAGTTGGCTCATCACGTCGGCCACCAGTGCGTCGCGTTGTGCATCGGTGGGGGCGCGCATGTCCAGGCTGAACAGGCAGCGGCCTGGCACCACGTTGATGGAACCGTTGGGCACTTGCAGTTGACCAATCGTTGCGACCGAGTCGCCGTCTTGGGCGGCGCGTTGCTCCATGTAGAGCGCGAGTTCCGCCACGGCGCTGGCTGCGTCGCGGCGGCGATCCATGGGGGTGGTGCCTGCGTGGCTGGCGGTGCCGAAGACCTCGCACAGGTAACGCACGCTGCCGTTGATCGACGTGACCACGCCCAGCGGGATGTTCATTTCATTGAGCACCGGGCCTTGCTCGATGTGCACTTCGATAAAGCCGAGGTATTGCGCGGGGTCGCGCTGGATTTTGGGGATGTCGTCGATGTTCAAACCCGCATGTTGCATGGCCGCGCGCATGGTGATGCCGTCGGCGTCTTGCTGGTCCAACCAGGCAGGGTTGAACTGGCCAATGAGCGCGCCCGAACCGAGGAAGGTGGCCTTGTAGCGCTGGCCTTCTTCTTCGGCAAAGGCGACGACTTCGATGCCAAAGGGCAGGCGCTTGGCTTGTTGGTGCAACTGTTGCACGCAGGCCATGGGCACAAAGATGCCCAAGCGGCCGTCGTACTTGCCGCCGTTGCGCACGGTGTCGTAGTGGCTGCCCGTCATCAGATACTTCCCGCCCGCAGAGGCCGGGTGGTAGCGCCCCACCACATTGCCCACGGCGTCGGTGTAGACCTCGTCAAAACCGCAGTCGCGCATGTTTTGCGTGATGCGTTGGGCGCAGGCGCGGTGGGCATCGGTGAGGTACGTGACGGTGAGTTGGCCCTTTTCGGCAAAGCCGGGGTCACTGTGCTGGGCCAGTTGTTCTTGCCAGTCCCAAACCTGATGGCCCAGCGTGGGTTCCACGCCGAACTTGTCGTTCAGGCGAATCTCGGCGATGCGGTGGATGTTGCGCAGGCACTCTTGCAACTCCATATCGGGGTGGCCGAACAGGCGGCGCTCAAACGCGTCGATGATCTGTTTTTTGCTCAAACCCACGCCACGCGGGCCGCGCACGGCCAGGATGAAGGGCCAGCCGAACTTCGCGTTGTAGTCGGCGTTGAGCTTTTGGATCTTGGCGAATTCTTCGGGCGTGCAGTCGGTTAAGCCCGCCTTGGACTGTTCGTTGGTGGATTCGGCCGTCAGCGTTTTGCTGACCATGGCCTTGCCCGCCAGCTCGGGGTGGGCGCGGATCAGACCCAGTTGCGCGTCGCGCCCGGCGTGCGCCAATACTTCGCACATGGCGTGCTTGAGGTGTGCCAGAGATGTAAAGGGGCGTTGAGCCAGCGCCTGCTCGGCGATCCAGGGCGAGTGCTCGTACAGCCCATCGAGCATTTGCGCGGCATCGGCTTGCGAGGCGTTGTTGAGTTGTTCCAAGGTCAAAGGCATTTGGGTCCTGTCAGCGATGTTCTGTCGTCGGGGTGCGCTTGTTGGATTGCCGCGTCGCTGCGCTCCTCGCAATGACGGTTCGAATTTCAGCGCGATGTATTTTGTCTTCCGTCATCGCGAGCGAAGCGTGGTGATCCAGTGTATTCAGTCGGCACAGGGGTGAACGGTTTTCCAGTGTCGTGCAATGTCGATGCGCCGCGCCACCCAGACCTTGTCGTGGGATTGAATGTGGTCCAAAAAGCGCTGCAGTGCGGTGATGCGGCCGGGGCGGCCCAGGAGGCGGCAGTGCATGCCGATGCTCATCATCTTGGGGGCGTTGTCACCGCTCGGGTCACCCTCGGCGTACAGCGCGTCAAAGGTGTCCTTCATGTACTGAAAGAACGGATCGGCGTGCGAATAGCCCTGCGGCAGCGCAAAGCGCATGTCGTTGCAGTCCAGCGTGTAGGGCACGATCAGCTGGGGCGCATCGGTGCCGTCGCTCTTGCGCACCTTCATCCAAAAGGGCAGGTCATCGCCGTAGTAGTCGCTGTCGTATTCAAAGCCGCCGTAGTCGGCCACCAAGCGGCGCGTGTTGGGGCTGTCGCGCCCGGTGTACCAGCCCAGGGGGCGCTCACCGGTCAGCTTCTGAATGATCTCCATCGCCTCCGCCATGTGGGCGCGTTCGGTGGCTTCGTCGATGTTCTGGTAATGGATCCACTTGAGGCCATGGCAGGCGATGTCGTAGCCCAGCTCCTTGAGGGCGGCGGTCAACTCGGGGTGCTTTTGCATCGCGGTGGCCACGCCAAACACGGTCAGCGGCAGGCCGCGTTTTTCAAACTCGCGCAGGATGCGCCACACCCCGGCCCGCGAGCCGTATTCGTAAATGCCTTCCATGCTGATGTGCCGCGCGGGGAAGGCGGCGGGGTTGAACATTTCAGACAAAAACTGTTCGGAACCCGCATCGCCGTGCAGCACCGAGTTTTCGCCGCCCTCTTCATAGTTCAAAACAAACTGCACGGCAATGCGTGCGCCGCCGGGCCATTGCGCGTGCGGCACTTGGCGGCCGTAGCCTTTGAGGTCGCGTGGGTAGGGCAGGGTGGAATCGTAGGTGCTCATGCGGGGCTCTTGAAGGTGCTCAAAGGTTCAGGCCAGGGCCAGGGAAATGTCGTGGGTGGGCACTTTGCGGTCGAAGGTCAGGCTGGCCTCAACGTGCAGCAGGTGTTCGTGCATCAGTCGCACCGCCAGGTCCGAATCCTGGGCTTCCAGCGCGGCCACGATGGCCACGTGTTCGTCGGTGGAGTGCTCGGCTTCATTGCGCGACTGGTACATCAGCGTGATCAGGGCGCAACGCGAGATCAAGTCTCCGAGCACTTGCGCCAGTACATCGTTGTGCATCAGCTCGGCCATGCGCACATGAAAGTCGCCCAACAGTTCAGTGCGCCCAGTGATGTCGCCCTGCGTCACGGCCTCGCGCTCTTGCTGGATGTGCTCTTTCAAAGCGGTGATTTGCGCCGGCGTGACTTGCTGGACAAAGGCGCGTGTCATCTCGGCTTCGAGCATGCGGCGCACGGCGAATACCTGCTGTGCCTCCTCCACCGATGGGGCCGCCACAAAAGCGCCACGAGCCGGTTCGAGTTTGATGAGGCGGTTTTGTGACAGTTGGAACAGCGCCTGGCGCACCAGTGTGCGTGACACGCCAAAGTGGTCGGCCAACTTTTGCTCAGCCAGCTTGGAGCCAGGCAAAAGGCGGTGCTCCACGATCGCCCGGGTGAGTGATTCGACAATGTGGTGCGTGGTGGAGGTTTCCATGTCTCGCTGTCCCTTGGGGCTGTTGGCCCGGGTGTTTTTGTGTCGGTAGCGCAAATCATAGCCACCAAAACCAAAATTGTATACACTTCGGTCGACTGGTTTGAAGGGCCTTTCAAAGCCCTGCCAACCACCCCTTTTTGACCCCATTCAAGACAAGCGAGCACACCATGGGATTGAGTACACACGTTTTGGACACGATGCACGGCTGCCCCGCCGCGGGCATGCAGGTGAGCCTGTACACCACACAAGGCGATCAGGCCACTTTGGTCAAAAGTTTCACCCTCAACCACGACGGTCGTAACCCCGATGGCCTGCTCTACGACCACGCCAGCCTGCGCAAAGGCACCTATCGCCTGGTCTTCAATGTGAGTGACTACTTCAAAGCCAAGGGCGTGCAACTGCCCGAGCCCAACTTCCTGAACAAAGTCAGCCTTGACTTTGGCGTGGCGCACGAAGACCAGCATTACCACGTGCCCCTGCTGGCCAGTCCCTGGAGCTATTCGACGTACCGCGGCTCATGAATCATCCTGTCATCGTGAGCCAAGCGCGGCGATCCATGGACCCCCGCACTCATTTGGCAGTGACCTGTTGATTTAATTGGGGTCAGATCCCGATTAATCTGATAAAAAGCCTGCCCACCAGCGCCTGGGGTCCTTAAAATGGGCTTTCCACCGTTTATTCAGCCCACCCCCTCCTCCCATGACCCAAGTCACCAACACCGTGCGCTTTGTGCTCGACGGCCGCATTGTCGAAGCCCAGGGCGAGCGCCGCACCACCACTGTTCTGGATTACCTGCGCGAGCAACTGCATCGCACGGGCACCAAGGAGGGTTGTGCCGAGGGCGATTGCGGCGCGTGCGTGGTGATGGTGGGGGAACTCAATGATGCAGGGACGGGTGTGGACTATGTGGCGACCAACGCCTGCATCCAGTTGTTGCCTTCTCTGGACGGCAAGTCGGTCAAGACCGTCGAGAGCTTGAAAAAAGCCGACGGCACGCTGCACCCGGTGCAGGCCGAAATGGTCAAGTGCCATGGCTCGCAGTGTGGCTTTTGCACCCCCGGCATCGTGATGAGCCTGGTGAATCTGGTGCAGGTGTTGCCCATGCCCAACCGCCAGCAGATCACTGATTCGCTGAGCGGCAACCTCTGCCGCTGCACCGGTTACAAGCCGATCATCGAGTCGGCCATCAAAGCCTGCGCCAAACCCGAGGCCTTGAAGCTGGACGACAGCGCCGATGTGCCTTTGCTCAAAGAAATCAAACGCGCCAGCGTGCCCACGCTGAGCCTCGACGGCGACATCATTGTGCAGCCCGTCGTGCGCACCCGCAAAGGCAACGAGTTTGTGTCGCCCGCCACCCTTGCTGAGGTGGCCGAATATCTGGTCAAGAACCCCACCACCACCTTGTTGGCGGGCAGCACCGAAATCGGTTTGCAGGTGAACAAGCAGTTCAGCCGCCCAGATCACATCATGTATTTGGGCAACGTGGCCGAGCTGCGCCAAGTGAAAGAGACCGCTGGCGCTTGGCGCATTGGCGCGGCTGTTTCGCTCACCCAAGTCGAAACGCTGGTGGCTAAGGCTTACCCCGACTTCACCGAAGTGCTGCGCCGCTTTGGTTCGCCGCCCATCCGGTCCACTGCCACTCTGGCAGGCAACATCGCCAATGGCTCTCCGATTGGCGACACCATGCCTTGCCTGATGGCGCTGGGTGCCAGCCTGGTGCTGCGCCGGGGCGACAAGACCCGCAAGGTGCTGATGGACAACTTCTACACCGGCATGAAGAAAAACGTGATGGCGCCCGGTGAATTCATTGAAGCAGTGGAGTTGCCCAAGCCTGTGGCTGGCCAGGTGTTCCGCGCCCACAAAGTGAGCAAGCGTTTTGAGCAAGACATTTCGGCCACTTGCGCTGCCATCAGCTACACGCTGCAAGGGGGCAAGTTGAGCGGTGTGAAGCTGGCCTACAACGGCTTGGCCCCATCGCCTTGCCGCGCCCCCAAGCTCGAAGCCGTGCTGGAGGGGCGTGCGCCTGCCGAAGTGAAAGCGGCCGATCTGGACGCCGCGATTGCCGCAAGCTTCACCGCACGTGACGGCTTGCGCGCTACATGGGCGTACCGCGCATTGGTGGCCCGCAACCTGGCCCTGGAATTCATCGAAGAACAGAAAGAGGTGGCTTGAATGAACGCTCCGACCCCCATCAAGAACCTGTTGCCTGCTTCAGAGGTTCAGCAAGGCAAAGACATCGTTCACGAGTCCGCGCACTTGCACGTCACGGGTGCTGCCACCTACATTGACGATACTCCTGAGCACGCAGGCACTTTGTATGCCGCGCTCGTCTTGTCGCCTGTGGCGCATGGTGAGTTGATCGGCGACGGCATTGACCGCGCAGCCATTCTCAAGGAACACGGCGTCGTCGCCGTCTACACCGCCAAAGACATTCCCGGCGAGAACAACTGCGGCCCCATCATCCACGACGATCCGTTCCTGGCCGCTGGCAAGGTCGAGTTTGTGGGTCAGGCCGTGGCGGTGGTCGTGGCGCGTGAGATGCTCTATGCCCGCGAAGCCGCCAAAAAAGCCAAGGTGCTGGTGAAAGAACTCACGCCCATCTTGACGATCGAAGAGGCCATGGCGGCGAACAGCTTCATCATGCCCCCCAAAGGCATCACGCGCGGTGACGCAGCGGCGGCCATTGCCAGCGCCCCGCACAAGATCCAAGGAACGACCCGCACAGGCCAGCAAGAGCAGTTCTATCTGGAAGGGCAGATCACTTACGCGGTGCCCAAAGAAGACGGCCAGCTGACGCTGTACGTGTCGACCCAGCACCCCGACGGCAACCAGCGCGAAGCCGCGCACGCCCTGAATCTGCACACCAACGATGTGGAGGTGATTTGCCGCCGCATGGGGGGCGGCTTTGGTGGCAAGGAGGGCAACGCCAGCATCTTCAGCCAGAGCGCCGCATTGGCTGCGTTCAAACTGCAAAAGCCGGTCAAGCTTCGCGTGAACCGCGACGACGACATGACCATCACCGGCAAGCGTCACGATTTCCGCATCGATTACGAGGTGGGTTTTGACGACAACGGCCGCGTTTTGGGCGCCAACATCACGCTCATGTCGCGCTGCGGTTACAGCACCGACTATTCGGGTCCGGTGAACGACCGCGCTTGCTTACACATCGACAACACTTACCACCTGCCCGCACTCAAGCTGGTGAGCCACCGCTGCAAAACCAACACGCAAAGCGCCACCGCTTTCCGCGGCTTTGGTGGCCCGCAGGGCATGTTCGGCATCGAGACGGTGATGGACGAGATCGCGATGACTTTGGGCAAAGACCCTTTGGCCGTGCGCAAGCTCAACCTCTACAAAGACCCCGCCATCAGCGGCACGCCCGACACCATGACCACCCAGTACAACCAGTTGATTGAAGACTGGGTGTGTGACAAGGTGATCGATCAGGTCGAGCACGAATCCAAATACGCCGAGCGCCGCGCTCAAATTCAAGCCTTCAACGCCAAGAGCAAAACCCGCAAGCGCGGCATGGCGCTTGTGCCTTTAAAGTTCGGTATCAGCTTCACCGCCACGCACCTGAACCAAGGTGGTGCTTTGTTGGTGGTGTACATGGACGGCTCGGTGAGTTGCAACCATGGCGGTACCGAAATGGGCCAGGGCCTGAACACCAAGATGGCGCAGGTCTGCGCCGATGGCTTGGGCATCAGCGTGGACCATGTCCGCATCACCGCGACCGACTCACAAAAAGTGCCCAACGCGTCGGCCACTTCGGCATCGAGCGGTGCCGACATCAACGGTGCTGCCATCATGAACGCCACCGCGCAAATGCGCGAGCGCTTGAAGCCTGTGGCGGCGCGCATGCTGGGTTGCGCTGAGGGTGATGTGACTTTCGCGAACAACGAAGTGCATGGCGGCGGCAAATCCGTCAAGTGGGCCGATGTGACCAAGCAAGCGTACATGGAGCGTGTGGGCTTGTCGGTCACGGGTTTCTACATGACGCCTGAAATCAAATACGACTTCGCGACCCTGAACGGCCGTGCGTTCTATTACTACTGCTATGGCGCTGCTGTGAGCGAAGTGGAAATCGACACCCGCACTGGCGAGTGGTGGCTCAAAGCCGTGGACATCGTGCACGACGTAGGCCGCAGCATTAACCCAGCGATCGACAAAGGTCAGATCGAAGGTGCGTACGTGCAAGGCATGGGCTGGCTGACCATGGAAGAGTGCATTTGGGACAAGAAGGGCAAGCTGCTCACGCACGGCCCCAGCACCTACAAAATTCCGGTGGCGGGCGACATTCCAGAGCATTTCAATGTGAGCTTGTTCGACAACGCCAACTTGAAGCCTACGCCTTTCAACAGCAAGGCCACGGGCGAGCCGCCATTGATGTTGGGCTTGTCTGCCTTCTTCGCCTTGCGCGATGCGGTGGCAGCGAGTGCAGACCACAAAGCCGTGGTGTACATGGATGCTCCAGCTACGCCCGAGCGCATTCTGATGGCCTGCGAAAAGGCCAAAGCGACAGCAGGCCTGTGACGGCTTGATTTTGAGGAGCGGACCCATGTCAGACGATCCACGGTGCTGCGGTACTGGCACTTGCATCATCAATGCTGAAGGCGTGTGCTGGTGTGGCCAGCGCTGGGATGGCGAGAAGATGTGCTTTGCATCCCAAGTCGCCCCCGCTGCAGCGACTACGGCAGGCGCTGGCGCTGCCACCAAGGCTGTGCCGCAGACACCCGCCAACTCGGCTTGAGAGCTTGCTGCTTGCGGACCCTGCCAGTGCTTGCCCAGACCCGCGTGACTTGCCGCTGGGTCTAGAACCTTGAGCCACGACACGCCCCATGT
Source organism: Comamonadaceae bacterium (assembly GCA_027488215.1). GTDB lineage: Bacteria > Pseudomonadota > Gammaproteobacteria > Burkholderiales > Burkholderiaceae_C > Limnohabitans_A. The sequence goes on from JAIYCB010000030.1 coordinate 26,239, forward strand.
GAGCGCCTCGGCAGCGCCCGCCTTGCATTGGCGCGACCCATTTCGTGTTCGGAGTTTTCGCTTTCAGTGGCCCGCCGACCTGGCCACGTCCTGGGCTTTCGAGATGGAGACCATCGTACTGGGCTGGTTCATCCTGGTCGAATCCGGCTCGGTCATGATGCTGGTGGTGTTTGGCTCCTTGCAATACTTGGGCTCTTTGGTCTCGCCCATGTTTGGCGTGGCGGGCGATCGCTTGGGTTACCGGCGCATGTTGTACCTTTCACGTGCCCTGTATGCGGCCTTGGCTGTGAGCTTCATGCTGCTGGTCTGGTTGCAAGCCCTGACACCCATGATCGTGCTGATGATGGCGGCCTTGGCAGGCCTCGTGCGTCCCTCGGACATGATGATGCGCAACGCCTTGATCGCACAGACTTTGCCGCCCCGGCATTTGCTGGGGGCGCTGGGCATTTCGCGCATCACCTCGGATTCGGCCCGCATTGCGGGTGCACTGGCTGGTGCGGGCGTGGTCGCGTGGCTGGGCATGACCTGGGCTTTTGCCTTGATCACTGCGCTTTACACGCTCAGCTTTTTGCTCTCGCGCGGTGTGTCGGACGTGCTCGCCCCAACCCATGACAACGAGCGCTTGTCGCCCGTTCGGGACTTGCAGCTGGCTTTTGGGTATGTGTGGACGCGCCCGGTATTGATGGCGGCCATGGCCTTGGCGTTTCTGGTCAATCTGCTCGCCTTTCCGTTCTCTTTGGGCTTGCTGCCGTATGTGGCCAAAAATATTTACCTGACCGACCAGACGGGCCTGGGTTGGCTAGGGGCCAGCTTTGCTTTTGGGGGCTTGGTGGGCTCGGTCGTACTGAGTTCGCACCGCTTTGCTTTTCGCGCTGCGCAAACCATGGTGTTGGCCGGGGCGGTGTGGTTTACGGTGGATGTTTTGTTCGCCTTCAGCACCCATTTGGGCGTCGGCATGGCCTTGCTGTGGTTGGCGGGCTTGGCGCAAAGCCTGAGCATGACGACGCTGGCTGCTGTGATGTTGCGCGCCACGGAGCCTGCTTACCGAGGACGCGTGATGGGCATGCGCATGCTGGCTGTTTGGGGCTTGCCCTTGGGTTTGCTGCTGTCGGGGCCACTGATTGACCGTTGGGGCTACGCGGTCACAGCCTGCTTGTATTCGGCCCTGGGTCTGCTCTTGACCGGAGCCATGGCGGTGTACTGGCGTGCCCACATCTGGGATGCTAACGCCCCGGCCAACGCCCCCCTGTAAATGGGTTGCAATGCACTTGCACCCTGTGACCAAAGCGACAGCGCCAAAATGGTCTTGGGCGCACAGTCCAGAAGCATGATGGCCCAAGAGCCTTAAACGAACATGACGACCCTCATCCCTTCATCTGCCTCAGCGCCCGAACCCGCTGCTGACCACCCCCGCGTGGTGCGGGGCTTGCTCAACATCGCCCATGCCTTGGACCACTTGTTTTTGCTGATTTTTGCGGCGGCGGTCAGTACCATTGCGGTGGACATGGGCCTGGCTCAATGGCAAGACCTGATGCCTTATGGTGCCGGGGCGTTTTTCATGTTTGGTCTGGGCTCTTTGCCTGCAGGTCGCTTGGGCGATGTGTGGGGCCGTCGCAGCATGATGCTGATTTTCTTTTTTGGCATTGGCGCGGCGTCCATATTGACCGCTTTCGCGCAAACGCCGTGGCAGCTCGCGGTCTGCCTGACCCTGATTGGCGTGTTTGCGTCGATTTACCACCCGGTGGGTATTCCGATGCTGCTCGAGCGTGCATCCAATCCAGGGGCGACGATCGGCTTCAATGGTCTGGCGGGCAATCTGGGCGTGGCGGTGGCGGCCTTGCTGACGGGCTTTTTGATCCAGTGGCAGGGCTGGCGTGCGGCCTTTGTGGTGCCAGGAGTATTGGCCCTGGTTTGCGGTTGGGTGTTTGCCCGCGCTTGCCCGCAAGAGCAATCATCGCCTGCCAAACGCAAAGGGGGGGCCAAGGTGAGCCTGCCTGCACCCTTGCTGGCGCGTGCGCTGGTGGTGATGACGGCAGCGGCGGTGACCAGCAGCGTTTTGTTCAATTTCACCACCAACGGCAACGGACCTTTGATCGCTGAGCGTTTTCAGGGGGTGATGGAAGACCCGGCTGCTTTGGGTCTGTTGCTCGCTGTGGTGTATGCCGTGGCTTCGGTGGCCCAGGTAGTGGTGGGGCATTTGATCAACCGTTTCCCCCTCAAGCGCTTTTTCATGTTCATGGTCATGGCTCAGATTCCCATGCTGGTGCTGGCCTCGCAGGCGCAAGGGTGGTGGTTGTTTGCCGCGCTGATCGGGGTGATGGTGTTCATCTTCGGTGCCATTCCCTTCACCGATTTCATGATCGCCCGTTATGTGGACGACCGTGTGCGCTCTCGCGTCCTGGGCATGCGCTTGGCCGTCTCTTTTGCGGTCAGTTCCTTGTCGGTTTGGGCCTTGGGGCCAGTGGTCAAAGCCATGGGTTTTGGCAGCGCGCTCTTGATGCTGGCAGGGTTTTCCGTGGCCACTGCCCTGATTTTGACGTTGTTGCCCAGCGCGAAACATGAGCAAGCATTGACGCCTACACCCTCAGCTTGAGAGGCGTTGGGGTTCGGGAAAATACCCGCTGAGCGACGGGTCCTTGGGCCGGTTTGGGCGTTGAATCTGTCGATAATGGCCGCCACCTTGGCATTCCGTCCCAGGCCTTTTCAAAGCCGCTTCAACCCCGAAAGAGTTTCATGACCTCACCCACCGACAACTTGGGCACAACACGCCCTTGGTCAGCGGTTTATCCCAAGGTGGGCATTGCGCCAAGCTTGCCCGCAAATGAACACCAGAATCTGGCCGAAATGGTGCATGCGCATTGCACCCGCTGGGCGCGTGACAGCCAAGCCAAAGCCGCCTTCACCTGCGTGGTGCCCAACGGCATGAATGGCAGCTTGAGCTTTGCGCAAGTGGACGCCCTGTCGGACGCCTTTGCCGGCTACCTGCGCAGCACGCTGGGGCTGGCGCGTGGCGACCGCGTGGCGGTGCAATTGCCCAACAGCCTGTCGTATCCGGTGGTGGCCTTTGGGGTGCTCAAAGCCGGTTGCGTGCTGGTGAACACCAATCCGCTTTATACCGTCAATGAAATGGTGTACCAGTTCAACAACTGCCAGGCCAAGGCGCTGGTGGTGATCGACATGTTTGCCGACAAACTGCCTGAAGTGATGGCGCAGACTGGCATCCAGCATGTGGTGCTGGCAGGTGTACCTGAATTTTTCCCGGCCATTCCACGCGGCATCATCCGCGGCGTGCAAAAGGTCTGGAACAAGGTGTTGCCGCCTGTCACGGTGCCGCATGTGCGCTTGCAAGCTGCATTGGCTTTGGGCCGTTCAACGCTGGACCAGCAGCCTGCCAAAAGCTATTGGCAAGACCTGCAGCCTCATGATTTGGCCTTGTTGCAATACACCGGTGGCACCACGGGCGTGAGCAAAGGCGCGATGATCAGCCACGGCAATTTGCTGAGCAATGTGCAACAGATGCTGGCCATGGGCTCAACCCACATGAACCCGGGTAACGAGTGTGTGTTGACGGCACTGCCGCTGTACCACATCTTTGCGTTCACGGCCAACTTGCTGGGCTTTTTGTCCATTGGGGCACACAACATTCTGGTGCCCAGCCCTCGCCCGGTGCAAAACCTGCAGCGCGCAGTCGAAAACTACCCGCTGACCTGGATGACGGGGGTCAACACCTTGTTCAATGGACTGCTCAATGAAGAGTGGTTTTTGGCCTACCCGCCCAAGCACCTGAAAGCCTCGATCGCTGGTGGCACCGCCTTGCACAGCGCGGTGGCGCTGCGCTGGCGCGAGGTGACGGGCACGCCGATTGCCGAGGGTTATGGTTTGACGGAAACATCCCCTGTGGTCAGTTTCAACCCCATGAGCGGCGAGCCGCGTTTGGGCAGCATTGGCATCCCGGCACCGGGCACCGATGTGCGTCTGGTGTCCGAGGCAGGGCAGGATGTGCCTGTGGGCGAACCTGGCGAAATTTGGGTGTGTGGTCCCCAGGTGATGCAGGGCTATTGGAAAAACGAAGCGGAGACAGCCCATGTGATGCACGAGGGCTGGTTTGCTACGGGCGACATCGGGGTGATGGACGCCGAGGGCTTTTTCCGCATCGTGGACCGCAAGAAAGACATGGTGCTGGTCTCGGGCTTCAACGTGTATCCCAATGAGGTGGAGGATGTCATTGCGCAGATGGATGCGGTGCTCGAGGTGGCTGTGGTGGGCACGCCCGACGAGCGTTCAGGTGAAGCTGTGCGCGCTTACGTGGTGGCCAACCCTGATCACCCTGGGGCCTTGAGTGCAGACGATGTGTTGGCCCATTGCAAGCAGCATCTGGCCGCCTACAAACGTCCCAGCTCGGTGGTGCTGCGTGATGAGCTGCCCAAGTCCCCCATTGGCAAGGTGCTGCGCAAAGACCTCAAAGCCGAAGTCAAAAACGAATTCAAACGCGCCTGAGTGCTGCACCGGAGATAAGACATGGTTACTGAATTTGAAACCAAACTGCTGGGCGTGATGATGATGATCATCATGTTGGGAATGGGCGCATCCTTGACCCTCAAGGACTTCATGATCGCGCTCAAGAAGCCAGTCGGCATTGGCATTGGCGTGGTCACCACCTACTTGCTGACGCCGATTGTCGGCTTCACGCTGGCCCATCTGGTGTTGTTGCCCAATGCATCACAGGAAACCTCCCAGTGGTATGCCTATGCTGTGGGCCTCATCCTCATGGCCTGTCTGCCTGGAGGCACCACAAGCAACATCTTCAACTATTTCAGCAAGGGCGTACTGTCGTTGTCGCTGTTGATGACCATCGTCTCGACCTTGCTGGCTGTGGTGATGGTGCCCCTGACTTTGGGTTTCTTCAGCATGGGCATTGACGGCAACTGGAAGATCCCGCCCGAGAACGTGGCGCAGGTGCTGTTCGTCTTGCTGGTACCCACCGCGATCGGCATGGCCCTGCGCAAGCTTAACCCCAACATCGGCGCCACACTCGAGCTGCTGGGCGGCATGCTTGGGGTGCTGGTGATCCTGTTCCTGATGGTGTCCTGGGTACCGCGCAACTGGCAGCTTCTGCTCACAACGCCTTGGCAGGTGTACTTTGGGGCCATTGGTCTGGGCGTGTTCGGCTTTGCCGTGGGCTATGCCTTTGCCCGCCTGGTGCGGCAGGACAAGCGGCGCGCCCGTACGATTGCCCTGGAGACTGGCATTCAGAATGGACCGCTGGGCGTGCTGATTGTCACGTTGACCTTCACGGGCGTGCAGCAGCAACAGGTGTTGTTGATCCCGGTGCTCTATTCGCTGTTCATCATGGTCACCTCGACCATGGCCACCTTCTGGTTTCGGCGCATTTCCGACCGTGAAGCCCTCTCCCGCGACCGCGCCAAGGTGGGCGCCATGAAGGCTGCCTGAGGCTCCTTGGGCTTGCTGCTGTGCTTGTCTTCAGTCCTGTCCTTCGGTCAGGGTGTCGAGCTGGAACTTGCCGCTTTTGTGCCAGAGCCACACGTCGGTGTAAGTCACCTGGCTCATGTGCAGCGGCACAGGGTAGGGCGCTGCGGCTCTGACCATGCGCTCGATTTGTTGCATGACCTGTGGCGCGTGCCGGGGCGCTCGCATCCATTGAACCGATTTGACTGATCCGTGTCGGTCAATGTCCACGTTGAGCACACCCACTGCCTCCAGCATGGGGGGCAGGCGGCCTTTGTAAATGTGTTGACTGTGCCGCGCATAGAGATGGCTTGCGGCGTCTTTGCGGTAGTCACGGGCGTTGCGTGCGGCCGATTTGGCGGGGCTGGTTACTGCCGCAGGTGGGATGGGTTGGGCGACGATGGCAGGCTTTGTCGTCTCAGGCTGTTTCGTGGCGGGTGTGCTGGGAGCGGCTGGTGTGACAGGCGTGGTGGGTACCTGGCTGGTCGCAGGTTGAGGGGTGGGTTTGACGGTCGGAGGGGCGCTGCAGCCGCCTAGCCCGAACAGGGTGAGCGCCCCCATGGCCAATAAAACGCTGTGGTGTGTGGTTTTCGTTCTTTGCAGTGGCGTCATGGGGCTGCTGCTCCTTGGCATACTTGGAGTTCGGGCATGATTGTGGCACTGTGCAAGCGCTGAGGCCAGCACCCGAGTTTTCAATTGTTTCTCATGGGATTGTCTGTGAACTGGATCAAAGTGGCTTTGCAGCGATTGGCCAACGAGTCGGCAGTGCGGGTGATGGTGAGTGCCACCCAAGGCTCGGTGCCACGTGGCTCAGGCACGTCCATGCTGGTGTTTGCCCAAGGTGAAGAGGGCACGATAGGCGGTGGGCACTTGGAGTTTCAGGCCCTCGCGCATGCCCGCCTGTTGTTGGCGGGGCAAGCTGTGCCAAGGCATTTGCGTCAGGTGCTGGGTCCCAGTTTGGGACAGTGCTGCGGTGGCGTGGTCGAGCTGGTTTTTGAGCGGGTCGATGCCACCGATGTGCCGCGTTTGAGCACGCAACTGATACCTCTTCGTACCCCTTTGGCGCTGTTTGGCGGGGGGCATGTCGGTAGAGCACTGGTGCGTACGCTGGCCCCCTTGCCCTTTGCCGTGCGCTGGGTGGACAGCCGCGACGAAATTTTCCCCAGCGATGTGCCCGAGGGGGTGGAATGCGAGCACTCCAACCCGGTGCATGCCGCCGTGGCCGATCTGGCCGCAGGCAGCCGGGTATTGATCATGAGCTTCAGCCACGCCGAGGACCTCGACGTCGTCGTGGCTTGCCTCAAGCGACTGCGCGAGCGGGACGATTTGCCCTTTGTGGGCCTGATTGGCAGCCAAACCAAGTGGGCCACCTTTCGTCATCGGCTGGAGGATCGAGGTTTCAGCGCTCAGGAAATTGAGCGCATCACTTGCCCGATTGGCGTGCCGGGCATTGCGGGCAAAGAGCCCGAGGTGATTGCGGTGGCTGTGGCGGCGCAACTTTTGCAGACACTGTGAACACGCAGTCTGATGTCAGGTTCGTTGGGCTGAGAATGTTTTGCTGGTTTTCCCTAGGCAGTGTCGAACAGAGACCGCTGGATTCAAGCCTATAAACTGTATACACTTCGGTGCACTGGTCGCAGCGGCGCAAGCTCCTCGAGGAGCATGTTCGCGACCGAATACCCGCTCACAGGGCCCGCGGTGGTGAGGGGGTTGGAGAATCCTTCATGGAAGCGTATCTGCTGGAATGGGCCAATTTGTTGTTGCGATGGGTGCATGTCATCACCGCCATCGCCTGGATTGGTTCCTCGTTCTACTTTGTCTTTCTGGACAACAACCTGCAAAAACCCAATTCACCCGATCTGCTGGAAAAAGGCGTGGGCGGCGCGATGTGGGCGGTGCACGGCGGTGGTTTTTACAACCCCCAAAAATACATGGTGGCCCCCAAAAAAATCCACACCAAGCTGCACTGGTTTTATTGGGAAAGTTATTCCACTTGGCTGAGCGGGTTTGCGCTCTTCACCGTGATGTACCTGTACAACGCGGGCACTTTCTTGATCGATAAGTCCTTGATGGACTGGACGCCCGTGATGGCAGGCTCGGCCGCTGTGGGCATGCTGGTCGCCTTTTGGTACGTGTACGACATCATTTGCCGCGTCTTTGGTTTCCGCGAAAACGGCGAGTTGATCGTGGCGGGTCTGATGATCGTGGTGGTGGGTTTTTCGTCCTGGCTGGCCAATGAATTGTTTGCGGGCCGCGCCGCTTTCTTGTTGGTGGGCGCGATGATCGCCACCGCCATGAGCGCGAATGTGTTCTTCTGGATCATCCCCGGCCAGCGCAAGGTGGTGGCCGCTATGACCAGTGGTGAGACCTATGACGCCAACGCCCTGGCCATCCACGGCAAGCGCGGCAAGCAGCGCAGCGTGCACAACACCTATTTCACCTTGCCCGTCATCTTTGCGATGCTGAGCAACCATTACAGCTTTTTGTACACGCATGAACACCGCTGGGTGCTGCTGTTTGTGATGATGTTGGCGGGTGCCTTGATTCGCCAGTTTTTTGTGCAACGCCACGCCTTTCATCTGGGTCGCGCCGCCAACCCCTGGCCTTTTGCGGCGGTGGGTGTAGTGATGATTTTGGCGGTGATCGTGGCCCTGAAGCCGGCCGCCCCCGTAGCCTCGGCAGCCCCGGCCGCACCCGTGAGCTTTGCCCAGGTGCAGGTGCTGGTGGACAAGCATTGCCTGAGTTGCCACAACGCGCAGGTGCAGATGAAAAACGTGCGCCTGGACAGCCCAGAACAGCTCAAGCAGCACGCGCAAAACGTCTATCAGCAGGTGGCTGTGACCAAGCAAATGCCCATGGGCAACGCGACCGGCATGACCGATGAAGAACGCGCCATGATCGGGCGCTGGTTCGTGGCGGGGGCCAAGCTGGACTGAGGGCGGACACGCTGGAGGCAGTCAAGAGACAGTCGCCAGAGTTACTGGGGCTATGGTTGACCCTATTGGTATGACGATCGAATGGGTATATCTTGGATTCAGCAGGCCCCTGTGGGCCCGGCTGTTCAAATCAAAAGGAGACACCCATGTTCAATCGCTCACGCCGCACTTTGGTTGCCAGCGCAGTTGCTGGTCTGGCTTGTTTGGCAGCTGCCTTGCCCGCTGCCGCACAGAATTATCCCGTTCGCCCCATCACCATGATCGTGCCATGGGGCGCAGGTGGTGGCACCGATGCGGTGGCCCGTATCCTGGCCAGTCTGCTCGAAAAAGACCTGGGTCAACCCGTCACGGTCGTTAACCGCACCGGCGGCAGCGGGGTGGTGGGCCATGCGGCCATTGCTTCGGCTCCTGCTGACGGCTACACCATCGGCTTGGCCACAGTCGAGATCGGCATGATGCACTGGCAGGGCCTGACCCAACTGACGGGGGCTTCTTACACGCCCATTGGCTTGGTCAATGCGGACCCTGCCGGCATTCAGGTGCGCGCCGATGCCCCCTACAAAACCGTGAATGATTTGCTGGCTGCCATCAAGGCCAACCCCGGCAAGTTCAAGGCTTCGGGCACAGGCCAGGGCGGTATCTGGCATTTGGCCATTGCCGGTTTGCTGCTCGATCAAAAAATTGATCCTGCTGCATTGCCTTGGGTGCCCAGCAACGGCGCAGCGCCAGGCTTGCAGGACTTGGTGGCCGGTGGTGTTGAAGTGGCCCCGGTGTCTCTGCCCGAAGCACGTTCGCTGATCGATGCGGGCAGGGTCAAGAGTCTGGCCATCATGGACGCCAAGCCTTCCACCCTTTACCCCAATGTGCCGACTCTCAAATCGGCCACGGGCAGCAACTGGACCATGGCGGCATGGCGCGGCGTGCTGGCCCCCAAAGGCTTGCCAGCTCCAATCCAAGCCAGACTCGCTGAATCCGTGCGCAAGGCTGTGGCCAGCAAGGAGTACAACGACTTCATGACCAGCCGTGGCCTGGGCGTGATTTATGGCGGGCCTGACGAAATGACGAAATTCATGGCCAAGTCCGACGCCGAAATGGGCGTGACCATGAAAGCTGTGGGCTTGGTCAAGTAAGCCAGCCCATGAAAATCAACGACGCTTTCTGGGGCGTCTTGCTCATGGCCTTGGGCGCTGCGGTGCTCTGGGCCGTGCGTGGCTACCCCAACATTCCAGGTCAGCCGGTCGGGCCTGCCTTGTTTCCAGGCCTGATTGCAGTGGGCCTGTGTGCGGGCGGCGCTTTGCTGGTTTGGCAAGGTTGGCGTGACCGAGCCCAAGGCCCCTGGCTGGCTTGGGAGGATTGGGTTCGATCGCCCAGGCACGTCAGAGCATTGGCCGTTCTGCTCGGCTCTGTGGTGTTCTACATTCTGTTTTCTGATGAGCTGGGATTTTTGATCACCGCCCTGTTGATGCTGGTGGCGCTCTTCAGATCCTTGCAGGTCACGTGGGGCCGTTCGGTCTTTTGGGCGGTGGTGGCCACGGTGGTCGTTCACTTCGCCTTTTACAAATTGCTGCGCGTGCCCTTGCCGTGGGGCATCTTGACGCCCATCGCCTGGTAAAGGCTTTGACCCACTCTTTTTCACCCAAACGACCATGACAGTCTGAGGAGTCGAGTTCCATGTGGACAGCCATTGGCCAAGCTTTTTCGATGGTGTTCGAGCCCTACACCTTGATGGTGATGGTGCTCGCCTCCTTGTACGGTTTGTTTGTGGGGGCAGTGCCGGGCTTGACCGCCACCATGGCCACTGCTTTGTTGGTGCCGGTAACCTTCTTCATGCCACCGATTCCTGCGGTGGCTGCCATGGTCACGGCGACTGCCATGGCCATTTTTTCCGGGGACATCCCGGGGTGTTTGCTGCGCATTCCGGGTACGCCCGCTTCGGCGGCTTACACCGACGAAGCCTACGCCATGACGCGCAAAGGGCAGGCCGAGAAGGCGCTGGGCGCAGGCCTGGTGTTTTCTGCGGTGGGGGGCTTGTTCGGCACGGTGGTGTTGATCGTCGCTGCGCCTGCCTTGGCCGACTTTGCGCTGAACTTCAGCTCCTTCGAGTACTTTTGGTTGGTGCTGCTGGGCCTGACTTGCGCGGTCTTCATCTCCACCGGATCGCCCCTCAAGGGCTTGATGATGTTGATGCTGGGTTTGTTGGTGGCATGCGTGGGATTGGGTAACCCGGCAGGTTTTCCAAGGTTCACCTTTGGCAATACCGAAATGTCGGGCGGCATTGGCATGATTGCCATGATGATCGGGATGTTCGCCATCTCGGAAATCATCCGCTATGTGGTGGACACCAGCCCGCCTGCAGAGCTGGTGGTCGAGGAGGTGGGTGGTGTGCTCAAGGGCCAATGGGCGCTGGCCAAAAAATACCCCAAGCAAATTTTGCGAGGCAGTGTGCTGGGCACTGGCGTGGGTGCTTTGCCGGGTGCAGGTGCAGACATCGCGGCCTGGATGTCGTACGCGATGAGCAAGAAGTTTTCCAAAGAGCCCGAAAAATTTGGCACCGGGCATGTGGAAGGCATTGTGGAGTCGGGATCGGCCAACAACAGCGCCTTGGCCGGTGCGTGGATTCCGGCCTTGGTGTTTGGCATCCCGGGCGACTCGATCACGGCCATCGTGATTGGTGTGCTGTACATGAAAAACATGAACCCTGGGCCGACTTTGTTCACCACCAATCCGCAAAACATTTATGCAGTGTTTTTGCTCTTCATTGTGGCGAACCTCATCATGATTCCCTTGGGCATTTTGTGCATCAAAGCGGCCAAGCGCATCCTCAAAGTGCCACGTGAAATTTTGATGCCGATGATCTTGCTGTTTTGCGTGGTGGGCACGTTTGCCATCAACAACTCGGTGTTTCAGATCGGCGTGATGCTGGTCGCCGGCATCCTGGCTTATTTGCTGGAAGCCAACAAGTTCCCCACAGCACCGGCCATTTTGGGGGTGGTCTTGGGCGGCATGTTGGAGGAAAACTTCATCACCTCCATGATCAAATCCAATGGCGATTTGGCCGGTTTTGTCTCCCGCCCCATCGCGCTGTGTCTGGCGATCCTCACCGCTTTGGTTTGGTTTTCGCCGCTGTTGTTGCGCATGCTGCGCAAACCTGCGCCTGTTTCTTGAACAAGGTCCTTCTAGGGCTCCAACAACCCGGCATCTGCCGGGTTGTTTTTTTCAGAACTTTGTTGATCCAACTGCAGCGGGCATGACGATCTTGAACTTCTCTGCCCAAGGCACCAGCATGGGCATGATGTTCGGGTACAGCGCAACGCCTTGGCTGGCGCTGTCGGCTTTGAGCTTCAGGCCGCGCTCGCCAGGCGTTCGCACCCAGCGGTCGGGTTGTGCGGGCCGCGAGGCATGGCACTGGCGTGAAACTTCGTCCATTTGGGTGTTGAAGGCGCTCTGGCCGGCAAAAGCGCGGGGGTCCATGATTTGCAAATACACCGTCGCACCCCAGCCTTCGGGGGCGTTAGCACGGCCATGCCCAGCCAGCCCACCGGTCAAGGCTTCGACCATCCAGCTCAGGCCGTAGCCCTTGTGGCCCGAATCCATGCCGCCCAACGGCAAGATGGTGCCTTTGGGTTCGTTGAAGAGCACCGCCGGGTCGCGGCTGGGTTTTCCGTTGCCATCCATCACCCACTCGGCGGGTAACTGGCCGCCTTCCTTGTGCAGGCGGTTGGTCATGCCGTTGGTGGTGGACGAGGTGGACACATCGATCAGCACCGGCAAGCCTGAAGTGGGAATGCCCACCGACATCGGGTTGGGCGTGAACACCGGGTCCAACCCGCCAAAGGGCGCGATGCTGGCGGTGTTGGGGTCGGAGCAATGCAGCAGCATCAAGAAGCCCTGATCCGTCACGCGCTGGTGGTAAGCCGCCAGACAAGCAATGTGGTGGCTGCGCCGGATGACCACGGTGCAAGTGCCTTGGGTGCGCGCGCGTTGCGTGGCCAGCTCGATCGCCTTAAGCACCAGCCAGGGCCCAGGCAGGCGCTGACCGTCCCAGGTCACAGCGGCTGGGTGGTCAGCAACCACCAGAGGCTCGCCATCTTTGCGCATCTTGCCCGACTCCAGCTCGGCCAGATAAGGCGCCAGCAAGGCCAAGCCGTGCGTGTTGTGCCCCAGCAAGTCGCCTTCCAACAAGACATCGGCAACGGCCTGGGCCTTGTCCGGCGGCAAGCCCGAAGATTGCAAGAGTTGATCGGCAAAATTCAGAAGGTCAGGGACAGCATAGTTCATGGGGTTCATCATAAAAAGAAGCTCCGGATGTGCTGTCACGCCGCGGACTCGGTGGGGTTCATGCCAAGGCATGGCTAGGGGTTTCCACGCGATCCCATTCGCCGTGAATACCTGATACTGCTGCCTAAGAGTTCATTCGCTATTTTGCCCAGACTCATGACTGAGATTTCTACATGAAATTCGGCGTTTTTGACCACCTTGACAACAGTGGACTGCTGTTGAGGGATTTCTATGAAGAGCGACTTCAACTGATTGAGGAATACGACCGGGTGGGTATCCACGTCTACCTCACGGCTGAACACCATGCCACGCCTTTGGGCATGTCACCTTCGCCGTCTGTGTTCCACTCTGCGGTGGCTCAAAGAACCAAGCGCTTGCTGTTTGGGCCACTGGTCTACACCTTGGCCCTTTACCACCCCTTGAGGCTGGCAGAAGAAGTCTGCATGCTCGACCATTTGAGCGGTGGCCGTTTTCAATTGGGCGTGGGCCGAGGCATCTCGCCCTATGAGCTGGGTTATTACGGCGTCAACCCGGACGAGGCCCATGAACGTTACCTCGAGTCCTATGACGTGTTGATGAAGGCTTTGAAGGCCGGTCGTTCTGCCACGCCTGAATTGACCCACGAAGGCAAGTTTTACCAGTACAAAGACGTGCCCATGACCTTGGCACCTTTGCAAACACCACATCCGCCTTTGTGGTACGGGGTGGGTGACCCCAATGGTGTCAGCTGGTGCGTGGCCAACCGCTGCAATGTGGTGGGCAATGCCCCCCTGGACCGCATGCGGGTGATCACAGACCGTTACCGCGAAGAGTGGGCCGCTGCTGGCCACAGACCTGACGTGTTGCCGTTGATGGGCACCACTCGGCACATGGTGATCGCTGCGACAGACAAAGAAGCCAACGATCTTGCGCGCCAGGCTTACGCACGTTGGTATCAAAGCTTCATGTACCTGTGGGAGAAACACGGCACCAAGCCCGGTGCGTACTTTCCATCCACTTGGGACGAATTGGCGGGCGCAGGCCGCGCCTTGGCGGGCACGCCAGAAACTGTGCGCGAGCAGTTGCTGCATCAAATCGAGGTCTCTGGCATCAATTTTGTGCTCACGCGTTTTGCATTTGGGAACTTGCCCTTCGAGCATTCCAATAGATCAGTTTCATTGTTTGCATCGGATGTCATGCCCTGGATTCTTGAGCGCACCGATGCTTTGCAACCCCACTGAGGCTTCACCATGAATCACCAACGCAGCACTTTGATTCGGGCACTCCTGGCCCTAGCCATCGCAGGAACGGGCACGCATGCTTTTGCCCAAATGGCCAATGCATGGCCCATCAAGCCTGTCAAGATCATCATGCCCAGCTTGCCCGCCGGTAGCCCTGACCGGGTGACGCGCATGGTGGCAGAAAAGCTGGCGATTCGTTGGGGCCAACCCGTGACGGTGGAATACAAGCCTGGCGCCACCACGGTGATTGGCACCGATTTCGTGGCGCGATCACCCGCCGATGGCTACACCTTGTTGTCGACTTTCACATCCTTGGTGCAAGCGCCTGCTTTGCTGCCCAAGGTGCCATGGGATCCTGAGCGAGATTTCACACCCATTGTTCAGTTCATCCGCTCAGAAGTGGTCTTGCTGGTGCGCAGCGATTCGCCCTACAAATCCATCGCAGAATTCATACAAGGGGCCAAAGTCGCCAAGGCCAGTGGTGCGCCACTGAACTATGCCTCCTTTGGCAATGCTTCTTCATTTCACATCTATGGCGAAACGCTCAAGCGAGGCGCGGGCATCGATTTGGCGCATATCCCCTACAAAGGTGAATCGGCATCGATTGTTGACCTGATGGGTGGGCAGGTGGTGAGTTCATTCAACTCCATTGGTACCGCCATGCCCCACATCAAGAGCGGGCGTGTCCGCGCACTGGCCTTGGTGGGTGCGGTCCGATCCAAGGTTTTGCCTGAGGTCCCCACATTTGGAGAGGCGGGTGTGGCCAAGATGGACACCAGTGGTTGGTTTGGCATGTTGGCACCCGCGGGCACTCCGCGCAGCATTGTGGACAAGATAGCGGCAGACACGGCGCAAATACTGGCCTTGCCAGAAGTGATGGAGGCCCTGCGAGGCCAGGGTCTGGAGCCCACGGGCCTGGGGCCCGATGCTTTTGCCCGTTTTTTGCGTGAAGACCTGATGCGCTGGAAGACCTTGATTCAGGAAGTCGGCGTGAAGGCTGACAGCTGAAACCACCAGGCCCAGCACCGAGCTGGCGGCGTGCAAAAGGTGTTCGGAGGCTAAACCCCTGAAACCACCACGTCCATCGCCGCAATCAGTGTGCTGGCTTGCGGTGCCAAATTGCCCACCACTTGCTGCAAGCTGCGCGTGGGCAAGGGTGCCGTGTAGTGGGCCAGTGCGCGCAGGCGCTGGCCGTTGACTTTGACCATGGGGCAAAGTTTGTCAGGTGACTTTTTTGCAAACTCAACAGTGGCCAAAGGAATGGTCATGCGTGTGGCCAATGCATCCAGCAAGTCGCTTTGGACGACCACCACATAGGGAATGCCGTGCGCAGCGCTCTCGCTGGGATTGGCGTAAACATCAAACTGCGCCATGGCGGTTTACCAAGGCCGCAAGTCGGCACCGGGGATGCCTTGCTTTTCTACCCAAGTGTTTTGCGCGGTAATCCAATCGCCAAACTCGGCTTCAAACTTCTTTTTGCGTGCCGCCAAGCTGCTGCTGTTTTGGTTGGCTTGCAACGTCCGGTATTGCTCAGCCGACAAAATGACGGTGTCTATTTGCCCCGCTTTTTCTACAAAAACGGGTTCACGCTTGGCAAGGGCGCAAATGCTGCCAAAACGGTTTTTGGCTTCGGTGGCGGTGATTTGCATGGTGAGCTCCTAAGTTTTGGCTATTTTAGCTAAAGGTGTCTAGAGTGTGGAAACTTAAGCTGCCCCTAACGCCAACAGCATGGCCAGCTGGTTGTGCCGATCAATCAACGGCCCCATGTCCACCGTTGCAATCTCACCTTGTCGCACCACCACGCGTCCGTTGACGATGGTGAAGTCCGCGTTGTCACTGGCGCACAGCAAGAGCGCCCCCACTGGGTCGTGCACCGCGCCGCCCGCCATGCTGAGCGTGTCGGTGCGGAACATGGCGATGTCGGCGCAATAGCCTTCTTTGATTTGCCCCAGCTCGTGGGCGCGGCCCAGCACTTCAGCGCCGCCGCGTGTGGCCAGGCGCAGGGCGTCGCGGGGCGTCATGTCGGCGGGGCCGTGGTCACAACCGAACGGTTCTAACGCTCTGCCCACACGCGCCAGCAGCATGGCCTGGCGGGCTTCATTCAGCAGGTGCGCCGCATCGTTGCTGGCGCTGCCGTCCACACCCAGGCCAATGGGCACGCCGGTGTCGAGCATTTTGCGCAGGGGTAATATGCCGCTGGCCAAGCGCATGTTGCTGCAAGGGCAGTGGGCAATGCCGGTGCGCGTGCGGGCAAACAAATAGGTGCCTTCTTCGTCGAGCTTCACGCCGTGGGCGTGCCACACATCGTGGCCCACCCAGCCCAAGTCTTCCGCGTATTGCGCAGGCGTGCAGTTGAACTTCTCGCGGGTGTAGGCGATGTCGTGGTCGTTTTCGGCCAGGTGGGTGTGCAGGCGCACGCCGTGGGCGCGGGCCAGTTTGGCGGCTTCTCGCATCAGGTCTTGGCTCACGCTGAAAGGCGAGCAGGGCGCCACGGCCACATGCGTCATCGATCCAAAGCTGGCGTCGTGCCAGGTCTCGATCAGGCGCTGCGTTTCTTTCAGGATGGCGGGCTCTTGCTCGACCACGCTGTCGGGCGGCAAGCCGCCTTGCGACTGCCCCACGCTCATGCTGCCGCGTGTGGCGGTGAAGCGCATGCCCATGGTGTGCGCCGCTTCGATGCTGTCGTCCAAGCGCACGCCGTTGGGGTAGATGTAAAGGTGGTCACTGCTGGTGGTGCAGCCGCTCAGTAGCAGCTCGGCCATGGCCACTTGGCCGGACACACGCACCATCTCGGGCGTGAGGCCCACCCAGATGGGGTACAGGCCCTGAAGCCAAGAAAACAGCTCGGCGTTTTGCACCCCCGGAATCGCCCGAGTGAGCGACTGGTACATGTGGTGGTGCGTGTTGATCAGCCCCGGCACCACCACATGGCGGCGGGCGTCGATCACCTCATCCACCTGCTTGACAAGTTCGTCGGTGTTTTCTGTCGCAGGGATGATGCGCTCGATGCGGCCATCGCGGATCAAAAGCGAGGCGTCTTTCAGTTCGGTGTTGGCATCGTTTTGCGTGGCGATGCAGCGGGCGCGGTGGATGAGCAGCGTGGTCATGGACTTGTCCTGGGCAAGGTGTGAAACAAGTCGCGGCCGAATCCCCTGACCCCGCGTGAGCGGGGGAGGGCGAGCACCACGTTGCCGCGCGTCCCGGGCTGTGCAGTGGGGCAGATTTTACGGGCGTCTCGCCAACGCTAAGCGCGTTGATTATCCGCTTTCGGGCCTGAACGCCTCCGCCACAAAGTCCACAAAGGCCCGCACTCGCGCGGCCGATTTGTGCTGAGCGGGGTACACCGCATAGATGTCGGCATCGGGCGTGTGGTGTTGCGGCAGCACTTGCACAAGCTGGCCTTTGACCAAGTGATCGCGAACGTCCCATTCGGCCCGCAGCAAGATGCCGTGGCCGTCCAGCGCCCATTGCACCGCGATGCTGCCGTCGTTGGTGGTCAGGTTGCCCCGGGTTTTGATGGTCTCGGTTTTGCCCGTGCGCCCTCGTGCCAGCTTGAGCACGCCATAGGCCTCGCCACCTTGGCGGATGCTGATGAAGTTGTGCCTCGCCAAATCGGTCGGGGTTTTGGGCTCGCCGTGGCGTGCGATGTAGGAGGGCGATGCGCAGAGCAGGCGCTGGTTGCTGGCGATCTTGCGGGCGATCACGCGCGCATCGGGTGGCGGGCCAAAGCGGATGCAGACATCAAAGGCATCGTCGCTCAGCGCGGGTGGGTCTACCGACAGTTGAAGCTGCGCATCCACCTGCGGGTACAGCTGCACAAAGCGGCTGATGAGGGGACCGATGTGGCTGCGGCCAAAGCCCAATGTGGCGTTGATGCGCAACAGTCCACTGGGTGTGGAGCGGCTGGCGCCGAGTTGTTTTTCCAGATCGGCCATTTCAGCCAGGATGCTGCGGGCATAGCGCAGCATGGTTTCGCCTTCCACTGTGAGGCTCATGCGGCGGGTGGTGCGGTTGACCAGAGGCACGCCCAGACGGGCTTCCATTTGCGACAGGCGTTTGCTGACGGCCGCCGTGGTGATGCGCATCTCGCGGGCGGCGGCGCTCAGGCTTCCGGCCATGGCCAGTGCCGCAAAAAAGCCTAAATCAGCGGCTTGCAAGCGAGGTTCCATTGTTGATATCAGGTTAACAATGGATTGAATTTTAGGGTGTTTATTGAGGTTTGAGCGCCACACAATGACGCAGTCTTTTTTAACTCTAGAACGCGACCCCATGAAAACATACCGCATCGCCACCATCCCCGGAGACGGCATTGGCAAAGAAGTCATTCCCGCAGGCCAAGAAGTCATGCAGGCTTTGGCCAAAGCCTGTGGCACTTTTGCTTTTGAGTTTGAAAACTTTGGCTGGGGCGGTGACTACTACCGCGAGCATGGCGTGATGATGCCGGCCGATGGCCTGGACGCGCTGCGCAACAAAGATGCGATTTTGTTTGGCTCAGCCGGTGACCCGCACATCCCCGACCACATCACGCTGTGGGGCCTGCGCCTGAAAATTTGCCAAGGCTTTGACCAGTACGCCAACGTGCGCCCTACGCGCATTCTGCCCGGCATCGATGCGCCTTTGAAGCGCTGCACGCCCAAGGATCTGGATTGGGTCATCGTGCGCGAAAACTCCGAAGGCGAATACTCGGGCGTGGGCGGTCGCGTGCACCAGGGCCACCCGATCGAGGCGGCCACCGACGTGTCCATCATGACCCGCACCGGGGTGGAGCGCATCTTGCGTTATGCCTTCAAGCTGGCGCAGTCGCGCCCGCGCAAACTGCTCACGGTGGTGACCAAGAGCAATGCCCAGCGTCACGCCATGGTGATGTGGGACGAGATCGCGCTGCAGGTGTCCAAAGAGTTCCCCGATGTGAAGTGGGACAAGGAATTGGTGGACGCGGCCACCGCTCGCATGGTCAACCGCCCGGCGACGCTCGACACCATCGTCGCCACCAATTTGCATGCCGACATCCTGAGCGATCTGGCGGCAGCCCTGGCGGGCAGCCTGGGCATTGCGCCCACGGGCAACATTGATCCCGAGCGCCGCTACCCCAGCATGTTCGAGCCCATCCACGGCTCGGCTTTCGATATCATGGGCAAAGGCCTGGCCAACCCGGTGGGTACCTTTTGGTCGGTCGTGATGCTGCTGGAGCACATTGGCGAGCCTGCTGCTGCGCAGCGCTTGATGGCGGTCATTGAAAGCGTGACGGCCAACCCTGCCCTGCACACCGGAGACTTGGGCGGCAGGGCCCGCACGGTGGAAGTGACCGAGGCGGTGTGCAAGGCCCTGATTTGAAGTGTTCCTTCATGACTTGTTAAAGTCCTTCTTCCGTTCCGCAATTGTGTGTCCCTGACTCCATGAAAGGTTTGAAAACATGAGCTCCAAGTTTCTCCCTGTTGTGATCGCTTGCGCCGCGCTGGTGTCCGTCAATGCCTTCGCGCAGGATTACCCTGTCGCCAACAAAACCATCACCTTTGTGCTGCCCTATGCGGCGGGTGGCCCGACCGACAAGGCGGCGCGTGACTTGGCGCAATCCATGAGCAAGTTCATGGGCGGTCACAGCATCGTGATCGACAACTCTGCGGGTGCATCGGGCTCCATCGGTGCCAACAAAGTGGCCAAGGCGCCAGCGGACGGCTACACCCTCTTGTTCACGCACATTGCCCAGGCCACTTTGCCGACCTTTTTCCGCAA
>JAIYCB010000028.1 GCA_027488215.1 Comamonadaceae bacterium
ATCTCGAACAGGACCGTGAAACGACTTAGCGCCGATGATAGTGCGGATTCCCGTGTGAAAGTAGGACATCGTCAGGCTTCTAACAGCACAAAACGCCTCACCATTCGGTGGGGCGTTTTGCTTTGTGCGAAGCATTTCTTCAAGCGCACCCCCCTCACCTTTTATGTTTCTCTACGGGTTAGCCCCCGATTGACCATCACCTCATTTGCTCAAATACTTGAGGTTTGAAATATATAGGCCTTAATTAACGGTCTGTGTGGTCTGTAGCAAAGAGAACCCATATGAAAATCGTGTGCATTGGCGGTGGTCCCTCGGGTTTGTACTTCGCGTTGCTGATGAAAAAGCTCGGATCTCACCACGACATCACCGTGGTGGAGCGCAACAAGCCGTACGACACCTTTGGTTGGGGCGTGGTTTTCTCAGACCAAACGCTGGACAACATGAGGCAATGGGACACCGAGACCGCCGCTGAGGTGGAGCAGGCCTTCAACCATTGGGACGACATTGAACTGCACTTCAAAGACCGTGTGATCCGCTCTGGCGGTCACGGCTTTGTGGGCATCGGACGAAAGAAGTTGCTCAACATCTTGCAGGATCGCTGCGAACAGGTTGGCGTGAAGCTCATGTTTGAGCAAGATGTGAATTCAGATCTGGACTTTCCAGACGCAGATCTGATCATTGCCAGCGATGGTGTCAATTCGCGTGTGCGCAGCCGCTTGCCCGAAGTGTTCAAACCCGACATCGTCACCCGACCCAATCGCTTCATCTGGCTCGGCACCCACCGTCAATACGACGCCTTCACCTTCTTGTTCGAAAAAACCGAGCACGGTTGGTTCCAGGCCCACGTCTACAAATTCGACAACCAGACATCGACCTTCATTGTCGAGTGCCCCGAGCACGTCTGGCTGGCGCACGGTCTGGACAAAGCCGATCAAGACGCGTCCATCGAATTCTGCGAAAAGCTCTTTGCCAAGAACCTGCAAGGCGAAAAGCTGATGACCAACGCCCGCCACCTGCGTGGCTCGGCGTGGCTCAACTTTCAGCGCGTCAAGTGCGCCAACTGGTCGCATTACAACGGCAACAGCCATGTGGTACTGATGGGTGACGCCGTGCACACTGCGCACTTTGCGATTGGCTCGGGCACCAAACTGGCACTGGAAGACGCCATCGAGTTGGTGCGCCAATTCAAGGCCTTGGGCGATACGGCCGACCGCATCCCCGAGGTGCTGAAGCACTACCAAGCCGTGCGCGAGATCGATGTGATCCGTCTGCAAAATGCCGCCTGGAACGCGATGGAATGGTTTGAAGTTTGTGGCGAGCGCTACTGCGACCAGCTCGAACCCGAGCAGTTCATGTACTCCATGCTCACCCGCAGCCAGCGCATCAGTCACGAAAATTTGCGCCTGCGAGACAAGGCCTGGCTGGAGGGTTACGAGGCCTGGTTTGCGAGCCGTACGGACAAACCTGGTATTCGTCCACCCATGTTCACGCCCTATACCTTGCGATCGGTCACACTCAAAAACCGTGTGGTGGTTTCACCCATGGCACAGTACATGGCCGTCGACGGGCGCGTGGGCGATGACCACCTGGTGCACCTGGGCGCACGCGCCATGGGCGGCGCCGGTTTGGTCATGGTCGAGATGACCGCGCCCAGCGCCGACGGCCGCATCACCCACGGTTGCCCCGGGCTGTGGAACGATGAGCAGACCGAAGATTTCAAACGCATCACCCACTGGGTGCACACCAAAACAGACGCCAAAATCGGCCTGCAAATCGGACACGCCGGACCCAAGGGCTCGACTTGCCGACCCTGGCAAGGTGCGGGCATGGACCAACCTGTTCCTGCCGATGAAGCAGAAGGCAACTGGCAACTGCTGGCAGCCTCCGCCCAACCCTATTTGCCGCACGGCGCTGTACCCCGCACCATGACCCGCGCCGACATGGACCGCGTCAAGGCCGACTTCGTAGCGGCCACGCAGCGCGCAGCCCAAGCTGGATTCGACTGGCTTGAACTGCACTGCGCTCACGGCTACCTGCTGTCGAGCTTCATCAGCCCGCTCACCAACCAACGCAGCGACGACTACGGCGGCTCACTCGCCAACCGCCTGCGTTACCCGCTCGAAGTTTTTGCAGCCGTTCGCACTGCTTGGCCGAAAGACCTGCCCATGTCGGTGCGCATATCGGCCCACGATTGGGTCGAAGGAGGCATCACACCCCCCGATGCGGTCGGGATCGCCCGCGCCTTCAAGGCCGCAGGCGCCGACATGATCGACTGTTCGTCGGGCCAGGTCAGCGCCAAGCAAAAGCCCACCTACGGCCGGATGTACCAAACCCCGTTTGCAGACCGCATCCGCCAAGAGGCCGGCATCGCCACCATCGCGGTGGGGGCGATCAGTGAGGCTGACCACGTCAACAGCATCCTGGCCGCAGGCCGCGCCGACCTGTGCGCAGTGGCCCGCCCGCACTTGGCCAACCCGGCTTGGACACTGACCGAAGCCGCGCGCATTGGCTACAAAGACATCGCTTGGCCCCGCGCCTATGAGTCCGGCAAGCCCCAGCTCGAAGCGGGCTTTGCCCGTGAGCGTGCCCTGCAGACTGCTGGCAAGGGGGACTGAGATGCATAACTATCCTGTTATTCGCCAGCGCAAGCCTCATTGGAACGTGGAGCGCCTTGGTCTGCCACGCTTCGCTCGCAGTGACGTTTCATCTTGCCATCGCGAGAAGTGCAGTGACGGTTCATCTTGTCATCGCGAGGAGCGCAGCGACGTGGCGATCCATGGCGCTCTATCGGACACACGCCACGACGGTCATATCCAGGCGGTTCGGTCATGTTGAGCAACCGCCACGCCCTCATCACCGGCGCGGGCACAGGCATTGGCGCGGCCATCGCGCTGCGGCTGGCCCAGGCGGGCTGCCGCCTCACGCTGTGCGGCCGCTCGCATGCGACGCTGCAAGCCCAGGCCGAAGCGCTGAGCGCACAAGTGCCCGATGTAGCCGTTTTGATCGCGCCCATGGACGTGGCCGATGAACACGCCGTGCAAGCTGCGGTGCAGCAGGCTCAGGCACGCTTTGGCCCCGTCAACATTCTGGTCAACAACGCGGGCCAGGCGAGCAGTCAGCCCTTTGCAAAGACCGATGCAGTGCTCTGGCAGCAGATGATCGGAGTCAACCTCACGGGCACCTACCACTGCATTCAGGCCGTCCTGCCGGGCATGCTCGAAGCCGCCAAAGCGGGCACGCCTGGCCGCATCGTCAACATCGCCAGTACCGCTGGCCTGAAAGGCTATGCATACGTGAGCGCCTATGTGGCGGCCAAGCACGGTGTGGTGGGTTTGACCAAAGCGCTCGCGCTTGAATTGGCCCGCAAGGGCGTGACCGTGAACGCCATTTGCCCAGGCTACACCGAGACCGACATCGTGTGCGAAACGGTGCAAAACATCGTGGGTAAAACCGGCAAGAGCGAAGCCGAAGCGCGTCAGGCCTTAGCCGCCAGCAACCCGCAGCAGCGCCTGGTGCAGCCGCAAGAAGTCGCGCAAAGCGTGCTGTGGTTGTGCGCTGCAGGCAGCGACGCGATCAACGGCCAAGCCATTGCCATCGACGGCGGGGAGTTGGCAGGATGAACAGCATGACGGACATGGAAGTGCGCGCGCACGCCGAGCACCACGCCTCGCTGCGCCTGTGGTTGCGGCTGCTGTCATGCACTACCCGCATCGAAGACACGATCCGTCAACGCTTGCGCGAACAGTTTGGCATCACGCTGCCGCGCTTTGACCTGATGGCCCAGCTGGAGCGCGAGCCGCAAGGCCTGTCGATGAGCGAGTTGTCGCGCCGCATGATGGTCACGGGGGGTAACGTCACCAGCATCGTGGACCAGCTGGAAAAAGAACAGCTGGTGCAACGCCAAACGCAAGTCGGCGACCGCCGCTCTTTCACCGTCAGTCTGACCGAAGCCGGCCGCAGCGCATTTGCCGCCATGGCCCTGGCCCACGAAGGCTGGGTGGTCGAGTTGTTAGGCCCGCTGGCCGAGAGCGAACAAACACAGCTGCACCAACTGCTGGGCACCTTGAAGTCCGGCACCCGCACCTATCAAAAGGAGAAGACATGATCCAACGCTACCTGCCCGGTCAGCCCCACCAGCTGCCACGCCATAACCAGCCCATGGCGCTCTACCAGCCCGAGCATTTCTTGCTGGCCGTCAAAGACGGTGTGGCCACGGTCAGCCTGAACCGACCCGAGCGCAAGAACCCGCTTTCGTTTGATTCGTATGCCGAACTGCGCGAATTCTTCCGTGCGCTGGCCTATGCACCCGACATCCACGCCGTGGTCATTACCGGGACCGGGGGCAACTTCTGCTCCGGTGGCGATGTGCACGAAATCATCGGCCCGCTCACAAAGCTGGACATGCCGGGCCTCTTGGCCTTCACCCGCATGACGGGCGATTTGGTCAAGGCCATGCGCGCCTGCCCGCAACCCATCATTGCCGCCATTGACGGCGTGTGCGCCGGGGCCGGGGCCATCTTGGCCATGGCGTCCGACCTGCGCTACGGCACCGAGCGCAGCAAAACTTATTTCCTGTTCAACAAGGTCGGCTTGGCCGGTTGCGACATGGGCGCTTGTGCCTTGTTGCCGCGCATCATCGGCCAAGGCCGTGCGAGCGAGCTGCTGTTCACCGGGCGCGGCTTGGGCGCACTGGAGGCCGAGCGCTGGGGTTTTTACAACCGCGTGTGCGAAGCCGACACCATGCTGGCCGACGCGCAGGCCATGGCCGCCCAACTGGTGGCGGGCCCCACCTTTGCCAACGGTATCACCAAAAAAATGTTGCAACAAGAATGGAACATGGGCGTGGACGAAGCCATCGAGGCCGAAGCCCAAGCGCAGGCCATCTGCATGGCCACCAACGACTTCCACCGGGCTTACCACGCCTTTGTGGCCAAGCAAACGCCCGTGTTTGAAGGGGACTGACACATGACCCACCCCGCAGAACTGAACTGGCCCTTCTTTGACGACAGCCACCGCGACTTCAAGTCACGGCTGGACGCTTGGTGCCACGAACACTTGGCTCACGCCCACCACGACGAAAGCCGCGACGCGGTCGACGCCGAATGCATCCGCCTGGTGCGCCTGCTGGGCAGCGGCGGCTGGCTCAAGCACGCGGTGTCTGGCACGGTCTATGGGGCAGCATCGGATGTGATTGACACGCGCCAGCTGTGCCTGCTGCGCGAGACGCTGGCTTTTCACAACGGCTTGTCGGACTTCGCGTTTGCCATGCAGGGCCTGGGCACTGGGGCCATCAGCCTGATGGGCTCGCCTGACCAAAAGCAGCGCTACCTGCCCCGCGTAGCCTCAGGCCAGGCTTTGTCGGCTTTTGCGCTCAGCGAGCCCGAAGCCGGGTCTGACGTGGCCGCGATGCAGTGCAGCGCCACCGCCACGGCCGACGGCTACGTGCTCAATGGCCGCAAGACCTGGATCAGCAACGGCGGCATTGCCGACTTTTATGTGGTGTTTGCCCGCACGGGCGAAGCGCCCGGCGAAGGCTCGAATGGCACCCCTGGCCGGGGTGCCAAGGGCATCACCGCCTTCATTGTCGATGCCGACACGCCCGGCTTGTCGATTGAAGAACGCATCGACGTCGTCGCGCCGCACCCGCTGGCCACGCTCAAGTTTGACAACTGCAAGGTGGCCGCAGCGCAGCGCATTGGCGATGCAGGCCAGGGCTTCAAGGTGGCGATGGCCACGCTCGATGTGTTCCGCACCTCGGTGGCGGCGGCCGCTTTGGGTTTTGGGCGGCGTGCGCTGCACGAGTCCATCGGTTGGGCGCGTTCGCGCAAGATGTTTGGCCAAAGCTTGGGCGACTTTCAGATCACCCAAACCAAGATCGCGCAGATGGCCACGATGCTCGATGCCGCCACGCTGCTCACCTACCGTGCCGCTTGGCTGCGCGACCAAGGCGCACGCATCACCCGCGAAGCGGCCATGGCCAAGATGACCGCCACCGAAAACGCGCAACAGATCATCGACATGGCGGTGCAGATGCACGGCGGCATGGGCGTCAAAAAAGGCGTGATGGTCGAGTCGCTGTACCGCGAGATCCGGGCGCTGCGCATTTACGAAGGCGCGACCGAAGTGCAGCAGCTGATCATCGGCAAGGACTTGTTGAAAGGTTGACATGAGCGACTGGAACACACTGCTGCCCAGCAGCCACACCGACAGCTTTGCGCGTGACCACTTGCCGCCACAGCACCAGTGGCCTGTGTTCATGGCCGACCTGCCCGAGCTGAACTACCCCGACCAACTCAACTGTGCGGTGGAACTGGTGGACAGACACGTGCGCGAAGGCCGGGGCGACCGCATCGCGCTGCACGGCGTGAGCAACTTCAACACGGGCGGGGGCGACTTCAGCTGGACCTATGCCCAGCTGCAAGACAAAACCAACCGCATCGCCCAGGTACTGACGCAAGACATGGGCCTGGTGCCAGGCAACCGCATTTTGCTGCGCGGCGGCAACAGCCCGATGATGGCCGCTTGTTTGCTCGGCGCGCTCAAGGCTGGGCTGGTGACGGTGCCCACCATGCCACTGCTGCGTGCGGGCGAGTTGGCGCAGATCATTGACAAGGCGCAGGTCAGCGCCGCGCTGTGCGACAGCTTGTTGGCTGATGAACTGCAGCATTGCATGACGCCCGGCCACGCCAGCCATGTGCCTTGCCTCCAACAGAGCGTGATGTTCCGCAGTGAAGCGGCCGACGGCCTGGAGCAGCGCATGCAGCGGCACAGCGGTGCTTACACGCCGCATGCTACCAGCCGTGACGACGTGTGCCTGATCGCCTTCACCAGCGGCACCACGGGCAAGCCCAAGGGCACCATGCACTTTCACCGCGATGTGCTGGCCATGTGCGACCTGTTCCCGCGCCACATCCTGCGCATGACTGAAAACGACGTGGTCTGCGGCACACCGCCGATTGCATTCACCTTTGGTCTGGGTGGTTTGCTGGCGTTTCCGCTGCGCTTTTGTGCCAGCACCGTGCTGCTGGAAAAGCACACGCCCGAGACCTTGCTGCAGACCGTGGCCAAGTACCGCGCCACGCAGTGCTACACCGCGCCCACCATGTACCGCCAAATGGCAACGATGGCGGGGCAGCACGATTTGAGCAGCCTTAAGCACCCGGTGTCGGCAGGCGAGGCCTTGCCCGACGCCACCCGCCAGTTGTGGAAACAGGCCACCGGCATCGAGATGACCGATGGCATTGGCGGCACCGAGGTGATCCACATCTACATCTCCAGCGCGGGCCAGCAGGTGCGTGCGGGCAGCATCGGCCAGGTGGTCCTCGGCTATGTGGCGCAGATTGTGGATGACGACATGCAGCCCGTGCCGCCCGGCGTGGTGGGGCGTTTGGCGGTGCGCGGCCCCACGGGCTGCAAATACCTGGCCGACCCGCGCCAACAAGACTATGTGAAAAACGGCTGGAACCTGCCCGGCGACACCTTTGTCATGGACGCCGACGGCTACTTCAGCTACCAGGCCCGCAACGACGACATGATCATCTCGGCCGGCTACAACATCGCAGGCCCCGAGGTCGAAGGCGCTTTGCTGCAACACCCGGCCGTGGCCGAGTGCGGCGTGGTCGGTATGCCCGACGAAGACCGTGGCCACATCGTGCAGGCCTATGTGGTGCTCAAGCCTGGCCACACGGGCGATGCCGCCATGGAAAAAGCCTTGCAAGAACACGTCAAACAAACCATCGCCCCGTTCAAGTACCCGCGCAAAGTGGTGTTCATGGACGTGCTGCCGCGCACCGAAACCGGCAAGCTGCAGCGCTTCAAGCTGCGTCAAATCCGCTGACCATCATGGCAGACCTGTGTGACTGTCATGTTCTGAAGATTGCAAGGGTCATTGCGAGCGAAGCGCGGCAATCCATGTTCGACGCTCAGCTGTTCTCTATCCACATCAACACGCATTGAGGAATCATCATGTTCAACGTCTTGCAACCCGCAGGCTGGGCACCCGCCAAAGGCTATGCCAACGGCATCGAAGCGCGTGGCCGCATGGTGTTCGTAGCCGGCATGATCGGCTGGAATGGCCAGGCCCAATTCGAGACCGACGACTTTGTGGCCCAGTGCCGCCAGGCCCTGCAAAACATCGTCGAAACGCTCGCCTGCGCAGGCGCAGGCCCGCAGCACATGGCCCGCATGACCTGGTACGTCAAGGACAAGAAGGAATACCTCGCACGCGGCAGAGAGCTGGGCAAGGTCTATCAGGAAGTCATCGGCAAGAACTACCCCGCCATGACGCTGGTGCAAGTGGCCGATCTGGTGGAAGACCGCGCCCAGGTGGAGATCGAAGTCACGGCGGTGGTGCCGGAGTGAGCGGGTTCCCGCGCTGCGAATAGATTGCCACGCTTCGCTCGCAATGACAGATTGAGTGACTGGATTGCCACACTAGGCTCGCTATGACGGACGACTTCCATTTCGTCATGGCGAGGAGCTTGCGACGTGGCCATCCAGCCATGACCGTCTGCACAGAACAAACGCTGCAACTTTTAGCAGCATACGGAATAAATTGCCACGCTTTGCTCGCAATGTCGTGGATGCCCCACCAATGCGGCCAACACGCTCTCCAAAAGCGACTTAGCAGTCCCCCGCACTGCCATGTGCCGCAATCAAGCTCTCCAACATGAGCTTGAGCTGATGAGCCGAATCCGAACCTAAAGCCGACATCACCTGCGCCTCGTGCGCTTTGGCTTGCTTCAGCAGGGGTTGCACTTTGCGCCGACCGGCGGCCGTGAGGCTCACAAGGCTTTGCCGTTTGTCGTGTGCGGCGTCAGAGCGCTGGACCCACCCGGCGTCTTGCATGCGGCCTACCAGCTTGGTTACGGTGGGTTGTTTGGCCAACACGATGCTGGCGAGTTCGTTGATGCTCAAACTGTCTTTGCCGGACAGGCTGGCCATGACGCGCCACTCCATCAGGCTCAGGCCATTGGCCTCGACCACGGCATGAAACTCACTCGAAATCAAATGGCTGGCCCGCGCCAGCAGGTAGGCCAGGTAGTCGTCAACAAAGCCGGGTGCAGAGGTCATGGGGCGGGGCAAAGCCTTGGGGTGCGTTCAAAATCAACCCTCACATTACATGAAAATTCATATAAACTGTTTTTTAAGGCCGAAAACGGATGGCCTTGGGTGGTGTTTCAGGAGACAAGCATGTTGATAGAAAAGATCGAACACAAGTGGCTCGCGGCATTCATCCGCACCTTCACGTTGTGCAAAGTGCAGCCCGGTGAGGTGGTGGCCATTCTCGCCGAAACGCAGTCACGCCGCGTGAACGTCGAGTTGGCCCGGCTGGCATTGGAGGGCATGGGCGCCAAGGTGTTTGAAGTGACGCTGACCACGCCCGCGCTCACGGCCCCCGCGCCTGTGCGCTCCACCGGCGCGAGCGACGCCATCGCCCAACTGGGCCCGGTGGTGGCCGCTCTGGCCCGCGCCGACATGGTGGTGGACTGCACCGTCGAGGGCCTGCTGCACGCCCCCGAGCTGCCCACCATCATGAAGGGCGTGGACGGGCACATGCCGCGCTTGTTGATGGTGTCGAACGAGCACCCCGAAATTTTGGAGCGGACCGTGCCCGAACCGGCGCTCGAAGGCGTGGTGCGCTCGGCCATGAAAAAGCTCCGCGCCGCGCAGCAGATGCATGTGACGTCTGCCGCAGGCACCGACCTGCGTGTGAACCTGAAACATGGCGACAAACAAGCGGTGGTGGGTGGTGTGTGGGGTTTTTGCCCCAAGCCCGGCATGGTCTCGCACTGGCCTGCGGGCCTGGCGCTGGCGTTCCCGGCGGCGGGCAGTGTCAATGGCACATTGGTCATGGCCCCCGGTGATGTGAACCTGACTTTCAAGCAATACCTGCGCGACACGATCCGCTTGATCATCGAAAACGACAGCGTGGTGGTCATCGAGGGGCAGGGCGTGGACGTGGACATGATGCGCGGCTATTACAAGGCCTGGGAAGACGCCGAGGGCCACCGCGCCGCCTACGCGGTCTCGCATGTGGGCTTTGGCCTCAACCCGGCGGCGCGCTGGGACGCGATGGCGTTTTATGACAAGCGCGACTGCAACGGCACCGAGCTGCGGGCCTTTGCGGGCAACTTTTTGTACTCGACCGGGGCCAACGAGGTGGCAGGCCGCCACACGCTGGGGCATTTCGATTTGCCCATGCGCGGCTGCACCATTCGGCTGGACGACACCGTGGTGGTCGACGCCGGTCAGGTCGTGAGCGCGGCGCTGGCATGAGCGTGCCCGCATTCACCGATGTGGGCTTGCCCACACAGCCCGCCGTGGTGTTTTTGCACGGCGTGGGCGGTGGCCGACACGGATGGGCACCTCAGCAAGCGCATGTGGCGCGGTTGGGTTGGCGCAGCCTGGCCTGGGATATGCCCGGTTATGGCGACAGCGCCATGGTCACCCCCTATGACTTCGCGCACTTGGCGCAAGCCCTCTGGCAAATGCTCGACGCGGCGCACATCCATCAAGCCGTGTTGGTAGGCCACAGCATGGGCGCCATGGTCGCCTTGCAGGCCTGGACGCAAAAGCCAGAGCGCATCACTGGCTTGCTGCTGGCCGCCAGCAGCCCGGCTTTTGGCAACGCCGACGGTGATTTCCAAAAGCAGTTTTTGGCACAGCGCCTGGCCCCGCTGGAAGCGGGCAAAACCATGGGCGACATCGCCGACAAGTTGATCCCCACCATGGCCGTACCCGGTGGTGACCCAGCCAACTTGATCCCCGCCAGTTTGAAGTCGGCGCACCAAAGCATGTCTGCCGTGCCGCCCGACACCTACCGCGCCGCCTTGCATGCGCTGGTGCAGTTCGAGCAACGCGCCGCCTTGCCCACCATCACCGTGCCGGTGCTGTGTTTGGCCGCAGAACATGACCGCACCGCGCCGCCCGCCGTGATGGAGCGCATGGCGCAAAAGATCCCCGGTGCGCGCTACGCCTGTCTGGCGGGCGCGGGCCATTTGCTGCACTACGAACAGCCCGAGGCGTTCAACGCCGAACTCGAAAAATTCTTGAAGGACATGCAACCATGACCGACGTGCAAGACAAGAACATGCCTATTTGCGGCGACGACTATTCGCTGACCGAAAAACAGCAAAAACTGATGGCCCTGGCGCGCCAACTGGGCAGAGAAAAATTCGCTCCTCGTTCCGCTCAACTCGACCGCGACGCGCAGTTCCCGTTTGCCAATTACGACGACATGCGCGAGGCGGGCTTGCTGGCGCTGTGCGTGCCCGAAGCCCACGGCGGCCAGGGTGCCGACTACGCCACCTATGCCATGGTCTCGGCCGAGATCGGTCGCTACTGCGGCGCCACCGCGCTCACTTTCAACATGCACGTCTGCACCACGCTCTGGAGCGGCCTGCTGTCTGAAGACCTGGAGATGACGACCGAGCAGCGCGCCACCCATCGCCAGCACCAGGCCACGCACTTTGCCCGGGTGGTGAAAGACGGCGCAATTTACGCGCAGCCTTTTTCCGAAGGCGGCGCTGCGGCCTCGGGGGCCCAACCCTTTGGCACCCTGGCGGTCAAGGTCGAGGGCGGCTGGAAGGTCAACGGCAAAAAGATCTTTGCTTCGTTGTCCGATGCGGCCGATTACTTTGGCGTGCTGTGCACAGAAAAGAAAGAGGGCGCTGACCTTTCGCGTCGCGACACCTTGTACCTGGCCATTCCGCGCACCTCGCCGGGTTTGACCATCGAAGGCGATTGGGACCCGTTGGGAATGCGTGCCACGGTTTCGCGCAACCTGGTGTTCAAAGACGTGTTCGTGCCCGACGATGCGGCGCTCATGCCGCAGGGCTTGTACTTCCAAGCCGCCAGTCGCTGGCCGCACATGTTCATGACACTCTCGCCCACCTACATGGGCATAGCGCAAGCGGCGTACGACTTCACCGTGTCGTATTTGCGTGGCGAGATTCCGGGCACCGGCCCCGTCAAGCGCCGCCAGTTCGCGACCAAGCAAATCGCCGTGGCCGAGATGTTCATCAAGCTGGAACAAACCCGCAACCTGTTCTTGCGCGCGATTGAAGACGCCAAGGTCGATCCAGCCAAGTCCACCCGGCTGCGTGCCTACGCCGCGCAGTACACCATCATGGAAAACGCGCAAGACATCGCCCGCCTGGCCATCCGCACCTGCGGCGGTCAGTCCATGCTCAAAAGCCTGCCGCTGGAGCGCCTGTACCGCGACGCGCGCTGTGGCTCGCTCATGCTGCCTTGGACCGCCGAGCTGTGCATGGACCGCCTGGGCCGCGAAGCGTTGTACGAACCTGGCGAAAAAGACGAGTGATGGGGGCGGAAGAAACCAGCCTGATCGCAGCGCGCTTTGCGCAGCTGGCGCACGAGCGCGGCGCGCTGCCAGCCATGACCTTCAGGGGGGACGAGCGCAGGCCTGACCAGACCTTTGAATACGACTTCGCCAAGTTTTGGCGGCGCGTGGAGCGCGTCACTGCGCACCTGCAGTCCAGTTGGGGCGTGCAACCGGGTGACCGCGTGGCTTGGCTGGGCTTTAACCACGAGCTGCAGCTGGTCACGATGGTGGCTTGTGCACGTTTGGGTGCAGTGTTTTTGCCGTTGAATTTTCGGTTGGCGGTGCCCGAGTTGCAGCAGGTCATGGCCGACGCGCAGCCGCGTCTGCTGGTGCACGACCGCCACCATGCGGGCACGGTTGAGGCGTTGCAGGTCGAGGGTTTGAAGCACACGCATCACGACACGTTGATCGCCACTGCTTCGCCTCGCGGCCTGCCGCTGCCCAAAATGCTGAGGGATGTGCACAACGAGCTGCCGCTGCTGCTGGTCTACACCTCGGGCACCACGGGTGTGCCCAAGGGCGCGGTGCACACACAAGCGGCTCTGCTGGCCAACGCCCGTGCCAGCGCCTGGGCGCACGACTTTGTAGAAGGCGACAAGGTGCTGTCCACGCTGCCCATGTTCCATGTGGGCGGCTTGTGCATTCAGACCTTGCCCGCGCTGCTGGCGGGTGTGCAGGTGGTGCTGCACCCGCGCTTTGACCCAACGGCTTGGCTCCATGAAATGACCACCAGCCGCCCCACGCTCTCGCTGTTGGTGCCCGCCACCATGCGCGCGGTGTTTGAACACCCGCGCTGGGCCGATACGTCACTCGACTGCCTGCGCGGCATCATGACCGGCTCGTCCACCGTGCCCGTGGCGTACCTGGAGACGCTGCACGCACGCGGTGTGCCAGTGGGCCAGGTGTATGGCACCACCGAAACTGGCCCGGTGTCCATCGTGCTGCGCTTGCCCGATGCCATGGCCCGAGTGGGCGCATCGGGCTGGCCGCACCCGCAGGCGCAGGTCAAGCTGATCGACGTGCAAGGCCAGGAAGTGGGCCCCGGCGAAACGGGTGAGGTCTGCATCCTCGCCGACAACCTGATGCGCGGGTACTGGAGCGCAGACGGGCAGGCTGGCGTCGGTTTGCAAGAAGGCTGGTTCCATTCAGGCGACTTGGGCCAGAGTGCCAAAGACGGCTGCATCACCATCGTGGGTCGCAGCAAAGACATGATCATCTCGGGCGGCGAGAACATCTACCCCGCCGAAATCGAAAACCTGCTGGTGACGCTGCCTGGCATGGCCGAGTGCGCGGTGGTCGGCTTGCCCGATTCGCGCTGGGGCGAGGTGCCTGTTGCGGTGTTGGTTCGCACCAGCGATGCGGCAGGTCAGGGTCTGACCAGCGAGACCGTGCTGCAGCACCTGCAAAGTTGCATCGCCCGGTTCAAACTGCCCCGGCGTGTTGTTTTCATGGACAGTCTGCCTAAAAGCGCCTTGGGCAAAGTGCAAAAGCCCATTTTGCTGGCGCTATTGCACAGGACAAACCCTTAAAAAAGTCCCCTTTCTTTGCAAGAGTGACAGCGTTTGTCATGCGACATGGCATCATCATTTGATTCATTTATTTGGAGGTTTCCATGGCTCAAGTGTCACGTCATTTCTCACGTCGCCCTGTGTTGGGTATGGCTGCCGCCATCTTGTTGTCGACCACTTCCACGGCTTGGGCGCAAAGCGCCTGGCCCAACAAACCCGTCAAAATCGTCGTGCCCTTTGCGCCTGGCGGCACCACCGATATCCTGGCCCGAGCCATCGCACCGGACCTGAGCAAAGCCTTTGGTCAGCAATTCGTCATCGAAAACAAAGGCGGTGCAGGTGGCAACCTGGGCGCCGAGCAAGTGGCCAAATCGCCCGGTGACGGCTACACCCTGCTCATGGGCACCGTGGGCACGCACGGCATCAACCGCGCCCTGTACGCCAAGCTGCCCTACGACCCGTTCAAAGAATTCGCCCCCATCACCCTGGTCGCGGGCGTGCCCAACGTGATGGTGGTCAACGCCGAAAAAGCGGCGGCCAACAAGATCAACACCGTGAACGACTTCATCAAGTACGCCAAAGCCAACCCGGGCAAATTGAACATGGCCTCCAGCGGCAATGGCACCTCCATCCATTTGGCCGGTGAGTTGTTCAAGTCTCAGACCGGAATTTTCATGGCGCACATTCCTTATCGGGGTTCTGCTCCTGCGCTGCTGGATTTGTCGGGCGGCAACATGGACGTGATGTTTGACAACCTGCCCTCTGCCATTCCGCTGATTAAAGGGGGCAAACTCAAAGCCCTGGCGGTGACCAGCAGCCAGCGCTCTGCGGCCATGCCCGAATTGCCCACTGTGGAAGAGGCAGCTGGCCTCAAAGGCTTTGAAGCCAGCAGCTGGTTTGGCTTATTGGCTCCCGCTGGCACACCCGCCGATGTGGTCAGCCGCATCCAGCAAGAAGTCGCCAAGTCACTCGCCACGCCCGCCATGAAAGAGCGCCTGGCTACGCTGGGTGCGATTCCGAGCGGCAACACACCTGCACAGTTTGCGGCGCTGATTGATGCTGAGCATAAGAAGTGGGCCGAAGTCGTGAAAGCCTCGGGCGCCAAGGTAGACTGATGGCCTGGTTTGACGGCTTTGAGCAGCAAAGCCTCACGGTGGCAGGATTGCCGGTGTGCTTTCGACGCTCGGCCGATTGGGCGGCGCAAGCGCACTTGCCTGTTCTGGTCTTGTTGCACGGCTTTCCGCAGACCCATGCCATGTGGCAGCGCGTGGCGCAGCAATTGCGCGGCCGTTACCGGATCGTCATGCCCGATCTGCGTGGCTACGGCGATTCGTCCCATGCAGTAGGTGACGCACAGCACCTGCACTACTGCAAACGCGCCATGGCGCAAGAGGTAGTGGGCCTGCTCGATGTCTTGGGTGTTGATGATTTCTTTTTGTGTGGGCACGACCGGGGCGGGCGCGTGGCGCACCGTTTGGCGCTGGACCACGCTTCGCGGGTGCGCAAGCTGTGTGTGATCGACATCGCACCGACCTTCGACATGTACAGCGGCAATTGGGGTGCATTTCAGGGCAAAACACCCCAAGTGTCAGGCCCGGTGGCCGAGCCTTACTTTGCGTTTGCCCAGGCTTATTACCACTGGTTCCACCTGACCCAGCCTGCACCCTTGCCCGAGTACATGATCGGCGGCAACCCTAAGGCTTATTTGCATGCCAAGCTGGGTGGCTGGGGCAGTCATGGCTTGGGTTTCATCGAGCCCGAAGCCTTGGCCGAATATGAACGCGCATTTTGCAATCCGGCGTTGAACGACAAAGGATGGTCCGCTGCCATCCACAGCGCAGCTGAGGACTACCGTGCCAGCGCAAGCATTGACTTGCATCACGACCGCGAAGGCCGTGAGCGGGGCGACAAGATTGCCTGTGACACCCTGGTGTTGTGGGGCGATCGCGGCGTGGTCAACCGCATGTTCAAGCCGGTCGAGTTGTGGCAGGCGCAATGCGCTGGCCGAGTCAGTGGTCAGCTGATGCCTTCTGGGCATTTCATTCCGGAAGAGTTGCCAGAAGCCACCAGCGAAGCCTTGGCGAAGTGGATGGTTTGAGTCGGGTGCTTTTCGGCGTGCTCAAGCCCCGCAGCACTTCTTGAACTTTTTCCCGCTGCCGCAGCTGCAAGCATCGTTGCGTCCCGGCGTAGCTTCCTTGATCACTTGCGCCACACGCGGGCCGATGTTGCGCCAAATCTCGCGCAGGTCATAGACTGCCCAGAGGGCTTCACCGTAGGCGTTCAGGCGCTTTTCGCTCACGCTGGGCGGGCCGTCTTCCGACAAGGCCGACAGCGTGGGCACCGCATCGTCGTCTTCGGTCAGGGCCACGATGGCTTCGAGTGACAGGTCGTGCCATTTGGCGGCGTCCTTGTCTTTGGGGGCCGCCCATTCTTCGGGCCAGTTTTCCACCGCGAACATGAAGCCCAGTGCCCAGACCTGTGCAAACGACGGGATCTCGCTGTCTTCGATTTCTTCGCGCTCTTCGGGGGGCAGCGAGGCGATGGCGCCGCGCACATCCATCACTTCGGGGGCGTAGGCCTTGTCGTCGTCCAGTGCTTCCACGGGGGTGTCCAGGGCCAGCTTGATTTCGTCAAAGCGGCGCTGCCACAAAGCCATGAACTGCTGGCGCTGGGCGTCGTCGGCAAAGCTGCCACTTTCGGGATCAGGGGTATTGCCCTCATCAACGCCCAGCAGCATGGGCAGCCACTCGCTGTCGGGAATGGCGCGGCGGCAGCACACCAGCGCGGCCATGAAGCCCTCGCAAAACTCCCACTGCGGGGTTTCTTCAAACCGCTCGCGCAGGTCGTCCAAGATGTTGTCCAGGGTGTCAAAGTCTTCGGCTTCCAAGCCAGCGGTCGTGTTCATGGGGTGTTCCTGAGGTCAGGCGGGGATTGTAGGTCGGAGGCTTTAGCCCCGACATGGGGTCTGTGCAGAGCTGAGCAACGTCGGGGCTGAAGCCGCCGACCTACAGAGTCATGGGGTTCAACGCCACGCCGCAGCGCTCTAGGCGTTTTTTCATGCACAACACCTGCGAGTCTTTGCTGTGCAAGGCGGCGTTGTGGGCGACGGCCAGGTCGATGAACTTTTGGTCGTCGGCGTCTTTGCAGGCGTAGGGGGCTTTGGGCGCGTCGGGTTGCAGCTGCGCATGGCGGTCAAAGTGCGCCAGCACGGTATCGGCGGGCAGGGCGCGGGCGGTCAAACGCTTGACGATTTGCGGGTAGGCCAGCACGCGGGCCAGTTCTTCGCGCATGGCGGCGGTGGCCAGCCACTGCGTGCTGCCGCTCTCAACGCTGGTGCGCAGCGCTTTGGCCTTGGGTTCGTCAAACACCCACAAGTCGAGGACGATGTTGGTGTCCAGCACGCGCCGCACTGGGGCTTGCGCATCTGCGGCAGCGTTCATGGCGCAGGCGTTTCGTCAGCCCCCGGTGTGTCGGCGCTGGGGGTGGCATGGCGCTTCAAGCTGCCCTTGACCATGTCAAAGCGGAACAAACGGCATTCGATGGGGCCGTTCCACATGGGCACGCGGCGCGATTCTTTCAGGCGCATTTTGCTGGGCAGCTTCAGGTCGGGCGTGAGCATCCAGGCGCTCCAGCCGCTGTAGTTTTTCTTCCAGTGGCTTGCCAGTTGGGCAAAGAAGTCGCCACCGTCGTCGGTCTGCGCGGTTTCGCGGTGGTGGCTTTGGTCGGCGGCTCGGGAGCTGGAACGTGCTTCAGACAATGCCCCGGGCTGGAAGCTGTCACGCCCACGCCCCGCGACACCGGCCGCCGCAATGCGCTCGCCATAAGGCGGGTTGAGCAGCATCACGCCGGGCGTCTCGCTGGGCGGCATGCGTTGCAGGGCGTCGCCACCCCGGAACTCGATCACGCCCGATACGCCAGCGCGCTCGGCGTTGCGCTCCGAAAAGTCCACCATTCGAAATGCCACATCGCTGCCAAAAATCGGCGCAGTGGGCTCGTGTTCCAGGTCGCGGGCTTCTTCGATCAGGCCTTGCCAAACGTGGTTCTGGAAGGGCAGCAGTTTTTCAAAGCCAAAGCGCCGTTGCAAACCGGGGGCGATGCCGCAGGCGATTTGCGCCGCTTCGATGGGGATGGTGCCGCTGCCGCAGCAGGGGTCGTAAAGAGGGACTGTGGCGTCCCAGCCGCTGGCAGCGATCATGGCCGCAGCCAGGGTCTCCTTCAAAGGCGCGTCGCCCTTGTCGGTGCGCCAGCCGCGCTTGAACAAAGGCTCGCCCGAGGTGTCGATGTAGAGCGTGGCCGTTTCTGGCGTCAGGTGGGCGTAGATGCGCACGTCGGGCCAAGTGGTGTCCACGTTCGGGCGCTCGCCGCGTTTGGCGCGGAAACGATCGGCCACCGCGTCTTTGATCTTGAGGGCCGCAAAGTTCAGGCTGGTCAGTGGGCTGTGCTGCGCCGTGATGTCGATTTTGAAAGTCTGCTTGGGGGTGAACCAGATTTCCCAGGCCACCTCGCTGGCGGCGTGGTAGAGGTCGTTTTCGTTGCGGTAATCGGTGACCGACAGCTGCACCAGCACGCGCTGGGTCAGGCGGCTGTGCAGGTTGATGCGCATGGCGTCGCGCCACGAGGCGCGGGCCATCACGCCACCCCGCCCGGTCATCAGGTCTTGGCCCGTGAGGCCCGTGATGGCATGCACCTCGTCGGCCAAAAAGCCTTCAACGCCCGCGGCGCCGGGCATGAACAGATTCAATGAATTCACTCAAATACTTTCACAGGGTTTTGCGCAGGTTCGCAGGCGCGATCTTCAGGGCTTCGCGGTACTTGGCCACCGTGCGGCGGGCGCAGTCGATGCCTTGCTCTTTCAGCATTTCGGAAAGTTGGTTGTCCGACAGCGGTTTGGCGGGTTTTTCGGCCGCCACAAATTGTTTGATCAGCGCCCGCACCGCCGTGCTGGACGCCGCGCTGCCGCTGTCGGTGCCCAGGCCCGAGCCAAAGAAATACTTCAACTCAAAGGTGCCTTGTGGCGTGGACATGTATTTGGCCGTGGTCACGCGGCTGATGGTGGATTCGTGCATGCCCAACTCGTCGGCGATCTCACGCAGCACCAGCGGGCGCATGGCCAGTGCGCCGTGGGTCAAAAAACTCTTTTGCCGCTCGACGATGGCGGTAGACACGCGCAAGATGGTGTCAAAGCGCTGCTGGATGTTCTTGATGAACCAGCGGGCTTCTTGCAATCGCTGTTGCAGGCCCGCATGGCTGTCGCCTTTGCCGCCGCGCAGGGCGTTGGCATAGATGTCGTGCACGCGCAGCTTGGGCATGACGTCGGGGTTGAGTTGGATGCGAAATTTGGCTGTCGCCGTCTTGCTGGTGTTCACCACCAGCACATCGGGAATGATGATGTTTTGCTCGGCCAGCGCGAAGGGTCGCCCTGGCTTGGGTTCGAGCCGTGCAATGAAAGCAATGGCAGCTTTGATCACGCTTTCGATCAACCCGCACGACACCGCCAAGCGTTTGAAGTCGCGCTTGGCCAGCATTTCCAGCGGTTGCGCACAGATGACCAGCGCCGCTTGGGCCACTTCGTTGTCCGGCTCACTCTGCAGCCAGGCCTTGATCTGAATGCGCAGACATTCAGCCAGATCGCGTGCGCCCACGCCAACGGGTTCGAGCGATTGCAGCAAGCCCAAAGCTACGGTGAAGCGGTGCACCAACTCGTCGATTTGCTCATGGTCGTCACTGCCCGCAAGACTGGCGGCCAGCTCCGGCAGGGTGTCGGTCAGGTAGCCGTCGTCGTTGAGCGACTCGATCAAAAAGCGCAGGGCTGCACGGTCCACTTCGGACAGGCGAAGCGACAAGGCTTGGCGGTGCAAAAAGTCGGTGAGCGAACCGCTGCTGCGTGCCAAATCGATGGCGTCGGCGGTTTCTTCGCCGTTGTTCTGGCGCGGTGTGGCGTCGCCGCCCCACTCGCTGTCGTCGGGTCGCATGTCCACGCTGCCGTCACCGTCCCAGCTTTCGGCCACATCGGTCACGGCTTCGTCACGGGTTTCGCTGGCGCTGTCCTCACTGCTGCTGGCGGTGCTGGCGCTTTCACTCACGCGGTCGCCCAGGCTGATGTGGGTATCGGCTTGGTCCAGGCCAAAGGCTTCGGCAGTGGCTTCTTCTTCGGTGCGTTCGAGAAACGGGTTCTCGTCCAGCATCTGGTCAACCTCTTGCGACAGTTCCAGTGTGGACAGTTGCAGCAGGCGAATGGATTGTTGCAGCTGGGGCGTGAGCGCCAGATGCTGCGACATGCGCAGCGACAGACCGGGTCTCAAGGCTAGGCTTTCATGTCAGAGCGTTCGGATGGGGGCATCACATGCGGAAGTGTTCGCCCAAGTACACCCGGCGCACATCGGCATTGGCCACGATTTCGTCGGGTGTGCCTTCGGCCAACACGCGGCCTTCGCTGATGATGAACGCGTGATCACAAATGCCCAAGGTCTCGCGCACATTGTGGTCGGTGATGAGTACGCCAATGCCGCGTTGCTTGAGAAAGGCAATGATGCGCTGGATCTCAATCACGGCAATCGGGTCGATGCCGGCAAAAGGCTCATCGAGCAAGATAAAACGCGGGTCAGTGGCCAAGGCCCGGGCAATTTCGACACGGCGGCGCTCGCCGCCCGACAGCGCCACTGAGGGTGAGTCGCGCAGATGTTCTACCCGCAAATCGGCCAACAGTTCGCTCAGGCGTTTTTCGACTTCGGCGTGGGCCAAGGGGCGACCTTGCCCATCCCTTTGCAGCTCCAAAATGGCCCGCACGTTGTCGGCCACGGACAGTTTTCTAAAAATGGAGGCCTCTTGCGGCAAATAAGACAAGCCCATGCGAGAGCGTTTGTGAATCGGCATGCGCGTCACGTCTTGCCCATCGATCAGGATTTGCCCCCCGTCGGCGCTGACCAGGCCCACGATCATGTAAAAGGAAGTGGTTTTGCCTGCGCCATTGGGGCCAAGCAAACCGACCACTTCGCCTTTGTCGACTTGCACCGACACGTCGTGCACCACTTTGCGGCTGCCGTAAGCTTTTTTCAGGTGCCGAGCCTCCAGGCGGCTGGTGAACGGGGCCTGGCTCATGGTTTGGACGGTGTTGTGAGGCCGGGGCTGTTGCGCAAAACGGGACGCGGTGCGGTCTGGGCTGCAGTGGCTGCAGGGTCCAATGGGTTTTGACGAGGCGTCAAAGTGGCCCGCACACGCTGATCCCTGGCGTTGGGGCTGTCTTGTGCACGGCCATCCACCTGAATCACTTCGGTGCTGTTGTTGAACACAATGGTTTGTCCCTGAATTTGGTCTGCCACCACGGTGCCGCGAAGCATGCGCACTTCAGCCCGTTTGACCAAGGTGACCACATCAGCCTGGTTGTCGTAAGTGAGGGTCTCGGACTCGCCTTCGATGAATTCGTCTGATCCTTCGCGTTTTTGGCGAAAGAACACCCGCTCATTGGGAGCTGCCCACAAGCGGGCCACTTGTTTGCCTTGGCTGTCTTGTTGAACTTCCATTCGGTGGGCACGCAACACCAAGGTGCCTTTGGTGGCGACCACTTGGCCGGTGAATTGCGTCAATTGTTTGATGTCGTCATGCCGCATGCTGTCGGCCTCAATGTGCATGGGCTTGTCGCGGTCGGCTTTTTCGGCCCAAGCTGGCAGGCTCAAGCCGCACAGGCCCAAGAGCATGGCGCCCAAAAAGACAGTCAAAAAAAGGGTGTGGTATTTGGAGGGCATGAATCTTGCTGACAATCGTTAGATTGTAGGCCCAAGCCTTGCTGATCGGAGGCCAATACGCCCTGGGCCTCTGAAAAACTCTTGGATGGATGCTGGCAGGCACCCATCCGCAGGGCGAGTGTGCCTCAGCGTGCCATTCGGGTTTGGGCCAAGAGGGATTCGGCTACTTTTAAGGCACGGTCCATGCTGCCGGCCAAGGTGCCATCGATGTAATAACGCCCCGCCACGCCCAAGGAGGGTACGCCTTCGATTTTGAAGTCGTTTTGCAGTTGTACCGCGCGTTTGCATTTGGTTGCCACGCCAAATGATTTGTAAGTTTCGCTGAACTTGGCTTTGTCAATGCCTTGTTTTTCAATCCAGGACAGCACCGCCGCGTCAGAGTTCAGCATGAGTTTTTCGCCGTGGATGGCCGTGAACACGCGCACATGCATTTTTTCAACCAAATCCATCGCCTCCAGTGTGAAGTAAAGGCGTTGTTGCGGTGCGAAGTCTTCACGAAAAGCCACGGGAATGCGGCGCACCACCACGTCTTTGGGGGCATTTTTTGCCCATTGCGCAAATTGGGGTTCAAAGGCGTTGCAGTGGGGGCAGCTGTACCAAAAGAATTCAAGCACTTCAATTTTTCCGGAACCCGCATCGGTGGCCAATGGCTTGTCCAGCGTGATGTAGTCTTTGCCTGACTTGAAAGCTTGTTGCGCCCAAGCGGGCAAACTGCCCAAGAAAGCGGCTGTGGACAGCAAGGCGGTGGAAAAAAAGCGACGTTTCATCAAGGCTCCTTGGGTTTCAGCGGCCTTTTGGGCGCTGGTGTTCATGTCATGTCAACGCTGCAAACGCACAAGCGTGTTGTCGATGCCGTTGGCGTCCATTTTGGCGCGTGCGCGTTCGGCAGCACTTTTGTCCTCAAAAGGCCCCATCCGGACGCGGTAAACGGTGCGTCCACCGACTTCGCGCTCTGACACTCTGGCATCCATGCCGATCAGGGCGAGTTTTGCTTTTTGAGCATCGGCATCGGCAGGGGTGCGGTAGGCACCGGCTTGGACCAAGTAGTCAAAAGGATCGTTGGCACTGGCTTTGGCAGCAGGTGTGCTCAGGGTGGTTTTCGCTTTGGCAAGATCGCCCAGGGGGTCGGCAGTCACCGCGGCAGGGCGGGGTTCGGCTTTGGGCGTGTCAGCGGGCGCTTTGTCGGCTGGCTTTTCAGCCAATTTGTCTTTGGACTGGTCGTCCGACACAGGGGCTTGGGTTTCAGGCAGGGGCGCAATCTCTTCGGCCGCTTTGGGTTGCAACACGCTGTTGGGGTTCCAGTCCTTGTTTTTGCGAGTTTCCTGCACTTCCTGGTCGTTGGTGCGCGGTTGGTTTTTGTTGGAAAACGGCGTAGGCACCTTGGTCACGTAAATGGCCACAGCCATGGCCACGGACAAGCCCAAGACCAATCCGATGATGAAACCCAGAAAAGTACCGCCGCGTTGAGATTGAGCAATCATGGCAAATCCATTCACATTTTTTGGGGCGCGGACACGCCCAGCACCTTCAAACCATTGCGCAGCACCTGAGCGGTGGCCGCGACCAGCGCCAGTCGCGCTTTTTTTACCGCTTCGTCGTCCACCAAAATGCGCTCGGCGTCGTAGTAGCTGTGGTACAGCGAGGCCAGATCGCGCAAATAGAAGGTCACGTCGTGCGGCGCGAAGTCGGTGGCGGCAGACGTCAGCATCTCGGGGTACTTGGCCAGGGCCAGCATGAGCGCAAGGGCTTGTGGGCTTTGCAGTGGAGACAGGTCTGCATGCGTCAGGCTGGCGATGTCGCCGCCGTCTTTTTCTTTCCAAGCCGCCAGCACCGAGCAGATGCGTGCGTGGGCGTACTGAACGTAATACACCGGGTTGTCGTTGTTTTGAGCCAGCGCCAAATCAATGTCAAAGATGTATTCGGTGTCGGGCTTGCGCGACAGCAGGAAGAA
Organism: Comamonadaceae bacterium; assembly: GCA_027488215.1. Taxonomy (GTDB): domain Bacteria; phylum Pseudomonadota; class Gammaproteobacteria; order Burkholderiales; family Burkholderiaceae_C; genus Limnohabitans_A. The sequence continues at coordinate 23,548 of JAIYCB010000028.1, forward strand.
GCGCACCGCGTCTTTGCTGGTCCACTCGATCAGGTCGCGCAGCGTCACGTAGCTGCCCGCTCGCTTGGAAATTTTGACCTCAACGCCTGCGCGCATCACGCGCACCATGGTGTGCAGCACATAGTCGGGGTAGCCCTCGGGAATGCCAACGCCCGCCGCTTGCAGGCCCGCACGAACGCGGGCGATGGTGCCGTGGTGGTCGGTGCCCTGGATGTTCACCACACGGCCAAAGCCGCGCTCCCACTTCGTGATGTGGTAAGCCACATCGGGCACAAAGTAGGTGTAGGTGCCGTCACCCTTGCGCATGACGCGGTCTTTGTCGTCGCCGTAGTCGGTGGATTTGAGCCACAGGGCACCATCGAGCTCGTAGGTCTTGCCCGCTTCATTGAGCTTTTGCACGGCGGCGTCGACCTTGCCGCTGGTGTACAGGCTCGACTCCAGGTAGTAGTTGTCAAACTGGACGTCAAAGGCTTTCAAGTCCAGGTCCTGCTCATGGCGCAGGTACGCCACGGCAAACTGGCGCATGCCGTCCACGTCGTTCACATCGCCGCTGCCAGTGAACTCGCGGTCGTCTGACTTGACGGTTTTTTGGGCCAGAAAGTCGTTCGCGATGTCTTGGATGTAGTCGCCGTTGTAGAACGCTTTGCTTTCGGGGTTTTCGGGGTCGGTCGGCCAGCTGGCATCGCCGGGTTTGAGGCCTTGTGCCCGCATGTGCGTGCTCTTGGCCAGCGTGCCAATCTGCACGCCCGCATCGTTGTAATAAAACTCGCGGTAGACCTGCTGGCCTTGCGTGGTCAGCAGCTTACAAATTGCGTCACCCAAAGCCGCCTGGCGGCCATGGCCCACATGAAGCGGACCGGTGGGGTTGGCCGAAACGAACTCGACCAGCACCTTGTTGGACGTTGCCGGCTGATCGCCAAAGCACTCGGCCGCTTGCAGTACCTCGTGAACCACGGCTTGTTTGGCGGCATCTTTGAGTCGGATGTTGATAAAACCCGGGCCGGCCAGTTCAATGGCGTCAACCCAGCGCTCAAAGGCGGGGGTGGCCAGCAAGGCGGCACGCAGCGTTTCGCCCAATTGCCGGGGGTTTTGTTTGAGGGCCTTGGCCAATTGCATGGCAGCGGTGCAGGCCAAGTCGCCGTGCGTGGCGACCTTGGGGGATTCAAAGGCAGCCCGTGCGCCTGCGCCGGGTTGGAGTTTCTCGAGCTCGGTGGCCAGAGCCATGAGCAAATGTTGTTTGGCAGAAAGCATAGGACGCGATTTTACGGGGACGTTAGCGTGCTTGGCTTTGAACAGGTCATGGGTGTGTTTTTAAGTACAGTAATTACAGTTCGTCACATCTGCTGTCGCCCAGCGGTCACTATGGCGCGTTAAATTGACAACCACACAGACCTGTGTGGTGTCTTTTGTCTTTGAACATTTTTTGGGAGTCCACTCATGCGCCACACCATTTCTATTGCTGCTTTGGGTTTTGCCTTGGTTTCCGGCTTGGCTTACGCCGCCGACCCCGTCAAGCCTGCTGCTGCCCCCGCAGCAGCGGCTCCGGCTGCTTCTGCCTCTGCGCCTGCAGCTGAAAAAACACCTCAGCAAAGCAAAATGGCCACTTGCAACAAAGAGGCTGATGGCAAAAAAGGCGACGAACGCAAAGCCTTCATGAAAGATTGCTTGAGCGCCAGCAAACAAGAAAAACAGCAAAACAAAATGAAAACCTGCAACGCCGACGCTGCTGGCAAAAAAGGCGACGAGCGCAAGGCCTTCATGTCGGAATGCCTCAAGAAGTGATCTGAACGGCCCACCCCGTGGGCGATTGGCTTGGGCACACCCCCAACGAAAACCATCGCGCACAGGGTGCGCTCCTGCGGGGTGAGTGCCCTGTCCCTTTTTCAGGAGCCACCCTTCTTGGGTGATGGACTTTGCACAAGCCTCTCAAGCTGTGACCGTGCTGGCCTTAGTCTTCGGCCTTTTGCCAGTAACCCGGTTGTGCGTAATGGTGCTTGAGGTGGTCGATCCACAAGCGCACGCGCAAAGGCAAGTGCTTGCGCTGCGAAAACACCACAAAAATACCGTTGGGTGGCGCTGCAAAGTCTTCCAGCACCGCCACCAATTGGCCGGAGTGAATTTCACGTTCAACTTCCCATGTGCTGCGCCAGGCAATGCCATAACCGGCCAAGCACCAGTCGTGCAGCACCTGTCCATCCGAGCAATCCAGGGGGCCGCCTGGCCTGAGGTGTGTCACCTCGAGGCCCATGTCTGTGGGGGTACAAAAGGCCCAGCCCCGGGTTTGCGAGGCGTCACTCGACAAAGTCAGGCAATCGTGTTGAAGCAAGTCCGAAGGCTGTTTGGGTGTACCCCGTCGCGCCAAATAGCCGGGTGTGGCCACACACAAACGGCGGTTGTCGGCCATGCGAACACTGACCAAAGAAGAATCGGGCAGGTCGCCCACACGCACTGCGCAGTCAAAACCTTCGGCGGCCAGGTCCACGACCCGGTCACTCAGGTTCAGGGAAATGGTCACATCTGGGTGCAGTTCACGAAAGCGCGGCACCAAAGGGGCCACATGGCGACGGCCAAAACCGGCCGGGGCGGTGATTCTCAAGTGCCCGCTGGCCTTGACGCCACCCGCCGACACACTGGCCTCGGCGTTGGCTACATCCGACAGCAAGCGTTGGCAATCTTCCAAAAATGCGCTGCCCTCATGCGTGAGGGTGATGCGGCGCGTGGTGCGCACCAGTAGTTTCACGCCCAGGCTTTCTTCCAGCGCATCGAGCCTGCGGCCGATGATGGCCGGGGCCACGCCCTCGGCCCGGGCTGCGGCGGTCAGGCTGCCTTTGGTGGCCACCGCGACAAAGGTTTCAAAGGCTTTGAGCTTGTCCATGTGCGCAGATTATGCGGGTTCGAGGTTGGAGTTTTTGCGTGCTTTGCTGGATTGATGCTGTCTTTGTAGGAGCCCACCCCGTGGGCGATCAGGGTCCTGTGCCCATCCAACCATCGCCCACAGGGTGGGCTCCTACAAAACCGAGGGCCAGCCCTTGGGTAGACCCGCCTCCGGGGTCATTCCATACAGCGGTTCGCCAGGCAGACCGGCTTTGAGCGGCTCGCGGGCGGCCATGAGTCGGTTCAGATCGACCCCGGTGGACACACCCATGGCTTCGAACATGAACACCAGGTCTTCGGTCACGACGTTGCCTGAAGCGCCTGGGGCGTAAGGGCAGCCGCCCAGCCCGCCCAGCGAGCTGTCGAAGGTGCGCACCCCCACTTCGTAAGCGGCCAGGCAATTGGCCAGCCCCAGACCCCGGGTGTTGTGCATGTGGGCTGCGCCCGTCAATGCGCCAATTTCCCGAAACAAGGCCGTGAACAAGCGCTTGACCTGTGCCGGGTTGCCCATGCCGGTGGTGTCCGACAGGCCGATTTCGTCCACGCCCGCTTGCGCCAGTTGCACCGCCAGGCGCAGCACATCGCCCTCGGGTACGCTGCCTTGCAAGGTGCAGCCAAAGGCGGTGGACATGCCCACTTCGACGGACACCCCGGGTGCCATGTCGTCACGCAGGCGCAAAACGGCGCGCACCTCGTCGACCATGGCTTCGGGTGTTTTGCGAACATTGGCCATCGAATGCGCTGGGCTGGCCGACACAGGCAGGGTGAGTTTTTGAGCGCCCGCTGCCAGAGCCGCTTGGGCTCCGCGCAAGTTGGGCACCAAGGCCATCACCCGTACACCCGTGTGGCGCAAGGCGTGCTGCACCACTTGGCTGGCATCGGCCATTTGTGGCAACAAGTGGGCGGGCACAAACGAGGCCACTTCGATCTCGCGCAGACCGGCTGCGGCCAGTGCGTCAATCCAGCGCAGTTTGTCGACCGTGGCCATGGCGGCCTTGACCGATTGCAGGCCGTCTCGGGGACCGACTTCGCTGATCAAAACAGATGGGTTGGGGGCAGTTGTCATGCCTGAATTAAACCGCAGAGCTCTGGGTGGGCAGAGCTGTGGATGTTGAATTTATTTGTGTTTAAAAGTCATGGGTCTATGCAGTTTGGACAGGTTTATCTGCGTCTAAATTTAGAATAGAGTGCTCATGGATGCAGGTTGGCCTTTGGCGTGGTGTTTGCGCGTGGCGACCTTTCCCCATTTTTTGACTTGACACCCGAGGTTTTTATGACTGAACGCACCGCCATCCACAACCTGCAAGTGGCCAATCCCTTGCTGAGTTTCATCAACGACCAGATGCTGCCCGCCACCGGCGTGGACCACGACAAGTTCTGGAAAGGCTTCAACGACATCGTGGCCGACCTGGCCCCGAAAAACATCGCC
>JAIYCB010000016.1 GCA_027488215.1 Comamonadaceae bacterium
GACACGCGGATTTTCAATCCGCTGCTCTACCAACTGAGCTACCGGGCCCAAGCGATAAATTCTAGCAGGACTTTTGAACGATCCGTAGAACGGGGCTCAAAAAACACTATGGCTCGACATCGAAGTCGATGACCGCTACGAACAAGGGTTGACGTTGGTTTAAGAAGGCTTTTGGGGCAAGCGTCAATGGCTGCGTTTGCCGCGTGTGAGGTCAACACCCAGTTGCTTGAGCTTGCGGTACAGGTGGGTGCGTTCCAGGCCGGTTTTTTCGGCCACTCGGGTCATGGAGCCGCCTTCTTGGGCCAGGTGGAATTCAAAGTAAGCTTTCTCAAAGGCATCGCGTGCTTCGCGAAGCGGGCGGTCGAGTTCGAAGCTTTGGTGAACATCGGGGGCCGAAATGTTTTCGGCAACGACCACCGAGGACATGGACAACACGCTGGGCGGCGGGGGCGGGGCGGCAGCCAACATGGCTTGCTGCACCTGATCGCGGGCCAGACCTTGTTCAACGGCTTTGAGCAGTTTTTGCAGGGTAATGGGCTTTTCCAGAAAAGCATGTGCGCCGATCTTGACGGCGTCCACCGCAGTGTCAATGGTGGCGTGACCACTCATCATGATCACGGGCATGTTCAACAAACCGGTAGCGGCCCATTCCTTGAGAAGGCTAACGCCGTCGGTGTCGGGCATCCAGATGTCGAGCAGCACGAGATCGGGGCGCATGTTCTGGCGAGCCTCACGCGCTTGCGCGGCGTTTTCGGCGAGCTCCACCTGGTGCCCCTCGTCAAAGAGGATTTCTGAGAGCAGGTCGCGTATGCCAAGCTCGTCGTCCACCACCAAAATATTTGCCATATACCTGTTTTGTCTCTCTTCATTGATGGGGCTGTTCCAGCCCCTGTGCGGTTTGCGCTACTGCGAATGATAACGAGACTTGCGCACCTTGAATGTCGCCGCCCTCTTGTACGTTGCTTATGTTGATGCTCGCACCGTGCTCGTCAGCTATTTTTTTAACCACAGCCAGGCCCAGGCCTGTGCCTTTTGCCTTGGTGGTAACGTAGGGCTCAAAGGCCCGTTGCAGGATGTTGGGGGCAAAGCCAGGACCAGTGTCCGTCACAGTCATTCGCACCCGTTGACGCTGCTCTCGCCACTCGGTGCGAACATGTACGCGGGCTGTGGCCAAGCCGTGGCCGCGCGCCTCGCAGGCATCTTGTGCGTTTTGCAGCAGGTTGTGGATGACCTGGCGCAATTGCTGTTCATCACCCAAAATGGCGGGGCATGCAGCATCCAGCTCAGTGTGGACCTGGGCTCGAGTCACCTTGTCATAAGGTTCACTGGCGTAGAGGGCCAGTACTTCGGTGATCAGTGTGTTGAGCTGCAAGGGTTTGAGCTCAGCCGATGGCAGACGCGCGTAGTCGCGAAACTCATTGACCAAGCGCTTCATCGCCTCCACCTGGTCAACGATCGTCTTGACAGATTTAGCCAGCACCGCATCGTCTTGTGCTTGCAATTTGCCAATCAGACGCCTTTGCAGGCGCTCAGCAGACAGCTGTATGGGCGTCAAGGGGTTCTTGATTTCGTGCGCCAACCTTCGGGCTACCTCTCCCCAGGCCTGGGCACGTTCAGCTGAAACGATTTCCGAGATATCGTCGAACACCAGCAAGCGCATGCCGTCGGGCAAGACGGCTCCGCGTGCAAGCAAGGTCACACCGGTTTGGCTCAGACCCTGGCCTGCGGCATGGATATCGAAAGATTTTTGCCAGTGGTCCAACTCGTGCGCATCCGTGCCAGAGTGCAAGGCTTTGAATTGGGCGTCCACCTCCTGTGCAAAAGCCTGAAGACCCGGCAGGCCTTGCAGGCCATGGCCTTGGTGTGCGCTGACTGGCACGCGCAAAATGCGCGTGGCCCCTGGGTTGGCCGATTCGATGGTGCCTTGTGCATCAAGCACCATGACCCCGGCTGTGAGGTTGTCCAAGATGGTTTGCAGTTTGCCTCTGGCCTGGTCGAGGTGGCTCAAGCTGCGTTCACCACTGGCGCGGGCATCGGCCAGTTGCTGGGTCATTTCGGCAAACGAACGGGTCAGGCCTCCCAGCTCGTCTTTTCCTTGCAGCGCCAGTTTGGGCCTCAGGTCGCCGTCTGCCACCTGGCGCATGCCATGGGCCAGCAACAGCAAGGGTCTGGCCAGCTGTTTACCCAGCAGCACTGCCAGCAAAATAGCCCCCAAAACAGCCAGAAAAAGACTCAGCGTGAGGGTGCCGATGTACATGCGCCGCAGACCGTCACGCGCCAAGGCGCGCTCCTGGTATTCGCGGTAAGCAGCCTGTACCTCCAGCGCGTTGTTGACCAGCGTGGGGGGCAAGTCCTGGGTCACCATCAAAAAGCGCCGCTCTTCGCTCAAGGCCAGGCTCCATTGAGGAAACAACACGAGGACCTTGATCCGACCCTTGTCGCCTCCGGGGATGGCTTCGTCCAGGCCTTCAACCCATGACAGGGAGCCATTTTGACGGGCCTCACGCAATTGCTGCGCGGTGGGGCGATCGGCATTCAATTGAAAGCGCGATGCCCCGGCACTGGCCACCATTTGCCCGCCCTGGGTCAGGATAGCGACATCGTTCGCACCCAGTTGGGTGCGGATTTTTTCAGCCGCCAAGGCAGGGTTGAGCTCAATGCTTTCTGCCCAATTGGCAGCCGCTGCCTTGCCTTGCTTGTTCATATCGTCGCTGAGGGTGTCCAAGGTAGCTCGTCCCAGGCTTAAGCCAGCCACCAGGGCCGCTTCCACCTTCACATCGAACCAGCTTTCAATGGAACGCGAAACAAACTGGTAAGACACCACATAAATGAGCAAGCCGGGAATGACACCCACCAAAGCGAAGATGCCCGCCAGTTTGACCAACAAGCGTGAGCCAAACTGGCCTTTGTACACACTGCGCAGCAAGCGCACCATACCCCACAGAATGGTGAGCAACAAACCACTGGCCACCACTGCATTGATCAACACCAGCCATTCGTAGTTCTGGTTGTAACGCTCCCGGTTGCCGGTAGCCTGCGTCATCAGCACCAACAGTCCAATACCGATCGCTGCCAAGCTCACAGCGCCCACCAGCATCAGCCAGCGGCTTGTGCGTGAGGGCCGCTCGGTCAATTGTTCGCGTTGGGCTTTGAGCCAAGACATGTCAGCGCACCAACTCTTCACTCAGCGACAGTGTCTTGATGACCTGCAGGTTCCAATCGGCCTGGCTACCTGCAGCAATCTGAAACGGACGAGGCAGCTGCGAAACATCGAGCTTGAACTCGTAACGCAGGCGTTGTCGGGCATCTGGCTCCAGGCTCTGGGCATCGGCGATTTTCCAAGCCGATTGGCGGCGAATGACACTCAGGGCCTCAGACAGCGTTTCAAAATTTTGCGAAATGCTGCCCGCAAGGCCCGTGCCAGAGATCGGTTCACTGGAGACATTCAAACGCCAGCGACGGGTCAATGGTTGAAAAGCCAGACGGTAATAGCGGCTGGACGCGCTGGTTTTCTTGTCGGTCCAGTACCAGCGCTCGCGATACACCTCTGCAACGACCACAAAATGGACAGCCAAACCTTTGATGAGCGCATCTTCTACGGCCGGTCCCAACTCCAGTTTGAGCTGGGCATTGAGCAGCAAGGCATTGTCCTTGCGCACCGGCATGAGCTCGGTCAACTCTACGCTGGAGCCATTGGCCCATGCTCCGCTCAAGCCCAATAATGCAATGGCCAAAGCCTTGGCCAACCAAGCGCTTGGCTCAATCCCGACCCTTCTCCAGCAGTGCGTAATAAAAACCGTCATGTTCACCCAGTGCATTGTGCTCGACTGGAAGGCCTCTGGGTATTTTGCCGGGTATCAAATGCCCTGGTGAGGGCAGCATTCGCGCATCGGTGTTGCGCTGAAGAAACGCTTGCACGATGTCGTCGCCCTCAGATCTGAAAACCGAGCAAGTGCAGTAAAGCAATCGGCCACCGGGAGCCAGCAAAGGCCAAAGGGCCTTGAGCAGGCGTGCCTGTGTTTGGGCCAGTTGCACGCTGTCGCCAGGGCGGCGCAACCAACGCACGTCGGGATGCCTGCGCACGATGCCCGAGGCGGTGCAGGGAGCATCCAGCAAGATCGCATCAAAAGGTACGCCATCCCACCAAAGCTCTGGTTGGGCCGCATCGGCGGCTCGCACCTGGGCACGCGCCTGAGTTTGTACGCCCAGACGCTGCAAATTTTCCACAATGCGTTGACACCGCCCTGCATCCACATCCAGCGCCAAGACCTGCGCTTGTGGATAGCTGGCCAGCAAGTGCCCTGTTTTACCACCAGGCGCCGCGCAGGCATCCAGAATGCGCCAGGCTTGCCCAGCCGCACGCCCCTGCTGCAGCAAAGGGGCTGCCACTTGCGCGGCGGCGTCCTGCACTGACACATGGCCCAAGTCGAAGCCAGGCAACTGGCTCACGGGCATAGCGTGCTCGAGCTGCAAACCCGTTGCGCCCACGGCCTTGGTACTCAGCCCAATGGCCTGCAGCTGCGCCTGGTAGGCGGCCACACTGTGGTGAAGCGGCTCTACGCGCAGACTCATGGGAGCCGGTTTTTGCGCCATGTCCAGGAGTTTTTGCCAGTCTTCGGGGTATTCGGACTGCAAGCGCGCAACCCACCAACGCGGGTGATTCCATCTTGCTTGTGGGTCACTGTCTGTTTCTGCCACCAAGGCATCACGCTCGCGCAAGAAACGACGCAAACAGGCGTTGATGAAACCACTCTGAGCTTGGGTCTGTCTTTGCTGACGGGCCGCCTCAACCGTTTGGTTCACCAAGGTGTGCACGGGGTAGGGTGCGTCTGTGTCTTGCCAGCCTAAAGCCAGGGCCGTGCACAACAGGGCGTCGGCTGCTGGCGGAGGTGCCTTGCGGGCCAAACGCTCTCGCAGCGCCATGGCTCGTCCTAATTGACGCATGACCTGAAATGCGAGGGCTTGAACACCCGGTCGCAGATCGGGCGATACGCTGGCTATTTCGGTGGTCAAGGAGCGGCCTGCCCGAACCGCTTGGACCACCGCTGCCGTGGCTTGCAGCTGTCGCCACAATGGCAACGACTGGCCATGGCCTTGATCACCGGTTCTTGGGTTTGGAGATCGTGAAGCTTCTGGCCGTGCTGTGGGGGCTGTATTGTTCATTCGGTGCTTGTGGATCATGGCTACGGACCTCAAGTAGAAGCCATGGTCAAGTCCAACCGCACTGCAGGTTTGAATTTCAAACGCCGCGCCAGCCAAGAGGCTGGTCGCATGCTCAATGCTTCGTTGTAAGCCCCCACAGCCACATGGTACGGAATCATGGCGGCAGGCAGGGTCTGGCGCATTCGGTTCAGCGCAATTTCGAGGTCGGGACGTATGGCTTCATTCGCCTGTTGCTGCAACAAACGGATTTCACTGACCAGTTGCAAGTGCTGGGTGATGACTTGTTTGAGCACCGCTTCGTCCAAGGGCTGCATTCTGGCCTGCGAGAGTGCTTCCAGCATCTGGTCACTGGCGTTTTGCAGGCCTTGCAACTCCAGCGCCTCATCCTCACTGACCAAGCTTTGACGTGCAGCCAAGCCCCCTTGCAAACGCACCAACAGTCGCAGCCAAACCGCATCCACATTGCTCCATTGGCGCACGACTTCAGATCGCAGACGCACCAAACGGTTGTGCGCACCCACCGCCCAGAACAGGCACAAAGCCAGTACCACTCCTGCCACCAGAGCACCCATTTCACATTCCTCGCATGGCCGTCGTCCAAACAAAAACAGCCCCTGACCACATGGCGGTGCAGGGGCTGAATGGACTCACCGCTTGGGCGGTGAGTTCATCGCTCAGGCGGCTTCGCCAGCGTCGGTGACGGTGTCTTCAGCTGTGTCGCCAGCCAGGTCCGCTGCTTCCGCCTCGGCAATGGCACGGCGCTCGGCATCGTCCATGGCGTCCTTGACCTTGCGTGCTTGGTGGTAAGCCAAGCCGGTACCGGCTGGAATCAAGCGACCGACAATCACGTTTTCCTTCAGACCACGCAACTCGTCACGCTTGCCCATAATGGCCGCTTCGGTCAACACACGGGTCGTTTCCTGGAAGGAAGCGGCCGAGATGAACGAGTCGGTCGACAAGGAGGCTTTCGTGATACCCAGCAACAAGTTGCTGAAGGTCGCGGGGATCTTGCCCTCACGCTGCAGTGCGTCGTTGGTGTTGAGCATCTCAGAACGCTCCACCTGCTCACCCGAGATGTAGTTAGAGTCACCCGCGTTCTCAACCACCACGCGGCGCAGCATCTGACGAACAATCACTTCGATGTGCTTGTCGTTGATCTTCACACCTTGCAAGCGGTACACGTCCTGGACTTCATCGACGATGTAACGGGCCAGTTCTTCGATGCCCAGCAGGCGCAAGATATCTTGTGGGTCGGCAGGACCGTCCACAATGCTTTCGCCCTTGTTGACCACCTGACCTTCGTGCACGAGGATGTTCTTCTCTTTGGGAATCAGCTCATCCCAAACCTTGCCCTCAGGGTCGGTGATCTGCAGACGGACCTTGCCTTTGGTCTCTTTACCAAACGACACAGTGCCTGTGATCTCGGCCAACATGCCTTTGTCTTTGGGCGTACGGGCTTCGAACAGTTCGGCCACACGAGGCAGACCACCGGTGATATCTCGGGTCTTTTGACCTTCGACCGGGATACGGGCCAGCACTTCGCCAGGGCCCACATCCATGCCGTCGCGCACCTGAATCAGGGAGCCGATCTGGAAGCCGATGGTCACCGAGTGGTCGGTACCTGGGATCTTGACTTCTTTGCCCGCTGCGTCGATCAGCTTGACCTGTGGACGAACCACCTTGGCAGCACCACGGCGCTTGGGGTCGATGACCACCAAGGTCGACAAGCCGGTCACTTCGTCAAGTTGCTTGGCAACTGTCAGACCTTCTTCGACGTTCTCGAATTTCACCTGACCGGCGAATTCGGTGATGATCGGACGTGTCAACGGGTCCCAGGTAGCCAAAATCGTGCCTGCCTTGATGGACTGGTCAGCCTTGACTGACAGGATCGCACCGTAAGGCACTTTGTGACGCTCACGCTCACGGCCGTGCTCGGAAATGATGATTTCTCCGGAACGTGAAATCACCACCAACTCGCCTTTACTGTTGGTCACATAACGCATGGTGGCATTGAAGCCAATCGCGCCATTGGACTTGGCTTCCACGCTGGAGGCCACTGCTGCACGCGAAGCAGCACCACCGATGTGGAAGGTACGCATGGTCAGCTGAGTGCCAGGCTCGCCAATCGACTGGGCAGCGATCACACCAACTGCTTCGCCGTTGTTGACCAGGCCGCCACGGCCGAGATCGCGGCCATAGCACTTGGCGCACAAACCGAAGCGGGTTTCGCAGGTCAGGGCTGTGCGAACCTTGACTTCGTCGACGCCAGCGGCTTCGAGTTCGTCGATCAGGTCTTCGTCCAGCATCACGCCAGCAGCAGCCAGCACAGCGCGGTTTTCGGGGTGCAACACGTCTTCGGCCACCGTGCGGCCGAGGATACGGTCACGCAAGGACTCGATCACCTCACCACCTTCAACGATGGCGCGCATCAGCGAACCATCCGAGGTGCCGCAATCGAGTTCAGTCACCACCAGGTCTTGGGTCACGTCGACCAAACGGCGGGTCAGGTAACCCGAGTTGGCGGTCTTCAAAGCCGTGTCGGCCAAGCCCTTACGTGCACCGTGTGTCGAGATAAAGTACTGCAACACGTTGAGGCCTTCACGGAAGTTCGCTGTGATGGGGGTCTCAATGATGGAGCCGTCAGGCTTGGCCATCAGACCGCGCATACCGGCCAGCTGGCGAATCTGCGCTGCAGAACCACGGGCACCGGAGTCGGCCATCATGTAAATCGAGTTGAACGATTCCTGATCGACTTCCTTGCCATGGCGGTCCACGGTCTTCTCTTTGCGCAATTGGTCCATCATCACCTTGGAGACGACGTCACCGGCTTTACCCCAGATGTCCACCACCTTGTTGTAGCGCTCGCCTGCGGTCACGAGACCGGAGACGTATTGCTGCTCGATGTCACGGACTTCTTTTTCGGCCGCTTCAATGATCGAGGGCTTCTCGGGCGGCACCAACATGTCATCGATACCGATCGAGATGCCGGCGCGCGTGGCCAGACGGAAACCGTTTTGCAACAGTTTGTCGGCGAACACGACGGTCTCTTTCAAACCGCACTTGCGGAAAGAGGTGTTGATCAGCTTGGAAATTTCTTTCTTCTTCAGCGCCTTGTTCAGGTTGCTGAAGGGCAAGCCCTTGGGCAGGATCTCGGACAGCAAGGCACGACCGACGGTGGTTTCCACCATTGAAACCGACGAGGTGAACTCGCCTGTGGCTTTGTCTTTGGTCCACTCGGTCATGCGCACGTTGATCTTGGCGGTCAACTCCACGGCACCCGCGTCCAGCGCGCGCTGCACTTCACCGATGTCGGAGAAGATCAGGCCTTCGCCCTTGGCGTTGATGCGGTCACGCGTGGCGTAGTACAGACCCAACACCACGTCTTGCGAAGGCACGATGGAAGGTTCGCCCGAAGCCGGGAACAAGATGTTGTTCGAGGCCAGCATCAAGGTGCGGGCTTCCATCTGCGCTTCGACCGACAGGGGCACGTGAACGGCCATCTGGTCACCGTCGAAGTCGGCGTTGAAGGCCGCGCAAACGAGGGGGTGCAACTGAATGGCTTTGCCTTCGATCAGCAGGGGCTCAAAAGCCTGGATGCCCAAACGGTGCAGCGTAGGCGCACGGTTGAGCATCACGGGGTGCTCTTTGATGACCTCTTCCAAGATGTCCCACACCACCGGTGTACCGGCTTCGACTTCCTTCTTGGCAGCCTTGATGGTGGTCGCGATGCCCATGGCTTCGAGACGCGCAAAGATGAAGGGCTTGAACAACTCGATGGCCATCAACTTGGGCAAACCGCACTGGTGAAGTTTGAGAGTTGGGCCCACGGTGATGACGGAACGACCGGAGTAGTCCACGCGCTTGCCCAGCAAGTTCTGACGGAAACGACCGCTCTTGCCTTTGATCATGTCGGCCAAAGACTTCAGGGCACGCTTATTGGCGCCGGTCATGGCCTTGCCGCGACGGCCGTTGTCCAGCAAACTGTCCACGGCTTCTTGCAACATGCGCTTTTCGTTGCGGGCAATGATTTCAGGCGCTTTCAATTCCAGCAAACGGCGCAGACGGCTGTTGCGGTTGATCACGCGGCGGTACAGGTCGTTCAGATCAGAGGTCGCAAAGCGGCCGCCGTCCAGTGGCACCAAGGGCCGCAGGTCCGGTGGCAGCACAGGCAGAACTTCGAGCACCATCCACTCGGGCTTGATGCCCGATTTCTTGAAAGCTTCCAGCACTTTGAGGCGCTTGGAGTTTTTCTTGACCTTGAGCTCGGAGCCGGTCAAATCGCCACGCAAGCGCTCGATTTCGCTTTCGATGTCAATGCCTTGCAGCAATTCCTTGATGCCTTCTGCGCCCATCTTGGCCTGGAATTCGTCGCCGTATTCCTTGACCTTGGCATCGTAGTCGTCTTCGCTCATGATGCTGAACTTCTTGAGCGGGGTCATGCCGGGATCGGTGACCACATAAGCTTCAAAGTACAACACGCGTTCGATGTCGCGCAGCGTCATGTCGAGCACCAGGCCCAAACGCGATGGCAACGACTTCAGGAACCAGATGTGGGCGCAAGGTGCGGCCAGATCGATGTGGCCCATGCGTTCGCGACGAACTTTGGTTTGTGTGACTTCAACGCCGCACTTTTCGCAGATCACACCGCGGTGCTTGAGGCGCTTGTACTTGCCGCACAGGCATTCGTAGTCCTTGATGGGACCAAAAATCTTGGCGCAAAACAAACCATCGCGCTCGGGCTTGAAGGTGCGGTAGTTGATGGTTTCTGGCTTTTTCACTTCACCGAAAGACCATGAACGGATCTTCTCGGGCGATGCCAGGCCGATGCGGATCGCATCGAAGTGGTCATCGGGCGTGAACTGCTTGAACAGGTCGAGTAGTGATTTCATGTTTTGAATCCTTTGCCTGTGAATTAAGAACGCTCGAGCTCGATGTCAAGGCCCAGCGAACGGATTTCCTTGACCAGCACGTTGAACGATTCGGGCATGCCCGCTTCGATGGAGTGTTCGC
>JAIYCB010000042.1 GCA_027488215.1 Comamonadaceae bacterium
GCGGTCACGGGCTTTGACGCGAACTTGGTCCGCCGGGTTTTGATATTTGCTGTCTTTGCGTGCGCGCAACGTCAAGGCGATGGCAGCAATCAGGGCGACCAACAAGATAAGCGCTGCAATTTGAACGGGGTAGAGGTACTCGGTGTAGAGCAAGATACCCAATTCTTTGGTGTTGGAAACCTGGGCCCCCATGTTGGTCGCCGCTTGCACTTGCGGCTCGCTGATGCGAAACCCACCCAGCAACACCGCCGCCAATTCGAGCGCAATCACAGCACCCATGGTGGCCGCCAAGGGGAAGTGCTTCCAAAAGCCTTGGCGAATGCTGTCGATGTTGATGTCAAGCATCATCACCACAAACAAGAACAAGACCATCACCGCGCCGACATAGACCAGCACCAAAGCGATCGACAAGAACTCGGCGCGCAAAAGCATCCAAATGCCAGAGGCTTGAAAAAAGGCAAGTACAAGATAAAGGGCTGCATGCACGGGGTTGCGCGCCGTGATGACGCGAAACGCTGCGAACAGCATGACCGCTGAAAACGCATAAAACAGAGCCGATTGAACGTTCATCATGAGATCTTTCAACGGTATTTAGCGTCCGCAGCCTTGTTGGCTGCGATCTCGGGTTCATAACGGTCGCCAACAGCCAGCAACATCTCTTTGGTGAAGTACAAATCACCGCGTTTTTCGCCGTGGTATTCAAAAATGTGCGTCTCAACGATCGAGTCCACAGGGCAACTTTCTTCGCAAAAGCCGCAGAAGATGCACTTGGTCAAATCGATGTCGTAGCGCGTGGTGCGGCGCGAACCGTCTTCGCGTTGTCCGGCTTCGATGGTGATGGCCATTGCGGGGCAAACGGCTTCGCATAGCTTGCAGGCGATGCAGCGCTCTTCACCGTTGTCGTAACGGCGCAGGGCGTGCAAGCCACGGAAACGTGGCGACAAAGGTGTTTTTTCTTCGGGGAACTGCACCGTCACCTTGCGGGCGAAAGCGTACCGTCCAGTCAGGGCCATGCCCTTGAACAACTCCACGAGCATGAAGCTCTTGAGGAAGTCCTTGATCGAGAAAGAGGAAGCAGTCATTGTTGTCATGGTCGTTAACCGCTCAAAGCCAGATGTTCCAAGGCGAGTGCAACCACGCGCCAACGATCAACAGCCACACCAAGGTGACCGGGATGAAAATTTTCCAGCCCAGACGCATGATCTGGTCGTAGCGAAAGCGCGGGAAAGTGGCACGAATCCAGATGAACATGGACACAACCAGGAAGGTTTTCAAACCCAGCCAGATCCAGCCAGGAATCGCATTGAACAAGGCGCTGTCAATCGGTGGCAACCATCCGCCCAGGAACATGATCACGGCCAAAATGGACACGAGCCACATGCTGGCGTACTCGGCCAAGAAGAAAATCGCGAAGCCCATGCCCGAGTACTCAACCATGTGACCCGCCACGATTTCGGCTTCGCCTTCGACCACGTCAAACGGGTGACGGTTGGTTTCGGCCACGCCGGAAATCAGGTAAACCAAAAAAATCGGCAACAGGGGCAACCAGTTCCAGGACAAGAAGCTCAAGCCCATCTCTGCCATCTCACCTTTGCCTTGCGCCAGGACGATCTCGGTCAAGTTCATGCTGCCCGACACCATCAAGACCACCAGGAAGCAAAAGCCCATGGCGATTTCATAGCTCACCATCTGGGCGGACGCACGCAGCGCACCCAGGAAGGCGTATTTGGAGTTCGATGCCCAACCCGCGATGATCACGCCATAGACCTCGATGGAAGTGATCGCCATCACCAACAGCAAACCGGCGTTGATGTTGGACAGGGCGACTTCGGGACCAAAGGGGATCGCCACCCAAGCGGCCAAGGCCGGCATGATGGCCATGATGGGGCCCAGACGGAACAAGCCCATGCTGGCCGCGGTTGGATTGATCAATTCCTTGGTCAGCAACTTGAGGGCATCGGCTATCGGCTGCAGCAAACCCATGGGGCCCACGCGATTGGGGCCGTGGCGCACTTGCATGAAGCCCAGCAACTTGCGCTCCCACAGCGTCAAGTAAGCCACTGCACCCATCAGTGGGGCAAGGATGGCGACGATCTTGAGCAATATCCACAGAACAGGCCAGACCAAAGTAGCCCACCAGCTGGCGGCGATCAGGTTCAGGCCGCCGTTGTACAGAGTGTCAATCATGCTGCCACCTCCTTGCGGGCGTCTGCGGTCAGCTGCAAGGACGGCGCACGGCGCACGATGCCATCCAGTTGATAAATGGAAGCGACCGCCGGTGCGGGGGTGGTCGTGCCCGTCAAATTGATCGCAGCCTTGGTGCTGTTCGATGCCGCCAGTGGCTGTGCTGTGGCGCGTGCCAAGACTTCCTGGGATGTTTCAAACGCCACCCCGGGGATGTCCAGCAAATTGGCCAACACACGCAAGACCTTCCAGGCGGGACGAGTTTCGGCCAATGGTTTGACAACGGCATGGAAGCTTTGCAGACGACCTTCGGCATTGACGAAGCTGCCCGAAGTTTCGGTGAAGGGCGCGATCGGCAAGAGCACATCGCTGAAAGCCATGTTGGCCTTGAAAGGGCTGAGTGTGACGACCATCTCGGCCTGGCCCAGGCTTTGTGCAGCGGCGGCACCGGCTGCGCTGTCGAACTCAGGCTCAGTATTCAGCAGCAAAGCGGCTTTGAGGCCACCGGCGAGCATCTGGCCAGCGTGCTTTCCGCCAGTTTGGGGCTGCGCACCCACCCACTGCGCACCCACCGTGTTGGCCGCTTCGCTCAGGTAGCCGACGGTGGCACCGGTTTGCTCGGCAATCCAATTGGCCAGGGCCAGCAAGGTCGAAGCATTGGCGTGGTGCGCAGCGGCATTGCCCAGCAACACCGCTTTGCGCTCTCCACCCAACATGGACTTGGCGATGGCTTGGGCCTGAACCGAGGCCGTGCCTGTACAAGGGGCTGTCACACCCTTCTCGGCGGCAATGGCAGAAGCCACATCGGCCAGGGTTTGTGCCCAGGCAAAAGCATCGGACACCACAGCGTTGGCGACCGGCATGGCCCAGGCATCGGAATGACTGAAGGCAGCTTTGTCGGTGATGAGGTTCAGTGCAGCACCGTGGCGCACAGCGTGGCGCAAGCGCAAGGCAAACAGCGGATGGTCTTTGCGCAGGTTGGAGCCCACCACCAGCACGCGCTGCAGGGTGCTCAGGGATGCGATGGATGTGCCCAAGGTGCGCACGCCTTCGACAGCGCCGAATTCGGCGTTGCGCAGGCGGTGGTCGATGTTGTCAGAACCCAAACCACGCACCAAGGCGCCGGCCAAGTACAACTCCTCCAGTGTGCTGTGCGGGCTGACCAATGCACCAATGCTGTTGGCACCGTGGTCGCGCTGGATGTTACGCAGGCCATTGGCCACGTATTCAAGGGCGGTTTGCCAGTCGACCTCTTTCCATTCGCCGCCCTGCTTGAGCATGGGGCGAGTCAGGCGCTCATCGCTGTTCAATGCTTCGTAAGAGAAACGGTCGCGGTCGGCGATCCAGCACTCGTTGACGTCTTCGTTTTCCAGGGGGACGACACGCATGACCTGATTGTTTTTGACCTGCACAATCAGGTTGGCACCGGACGAGTCGTGAGCAGCCACCGACTTGCGGCGCGACAACTCCCAAGTACGGGCGTGGTAGCGGAAAGGCTTGCTGGTCAAAGCCCCTACGGGGCAGATGTCGATCATGTTGCCCGACAGCTCGGAGTCGATGGTCTGACCCAGAAAGGTTTCGATCTCAGCGTGCTCGCCGCGGTGGGACATGCCCAGCTCCATGGCACCGGCCACTTCTTGGCCGAAACGTACGCAGCGTGTGCAGTGGATGCAGCGGCTCATCTCTTCCATCGAGATCAGCGGACCGACTTCCTTGTGGAACACCACGCGCTTTTCTTCTTCGTAACGCGAGGTGCTTCCGCCGTAACCCACCGCCAAGTCTTGCAACTGGCACTCACCGCCCTGGTCGCAGATGGGGCAATCGAGCGGGTGGTTGATCAGCAAAAACTCCATGACCGACTTTTGCGCCGCAATGGCCCTGTCGCTCTTGGTGCGCACGATCATGCCTTGCGTGACCGGTGTGGCGCAGGCGGGCATGGGCTTGGGGGCCTTCTCGACCTCCACCAGGCACATGCGGCAGTTGGCCGCGATCGAGAGTTTCTTGTGGTAACAGAAATGGGGGATGTAGGTGCCTGCTTTTTCAGCGGCATGCATGACCATGCTGCCTTCGGCAACTTCCACTTTCTGACCGTCGAGTTCTATTTCAACCATGGGTCTTCACCGCTGTTGCATCGGCACCGACGATGGAGGTCTTGTGCTCGATGAGGTGTACAAATTCGTGTCGGAAATGCTTGAGCATGCCGCGCACTGGCATGGCCGCGGCGTCGCCCAAGGCGCAAATCGTGCGGCCCATGATGTTGCCTGCTACGCTGTCGAGCATGTCGAGGTCGCTGGCACGGCCCTGGCCGTTTTCAATGCGATTGACCATGCGCCACAGCCAGCCTGTGCCTTCGCGGCAAGGGGTGCACTGGCCACAGGACTCGTGCGAGTAGAAGTAAGACAGACGGGCCAAGGCCTTGACCATGCAACGCGTGTCGTCCATCACGATCACCGCGCCGGAGCCCAACATCGAACCGCCTTCTTTGGCGATGCTGTCGTAGTCCATGGTCAGCTTCATCATCAAGTCAGCCGGAATCACAGGCGATGAAGAACCGCCAGGAATCACCGCCTTGAGTTGGCGACCACCGCGCACACCGCCAGCGAGTTCGAGCAGCTTGGCAAACGGCGTGCCCATGGGCACTTCGTAGTTGCCGGGGCGCTCCACGTCACCGCTGACCGAAAAAATCTTGGTGCCGCCGTTGTTGGGCTTGCCGCATTCAAGGTACGCCTGACCACCGTTGCGGATGATCCATGGCACCGCTGCGAAGGTTTCGGTGTTGTTGATGGTAGTTGGCTTGCCATACAGGCCAAAGCTGGCGGGGAACGGTGGCTTGAAGCGGGGTTGGCCTTTTTTGCCTTCCAGCGACTCCAGTAAAGCGGTTTCTTCGCCACAGATGTAAGCGCCAAAACCATGCGAGGCATACAACTGGAAGCTGAAGGTCGAACCGAGGATGTTGTCTCCCAGATAGCCCGCAGCACGGGCCTCCTCGAGGGCAGCTTCAAAGCGCTCGTAGGTGTGGAAAATTTCGCCGTGGATGTAGTTGTAACCCACGCTGATGCCCATGGCATATGCGGCGATGATCATGCCTTCGATCACCGTGTGGGGGTTGTACTCCATGATGTCACGGTCTTTGCATGTGCCCGGCTCACCTTCGTCCGAGTTGCACACCAGATACTTTTGACCGGGAAACTGGCGGGGCATGAAGCTCCACTTCAGACCCGTAGGGAAGCCCGCACCGCCGCGACCGCGCAGGCCGGACTCCTTGACGGTGGCGATCACCTGGTCTTGCGTCAGACCTTCACCATCATCTTTGCCCAAAATCTTTCGCAGTGCCGCATAACCACCACGCGCTTCGTAGTCTTTGATGCCCCAGTTCTTGCCATTCAAGCCGGCATAAATTTGCGGGTTGATGTGCCGGTCATGGAAGCAGCTTTCCACGCCCGTGGCTTGGAACTGGCTCAGGATTTGTTCGACTTTCATCAGGCGGCCTCGGCTTTCTTCAGGCTGTCGACAAGTTGGTCGAGTTTTTCGTGGCTCATGAAGCTGCACATGTGGCGGTCATTGACCAAGAGCACGGGCGCATCGGCGCAAGCGCCTTGACATTCGCTGGGCTGCAAAGTGAACAGGCCATCGGCTGTAGTCTCGCCAACGTACACACCCAGCTTGCGCTCCAGATGCTCCAGGGCCGTTTGGCCACCACGCAATTGGCAAGGCAGGTTGGTGCAGACGTTCAGCTTGAACTTGCCCACCGGCTTTTGGTTGTACATGTTGTAGAAGGTGGTCACCTCGTGAACCGCCATGACAGGCATCCCCAGGTAATCGGCCACGACTTGCTCACTTTCGGGGCTCACCCAGCCTTGTTCTTGCTGCACGATCGACAGGCAAGCCATGACGGCCGACTGCTTTTGATCCGAGGGGAACTTGGCAACTTCACGCGCGAAGCGTGCTTTTGTTGACTCAGAGATCATCGGTCAATCTCTCCAAAAACAATGTCCATGGTTCCGATGATGGCGACCGCATCGGCCAGCATATGGCCTTTGGCCATTTCATCGAGGGTGGCTAGATGGGCAAAGCCCGGGGCACGAATTTTGAGGCGGTAAGGTTTGTTGGCGCCATCGCTGACCATGTAAATGCCAAACTCGCCTTTAGGGTGTTCGACAGCAGCATAGGCCTCGCCCTGGGGGACGCGGAAACCCTCGGTGAACAACTTGAAGTGGTGGATCAAGTCTTCCATGCTGGACTTCATGCCTTCGCGCGAAGGCGGCGCAATCTTGTGGTTGTCAGTAATGACGGGGCCGGGGTTGGCACGCAACCACTTAACGCACTGCTGGATGATGCGGTTCGATTCACGCATCTCCTGCACACGCACAAGATAACGGTCGTAGCTGTCACCAGTTTTGCCCACGGGTACGTCGAATTCAACTTGGTCGTATGCGTCGTAGGGCTGCTTCTTACGCAAGTCCCAGGCAAAGCCGGAGCCGCGAAGCATCGGGCCGGTCATGCCCAAATTCAGGGCGCGTTCGGGCGAAACAACGCCGATACCCACAGTGCGTTGCTTCCAGATGCGGTTGTCGGTCAGCAGGGTTTCGTATTCATCGACGCACTTGGGGAAGCGTTGCGTGAAATCGTCGATGAAGTCGAGCAAAGAACCCTGTCGGTTCTTGTTCATTTCAGCGATGGTCTTGGCATTCTTGACCTTGCTGGCCTTGTACTGCGGCATGCTGTCAGGCAAGTCACGGTACACGCCACCGGGACGGAAATACGCCGCGTGCATGCGGGCACCCGACACCGCCTCGTACATGTCAAACAGGTCTTCGCGCTCGCGGAAGGTGTAGATCAGGATGGTGGAGCTTCCACAATCGTTGCCGTGCGAACCCAACCACATGAGGTGGTTCAGGATGCGGGTGATTTCAGAGAACATCACGCGGATGTATTGCGCGCGCTTGGGCACCTCCAGGCCCAGCATCTTTTCGATGGCCAGGCAGTAAGCGTGCTCGTTGCACATCATCGACACGTAGTCCAAGCGGTCCATGTAGGGCAGCGACTGGATGTAGGTCTTGTGTTCAGCCAGCTTTTCAGTGGCGCGGTGCAGCAAGCCAATGTGCGGGTCAGCGCGTTGCACCACCTCGCCGTCGAGCTCCAACACCAGGCGCAACACACCGTGCGCAGCAGGGTGCTGAGGGCCAAAGTTCAGGGTGTAATTCTTGATTTCGGCCATATCAGTTCAGGCCTCCGTAGTGTTCTTCACGGATGATGCGTGGCGTGATTTCTCGCGGCTCGATGCTCACCGGCTCGTAAATCACGCGCTGGCGCTCGGCGTCGTAGCGCATCTCTACGTGGCCCGACAAGGGAAAGTCCTTGCGGAAGGGGTGACCGATGAAACCGTAGTCGGTGAGAATGCGGCGCAGGTCGTTGTGGCCTTCGAACACAATGCCGTACAGGTCAAACGCTTCGCGCTCGTACCAGTTAGCCGAGTTCCAAAGGTCGTTGACCGAATCCACCAAGGGCAGATCGTCGTCCGGGCACAGCACTTTGACGCGCACGCGCTGGTTCAGGCTCACCGACAACAAATGCACCGTGACGCCAAAACGAGGACCATCGGTGCCCACTTCACGGAAAGTGGAATAGTCGACGCCAGCCAGGTCGATCAGTTGTTCAAATTGACAGCCAGCTGCATCGCGCAGAGTTTGCATGACGCCCAGGTATTGTGTTGCAGCAACATGCACTGTCACCTCTCCAAGGGCGATGGTGATGCCAGCGACGCGATCACCCAGGGCTGCCGCCAAGGTGTCTTGCAGGTCTTCGGGGCGAATGGCGAAATCGTTCATCGTCGTCCCTTCAAGCGCGCGCAATGGTGTGCGTTCGGCGGATTTTTTGCTGCAACTGGATGATCCCGTAGATCAACGCTTCGGCTGTGGGCGGGCAACCCGGCACGTACACATCCACCGGAACGATGCGATCGCAACCGCGCACCACCGAGTAGCTGTAGTGGTAGTAACCACCGCCATTGGCACATGAGCCCATGGAGATCACCCAGCGCGGCTCTGACATCTGGTCATACACCTTGCGCAGTGCAGGCGCCATCTTGTTGCACAAGGTGCCTGCCACGATCATCAGGTCGGCCTGACGCGGGCTGGCGCGGAACACTTCGGCACCAAATCGGGCCAGGTCGTAGCGGGCTGTGGCTGAATGCATCATCTCGACCGCACAGCAAGCCAGACCAAAGGTCATGGGCCAGAGCGAGCCGGTTTTGGCCCAGTTCACCACCGAGTCGTAACTCGTAGTGATAAAGCCCTCTTTCATCACGCCTTCAATCATTTTTTAATCCTCAAGCAGGCTGAATGTTGTTGTCAGTGTGAACGGTCATTCCCAGTCCAAGGCGCCTTTTTTCCACTCGTAGACAAAGCCCACGACCAGAATGGCCAAGAAGATCACGACAGCCACAAAACCGGCCATCCCCACTTCTTTGAGGGCTACAGCCCAAGGGAACAAGAATGCGATTTCCAGGTCAAACAAAATGAACAGAATCGCCACCAGGTAGTAGCGCACATCGAACTTCATCCGTGCGTCTTCAAAGGCTTCGAAGCCGCACTCGTAGGGGGAATTTTTTTCCGCGTCAGGTCGATTGGGGCCAAGGATGTAGCCCAAAACCTGGGGAATGATGCCGACAGCAACGCCGACCAAAATGAACATGAGAATCGGAAGGTACTGTTCGAGGTTCATTTGGTGACTGCCGGTTAATGACCGAATGAAGCGCCCAAGCCTTGAGCTCGAGCGCTTGCGTTTGTCTGGTGCCGTCGGCGAGACTCGAACTCGCACAGCTTTCGCCACTACCCCCTCAAGATAGCGTGTCTACCAATTTCACCACGACGGCGGGATGCACATGAACAGCTTGCATGAGGTGCACCTGGAGTGCGTGTTGCTTGCTGTACAGACTTTGATTCTACCCCGGAAAAAAGGGTAATTCCCGACTTAAACCCGGAAAATTGAGCACGACAGCGAAGCTGAATAACAGCTTACTGCCATAGAGATTATTTGTTCACTGCGGGTGGCACACTGTTGTCCGAATTGACCGCAGGTGCATTGCCTGGAATTTGCGCAGCTGGGCTGGTGTTCGCAGGCGCTGGCGCCGTCAAAGCCGAACCTTCGAGCACACTGCCCGAAGAAGCAGGAGTGAGATTGCCAAAATAGGCCAACAGCAAAGTACAGACAAAAAACACCGCCGCCAAGACCGCCGTGGTACGAGACATGAAATTGGCACTGCCCGTGGCACCAAACAAGCTGCCCGAGCCGCCGCTGCCAAAAGCCGCCCCCATGTCAGCCCCTTTGCCGTGCTGAATCAGGATCAGCCCAATCATGACCAAGGCCGACAGCATCTGAACCACTAAAATCAAAGTCAACATCACGCTCATCTCAATACTCCGAAAAAATAAATAAACAGTCGTCGAAAGTTCAGCGCGATGCTGCTTTCAACATGGGTAAAAAGTCTTCTGCCCTGAGCGAAGCACCGCCAATCAAGCCACCATCCACATCGGGCTGACTCAACAGTTCGACGGCGTTGGTTGCATTCATGCTGCCGCCATACAAAATCGACACGCGATCGGCATGGGCCGTGGCTGCTTGCAGCTGCGCCCGAAGCACAGCGTGAACCTGTTGTGCTTGTTCTGGCGTGGCCGTCAATCCGGTACCAATGGCCCAGACAGGCTCATAAGCGACCACGATTTCGCTGATGCAGTGGCCATTGGCGTGAATCACCGCCGCCAACTGGCGCTTGACCACCGCCTCGGTCTGACCGGCTTGGCGCTCTTGCAAGCTCTCGCCCACACACACGATGGGGGTGATGCCAGCAGCCAATGTACGCTGCGCCTTGGTCGCCACCAACACATCCGATTCGGCGTGATTTTGACGCCGCTCCGAATGACCCACGATGCAATAACGCACCCCAAAATCACGCAGCATGTCGGCTGACACCTCACCCGTGTAGGCCCCCGAAGCTTGGGCTGAAACATCTTGCGCGCCCAAACCAATGGACGAGCCAGAAAGCAAGGCTTGAACCTGCGCCAAATAAACCGAGGGCACACACACCGCAGAGCGGCACAGGACATCGGCCATGCCTGCCAGCACATCGGCCAACAAAGACGCGTTGGCCGCCAAGCTGCCATGCATCTTCCAGTTAGCCACCATCAACTTGCTGTGGACTGTCATGACCAGGTCACCACAATTTTGCCCACATGCTGGTTTGTTTCCATCAAGGCATGAGCTTGTGCGGCTCCCGATGGCAAGCCAGCGCCTGTGTCCAGTGCACCAAAAACGCTGTGAATGACCGGCTTGATACGCCCTGACTCGATCCAAGGCCAAACGGTGCTGCGCAAAGACAGGGCAATCGCTGCTTTGAAAGCCACTGGACGAGGCCGCAAGGTGGAGCCCGTGATCGTCAAACGACGGCGCAGCACCATAGCGGCATTGAACTCGCTCTTGACACCACCTTGCACCGCAATGATGATCAGGCGGCCGTCTTCGGCCAAGGTCTCGACTTCACGGGCCACATAATCGCCTGCAACCATGTCCAAAATCACATTCACACCCACGCCTCCGGTGATGCGCTTGGCCTCGGCGACAAAGTCGGTGGTTTTGTAGTTGATGGCGTGATCTGCACCTAAAGCCAAGCATGCCTGGCATTTTTCGTCAGACCCGGCCGTGGCGATCACTGTCGCACCGGCTGCCTTGGCCATTTGGATGGCCGTGACGCCGATGCCGCTGGTGCCACCCTGAATCAACAGCGTCTCACCCGCTTGCAAACGCCCGCGGTCAAACACATTGCTCCACACCGTGAAGAAGGTCTCGGGCAAGGATGCAGCTTCGATATCCGTCAAGCCCTTGGGTACGTGCAAACACTGAGCCACGGGCGCCACACACAGCTGCGCATAACCACCACCGGCCACGAGGGCGCAAACGCGGTCGCCCACGGCCAATCCGGCTTCGGCCATGGCCGCTGCATCGCCCGACACCACCACACCCGCGACCTCCAGGCCCGGAATGTCCGAAGCACCGGGTGGCACGGGGTAATGGCCCAGACGCTGCAGCACATCGGGTCGGTTGATGCCACTGGCCGACACGCGGATGAGCAACTCCCCTGCCCCGGCCACTGGATCGGGACGGGAGCCGGGCACCAGCACCTCGGGGGCGCCGTAGCTTAGGATTTCAATGACGTTCATGGTGAATCCACGCGATGCCGGGTGATCGTCGACCACCCGAAGCCAGCGCTGTTAGCCCTGAGCAGGACGGTCCAACAAAGCCTTCATCGACAACTTGATGCGGCCTTTTTCGTCGGTTTCCATGACCTTGACCTTGACGATCTGGCCTTCGCTCAGGTAGTCGGTCACTTTCTCAACGCGCTCGTGGGCGATCTGACTGATGTGCAACAAACCGTCTTTGCCGGGCAACAAGTTGATCAAAGCGCCGAAGTCCAGGATCTTGGTGACGGGGCCTTCATAAACCTTGCCGATTTCCACTTCGGCCGTGATCTGCTCAATGCGGCGCTTGGCTTCATCGGCCTTGGCACCATCGGTGGCGGCGATGGTGATCGTGCCATCTTCCGAGATGTTGATTTGGCAACCGGTTTCTTCGGTCAGCGCACGGATGGTGGCGCCACCCTTGCCGATCACGTCACGGATTTTCTCGGGGTTGATCTTCATGGTGAAGAGCTTGGGCGCGAAGTTCGACACTTCGGTGTTGGCCATGCTCATCGCCTCTTGCATCTTGCCCAGGATGTGCATGCGCGCTTCTTTGGCTTGGGCCAAAGCGACTTGCATGATCTCTTTGGTGATGCCCTGGATCTTGATGTCCATCTGCAGCGCCGTGATGCCATGGGTAGTACCGGCTACTTTGAAGTCCATGTCACCCAGGTGATCTTCGTCACCCAAAATGTCGGTCAGCACCGCAAATCGGTTGTCTTCCTTGATCAGGCCCATGGCGATACCGGCCACATGCGCC
>JAIYCB010000008.1 GCA_027488215.1 Comamonadaceae bacterium
GATGGGAAAGATGGCACTGAAGGCGCCATGACCCCCGCTGACCGCGTGTTCAAGATCGGCAAAGAAGTGTGGATCGAGCGCGAAGACTTTGAAGAAGTGCCGCCCAAGGGCTACAAGCGCCTGTTCCCCGGCAACGTGGTGCGCCTGAAAGGCGGCTACGTGATCGAATGCACCGGCTGCGCACGCGACGCGGCAGGCAACGTGACCGAGGTGCACGCCAAAGTCATCCCCGGCACCAAGAGCGGCACGCCCGGCGCCGACAGCGTCAAAGCCAAAGCCGCCATCACTTGGGTCGGCGTGGCCGACGGCGTGGCAGCCGAAGTGCGCCTGTACGACCGCCTGTTTGCCGACGCGCACCCCGACGCGGGCGGCAAAGACTTCTTGCAGTCGCTCAACCCGGACAGCCTGAAAGTGGTGACCGCCTATGTGGAACCGTCATTGGCCGGGGCACAACCGGACCAGAAGTTCCAGTTTGAGCGGTTTGGGTACTTTGTGGCGGACCGCCTGGATCATGTGGCGGGTGCGAAGCCGGTGTTCAACCGGGTGACGGGGTTGAAGGACAGCTGGGGCAAGTGAACCTCCAAGTTCTCTGTCCATTCCAACATGCACGTCACTACCCTCACCGCTCTGCGCGAGCTCTACGGCCCCGCCCGTGAGCGTTCACTCAAAAAGGAAATCCCGGCGCTGGATGCGCATGCGGTGCAATTCATTGGGCTGTCGCCGTTTGTGGTGCTGGCCAGCGGCGATGCGGATGGACACATGGACGCCTCGCCTCGCGGGGGCGATGCGGGCTTCGTCAAGGTGCTGGACGCTCACACACTTTTGTTGCCTGATGCACCGGGCAACAATCGACTAGACACGCTCGAGAACATCATCGCCACCGGGCGGCTGGGCTTGTTGTTCATGGTGCCGGGCTTTGATGAGACTTTGCGGGTGAATGGCCATGCTGTGTTGTCCACCGACCCAGCCGATCTGGCATTGTGTGCAGATGTGCGGCGCTCGCCCGTACTGGTCATTCGGGTAGCGGTGGAGTCGGTGTATTTGCACTGCGCCAAGGCTTTCATGCGCTCACAGTTGTGGGACGCCAGCCGCCACACTGCCCGATCGCAGTTGCCCAGCATGGCCGAGATGATGCGCGACCAAATCCGCGCCTTCAAAGGTGAAGAGATCGAGGCAGAAACGCAGGACCAGATGCTGGAGCGCTACCGACAGACCCTGTGAGCTTGTACTGCCAAACCTACAAAGGCGCTACCGGGGCCTGCGGGTGAGCCCAGACGGCTTCGCCCTTCGCATCAGTTCCTTTGCCGCAGGGTGCGGCTGAGCAGAACGACCGGAATCAAGCCCACCAGCACCAACGCCAGTGAGGGCAAGGCCGCCTCGCCCAGCCGCTCATCACGCGCCAGTTGGTAAGCCACCACGGCCAAGGTGTCGCTGTTGAAGGGGCGCAGCACCATGGTGGCGGGCAGCTCCTTCAACACGTCCACAAACACCAGCAAAGCGGCCGCGATGGTGGTGCGTTGCAGCAAGGGCGCATGCACTCTGCGCATGAGGCCCCAGCCAGTTACGCCGAGCATGCGGGCAGAGTCGTCGAGACTGGCCGGAATGCGTGCATAACCACTTTGCACCGACTGCAAAGCCACCGCGCAAAAGCGCACCAGGTAAGCCCACACCAGGCCCAGCGAAGTGGCTGTGATCCATGCCCCGGCTGAAGACGCGGGCCATATTTGCTGAATCCAGCCCACGGGCAGCAGCAAGCCCACCACCACGACTGCCCCGGGAATGGCATATCCCAGTCCCACCAGCCCCATGGACCAGCGGCTGATCGCATCACCACGTGTGCGCACACTGAATGACAAGCCCAGTGCCACACCCACGGCCAGCACGGCGGTCACCGCGCCCAAGCGCAAACTGGTCCATGCCCATTGGCCAAAACGCTCCCATGGCATCTCAGTGGTCTCGCCTACAAATGCCCGCAACATGATGAGCACAGGCAAAATAAAACCCAACAGCACCGGCAAGCTGCACAGCCCCCAGGCCAGCACGCGACTTGCGCCCAACAGCTGAACGGGCTGCGCCTCGGCCGAACCCTGGCGCGAGCCACGCCCCTGGTTGAAGCGCATGCGTTTTTGGGCGCGCTGCTCCAGCTGCAGCAAAACCACCACCACCGCCAACAGCACCGTGGCCAATTGCGCGGCGGCGATGCGGTTGTCCATCGACAGCCAGGCTTTGTAGATGCCCGCGGTGAAGGTCTGGATGCCGAAGTAGCTGGACACACCAAAGTCAGCCAAGGTCTCCATGAGCGCCAGCGCCACGCCCGCAGCCACTGCAGGCCGTGCCAGCGGCAAGGCGATTTCGCGGATGCGGCGCGACAAAGGCGCTCCCAAGAGGCGCGCCGCCTCCATCAGGCCAGAAGCGCGCTCGACCAATGCGGTTCGGGCCAGCAAATAAACATAGGGGTAAAGCGAGAGCGTGAATACCAGCGCCGCGCCCCAGACGCTGCGCACATCGGGCCACAATCGCCCTTGCAGGCCCAGCGCTTCGCGCAAGGCCACCTGCAGCGGCCCGCTGAACTGCAAAAAGTCGGTGTAGGCATACGCCACCACGTAAGCGGGCATGGCCAGCGGCAAGAGCAAAAGCCACTCAAACACACCGCGCCCTGGAAAATCAAACAAAGTCACCAGCGCTGCCGTGACCAGACCCAGCACCGTCACACCCACCGCCACCATCAGGCACAAGCCCAGCGTGGTCAGCGCGTAATCGGGCAGCACGGTGGCGGCCATCTCGCGCAAAATGCTGGCACTCTCGCCACTCCACTGCAGCCATGAGCCGAGCACGGCCAAAACCGGCAAGGCCAAAGCCAACGCCAGCAAGGCAAAGAGCAAGGAAGGGAGACCCGACAAACGGCGGGCCAAAGAGGTCAGCATAGCCTTGGATTGTAGGAGCGCCAAACAACCTGCCTACAATCCAGAGCATGTTTCTAGAACTGCGCCAACTCGACATCCAATACCCCGGCAACCCCACGCCCGCCGTGCAGCGGGTGAACCTGGGCTTGCGTTCGGGCGATATTGGCGTGTTGATCGGCCCCTCGGGTTGCGGCAAAACCACTTTGCTCCGGGCCGTAGCGGGGCTGGAGCCGGTATCGGGTGGGCAAATTTTGCTGTCGAACCGCGTGGTCAGCGAGCAAGGCCACACCGAACCCGCGGAGCACCGACGCATCGGCATGGTGTTTCAGGACTACGCGCTTTTCCCTCACATGGATGTGGGCCGCAATGTGGGCTTTGGGCTGGAACACTTGCCCAGGGCCGAACGCCAAAAACGGGTGACCGAGGTGCTGGAGTTGGTGGGGCTGGCTGGCTCGGACAAACGCTTCCCGCACGAACTCTCAGGCGGCCAGCAGCAACGCGTGGCCCTGGCCCGTGCACTGGCGCCCAAGCCCGACTTGTTGCTGCTGGACGAACCGTTTTCCAACCTGGACATTGACCTGCGCGAACGTCTGGCCCACGAGGTGCGCAACATCCTCAAAGCCGCTAAGGCCACGGCCCTTTTGGTCACGCACGATCAGCTCGAGGCCTTTGCCATCGGTGATGTGATCGGTGTGATGAACGAGGGCCAGTTGCACCAGTGGGATGATGCCTACAGTCTCTACCACCGTCCCTCCACCCGCTTTGTGGCCGACTTCATTGGGCATGGCGTGTTTACCCCTGCCACGCTGCGCGAAGTGGACGGACACATATTGGTCAACACCCCAGTGGGTGAGCTGCGCGATGTGGCCGAATGCCCCTTGCCTTGCGCTTTTGAAAACGGCCAATGCGATGTTTTGCTCCGTGCCGATGACATCGTGCACGATGACGATGCCCCTGTGAAAGCTGAAATCATCCGCAAAGCTTTTAGGGGGTCAGAGTTCTTGTATACCCTGCGTCTGGTCAGCGGCGAGTTGTTGATGGCCCATGTGCCCAGCCACCACGACCATAAGTTGGGCGAGTGGATCGGCATTCGCGCCGAGGTGGACCATGTGGTCACCTTCAACCGCACCTGCCCGGTGAGCAAACGCGAACTGTGTCAAATGCCCTGCGACAAAACAGAGGTCTGCCAGCGCACCGAATTTAGAAGTTAAATCGTCAAATTCAAATAAAATAGAAATTAGTTCGGGCTTATTGTTCGCCCCTAAGGCCTTACCCAGCTCACGCACTCGGCTCGCTTCTGTTCTGCAAATCACTTAATCCACGTCACCTGATTTGGACCTGAGCCGCATTTGACAAATTCAATCTGTGCCGGACAAAACAGGGCGCTTTCAAGTTGAAATGGCATGTTGTCCTTGGCTGTCGTGACGAATTTGAATGATCAGGATTTTTTTCATGCTACCGTTTAAGAATAACTTTACTGAATATCAATAAAATTTTAAATTACATCAAAAATATAAATAAAATTGTTGAAATCATGATTTCGAGATCTTATCCAAGCAATAAAAATGCAGCGACACCAGTGACCGAGGGGCAAACTGATTGTTTTGATTTCAGCAATGTGGTGTTGACCTCGTCAACAAGTGAAAGCCATGGCTACGCCGCACGGAGCATGAAGTTTCGAGATTTGCATGACACAGACACTGCAACCACCCACTACGGGACTGCAGTCCCTTTGACCGTGCAGACAACAAGTCTCAAAAAAAGTCATTTATTTTGGTTTCTGATGGTATTGGTCCTGATGCACTTGTCACATCTGATGGCCAAAAACGATGACAACCGCAACAACTGGATGCCACCGATTGAGCCACCTGGCTCAGTGATCGTGACCTCGCTCAGCGAAGGCTCACCAAGCCAACGGCCTGCGAACAAGGCACCCGAGGCACAGACGCGTCAGACGCCCATAGCCGCAGCAGGCACCGCCAACCGTCAATCACCCAGCCCAGTGCAAGTCACTGACAATGAAGCGGCGCTGCTGCAAGCAATCCAGCAATGGAGCCAGGCTTGGAGCGGACGGGCCATTCCTCTGTATTTGGACATGTACGCCAGCGACTTCATTCCAGCCGGAGGGCTAAGTCGCCCCGCCTGGGTCCAACAGCGCACACAACGCATCAGCCGTAATCAAAACATCAAACACAACGTCCAAGATCTGAACATCCAGATCAACGCAGGCCAAGCCACTGTGCGCTTTACGCAGATCTACCAAGACGAGCGCATTCGAGCCAGCGACCGCAAGACCATGCATTGGGTTTTGCGCAATGGACAATGGCAAATCACCCGCGAATCCACAGACTGAGGTGATTCGCCGTTCGAGCGTGGGTCATGCTTGAGGTTTGTTCAGCCAAATAAACGTACTGGTTGTTTGGCATGCAAAGCAAGAATCAAGTCGCCTGATTAAAGCGCATCACGCAAGGCCGTGATGTCCTGGCGAAGCTCCTGCGCCCAGGCCCGACGGTCCCGACCCATGGCAGCTTGAGGCTCGCCAAAGTGCACGACGGCTTCGATGCGGCGTGCTTTCAGTGTGCGCCACATCGAGCCGATCAGGGTGTCGTCGCCGATGTAGCACGGGGCAAAACTGAGCTCACCCGTTTGAGCATCAATGAATTTGAGCGACATGGGCTGAACCAAGGCCTCTGCCTGGATGGCGGCCTGAATCAGATTGGCGTGGAAGGGCAGCAACTCGCGCCCATCGCTGGTCGTGCCCTCGGGGAAAACGGCCACCACATCACCGTTCCTCATGGCGTCGGCCATGTCATTGACCATCCGCAACGCATCTTTACGGTTGGTTCGTTCGATGTAAAGCGTGCCAGCCCCGGTGGCCAACAAGCCCACCAGTGGCCAGTCACGGATGTCGGATTTGGATACGAATCTGCAATGCCTGGCAGCATGTATGACCAGAATGTCCAACCACGAGATGTGGTTGGCCACCAACAGCGCAGGCCCCGTCGGCACTGGAAATCCCAAGACCCGCAAATGGATGCCCCACAGCGCCAGAAACTTCAACGCCCAGGCTTGAACACGCATTTCCCGCTGATCGTGAGTGAGTTGGGGAAAGCGCAGGTAAATGGTCCACATGCCTACCAGGACGTGCCAAAGTCCACGCAGGAATTTCCAGATCGCACGCAGGGTCAGCATCATGTCCTCATGTGAAGGTCATTTGCGCGATTGCCCCAATGGCCCACACCGATCAAATTTCGAACGCCACTTGTCCACCGACCACGGTCGCCCGAACACAGCCGGGTAACTCATAGCCAGAAAACGGCGTGCTCTTGCCTTGGCTGCGCAACGTGTTTTCACTCACCAGCCAGTGTCCCTGGGTAGACAGCAGGCACACGTCAGCCACGCCTCCCACGGCCAGATGGCCCACCGAATCTTGCAAGCTGCCCAGCTTGGTGCCCAACACGCGGGCCGGATCGGCCGTGATGCGTGCGAGCACTTGGGGCAAGTCCACGCCCGCCTCCTGGCCCCACTTGAGCGCCAAACTCCAGAGCAGTTCCATGCCAGTGGCGCCGGCCTCGGCCTCAGCAAAGGGCAAGGCCTTGGCATCGGCATCGACCGGGGTGTGGTCTGACACCAGCACATCGATCGTGCCGTCGGCCAGACCCACACGCAGGGCATCGCGGTCGCGCTGCTGCCGCAGCACGGGCGTGAGACGTGCACGGCTGTCAAAGTAGCCCATGTCGGCATCGGTCAAGTGGAGCGAGTTGATGCTCACGTCGGCCGTGACGGGCAGGCCCTCGGCCTTGGCCTGACGCACAAGCTCGACGCCTGCGGCGCTGCTGATGCGGCACAGGTGCACACGTGCGCGGGTGCTGCGTACCAGCTCAAAAATCGTGTGCAAAGCAATCGTCTCGGCGGCGACCGAGACACCCGACAAGCCCATGCGGGTGGCCAGAGGGCCACTGGCGGCAACACCCTTGCCCAGGTGCAGCTCTTGCGGTCGCAACCAGACCGTGAAGCCAAAGGTGCTGGCGTACTGCAAAGCACGTTGCAGCACTTGGGTGCTGGGGATCGGCACCTCGGCCTGGCTGAAGCCCACGCAACCGGCATCGGTCAACTGAACCATTTCGGTGAGCACATCGCCCTTGAGGCCCACGGTGAGCGCGCCCAAAGGCAGCACCCGGGCCTGGTGGAGTTTTTCAGCACGGTAGCGCAGCATCTCCACCAGCCCCGGCTCGTCGAGCACTGGCTCGGTGTCGGGCGGACAGACCAGGCTGGTCACGCCACCCGCCACGGCCGCGGCCATTTCACTCTCGAGCATGCCTGCGTGTTCTTGCCCCGGCTCGCGCAGGCGCGCGGCCAGGTCCACCAGGCCAGGCGCCACGATGCAACCCTTGGCATCGATCACGCGATTGGGGGTGAAGTCAGCCGGGGCTTGGCCGATGGCCAGGATGCGGCCGGCGGCGATTGCCACATCGGCAGTCTGGTCAAAGCCGCTCGCGGGGTCGATGACGCGGCCGTTTTGAATGAGTAATTTCATGTTGTCAGTCCTCACGCCTCATTGCCCGCGACGATGCTCATGACCGCCATGCGCACCGCGATGCCGAAGGTCACCTGCGGCAGGATCACGCTTTGTTGACCATCGACCACAGCCGAGTCGATCTCGACGCCCCGGTTGATCGGACCTGGGTGCATGACGATGGCGTCGGGTTTAGCGAGTTGGAGTTTTTCAGGGGTGAGACCAAAGCTATCGAAGTATTCCTGGCTGGAGGGCAGCAAGGCGCCACTCATGCGCTCGTTTTGAAGACGCAGCATGATGACCACGTCGCACCCCTTGATGCCCTCTTCAAGATTGTTGAAGACCCGCACGCCCATCTGGGCCATGTCGGCAGGGACCAGCGTTTTGGGGCCCACCACACGCACTTCGGCGCAACCCAAGGTGGTCAGCGCGTGGATGTCCGAGCGCGCGACGCGCGAGTGCAGCACATCGCCCACGATGGCCACCGTGAGGTTGACAAAGTCTTTCTTGTAGTGGCGGATGGTGTACATGTCCAGCAGCGCCTGCGTGGGGTGGGCATGGCGCCCGTCTCCGGCGTTGACCACGTGCACATGGGGCGCGACGTGTTGCGCGATCAGGTAGGGCGCGCCGGACTCGCCGTGGCGCACCACAAAGATGTCGGCGGCCATCGC
Organism: Comamonadaceae bacterium; assembly: GCA_027488215.1. GTDB lineage: Bacteria > Pseudomonadota > Gammaproteobacteria > Burkholderiales > Burkholderiaceae_C > Limnohabitans_A. Next base: position 8,091 of record JAIYCB010000008.1, read on the forward strand.
GCTCAGGTTAGCGATGGTGTCGAGCAGGGATTCGCCCTTGGCTGCAGACGAGCGGGCGATGTCGAGCGTGTAGACGTCGGCCGACAAGCGGGTGGCCGCGATGTCGAAGGTGGTGCGGGTGCGGGTGCTGTTTTCGAAGAACAGGTTGAACACGCTCTTGCCGCGCAAAAGAGGGACCTTTTTCACTTCGCGGTCGCTCACACTGACAAAGCTCGACGCGGTGTCGAGGATGTGCGTGAGGATGTCCTTGGACAAGCCCTCGGTGGAGAGCAGGTGGATCAGCTCACCGTTTTTGTTCAGTTGGGGGTTGTTGCGTTTGTAAAGCATGGTGTCCTTGTCGGGCTCAGGCCTTGTTTTTCACTTCGAAACTGAACGCCCCAGCCGCATCGCGGGCCAGCGCCAGCGATTGCGTATCGGGCAGGGCCACACGGGCGGCGGCGTAATCGGCCTGCACCGGCAGCTGACGGCCACCCCGGTCAACCAGCACCGCCAGCTGCACGCGGGCGGGGCGACCGTAGTCAAATATCTCGTTGAGCACCGCACGGATGGTGCGTCCGGTATAGAGCACATCGTCGAGCACCAGAATGTCGGCACCATCGACCTCAAACGGCAGGTGGGTCTGACCACCGGCGGACAGGCCCCGCTGAGCAAAGTCGTCGCGGTGCATGACCGAAGAAACCTGACCCGATTCACCCGGCAAGCCCAGGTCGCGCTGCAGGCGCTCGGCCAGCCAGGCACCGCCTGAAGTGATGCCCACCAAGCGGGTGTTGGCCTGACAAAGGCCGCGCACGCCGCGCAGCAGTTCTTGGTACAACGCCTCGGCGTTGAGGGCGAGGGCACTCATGGCAAGCTCCTGAAAAATTGGTCAAGAATGATGGCTGCCGCTGCGGCATCAGCGTCTTTCGCACCCTGCGAATGGGCTTCGGTGGTGGTGTAGCGCTCGTCCACCTCGTACACCGACAGGCCAAAACGACCTCGCAGTTGGCGACCAAACTTGCGGGCGCGCAAGGTGTTTTCGTGCTCACCGCCGTCGGGGTGGGTAGGCACGCCGATCACCAGCGCATCGGGTTGCCACTCCTTGATGCGTTTGGCAATGTGTTCAAAGCGGGCATCGCCCTCGGCGGCAATCGTGCCTTGCGGTGTGGCGGTCTTCATCAGGCGGTTGCCCACGGCCACACCGGTGCGCTTGAGCCCATAGTCAAAGGCCAGAAAGGTTTGCTGGTTGGGGGGCACCACCGCCTTATCGTTCATGCATGCCCCGCGTCAGGCGAGAGCATCCAACTTTTGAGGCCCAGCAAGTCTAAGGCGCGGTCGTAGCGCTCGGCCATGGGCACTTCAAAAATCACATCGGCCGAGGCAGGAACCGTCAGCCATGTGTTTTCACCCAGTTCCGACTCAAGTTGCCCCTCCCCCCAGGACGCGTAACCCAAGGTGACCAACACCCGACGTGGGCCTGCGCCCGAAGAAAGGGCTTCGAGCACGTCACGGGAAGTGGTCATCTCCAGCCCACCGGGCACGGTGAGCGTGGAAGCGTAGACCGAGCCTTCTTGCTCGGGTGTGTCCAAGCGCAATGGGTCGTGCAGCACAAAGCCGCGCTCGGTCTGCACCGGTCCGCCCTGACCGACGGGGTTTTGCATCAGGTCTTCACGGCGCAGGGGAAGCTCGACTTTGTCAAACAACAGCCGCATGCTGATGTCAGAGGGTTTGTTGATGATCAGGCCCATGGCCCCCCGGGCGCTGTGCTCGCACATGTAGATGACGCTGCGGGCAAATGTCTCGTCCTCCAACCCGGGCATGGCGATCAGAAAATGATGCTTGAGGTCGATGGAGGCAGAATCGGCGGTCATGCAGCGATTTTAGCGGCCTCAATTCTGCGGATGGGGTCAAGGCTGCATTGTTTGACTCAAACTGGCACACCCTGATGGAAACCCCTTTTTCTTGTGGCCTGGTATGGCTGCGACGCGACCTGCGCGTGAGTGACCACGCCGCCCTGCACCAGGCCCTGAAGCATTATCAGCGGGTGCATGTGGTGTTTGTGTTCGACACTGAGATCCTGAACGCCCTGCCCAGGGCTGACCGCCGGGTAGAGTTCATCCGAGAATCCCTGGTCGAAGTGGACGCGCGCTTGCGTGAGCTGTCTGGCCACCCGCAAGCAGGCCTGATCGTGCGCCACGGCGAGGCCAAGGACAAAATTGTCAAACTGGCCAAACACCTGCAAGCCCAAGCGGTATTTGCCAACCACGACGACGAGCCACTGGCGCTGGCCCGAGACATCCAGGTACGAGGGCATCTGGCCGAGCATGGCATCGTGCTCCACACCTTCAAGGACCATGTCATCTTTGAGCGCAATGAGGTGTTGACCCAGTCGGCCAAGCCCTTCAGCGTATTCACACCCTACAAAAACGCTTGGCTCAAAAAAGTCACACCCGAAGACCTACAGGCCTACGAAGTGGCGTCACGGGCCAAACGCCTGGCCCCCCGCCCTGACGATCTGGCTCACCCGGTGCCCAGCCTGAAGGACATCGGCTTTGAGCCCACCAACCTCCAAGCTCTGAAAATCCCCACCGGCGAGTCGGGCGCGCAGGCCTTGCTGCAAGACTTTTTGACCCGCATTGAGCAGTACGAAGACACGCGCAACTTCCCGGCCATCAAAGGCCCCAGTTATTTGAGCGTGCATTTGCGCTTTGGCACGGTGTCGATCCGCCAGCTGGCCCGCGAGGCGCGTCCGCGCATGCTGGCAGGCAGCGTGGGGGCCAGCGTATGGCTGTCCGAGCTGATTTGGCGCGACTTTTATGTGCAGGTGCTGCACAACTTTCCCCATGTGGGCCAGGGCCACAGCTTCAAGCCCGAGTACGATGCCATCCGTTGGGAACACGGCCCCCACGCGCACAAATTGTTTGAGGCCTGGTGCCAAGCCCGCACCGGCTACCCCTTGGTGGACGCGGCCATGCGCCAGATCAACCAGACGGGCTACATGCACAACCGCTTGCGCATGGTGGTGGCCAGCTTTTTGGTCAAGGATTTGGGCATCGACTGGCGCTGGGGTGAAAAGTACTTTGCCATGCAACTGAACGACTTTGACCTGTCGGCGAACAACGGCGGCTGGCAGTGGGCCAGCTCCAGCGGGTGCGATGCCCAGCCCTACTTTCGCATCTTCAACCCGATCAGCCAAAGCGAAAAGTTCGACCCTGAAGGCAAGTTCATCCGACGCTATGTGCCGGAACTGGCGGCCTTGCCCACGTCGGCACTGCATGCGCCCTGGCTGGCCAAGCCGCTGGAGTTGCAAGAGGCCGGTGTGGTCATCGGCAAAACCTACCCAGCCCCCATCGTTGACCATGCCGAAGCACGCGATAAAACGCTGACCCGGTATGCAGTGGTCAAGAAAAAAGCAGACTGATCAGATGGCGACCATCTCAAAGTCTTCCTTGCGGGCCGCGCATTCGGGGCACGTCCAGTTCATGGGCACGTCTTCCCATTTGGTGCCAGGGGCGATGCCGTGATCGGGGTCACCTGCAGCTTCGTCGTAGATCCAGCCGCAAATCAGGCACATCCAAGTTTTGTGTTCCATCACAGTGTCGCAATCAGATAGTCGAATAGAATGATTTGATTGTATCGGTCCGCCCAACGGTAACCCGCGAAGTGAGCCCGAAGCCCCTGAGATTCGACGATTGAATGACCGACTCCAGCCCTAAAACTCCCGACATTGATCAGGTCCTGGCCGAAGAAGAGTCGGCCTCTTTGGCTTGTGTGCTGTCCTTTAACGCCAACGACCCCAGCGGTGCGGGCGGATTGGGCTGCGACGCGGTGGCCATGGCTTCGGTGGGGGCGCACTGCATGCCGATTTGCACTGGCACTTATGTGCGCGACACCAACAGCATCACCGACTTTTTTTCGCTCGACGACGAAGCCGTGCACGACCAAGCCCGTGCCGTGGCCGAAGACGTGCCGGTGCAAGTCATCAAAGTGGGCTTTGTCGGCACACCCGAGAGCCTCGCGGTGATCGCCGAGCTGTCCGACGACTACGACGGCGTGCCCTTGGTGGCCTACATGCCCAACTTGTCATGGTGGGAAGAAGACAAGATCGACGCTTATCTGGACGCCTTTCGCGAACTGCTGTTACCCCAGACCAGTGTGCTGGTGGGCCACCACAGCACGCTGCGGCGCTGGTTGCTGCCTGACTGGAGCGGCGAGCGCAACCCTGGCCCCCGTGACATTGCCAAAGCTGCGGCCGAACTGGGCGTGCCTTACACCCTGGTCACTGGCCTTCCTTTGCCCGAGCAACACATTGACAACGTGCTGGCCACGCCGGAGATGGTGTTGGGACACGAGAAGTTTGAACGCATCGAGGCGGTGTTTGCAGGTGCAGGTGACACCCTTTCTGCGGCCTTGGCCGCCTTGCTGGCCACCGGCATGGACCTGCCCGAAGCCACGAGCGAAGCCCTGCATTACCTGGACCGGTGCCTCGACGAAGGCTTTCGGCCCGGCATGGGCCAGGTCATTCCAGACCGCCTGTTTTGGGCGCTGCCCGAGGACGAGCAAACCGCAGACGAGGAAGGCCCGGAAGTTCACCCCGGTGCCGATTACTTTGAAGTACCTTTCAACGAAACCAAGCACTGAGAACCCACATGACCGACTGCAACCAAACCCTATTTGACCGCGCAGCTCAAGTGATCCCAGGCGGCGTCAACTCCCCCGTGCGTGCTTTTCGCGCCGTGGGCGGCACACCCCGCTTTGTGCAGCGTGCCCAAGGTGCCTATTTTTGGGACGCCAATGGCCAGAAATACATCGACTACATCGGCTCCTGGGGCCCGATGATTTTGGGCCACGGTCACCCTGCCGTGCTTGAAGCGGTGCAAAAAGCGGCGCTGGACGGTTTCTCTTTTGGCGCCCCCACCGAGCGTGAGATCGAGCTGGCCGAAGAGATCCTGAAACACGTGCCGTCCATGGAAATGGTGCGCCTGGTCAGCTCGGGCACCGAAGCGGGCATGAGCGCACTGCGCCTGGCCCGTGGTGCCACCGGCCGCACCAAGTTCATCAAGTTCGAAGGCTGCTACCACGGCCATGCCGATGCGCTGCTGGTCAAGGCCGGATCGGGCCTGGCCACCTTTGGCAACCCCACCAGCGCGGGCGTGCCGCCCGAGGTGGTGCGCGACACCTTGGTACTCGAATACAACAACATCCAGCAATTGGAAGAAGCCTTTGCCCTGCACGGCAAGGAACTGGCCTGCGTGATGATCGAACCCATTGCAGGCAACATGAACTTTGTGCGCGCCAGCGTGCCTTTCATGACGCGCTGCCGCGAGCTGTGCACCCAGCACGGCGCGCTGCTGGTGTTTGACGAAGTCATGTCCGGTTTCCGCGTAGCTTTGGGCAGTGCGCAAAGCGTGTACGCCCAATTGATTCCCGGCTTCAAACCCGACATGACCGTGCTGGGCAAGGTGATTGGCGGCGGCATGCCATTGGCCGCCTTTGGTGGCCCGCGCGAGATCATGCGCCAGCTGGCACCTACTGGTCCGGTCTACCAGGCGGGCACACTGAGCGGCAACCCGGTGGCCACCGCCTGCGGCCTGGCCACCCTGCGCGAAATCGCCAAGCCCGGCTTCTGGGATGCGTTGAGTGCCCGCACCCGAAGCCTGGTCGATGGTCTCAAAGGTGCTGCAGGCTACGCGGGTGTGCCCTTCAGCGCCGATTGCCAAGGCGGCATGTTTGGCTTTTTCTTGCTGCCCGAGCTGCCGCAAAACTACGCAAAAGTGATGACCAGCGACAGCCCCAAGTTCAACAAGCTGTTCCACGGTTTGTTGGACGGTGGTGTCTACATCGCCCCCGCTTTGTATGAAGCTGGTTTTGTGAGTGCAGCGCACACCGATGCCGACATCGCCGAGACCGTACGGGTCGCGGCTGACGTGTTCAAGTTGCTTTGAGCCAAGCCATGAAACGGCTGGCCTGTCTTGTTTGCAGCTGCACAGCCGCTTTGACGGCCCACGCCGAGTTCGATGCCAGCCGCCTCTGGGTCAACGCCGGGTTTTACTCGGCCCACTTTGACACCGACCAAGGTCTGCGCAATGCCAATCCCGGCATTGGCTTCGAATATCGCATCGACGAGACCTGGTCGGCCACTGCGGGGCGTTTTCGCAACAGCAACGACGCCAACTCCAACTATGTGGGCGCCTATTACCAACCCTGGACCTGGGCGGGCGTGAAGCTGGGTGTCGTGGCCGGGGCTTTTAACGGCTACCCCAATGCTTACCAGGGCGGTTGGTTCCCGGCCTTGATTCCCACCGCCAGCCTGGAAGGCCAGCACTGGGGACTGAATGTGGCGCTGGTGCCGCCCTTGAAAGACCGGCTTTACGGCGCGGTCAGTTTTCAGCTCAAGTACCGCTTTCGTTGACACGGCAATGTCCGGCATCAGACATGTGCAGGGATTCCATGGGTGCACAACGCGGCTGGGCTCACCAATAATGGGCGATTGACCGATGACCCATGGAGACCACCCCGATGAACCCCTCACGTCGCCAACTGAACACCTTGCTGGGCGCCAGCATTTTGAGCCTGGGGCCTGCCCCTTTGGCTTGGGCGCAAAATACGGCCACACAAGTACCGCTGAAGCTGATCGTTCCCTTCACCCCCGGCACTGGCATTGACCTGATCGCCCGCACCCTGGGCCCCAAACTCTCGCAGCGCCTGAACCGCCCGGTGGTGGTGGAAAACCGGGTAGGTGCCTCCGGCAATATCGGCACCGAAGCGGTGGTCCGCGCTGCGCCTGATGGCGCCACCTTGCTCGTCAGTGTCAACACCTTGGTCATGAACCGGGCACTGTACCCGGGCCTGAGTTTCGACGCGGTGAAAGACCTGACGGCCGTATCGCAAACCAGCTGGGGGCAACTGCTGCTGGTAACCCACCCCAAAACCGGCTACAAAACCGCTGGCGAATTGGTGCAAGCGGCACGAATGCAGCCGGGTCGCATCAATTACGCATCGCCCGGCGTGGGTACGCCACACCATTTGTCGATGGAGCTGTTCAAAAATACCGCTCGCGTGTTCGTAACCCATATCCCCTATCGGGGCACTGGCCCGGCAGTCACCGACTTGCTCGGTGGTCAGGTGGATGCGATGTTCCTGCCCATCCATGTGGCCTTGCCGCACATTCGCTCCGGTCGGCTGGTGGCGCTGGGCATTGGCAGTGACAAACGCCACGCCCTGCTGCCCGATCTGCCCACCCTGGCCGAAGCCAAAGCGGGCAACGTGAACGTGGACATGTGGTACGGCTTATTTGCCCCCAAAGGCACACCGACCGACATCGTGAACCTCTACAACCGGGAGATCAATCAACTGCTCGGCGGCGAGGACGTGCAAAAGGCCTTTGTCTCGCAAGGCATGGACCCCAGCGGCAGCACCCCGCAAGCCTTTGCCCAACTGGTCGAGCGAGACGCCGAACGCTGGGCACGCCTGATCAAGGACCAAGGCATCAAGGCCGACTGATGTGAGCGCGCTCAGGGCGCACTGTCTGGGCCGGTGTGGGTATTGGAGTCCGTGGGCAACACCAAGCAGCGCGTGAGCCCGAAACGCTCAAAGTCACGATCGAAGGTGACCATGCGCAGGCCAGCGCTTTGGGCTGTGGCCGCCAGGCACATGTCGGTCCACAAGCGAATGGGCTGGGGCTCACCGCGACGCCCCAGTAACTGCGCAATGGCGTCGTCCAAACCGGGTGGGTCGGCCAGCAAACCCACGGCAGGCGTTTCCAGCCATTGGCGGTACATGGCCATGGCCTGCGTCAGATTCAACACATTGGTGCCCATCGCCCGGGGTTGCGACAGCACGCGCACCAAACCCATCATGGTGGTTCGACAAAACCACAAAGGTGTTTCGGCTTCGCATGCAGATTGCCAATAGCGCATGGCTGGATCATGAAACGGGTGCGCAGCGCTGCACAAGCCTACCCACACGTTGACATCGAGCAAATCGCCCGAAACCAAGCGCCAGTTGGCTGCGGGCTCAGCCACGCCCCAAGAGCTGGATGGTTCGCTCATCGTCTTCCTCGTTGATCAACGCATAGAGATCGGCATTGGTCATGTGACTCACCGGCAGAGCCATAGGGCCTTGGCTTGGAATCACCGGGGGGCGAGCCAAAAACCGCTTTTGCGGGTCCACCACCTCGCGGGCGGTCAAGCCCCGTTCCACCAGCTCAATGACCAGGTCGCGCAGGGTCCGGCCCTCTTGGGCAGCCCGGGTTTTGAGGTGCTTGAACAGCGCGTCAGGAAAATCAAGTGAAGTTCGCATGTTTGCATTTTTGCATAAATGCATAAAAATGCGCAAGATCGCCGATTCAAAGCCGAAGGCTCGCGGGGCAAACCAACGATAATCCAGCCTTGCATTCACGTCCTGACCGGGCGCTTGCCTCTGCCCATTAGGACGACCAATGAAAAAGAATTTCCCCCTGCAAGCCGAAGGCAAGCACCCCGACCGCGTGCTCGAAGCCGTCAAGCACGAGATCCGCAAATACTTCAAACGCGAACGCAACCGCGCTGTGCCCAAAGGCGCCGACTTTTGGGACTTTGACTGCAAAGTGGGCCTGAGCGCCGACACCGCCGAAGTGGTGCGCGTGAGCGCCGTGATCGAAGCGGTGGACGCAGCCGCCAAGTCGGGCGCGACTTCGGTGTATGTAGAGATTTTGAGCAAGCACGGCGTGCGGGTGCTCAAGCCCGGCTCGCCAGAGGGCGGCGACAAAAGCCACAAGGCATTCAACGACGAATGAAGACAAGGCCCCGCCAGGGGCCTTGTCATTTGCGCTCTTGGTCTGCAGCAGCGGCTGCCCGTAATTTGTCTTTCTTGCTCGGGCGCTTGCCCTTGATGCCGCCATTGCCTTGCGGTGCAGGCGGTTCATCCACCGGCTCAAAGCCCGGCACCTGCTCCAAAGCCAACTCCAGGCTTTCGCGTTTGCAGATCAGCTGCCAGTGCGCTTGCGCGGCGGCGGTCACAAAACTCACCGCGTCGCCATGGGCCCCGGCGCGGCCGGTGCGGCCGATGCGGTGGGTGTAATCGGTGGCCGAGCGCGGCAGGTCGTAGTTGACCACCACCGGCAACATGGCAATGTCAATGCCGCGTGAAGCCAGGTCGGTGGTGATCACCACTTCCCAGCGGCCAGCTTTGAAGTCGTGCAGCACATCTTGCCGGGCACCCTGGCTCATCTCGCCATGGAAGGGCGTGGCATAAATGCCCGCTTTGTAGAGCTTGTTCGCGACATGCTCGCAGGCGTAGCGCGTGGCCACAAACACCAGCACCTGCTTCCAGCTGTTCTGGGCAATCAAGTGGCGCAACAAGGCGGTGCGTGATTTTTCGTCCACCGCAATGGCCCGCTTGGTAATGTCTGGCTTGTGGCCTTCAAACGCTTCAACCGTGATGCGCACCGGGTCGCGCAGCAGCTGGGCCGCGAGCGCCTCCACCTCAGGGGCAAAAGTGGCCGAGAACAGCAAGGTCTGGCGCTTGGGAGGCAGCAGCGCCAGCACACGATTCAATTCGTCGGCAAAGCCCAGGTCCAGCAGGCGGTCGGCTTCGTCCAGCACCAGGTGCTGCACGTCTTTAAGGTGCAGCGCATTGTGGTCGACCAGGTCGAGCAAGCGTCCGGGTGTGGCCACCACGATGTCGGCCCCGCCGCGCAAGCCCATCATCTGCGGGTTGATCGAGACACCGCCGTAGACCACCGACACCTTGAGCCCCAGCTTGTAGACCATGTTGCTCAAGATGTCGCCGACCTGCACTGCCAATTCGCGCGTGGGCACCAGCACCAGGGTGCGGATGGGCCGACGAAAGTTGGTCTGGCGCGGCTGCAGCAGATGGTGCTGCACCAAGGGCAACGCAAACGCCAACGTCTTGCCCGAGCCGGTGGGCGCAGTGGCCCAAACGTCAGCCGACTTCAGCACCGCCGGGATCGCATCGGCCTGGATGGGCGTGGCAGCAAACAAGCCCATGTCACCCACGGCGCGTTGCAGCGCAGGGACCAGGCCGAGTGATTCAAATTTCATGTCAATGTGTCATTGCGAGGAGCCAATGCGACGCGGCAATCCGTGGAGACTGCCAAGCTTCACTCGCAGTGACGCACCTGAGATCAATGGCGGAAGTGGCGCACGCCGGTGAACACCATCGCCACGCTACGCTCGTTGGCCGCGTCAATGACTTCTTGGTCGCGCATGGAGCCACCGGGCTGGACCACGCAGGTCGCGCCCGCGTCCACCACCACATCGAGGCCGTCGCGGAAGGGGAAGAAGGCGTCGCTGGCGACCACAGTGTTTTGCAGGCTCAGCTGGGCCGCTTCGGCCTTGATGCTGGCGATGCGGGCCGAGTCGAGGCGGCTCATCTGGCCCGCGCCCACGCCCATGGTCATGCCGTTTTTGCAGAACACGATGGCGTTGGATTTGACGAACTTGGCCACTTTCCAGGCGAACAACAAGTCATGTAGTTCTTCAGGCGTGGGTTGTTTGACAGTGACAATCTTCAAGTCGGCCAAAGCCAACTCGTGATTGTCGGCGCTTTGCAGCAAAAGGCCTGAGCCCACGCGTTTGGTTTCCAAAGCGTTGCGCACATCGCCGTAGTTGGCAGGCAACGCGATTTTCATCAGGCGCACATTGACTTTGCTCTTGAAGACTTCCAGCGCTTCGGCGCTGAAGTTAGGGGCCATGAGCACTTCCACAAACTGCTTGCTCACCGCTTCGGCAGCGGCTTTGTCCACAGGGCGATTGAAGGCGATGATGCCGCCAAACGCGCTGGTGGGGTCGGTCTGGAAGGCTTTGCTGTAGGCCTCTAGAGCAGTAGCGCCCACCGCCACGCCGCAGGGGTTGGCGTGTTTGACGATGACACAGGCTGAGCTATCAAAGCTCTTCACGCATTCCCATGCCGCATCGGCGTCGGCGATGTTGTTGTAGCTGAGTTCTTTGCCTTGCAGCTGCACGCCGGTGGCGAGCGAGCCGGCAGCAGGCGCGAGGTCGCGGTACCAGGCGGCTTGCTGGTGGCTGTTTTCGCCGTAGCGCAGGTCTTGCACTTTCACATATTGTTCGTTGAATTGGCCAGAGAACTGGGCGCGCTCGGGCACGTAGGTTTCGCTCAGCTTCTCGGCTTCGAAGTTCACGCTGGAGAGGTAGTTGCTGATCGCGCCGTCGTATTGACTGATGCGGTTGAACGCGGCCACAGACAAAGCGAAGCGCAGTTTGTCGCTCAACTTGCCGCTGGCCTTCAACTCGGCGATCACGTCCGCGTATTGGCTGGCGTCGGTGACGATGCCCACGTCTTTCCAGTTCTTGGCGGCCGAGCGCACCATAGCGGGGCCGCCGATGTCGATGTTCTCGATCGCGTCGGCCAGCGTGCAACCGGGCTTGGCCACGGTGGCTTCAAACGGATACAAATTCACGATCAACAAATCGATGGTGTCGATGTTGTGTGCCTTCAAGGCCGCCATGTGCTCGGGCGTGTCACGGCGCGCCAGCAAGCCGCCGTGCACCTTGGGGTGCAGGGTTTTCACACGGCCGTCCAGCATTTCAGGAAAGCCTGTGACTTCGGCCACTTCGGTCACGGGCAAGCCTTGTTCGGCCAAGAGCTTGGCGGTGCCGCCGGTGGAGATCAAGCCCACGCCCAGGGCATGCAATTCTTTGGCCAGATCAACGATGCCGGTTTTGTCAGAGACGGAAATGAGGGCTCTCATGGGGACTTTCTTCAAAATCAATTCAACAAATCGTGTTCGAGCAACTTCTTGCGCAGGGTGTTGCGGTTCAGGCCCAGCCATTCGGCAGCCCGCGACTGGTTCTGGCCAGACTGGGTCATCACCACATCCAAAAGCGGCTTTTCAACCAGCTTGAGCAACATGTCATACAAACCAACCGGGTCGGTGCCGTCGAGGTCGCGGAAATAGATTTCCAGGTTGTCACGGATACAGTTTTCAATGGATTGGGGTTCGCTCATAGCGTGGTCTCTAAATCAATGCAACCTTCATGGCGTTTTGGCAAACGGTCCATCTGGCTGGCCAAGCCGTCCAGATAAGCCGCCACGGCGGCCAGTTGCCCTGCTGCAGAATCCAGGGTGTTCATGTGCTCACGGAAAACTTCGCCGCCGGGCAGCGCACGCACATACCATCCGATGTGTTTACGGGCCGAACGCACCCCGGTGTATTCACCATACAGGCCATAGTGGTCTTGCAGGTGCTCCAGCAAGGCGCGGCGCACTTCGACCACCAGTGGCGGGGCCAGGTGTTCGCCCGTGGCCAAAAAGTGGGCCATCTCACGGAAGATCCAGGGGCTACCCTGCGCTGCGCGGCCCACCATGACCGCATCGGCGCCGGTGATGCTCAAAACGTCGCGGGCTTTTTCTGGGGAATCAATGTCACCATTGGCCACCACCGGGATGTTCAGCGCAGCTTTGACAGCCGCCACAGTGTCGTATTCGGCAAAGCCTTTGTAGCCCTGCTCGCGGGTGCGGCCATGCACGGTGACCATTTGCACCCCGGCGCTTTCAGCGGCGCGGGCCAGACTCAGGGCGTTTTTTTCAGCATCGCACCATCCAGTGCGCATTTTCAAGGTGACGGGCACGCCGTGGGGCAAAGCAGCCTCGACCACCGCGCTGATGATCTCCAGCGCCAACGGCTCGTCTTGCATCAGGGCCGAGCCAGCCCATTTGTTACAGACCTTCTTGGCTGGGCAGCCCATGTTGATGTCAATGATCTGTGCTCCACGGTCGATGTTGTACCGGGTGGCATCCGCCATCATCTGCGCCTCGGTGCCTGCAATTTGCACCGCGATCGGGCCGGGTTCGCCATCATGGTTGGCACGGCGGGAGGTTTTGAGCGAGGCCCACAAGTCGGGGCGCGAGGTCACCATTTCACTCACCGCATAACCTGCCCCAAACTGCCGGCACAGTTGGCGAAACGGCCGATCCGTCACCCCCGCCATGGGAGCAACGAACAAATTGTTCGGCAACAGATAAGGGCCAATCTGCATGATCGGGAGTGTGCGGGTGTGGGGGTGCCGTATGAGGAGGTCCGATTGTAATTGCTTAATATTTCAGCAAATGAAAGCTGCGTGTGCTAAGCAATTGGCCCCGGCGCTAAACTGCCGACATGGAACTTTGGCTCAACGAATTACTGCAATGGCTGGCCCTGCCACAACACGGCTTGAGCACCGTGTTTTTGGTGGCTTTCATCTCGGCCACCTTGCTGCCCATGGGCTCAGAACCTGCGGTGTTTGGCCTTGTCAAGCTCAATCCCGATCTGTTTTGGCCAGCAATTTTGGTGGCTACGGCAGGCAACACACTGGGCGGCATGGTCAGCTGGTGGATGGGCTGGGGTACGAACAAAGCGGTGAACCGTTGGCGTGGATCGAGCAGCCACCACCGGGCCCTGGTCTGGCTGGAAAAACTGGGCCCCAAAGCCTGTTTGCTCAGCTGGCTTCCCGGCGTGGGCGACCCTTTGTGTGCCGTGGCAGGCTGGCTGAAGTTGCCTTTTTGGCCCTGCACGCTGTACATGGCCATTGGCAAATTCGGTCGCTACCTCGTCATGACGGCAGGCTTGCTGTGGGTGTTTCCAGGGCAGTTTTAAGGCTGCCCCAGCAGCAGGACAGCCAAGCCGGCTCAATCGTGGACGATTTTTCGTTCTTTGATGATTTGGGCAAACCGACGTGCATCGGCCCTCGTCACCGCACCAAACTCTGCCGGCGACATGGGGGTGGGCTCGGCACCGATGCCGCGTATGGACTCAACTGCGCTGGGCAACATCAAAGCGCGGTTGATCTCGCGGTTCATCCGGTCAACGATGGCCGCAGGCGTGCCCGCAGGCGCCCAAAAACCATGTGAGGTGCCGGCGTCAAAATTCTTGAGCCCCAGTTCATTGAGCGTAGGCGCTTCGGGGAACATGGCCAGGCGCTGAGGAGACGTGACCGCCAACAAGCGCAAGCGACCCGAACGCACGTGCGAGAACGCAATGCCGGGATCGAGCAAATAGTCCACACTGCCGCCCAGCAAATCTTGCAAAGCTGCACCCGAGCCACGGTAAGGGATATGGAGCGTGAAGATACCGGCTTGGGACTTGAGCATTTCGCCCGCGATGTGCGGGCTGGTGCCGTTGCCGGGGGAGCCATAGCTCAACTTGCCCGGATTGCTCTTGGCAAAGGCAATGAACTCGGCAAAGGTTTTGTAAGGCGCATCGCTGCGCACAACCAGGAACAATTGCAAACGTGCGCCTGCCGCCACTGGGATGAGGTCCTTGTCGTGGTCGAAAGGCATCTTGGGCGTGACGTAGGGCACGATGGAAGCACCACTGCCCGAACTGCACAAAAAGGTGTAGCCGTCGGGAGCACTCTTGGCAGCCAAATCTGAGCCAATGATGCCGCCGGCGCCACCACGGTTGTCCACCACAATTTGTTGACCCAACGCTTGAGACACCGATGTGGAAACGGCACGCGCCACCAAATCTGGCGATCCGCCTGCAGGGAAATTCACGATCATGCGGATGGGTTTGGCCGAAGGCCAAGCCGCAGTTTGAGCTTGCGCTGTGCCCAAGGCGCTGAGCGCAATACCCGACAAAGCAGCCAAGCCAATTTGTCGGCGACGGGGGTCATGACGGTGGGTCATCTGAAAATCTCCGGGTAAAAATAGCCAATCAATTATGAAAAGAAATCAAATTGTGCGCTACTCGGGAAAACCTTGCCATGGCCTCCCTGCCCTTCCAACAGGTCAATTCACCGAATTGCGAAGGAGTGCCCCCTCGTTCCAGCAGCGCAAGTTATCCAAAAAAATTTGCCCGACTCGGGTTTCATTGCCATCGGAGTGACCCGCAGCGTGCGGCGTGATCATGACCTGAGGCATGGCCCACAAGGGGGAATTGGAGGGCAAGGGTTCGTGCGCAAACACATCCAGAAACGCCCCCCCCAAATGCCCGCTTTGCAATGCCGATACCAAAGCGGGTTCGTCCACCACTTCGCCTCGCGCCACATTGATCAAATGAGCTCCTCGAGGTAGACCCGCCAGAGCAGAGGCATTGACCAATTGACGGGTTTTGGCCGTCAAAGGACAGGCCAGGATCAACCAGTCGGTTTTGGGTAGGACTTGGGTCCACGACTCGAATGTGACCATCTCAACGCCCCCACTTGCTGGGCTGGGCTGTGCTGCCAATTGCTGACGAACAGCCACCACCTGCATGCCCAAGGCCTGCAACAGGCCACCCAGTTTTTGGCCAATAGGCCCCCAACCGACAATGGTCGCGGTTTGACCCGGCAAATCACGGGGCATGCGTGCGCCCATCATCGGAATCCATTGACGGGTTTGTTGCTCGGCCCAGAGCAAAGGAAAACGACGTGCGAGCGCCAGAATGCCCGCAAGGGCCACTGTGGCGACCACTTGCGCATTGGCCCCGGAAGAGGTGGTCACCTGAACGCCCTTGGCCAACAAATCCAGATAGATCTGACGGTCAGCACCAGCGGAATGGATGTGCACCCAACGCAGGCTTTGGGATTGACGCAAGAGTTCATAGACCTGCTGCAAGGCCGGATGAATTTCGTGTTTGGTCGAGGTGCCCGTGACCTCACGCGAGATGAAAGCCACGTCGGCATCCGTGCGCTGTGCCGCCACAGCCGCCTCCAAAGGGATCAGTTCAAAGGTTCGTCGCCCCATCACAGCCGCAACCGATGCGCCCCAGCGGTCCACCGACTGCTGAGACATGAGGATGCGCAGGGGGGCGTTCGTGTCGCTCATTCGGCTTTGGCACCCGAATCGCGCACAATGACACGCCACTTGTCATGCTCGCGCTGAACGAATTGACCAAACTGGGCCGGCGTGCCGCCTGCGGGGTCTGCGCCCTGCGCGATCATTTGCTGCTCGATGGCGGGCACTTGCAAGATCTCATTGACGGCTTTGTTGACCATGCTGATCACGGCGTCTGGCGTGCCCTTGGGCGCAAAAAAGCCAAACCAAGAACCAGCTTCAAATTGGGGGAAGCCTTTTTCAACCACCGTCGGCACTTCGGGCATGGAACGCGAGCGCTTGAGTGAGCTGACCGCAATCGGTTTGAGCTTGCCCGCCGTGATGTGCGTCATGACCGAAGGGATGGTGGCAAACATGAACTGGATGCGGCCTGCCAACAGGTCTTTGAGCGCATCAGCCCCTTTGTAGGGAATGTGGGTCGCCTCAAAACCCACCCGCTTGGACAGCATGAAGCTGGACAAATGGGACGAGGTGCCGATGCCGGTCGAGCCATAGTTGAGCTTGCCCGGATTGGCCTTCGCGTAGGCGATCAGCTCCTCCATGGTGTTGGCAGGCACCGATGGGTGGATGACCAAGACATTGGGGACATCTGCGATCTGAACAATCGGCACCAAATCGGTCAGGGGGTTGTAGGGCAGCTTGCCATACAAGGTGGGGTTGACGGCAATCGGGCCCACAGAATTGACGATCAGGGTGTAACCGTCTGGCGCAGAGCGGACCACCAACTCGGTGCCCAAGTTACCGCCCGCACCGGGCTTGTTGTCGATGACAAAAGGCTGCTTGAGTTTTTCGGACAACTGCTGGGTGACGGTCCGCGCCAAGATGTCGGTGGTGCCCCCGGCCGTAAAGGCCACGACCACTTTGACTGGTTTTTGGGGATAAGCCTGGGCTTGCGCCCAAGCAGGCAAGGCCATGACAAAGGCGGACAAGCTGGCAGCCAACCAAAGAGAGGGTGAAGTCATGCGAATCTTTCGTGGGTTCTGAAGAAGCAACAGGCTCAGGTTTTGTAACTCGGGTCCATGCGGTCGAGTTTGCGCAGCAAGGCGGGCCACTCCATCAGGCCATAGGGTCTGCGGGTGCTGGGTTGGTAGTTGTTCCAGGTCTCTTCCAGCACATCGGGCGCGACTTTCACGAAAGGCGTGTTGCAGGCCATGGCTGCGAGTTGTGAATGGCAGGCCAGCTCGAGGCGGTGCATCCAATTAAAGGCTTCGCCCACACTGCGCCCCACGGTGAGGACACCGTGGTTGCGCAAAATGAGGGCTTCACCCTGCCCCAAGTCTTTCACCAACGAGGCTTGTTCGTCCAAATCCAGCACCACGCCCTGGTAGTCGTGGTAGCCAATTTTGAGGAAACGCATCGCAGTTTGGGTGACGGGCAAGAGACCGCATTCGAGCGAAGACACCGCCATGGAGGCCCAGCTGTGGGTGTGGATGACGCAGTCCACCTCGGGGCGCGCCGCGTGGACGGCGCTGTGGATCACGTATCCGGCTTTGTTGATGCCGTAGTTCAAATCACCAAAGTCGGGCTTGGACAAGATGTTGCCATCGTGGTCAATTTTGATGAGGCTCGACGCCGTGATCTCCTCATACATCATCCCGTAGGCGTTGATCAGAAAAGCACCGTCTTCACCGGGAACCCGCGCCGAGATGTGGTTGGCCATCATGTCGGACATGCCGTAGTGGGCCACCAAGCGGTAGCAAGCTGCCAAATTCACCCGCGCTTGCCACTCTGCGGGCGTGCAGCGCGCTTGCATCGATTCGATTTTCAAAAATCCATTTTCAACCATGGCAACTCCTTGAGGCTCAGTCCAGTTTCACATCGGCCTTCTTGACCAAATTGACCCAAAACTTGGCATCTTCTGTCAAAAACGTTGCAAATTGCTCGGGCGTGGTGGACACCGACACATCGGTGCCCTCGCGGGCCAAGGCGGCTTTCACAGAGGGCTGCGCCATGGCCGATTGCGCTGCATCAAAAATGCGCTTCATCACGGCAGGGGGTGTGCCCACGGGCACAAACAAACCATACCAAAACTCAATGGCGTACTCGGGCAGTTTGGCCTCTTGCATGCCAGGCAAACCGGGGACCAAAGCCGAGCTGTTGCGTGTACTGACGGCCAAGCCTTTCAAGCGACCCGCCTGGATCATGGGCAAGACCGAAGGTGGGGTGCCAAAGGTCACTTGGGTGTCGCCCGCAATCACCGACTGGATGGCGGGCGCGCCGCCGCGAAACGGAATGTGCACCATGTCCACACCCGTCAGCTGGGTGAACAAAGCCGCGCCCAGGTGCGGGGCAGAGCCATTGCCCGAGGTGGCGTAATTGATCTTGCCTGGTGATTGTTTGGCACGCGCGATCAGGTCTTGCACCGAGTTGACGCCGATGTTGGGGTTGACCGCAATCACCAAGGGCGATGTCGTGACTTTGGTGACGGGCACCAAGTCTTTGGGGGTGTAGTTCAACTTGGGGTTGAGCGCCGGGTTGACCGAGATGCTGCTGGGGCTGGCCAACAAAATGCTGTAGCCATCGGGCGCAGCCTTGGCCACGTTTTCAGCGGCGATGCTGGAGCCTGCGCCTGCGCGGTTTTCAACAACGATGCCCTGTCCAATCGCTTTGCCCATCGCGTCGCTGATGGCGCGTGCCACGTAGTCGGCCGCACCGCCTGGGGCAAAGCCCACCACCAGACGAATGGGTTTGTTGGGATAGGCGGCGCCTTGGGCTTGCACACCCAGGCCGAAGCAAGAAAGGACCAAAGCTGAAATCAGGTTTCTTTTGTTCATGGTGTTGTCTCCTTTATTTAAAAAAGTCTCGGTCGATGGGGAAGAGGCTCAAGCAGCACTGGCAATGCGCAGCACGATTTTGCCGGTATGCTGGTTGCTTTCCATGTGGGCCTTGGCCTGGTCCAGTTGGTCAAACTCAAACACCCGATCGAGCAGGGGCTGGATCCGGCCATCGGCAAAAGCCGGCAGGATTTGCGCCGAGAATTGCGCGATGCCATCGGACCGCTGCGCGGGTGTGCGGTTTTTGTTGGACACACCATACAGGCACAGACGCTTGGCATGCAGCGCCTCCAAATCAATGGTGGCATTGAGTGTGTTGTCGACATAGCCCACAAAACCCAAACGCCCCTGAAAAGCCATGCAGCGCATGCTTTCGGCAAACACGCTGCCGCCCACAGTGTTGACCACCAAGTTGGCTCCTTTTTGCTCGGTGGCTTGCTGCACGGCCTGGTGAAAATCAGCCGCGCGGGTGCACAAGCCCACATCCAGCCCCAGGGGTTTGAGTTGATCGAGCTTGGCCTGCGATCCGGAAGTGCCGATCACCTTGGCCCCCAACACCTTGGCCATTTGCAAGCTGGCCACCCCCACGCCTGAGGACACGCCGTTGATCAAAAGCCATTGACCAGCTTGCAAGTGGCCTTGCAAGACCAATAGGTCATAGGTCACCAAGAACGTGAGCGGGATCGATGCGGCTTGCTCCAGCGTCAAGTTGTCCGGCACGTGCATGATTTCGCGCACGTCCATCAGGGCGTATTCAGAAAAAGCGCCGGGGCATCTGCCCATGACGCGATCACCCACTTGCCAAGCACCGGTCTCGCTGCCCAGTTGAACGATCTGCCCCGCGCCCTCCATACCCGCGGGCTTGCTGCCGCCCTTGCCATGCAGGCCGTGGCCGATGATCAATTCGCCCCGGTTCAAGGAGGCCGCATGCAACTTGACCAACACCTGACCCGCACCGGGCACAGGCCTGTCCACCTCGCGCAACTCCATCTGGCCCTGGCCGTTGCTGATGGTCATCCAATACGATTTCATGGGGTGCCTCATTCGCCTTTGAAGACGGGTTTGCGTTTTTCCATGAAGGCCTTGCGGCCCTCGGCGTAGTCGGCGCTGTCAAAGCAGCCGCGAATGAGCTGGGTGCACAATTCCAAATCCAGCTCGGGCGAGGGCTTGAGAATTTCGCGGGTGATGGCTTTGGCCGCCTGAATGGTCAGCGGCGCGTTGGCCGCCAAGGCCGAGGTGTATTCAGACAGCAATTCGGGCAGCGCCTCGGGCGCGCAGACCCGCGTGACCAAACCCAGGCTTTGGGCTTCTTGCGCGTTGATTTTGCGGGCTGTGAAGAACAGGTCTTTGGCCGCACCGGGGCCAATCAGGTCCACCAGGTTTTTCATGGCCGAATAGCGGTAACCCAAACCCAGGCGCGCGGCGGGGACCGAGAACACGGCGTCGCTGGCGGCTATGCGCATGTCGCAGCTGATGGCTACGTTGATGCCGCCACCAATGCAAAAGCCGCGAATGCAAGCGAGCGTGGGCTTGGGGAAGTTGTAGATGCCCATGAGCGCGGTCTCTGCCATGTGCTCGTAGCGTGTGACCGCCTCACGTGCCGCACGCATGTCCTCGAACTGCGAGATGTCTGCGCCCGACACAAAGGCTTTTTCACCCGCACCGGTGAACACCACCAAGCGCACACGGGGGTCGTGCTCGGCCTGGTTCAGCAGCACCGGCACGGCCTCCCACATGTCCACCGACAGCGCGTTGTGCCGCGCCACGTTGTTGAACTGGATGAACAGCGTGCTGCCGTCCAGCCAGGTGTTGACCCGTTCGGTGGGTGAGGTGTAAACCACTTCAGACATTCAAAACACTCCTTTGGACTTCAATGCGGCCAAGGTCTGATCATCCAGCCCCAGCTCGCCCAAAATTTCTACACTGTGCTCGCCACGCCGTGGTGCGGCGCGGGCGATGGTGCTGGGCGTCCGCTCCAGCTGCACCGGCTGACCCACCAAGCGCTGCGGGCCTTGGTGCACCGAAACCACGTCTTTGACCATCTTCAAGTGCTGCACTTGCGGTTCGTTGAACACCTCGTCCATGCTGTTGATCAAGCCACAGGCCACCCCGCCATCGTTCAGGCGTTCGATCCAATAAGCACGGTCTCGCTTGGCCAGGCGTTCGTTGATCTCAGCGTTCAGCGCATCTCGGTTGACCGAGCGGCTGGGCTTGTCGCAGTAACGCGGGTCGGTGACCCACTGCGGTGCTTCCAAGATGTCGCAAAAGCGCTCCCAAATCTTGGAGCCAAACACCGCAATGTTCATGTAGCCATCACGCGCCTTGTACACCCCGGTGGGGATGCTGGTGGGGTGGAAGTTGCCCGCCTGCGTGGCCACTTCCTCATCGATCAGCCAGCGCGAGGTCTGGAAGTCCATCATGTACACCATGGACTCCAAGAGCGAGGTGTGCAGCCATTGGCCTTGGCCGGATTTTTCGCGCTCGAGCAAGGCCACCAAAATGCCCTGCGCCGCAAAAATGCCGGCACACAAATCGGCAATCGGGATGCCCACGCGCATCGGGCCCTGCTCGGCCAGGCCGGTGACCGACATCAAGCCGCCCATGCCCTGCGCAATTTGGTCAAAACCCGGCCTGTTGGCCAAGGGGCCGGTTTGGCCAAAGCCCGAGATGCTGGCGTACACCAGCCCGGGGTTGTCTTTCTTCAGGCTCTCGTAATCGATGCCCAGGCGGAACTTCACATCGGGGCGGAAGTTTTCGACCACCACATCGGCCTTGGCGATCAGTTGCTTGAGCAGGGCGATGCCCTCAGGCTCTTTCAGGTTAAGGGTGATGGAGCGCTTGTTGCGGTGGGTGTACTGGTAGTCCGAGCCTTCTTGCCCGCCCAAGGTGTCGTCGCCGCGCATGTGCTCGGGCATTTGCACCTGCACCACGTCGGCGCCCCAGTCGGCCAACTGGCGGCAAGCCGTGGGGCCTGCTCGCACCTGAGTCAAATCGATCACCCGAAAGCGCGACAGCGCAGTGGAGGCGGGTTGGTGCGGCATGGGAATCTCCGGACAATAAATACGCTGTGAGATCAAGTGTGTGCACTTGCTGAAAGTGCCTCAAAGTGTGAACGTCAACCCCCAAAGTGTCAACACTTTGCGTGAATTGTTGACACATTGGTGACGTGAATCGCGCGAAATTGGCCATCTTCAGTTAGGATCAAGTCGCGTAGAGGCCTCTTTTTAAATGCCGCTTTTTCCAACCCATTGCCACCTTGAGCAGACCTGATCAGCCCCACCCATTGCCCATGAACGCAGCCCCCGAAAAGCCCGAACAAGGTTTGCCCGTTTTTGTCGCTGAGCAGCTCAAGCAGCTCATTTACAGCGGCGAACTCAAACCCGGTGAGCGCCTGAACGAAGCCGCTTTGGCCTTGCGCATGGGCACCAGCCGGGGGCCCGTGCGTGAAGCCATCCGCATGCTGACGGGCTTGGGTTTGGTCACGGCCGTGCTCAACCGTGGCGTGTTTGTGCGCCAGATGTCGGTGCGGGAAATGCTGGAGCTGTACGACCTGCGGGCACTGGTGTTTGGCTTTGCCGCAGAACGCGCCACCGACCACGTGGCTGAAAGCCACAAAGTGCAGTTTGAACAACTGTTGCAGGCCATGGATGTGGCCTGCGAAACCGAAAACGCCAACCAGTACTACGAGCTGAACCTGAAGTTCCATGCCCTTATTCTGCTGTTGGCCAACAACCAACGGGCCCAGGCCGCATACGACGACATCATCAAAGAAATGCACCTGTTCAGGCGCGAGTACTTCAATGCACCGGGCAACATGCGCCAGTCCAACGCCGAACACCGCACTTTGTACGAAGCCATCGTCAAAGGCTCTAAGGCCAAGGCCAAATCAACAGCAGAGCGACATGTGCTCAAGGGGCGCGAAAGGCTGCTGAGCAACATCGACAGCTCCAGCCCACTGGCAGGACTGTGAAGCACCAGGCTTTAAGCCATTCATGAAAAACCGCCCCTCAGGGCGGTTTTCATCTGGCGCCTTGACGGAATCAAGAACTGAACAAGAAGTTCATCACGTCGCCATCCTTGACGACGTAGTCCTTGCCTTCGGCGCGCATCTTGCCCGCGTCTTTGGCGCCTTGTTCGCCTTTGAGGGCGATGTAGTCGTCAAACGCGATGGTCTGGGCGCGGATGTAGCCTTTTTCGAAATCGGTGTGGATCACACCAGCCGCTTGCGGGCCGGTGTCGCCCACGCGGATGGTCCAGGCGCGCACTTCTTTCACGCCAGCGGTGAAGTAAGTATGCAAGCCCAACAAGCCGTAAGACGAGCGGATCAGGCGGTTCAGGCCCGGCTCTTCCTGACCGATTTCCTTCAAGAACTCCAGGCGGTCCGCGTCGTCCATCTCGGACAACTCGGCTTCGATCTTGGCGCAAATGGCCACCACGGGCGCGTTTTGCTTGGCGGCAAAGGCTTTGAGGCGGTCCAAGAAAGGGTTGTTCTCGAACCCGTCTTCCGACACGTTGGCAACGAACATGGCGGGCTTGGCGGTGATGAAGAAGAACTGCTTGAGTTCAGCGCGCTCTTCCTTGCTGAAATCGATGGTGCGCACCGGCTGGGTGTCGTTCAAAGCAGCTTGGCACTTCTCAAGAATTGCCATTTGTTTAACGGCTTCCTTGTCACCCGAGCGGGCGATCTTGCTCACGCGATGGATGGCTTTTTCCACCGCCGCCAAGTCGGCCAGGCACAACTCGGTCTGGATGACCTCGATGTCGGCAATCGGGTCCACCTTGTTGGCGACGTGGATCACGTTGTCGTCTTCAAAGCAGCGCACCACGTTGACGATGGCATCGGTTTCGCGGATGTGCGCCAAAAACTTGTTGCCCAAGCCCTCACCCGTGCTGGCCCCGGCCACCAGACCGGCAATGTCCACAAACTCGACGATGGCGGGCACGATGCGCTCGGGCTCGACGATTTGGGCCAACTGCTGCAAGCGCGGGTCGGGCACCTCGACAACGCCGGTGTTCGGCTCGATGGTGCAAAAAGGGTAGTTTTCAGCGGCAATGCCAGCTTTGGTCAGGGCGTTGAAAAGGGTGGATTTGCCCACATTGGGCAGACCCACGATGCCGCATTTGAGGCTCATGGAAGGCTTTCGGTGATTCGGGGGGGAAGATTCTGAAATCAGCCAGCGATTTTAACGGCACGGCCTCAGCGTACCGGCCCAGCCCCAAAGTCCCCGGCGACCCAGCGCGATGGGCCGCCTCCTTACAATGCAGGCATGGCTCTCCCCCCTGACATTTGCATCCGTGGCGCCGGCATCGTGGGCCGCACCTTGGCTTTGCTTTTAGCCCGTGAGCGGCTGAACGTGGCCTTGGTTGACTTCCCAGCCTCTACAAGCAACCCTGATGTGCGCGCCTATTCGCTCAACGGTGCGGCCAAGGCCTTGCTGCAAGAGTTGCGCTGCTGGCCCGAGGCCCCTGCCGTGACGCCCGTGCACCAGATGCAGGTCTGGGGCGACGATGGCGGTCAACTCCACTTTGGTGCCCGCGAACAGGGTGTGGCTGAGCTCAACTGGATGGTGGATGTGCCCGTGCTGCAAGCCCTGCTGGCCCAGGCCGTGCAGTTCCAACCTCAGATCCAAGTGGTGCAGGCCCCGGTAGCCGCGCCGCTGACCGTGGTGTGCGAAGGCCGCGCCAGCCAGACCCGCGCCGAGCTGGGTGTGGGCTTTGACATCACGCATTACGCGCAACACGCCCTGGCCACCCGCCTGATGTGCGAGCGAGCGCACGAGGGCATCGCCCGGCAATGGTTTGGCTGGAGCCCTGCAGCCGGCCTGTCACAGCCGCAAGCTGAAGTGCTGGCCTTGCTGCCCTTAGGGGGCGAAGGCGGGCGCGAAGTCGCGCTGGTCTGGTCGGTGCATCCGCTGCGGGCGCAAGAACTGATGACCATGCCCCCCGAAGACTTTGCTGCCGCGCTGGGCCAGGCCTGCCGCTTCGCTTTGGGCAGTATGCAGCTGTCGGCCGAACGTGCTGTCTGGCCTTTGCAACTGGCTCGCGCCACACGTTGGATTGGCCAAATGCCCGGCGCCACGAAACAAGCTTTTGCACTGGCCGGCGACGCCGCCCACGCCATTCACCCGTTGGCTGGACAAGGCCTGAACGTGGGCTTGGCCGATGTATCCGAACTGGTCCGCGTGATCCAAATCAAGGAATTCTGGCGTCCACTGCACGACCACAAACTGCTGCGCCGCTACGAACGCGCACGCCAAGCCGATGTGCAGGCCATGGGCCTGGTCACCGATGGCCTGCAGCGCCTGTTTGCACAGCCAGGCCCTGTGTGGCAAAACCTGCGCAACTGGGGCATGCGCGGTTTTGACCGCAGCGGCCCCCTCAAACACTGGATGACGCAACGTGCCATGGGCACAAGCACAACCCAAACCGGCGCCAAGGCCAAAGCTTGATCCCACCTCTTTTTCTTTTCTTGAACCCGAAAGCCCTTTCCATGAAGTCCGTTCGTTCTCAATTGGCCCTGATTGTGGCCAGCATCGCCTTGTCTTGGGGCAGTGTGATGGCCCAGGAAGCGGTCATCCGCAAAAACCTGAGCGAGCGCCTGCCCAACCTGCCCAAAATTGATGAAGTCAGCAAAACACCGATGAACGGCCTGTTCGAAATCCGCATGGGCAACGAGGTCATGTACAGCGATGCCGAGGGCAACTTCCTGATTCAGGGCTCACTCATCGACGTGAAACAAAAGCGCAACCTGACCGAAGAACGGATGGACAAGCTCTCGGCCATTCCGTTTGACCAGTTGCCCATCAAAAATGCCTTCACCCAAGTACGCGGTAATGGCAAACGCAAGCTGGTTGTTTTCGCCGACCCCAATTGCGGCTTCTGCAAACGCTTTGAGAAAGACCTGCAAAAGCTGGACAACGTGACCATTTACCACTTCCTCTACCCCATACTGGGCGAGGACTCCAAGACCAAGTCCAAGAACATCTGGTGCGCCAAAGACAAGGCCAAGGTGTGGAACAACTGGATGATCAACGGCACCACACCACCAACTGCAAACTGCGACGACTCGGCCATTGACTCGATCGTGGCTTTTGGGCAAAAAAACCGCATCACCGGCACACCTTTGCTCTTGTTTGCCGATGGTTCCCGCGTTCCAGGTGCTGTGCCGATGGCCCAAGTTGAAAAAATCCTCGCCGACATCAAATGACATCCCCCTTGCCGTCACCCATGACCGAAGACCCCACCTGGCAGCTGATCCGCCGCTTGGGCTATGCAGGGCTGATCCCCTTTGTGTTTTTGGCCTTATGCCTGTGGTTGGTGGGCCCTGAGCTGCACCCCTATGTGGCGCTGTCCATGCAGGGTTATGGCGCAGTGATCGTGTCATTTTTGGGCGGTATCCATTGGGGCGTGGGTTTTCGCAACGCCTTGATCACCCCCGAAGCGCCACGCATCCACTTCACCTGGGGTGTCGTGCCCTCCCTGCTGGCCTGGGTGGCCGTGATGATGCCCGCCTTTGCAGGCTTGCCTCTGCTCGGCTTTGTGCTGATCGGCTGCTATGCGATGGACCGCCGCACATGGCCCGCTGCAGGCTTGGCGCCCTGGCTGCCCATGCGCTTGCAGCTGACCACCGTGGCCAGCTTGAGCTGCTTTTTGGCGGCGGGGGCGACATGAGCGCCATCCACTACACCGTTGAAGCCGCTGACCTGCATGCGCACCTGTTTCGTGTCACTTTGACCATTGCGCAGCCCCAGGCCTTGCAAACCGTGTCGCTGCCGGTGTGGATTCCTGGCAGCTATCTGGTCCGCGAATTTTCCAAAAACCTGCAGAACCTGACCGCCAAACAAGGCAGACGCACCGCCGCCATCGCCCAGCAGGACAAATGCACCTGGGTCATTGCTTGCAGGGGCGAGCAAGCCCTTATGCTGAGCTACGAGGTTTATGCCTTTGACAACTCGGTGCGCACCGCCTGGCTGGACAGTCAACGGGGATTTTTCAACGGTACGAGTCTGTGCCTGCGGGTACATGGACAAGAAAATGCGCCCCACCAGTTGCAACTGCAAGCTGTGAAAAGCCAACCCACTTGGCAAGCCGCCACGGGGCTGGCGCCTGTGAAAACCGACAAGAAGGGCTTTGGCCTTTACCAAGCCAACAATTACGACGAGTTGGTGGACTGTCCGGTGGAACTGGGCGCATTCTGGAGCGGCAGCTTCAGCGCCTGTGGTGTTCCGCACCGCTTTGTGGTGGCGGGCGCCCTGCCCTCCTTTGACGGTGACCGCCTGCTGGCCGACACGCAAAAAATTTGTGAAGCGGCCATCGCGTTCTGGCATGGCTCAGGCAAGGCGGCGGGTAAAAAAACGCCTCACAGCAACTACCTGTTCATGCTCAACGCCGTCCATGACGGCTATGGTGGGCTGGAGCATCACAACAGCACCGCCCTGATTTGCAAGCGCGATGATTTGCCACGCCAGACCAGCCCCCGAACGAACGAGGGCTACACCACACTGCTGGGTTTGATCAGCCACGAGTACTTTCATACTTGGAACGTCAAGCAACTGCGTCCCGACGCCTTTGCCCACTACGACTACACCCGGGAAAACTACACCCCACTGCTGTGGTTCTTTGAGGGTTTCACCAGTTATTACGACGACATCTTGCTGCGCCGCGCTGGCCTGGTTGACGACGCCACCTACATCAAGCTGCTGGGCAAGACCATCGCCCAGGTGCAGCAAACGCCTGGCCGCCATGTGCAAACCGTGGCGCAGTCCAGTTTTGATGCCTGGGTCAAGTACTACCGCCAAGATGAAAACACCGTCAATGCCACCGTGAGCTATTACACCAAAGGTGCTTTGGTGGCGCTGTGTCTGGACCTGACCCTGCGCAGCGAATTCAAAGCCGAGGGTCTCACGCTCGACACCGTGATGCGAGGCCTTTGGAAGCGTTGCAAAGCAGGTCCCATGCGCGAGCAGGACTTGCTGGACGAACTACAGGCCGTGTCCGGCCGCAGCTGGGCAAGCGACCTGCAGCGCTGGGTGCACAGCACACAAGAGCTGCCGTTGCGCGATCTGCTCTCGGGGCACGGCATCCAGGTCGAAGCCGAAACATCGGGTATGGCGCAGCGCCTGGGCCTGCGCGTGAATGAAGCCACTGGCAGCGTGCAGGTCAAGGGCGTGCTGCGCAGCAGCGCGGCAGAAACGGCTGGCCTTGCCGCTGGCGACGAATGGCTGGGGCTGGACGTTGGAGCCAAAGGGCAAGGCGGCAGCTGGCGCCTGAACAAACTCGACGAGCTGAGTGCCCTGTTGGGCAAAGAACGGCGATTCATTGCCCTGATCTCGCGTGACAAACGCCTGCTGCGACTGCCGTTCACCGCACCTGCGCAAGCGAGCCATTGGCAGTTGAGTGTGCCCAAGGACCGCAAAGCCGATCAATGGCCTGCGGTTTGATTCATCACTTGCCGCGCAAATCCACCACGCGTTTGGCCTTGCCCTGACTGCGCTCCACGCCACCTTCGGCCTTGAGTTCAATGGCCACGCTGGAGCCGATGTACACCTTGATCTCGTGCTGCAGCATCTTGGCGGCAGCGCGGGCTTCGATGCTGTCGGGTGACACGCCGGGCTTGGTCTCGACCAGCACCTTCAGGTCGTCCATCGGGCCTTCGCGGGTCAACACGCACTGGTAGTGCGGGGCCAACTCGGCACGTTTCAAGATCAGCTCTTCGATCTGGCTGGGGAACACGTTCACGCCACGGATGATCATCATGTCGTCGCTGCGGCCGGTGATCTTTTCCATCCGGCGCATGGTGCGGGCCGTGCCCGGCAAAAGGCGCGTCAGGTCGCGGGTGCGGTAGCGGATGATGGGCAACGCTTCTTTGGTGAGACTCGTGAACACCAGCTCGCCCATCTCGCCATCGGCCACAGGCTCGCCCGTTTCGGGGTTGATGATCTCGGGGTAGAAATGGTCTTCCCAGATGGTGGGGCCGTCTTTGGTCTCAATGCATTCGCTGGCGACACCCGGGCCCATCACTTCTGACAAGCCGTAGATGTCGACCGCATCGATGTTCATGCGCTTTTCGATGGCGGCACGCATGTCGTTGGTCCAAGGCTCAGCGCCGAAGATGCCGATGCGCAGAGAGCTGGTCTTGGGGTCGATGCCTTGGCGCTCGAACTCGTCGGCAATGGCCAGCATATAGCTGGGTGTGACCATGATGATGTTGGATTGGAAATCCTGGATCAGCTGAACCTGGCGCTCGGTCTGACCACCGCCAAAGGGCACGACCGTGAGGCCCAGTTTTTCGGCACCATAGTGTGCGCCCATGCCGCCCGTGAAAAGGCCGTAGCCATAACTCACATGCACCATGTCGCCAGGGCGTGCGCCGCCCGCGCGGATGCTGCGGGCCACCACGGTGGACCAGGTGTCGATGTCTTTGAGGGTGTAGCCCACCACGGTGGGTTTGCCGGTCGTGCCACTCGATGCGTGGATGCGCGCGCATTGTTCGCGTGGCACGGCGAACATGCCAAAGGGGTAGCTGTCGCGCAAATCCGACTTGGTGGTGAAAGGGAACTTGGCGATGTCGGCCAGGCTCTTGCAGTCATTGGGGTGCACGCCTGCAGCGTCGAACTTGGCGCGGTACACCGGCGAGTTGGCATAGGCATGCTGCAGAGTCTGCTGCAGGCGCTTGAGCTGCAGGCTGCGCAGCTCGTCGATGCTGGCCTTTTCAATCGGCTCCAGGGGGAAGGCTGTTTGACTCATCACAACTCCAAAGATTCAATTTATTCAGGGACCACGGTGCCTGCAATCTGCGCACTCTTGCCACGGAACATGGCAATGACTTCGCCGTTCTGGTTCGTGACTTTCATGTCGTAAATACCGTGGCGGCCGCTCAAGGTTTGCTCCAGGCCTTCGCAGGTCAGCACATCGCCGAGCCTGCCGGGCTTGAGAAACTCGATGCTGCAACCGGCGGCCACCGCGTTCTTGTTGTAGCTGTTGCAGGCAAAGGCAAAGGTCGAATCGGCCAAGGTGAAGATGAAACCGCCATGGCAAATCTTGTGACCATTCAGGTGCAGCTCCTGGACCACCATGCGCATCAGTGCGCGGCCGGGCTCGCAAGCCAGCAGCTCCATGCCCATGGTGTCTTTGGACGCGACGTCCACCGCGAACATGGTCTCGCCCACCAAGCGGGCCAATGCTTTGGGATCGGCTGTGCTCATCATTCGCCTTTGAATTGGGCGGGGCGTTTTTCAAGAAATGCCTGAACACCCTCGAAATAATCGTGCGTGCGGCCCAATGCCGATTGGGCATCACGCTCGGCATCGAGGTGCTCGGACAAAGTGCGTGTAGTGGCCGATTGAAGCAAGGCACGGGTGGCGACCAGGGCCTTGGTGGGCATCTGAGCCAATCGCTCAGCCAAGGCCAAAGCACTGGTCAGCGGATCTTCGGCCACGTCCCAAATCATGCCCCAGTCTTTGGCCTGCTGAGCGCTGAGTTTGTCGCCGGTCATGGCCAGTGCCATGGCACGGGCCAGACCCAATCGCTCGACCAGCAGCCAGCTGCCGCCTGCGTCCGGGATCAGGCCGATCTTGCTGAAAGCCTGGATGAAGCTGGCACCAGGCGCTGCGATCGCCATGTCGCAGGCCATGACCATCGATGCGCCTGCGCCTGCAGCCACGCCGTTGACCGCAGCGATGGTGGGCATGCGCAGTGACTGCAACCGGCGCGTGCTCGGGTTGAAGGCTTGGTCGATGATGGGACCCGGATCAGCACGCTCTACACGGTTGGGGCCGGGGGTGAAATCAAAGTCCGACAGGTCGGCCCCGGCACAAAAACCGCGTCCTGCACCTGTGATCACAGTGGCACGGATGTCCGGGTTGGCCTCGGCCTGGTCGAGCGCGGCCCACAAGTCGTGGTGCATGGCGCGGGTAAAGCTGTTGAGGGCTTGCGGACGGTTGAAGGTGATCAGCGCCACAGCGCCGCGCTTTTCATACAACACCGTTGCGTTTGATTCGGTCATCTTCGCTCTCCTGAATCCATCACTGTAACATTAACCGACCGATCGGTTGGTTAATGTTTTCCCTATGCCCATTCTGCGCCAGAGCGACAGACTGGGTTCAGCTGGCGTGGTTATAGTCATCTCTTGAATTGACACCATGAGTGGAGAAACCCTTGAACTATGAAAACATCGAAGTCCGCGTCGAAGGCGGCAAAGTTGGCATCATCACTCTGAACCGACCCAAAGCACTGAATGCCTTAAACGGCCCTCTGATGGATGAACTGGGCGCTGCGCTCAAAGCCTTTGACGCAGACGAAGCCATTGGTTGCATGGTCATCACTGGCAGCGAAAAAGCATTTGCGGCAGGCGCTGACATCGCCGCCATGGCCAAGTACAACTTCCACGAGGTCTACAAGAACGACTTCATCACCCGCAACTGGGAAACCATCCGCACCATCCGCAAGCCCGTGATCGCTGCCGTGAGCGGTTTTGCCTTGGGTGGCGGCTGCGAGTTGGCCATGATGTGTGACTTCATCATCGCCGCAGACAACGCCAAATTTGGCCAGCCCGAAATCAAGATCGGCATCATCCCTGGTGCTGGTGGCACCCAGCGCCTGCCTCGCGCCATGGGCAAGTCCAAGGCCATGGACCTGGTGCTCACAGGCCGCATGATGGACGCTGTTGAAGCCGAGCGCGGCGGTCTGGTCAGCCGCGTGGTGCCGCTGGACAAGTTGATGGACGAAGCACTGGGCGCAGCCCTGATGATCTGTGGCTACGGCCAACTGGCGACGATGGCCGCGAAGGAGAGTGTGAACCGCGCTTACGAAAGCGGTTTGACGGACGGCGTGATGTTCGAGCGCCGCATCTTCCACGGCCTGTTTGCCACTGCCGACCAAAAGGAAGGCATGGACGCCTTTTTGAACAAGCGCGCACCGAAATTCATCAACGGCTGAAGGCCTTGATCGTCGAAAGCGTGATCAGTGGGGTGACGTCAGCAACTCAGGCTGCCAGAGCAGGCGCTCGGGCGCACTGAAACACAAAAAGCGTTTGTTGGTGGCGCGCCCAATTGCGCACAAACCCAGGCGCTTGGCCACGTCCAAGCCCATTTGTGTGATGCCGCTGCGGGACACGACCACGGGCACGCCCATTTGGGCAGACTTGATGACCATCTCGCTGGTGAGGCGGCCGGTGGTGTAGAACACCTTGTCTTGACCATCCACATCGTTCATCCACATCCAACCGGCAATGGTGTCCACCGCGTTGTGGCGGCCCACATCTTCGACGAACATGAGCATTTGCTCGCCCTGAAACAAGGCGCAGCCATGCACCGAGCCAGACGATTTGTAGGTGGTTTCTTGCAAGCGGATGGCGTTGACCAGACCATACAGTTGGCCCTGCGTGATCTGAGCGGATGGCAACACAATCTCGTCGATGTGGGCCATCAAATCTCCAAAGACGCTGCCTTGGCCACAGCCGGTGGTGACCACCCGCTCTGCGCTGCGCTCGATCACCACTTGTGCATGGGTGCGTGTTTTGACGGCCGCCACACCAGGCTCACCGACTTCGCCTTCACCAATCGACCAGTCGACCGTGATGGACTCAATTTGATCCACTGAATCAATCAATCGCTGGTTGCGCAAGAAACCCAGCACCAACCATTCGGGCTCGGCCCCCAGCGTCATCAAGGTCACCAACTCTTTTTTGTCGAGGTAAATGGTGAGTGCGCGCTCGGCTGGAATTTGCGTGTCGGCGGTCTCGCCAAATTCGTTGCGCACCTGCACGTTTCGCGTGAGGGGCGCACGCGCTCGGGTGATGTGGGGCTTTAACAAGGATGGCGCCTCGGGGGCGTTCAGAAGGTCAAACATGGCTTGAGCCTAACGTAAAAATCCCCCGTCGTTGCCGACGAGGGATTTTGCGGTCACGCTGGAAACGAAATCAGCCCTTTTTGGCTGGCGCAGCAGCTGGTTTGGCACCTGCTGGCGCAGCTGCGGGTGCAGCGGCAGGTCCTGCAGCCGCGGTTTCTGCAGGCTTGTAGGCACCTGGGTCCACGCAAGCAGGCGTTGCCGTGGGTGCAGCCTTGCCTTTGCCATTGGTTTTGTAATAGTGGGCTGCCACCTTTTCGCGGGACTTGCACAGCTGGAAGTCGGCCACTTTGTTGCCGTGCGCTGTTTTGGCAGCCGCTTCGGCTGCTTTGGCCTTGGCTTCTTCGCTCAGGGGTGGCAGTTTGGCCACAGCACCGAAGCTGATGGCCAGAGCAGACATGACAAGCAAGTATTTTTTCATGAGGGTTCTCCAGGCTCAAGCAGAAGCGGTGGAAGCATTCGAGGCGGCAGCGGTATTCGAGTTGGCTGAACGGTGCGCAGGGATCTTGCCCGACTTCACATCGTCGTACCACAACTCATGGTGCTCTTTGGCCCATGTTTCATCCACATAGCCCGTGCGCATGGCTTTGTAAGCACCGCGCATGCCCAATGTGCCCATGTAGATGTGGCCGATGAACATGGCCATCATGAACAAGCTGGCGACTCCGTGGATCATGTTGGCAATTTGCATGGTGGTTCGCTCATAGATCAGGCCGGGGATGAGCATGTTCAACACCAAGCCAGAAGCCACAACGATGGCACCCAGGAACAATACACCGGCCCAGAACAACACCTTCTCGCCGGCATTGAACCGGTGCGAAGGCACTTCGGTGCCAGAAAACAAACCTCCGCCTTTGAGTATCCACACCATGTCGTCTTTGCTGGGCATATTGTCTTTGACGAAAGTGATGAAGACAATCACCAAAGACACTGCGAACAATGGTCCGGCAAAGTTATGGATGTTCTTCAAGGCAAAGGAGAGCCAACCAAAGAGGGTGTCACCCAAAATCGGCAACAAGAAATACTTGCCGTAAGCGATCACGATGCCCGAAATGGCCAAGGCACAGAAGGCAATCGCGTTGGCCCAATGGGCAGATCGCTCGAAAGGTGTGAACCGTTCGATCTTGCGACCCGTTTCCTGCCCGTGCAATTCGATCGTGCCCTTGGAAAAATAGAACAAGGCCATCGCGCCTACGGCAATCAACAACAAGGCAGCCCCATACGGGATGATGATGTTGTTGCGCACCTGACGCCAAGACTCGCCAGCCGAAGCCAAACGCGAGCCTGGGTACTGCACAAAGGGCTGAATCAGGTTGCCGGCCTCAGGCGCTTGGCTCTTGGGCAGACTGGTGACACCCGTGACGCCTTGACCCACCGCACGCCACATGGGCGCATTGTTGCCGGGCTGGACTTGGCCACGCTCGGCATTGGTCTGGTCTTTATATTTCGGATCAGCGTCGGCACTGGGCGCAATCTGGAAGATGTTGGCGCTTTTCACGCCCAAGCTGGTTTCAGCCGGAGCAACAGGGTTAGCAGGCGCTGCGGCGGGGGCCTGCGTCTGGGCAGCAACGCCCCCCGCGGCCAAAGCCAGCCCGATGGTCAGTAAGAAGCGACGCATGAACTTCTCCTTGTTGCTCACTTGGGAGCACGGGCGTGGTCATTTTGACCGTAATGTGCACGGGCTTTGAGATGGTTGGACCAACCCGCCTGATCACCGGCTTTCCAGCCTGGATCGGTGAAAACCGCTACGCCAGTGCCCGCAACCGCAGGTTTGTCAGAGCCAATTCCTGCGCGATCTTGGCGATTTTCGCCACAAGCCGCCAGAAAAAACAAGCTGCTCAAAATGATGGCTGCTTTCATGCTCATGCTCCTTTGGCCTGGTTGCCGTAAGCCGTTCCCCAGCCCCAGACTTCTGCGCCTTTGCCGCGTTGAACCACACGGCCACGCAAAATGTCGGCAACCACATCACCGTCACCCGCAAGCAAAGCCTTGGTGGAGCACATCTCGGCGCAGGCGGGCAATTTGCCTTCGGCCAGACGGTTGCGGCCGTATTTGTCAAACTCGGCTTGGCTGCCATGCTCTTCAGGTCCACCGGCACAGAAAGTGCACTTGTCCATCTTGCCGCGCAGACCGAAGGTGCCGCTGGAAGGGAACTGGGGCGCACCAAAGGGGCAGGCATATGAGCAGTAGCCACAGCCAATGCAAATGTCCTTGTCATGCAACACAACACCTTCGTCGGCTTTGTAGAAGCAGTTGACGGGGCAAACAGCCATGCAAGGGGCATCCGAGCAGTGCATGCAAGCCACCGAGATCGATTTCTCGCCAGGTACTCCGTCGTTCAAGGTGACCACACGGCGACGGTTCACACCCCATGGGACTTCGTGTTCGTTTTTGCAAGCGGTCACGCAACCGTTGCACTCGATGCAACGCTCTGCGTCGCAAATGAATTTCATTCGTGCCATCGTATTCTCCTGGAGCGCTTAGGCTTTTTCGATGTTGCAGATGGTGGTTTTGGACTCTTGCATCATGGTGACGCTGTCGTAACCATAAGTGGTGGCTGTGTTGACCGCCTCACCGCGCACGATGGGCGCTGCCCCCTTGGGGTAATGCGGCAGCATGTCAACACCTTGCCAACGGCCAGAGAAGTGGAAGGGCAAAAACACGGTGTCCGGCGCGACACGTTCGGTCACCATGGCCTGCACATTGATGCGCGCACCCGTGGGTGAGGTCACCCATGCACGTTCGCCGTTGCGAATGCCACGCTCAGCGGCAGACTTGGGGTTGATCTCCACAAACATCTCTTGCTGCAATTCCGCAAGCCAAGGGTTGGAACGGGTTTCCTCACCACCCCCCTCGTACTCGACCAAGCGCCCTGAGGTCATGATGAGCGGGAACTTCTCATGCAACTTGTCGGCGATGTTTTTGTCTTGAACCGTTTTGTACAAGGTGGGCAAACGCCAGAAGGCTTTGCGGTCATCGTGCGTGGGGTACTTGGCCATCAGGTCTGGGCGAGTGCCATACAAAGGCTCGCGGTGCTGCGGGATCGGGTCTGGGAAGTTCCAGACCACTGCACGCGCCTTGGCATTGCCAAAAGGATGGCAGCCGTGGTTTTTCATGAACACACGGATCATGCCGCCCGATGAATCGGTCTTCCAGTTCTTGCCCTCTGCCTTGGTCTTTTCAGCTTCGGACAGCTCGTCCCACCAACCCAGCTTCTTGAGCAAGATGTGGTCAAGTTCAGGGTAACCGGTGGTGATGTCGGCACCCAATGAATGGGAGCCATCTTCGGCCAACAGGCTCTTGCCATCGCGTTCAACGCCAAAGTTGGCGCGGAAGTTGCCGCCGCCATCCATGACGTGCTTGGAGGTGTCGTACAGGTTGGGCGAACCTGGATGCTTGAGTTCTGGGGTGCCATAGCAAGGCCATGGCAAACCGAAATAGTCACCGGTGAAGTCGTAGCCGGTTTCCTTGTCTTTGCCGCCTTTGGCCTTCAGGGTCTTCACATCGAACACGTTCATGTTCTTCATGTGGGCCTTCAAGCGCTCTGGGCTTTGGCCCGTGTAGCCAATGGTCCAAACGCACTTGTTGATTTCGCGCAGGATGTCCTCGGGCACGGGCTCGTCCATGCCATTGACTTTTTGCATCTTGTAGTTCTTGACCAACTCGGTGCCAAAGCCCAGTTTTTGCGCCAATTGGTACATGATCATGTGGTCAGAGCGGCTCTCCCACAAGGGCTCAATGACCTTTTCACGCCACTGGATGGAACGGTTGGAAGCCGTGCAAGAACCCGAGGTTTCAAACTGCGTGCAAGCAGGCAGCAGATAAACCGCACGGTTGGGGTTCAGGTCTTCGGCCTTGCCGGGCATGGCGGCCATGGATGCCGTCGCCGATGGGTAGGGGTCGACCACCACCAGCAGGTCGAGCTTGTCCATGGCACGCTTCATGTCCAAGCCGCGTGTCTGCGAGTTGGGCGCATGTCCCCAATAGAAAACACCGCGCAGGTTGCTGTCCTGGTCGATCAATTCGTTGTTCTCCAGCACACCATCAATCCAGCGGGACACGGTGATGCCATTCTTGCCCATCATGGCAGGCGATGCGAACTGTTTTTTGATCCACTCGAAGTCCACACCCCAGGTGTTGGCGAAATGTTTCCAGGAGCCTTCGGCCAGACCGTAGTAACCCGGCAAGGAATCGGGGTTGGGGCCGACGTCGGTCGCACCTTGCACGTTGTCGTGGCCACGGAAAATGTTAGTGCCGCCACCGGTCTTGCCCACGTTGCCCAAAGCCAATTGCAAGAGGCAAGAGGCGCGGACGATGGCGTTGCCGATCGTGTGCTGAGTCTGGCCCATGCACCAAACGATGGTGCCGGGGTTGTTCTCGTGCAGCATTTTGGCGATCTTGAAGACTTGGTCTTCTTTGACCCCGCAAGCTTCTTCAACTTTGTCTGGCGTCCATTTGGCCATGACCTCGGTCTTGATCGCGTCCATGCCAAAGACACGGTCGTTGATGTATTTCTTGTCTTCCCAGCCGTTCTTGAAGATGTGGTACATCAAACCGAACAGGAAAGGAATGTCGGTGCCCGAGCGGATGCGCACGTACTCATCTGCCTTGGCGGCCGTGCGCGTGAAACGGGGGTCAACCACGATCATCTTGCAGCCGTTTTCCTTGGCGTGCAGCATGTGCAACATCGACACAGGGTGGGCTTCGGCCGCGTTGGAGCCAATGTACAAAGCGACCTTGCTGTTTTGCATGTCGTTGTACGAGTTGGTCATGGCGCCATAACCCCAGGTGTTGGCCACGCCGGCCACAGTGGTGGAGTGGCAAATCCGCGCCTGGTGATCGCAGTTGTTGGTGCCCCAGAAGCTGACGAATTTGCGCAACAAATAGGCCTGCTCGTTGTTGCTCTTGGATGAACCCACCACATAAATGCTGTCAGGGCCACTGGCCTTGCGCAATTCCAGCATCTTGGCGCTGATCTCGTTGAGCGCTGTGTCCCAACTGATGCGCTCGTATTTGCCCTTCACCAGTTTCATGGGATAACGCAAACGGTACTCACCATGGCCATGCTCGCGCAAAGCAGCGCCTTTGGCACAATGGGCGCCCAAGTTGATCGGGGAATCAAAAACGGGCTCTTGACGAACCCAAACCCCGTTTTCAACCACCGCATCGACCGCGCAGCCTACGGAGCAGTGGGTGCAAATGGTGCGTTTGACTTCGACCTTGCCAGCACCCACGATGGATGTGCCTTTGCCAGCATGGGCCTTTTGCACCAGCGTGAGCTGCGAAGCAGCCAAGCCGACACCCACACCCAAGCCTGAGCGGCGCAGAAAACTGCGGCGATCCATGGTGGGCAAAGCCTGCGACAAACCACGGCGCAAGCTGTGGATGAACGAAGAGGACACAGCACCCGAAGTGCCGGAAGTTTTTTTGGTCAGCAACATGGAGGACTCCAGTTGGGAATGAACAGGGAAGAAAAACGGAGAATCAAACGCGGGTGGTCTTGTAGTACTGCTGAACGTGTTGGCTCAGCGTGTAGCCACCACCGCGGGTAGGCTTTGGGGTGGCAGGTGCAGCAGGCGCCACTTGGCTGACCACACCAGGCAAAACGGCTGTGGCTGCGGCCACAGCACCGACTGTCGCAGCACCGGAAAACAGGCTGCGGCGCGAAAGAGCGGAGGTTTTAGATGACATCGAAGACTCCTGAAAAATGGTCGAGGTGATGACTTTTACAAACATCAAACCTAGGCAAGTGATTGCATAAGCCATCTTACTGTCTGGCCTTTGGGCTTTCCATGTGAAAACCCTTACTTCCGATTGATTTGCGTCAAACGCGTGACAGTTCAAACAGCCTCGGGGCGAAAAAAAACGTCCGCGCACACAAAACACAATGTTTTGTGTGCGCGGACGCTCGCTGGTTTTTTTTAGTTGTACAAAACTTCAGGCAACCACATGCCGATGGCCGGGAACATGTAGAGCAGCACAATCGCAAAGACCTGGATGGCCATGAATGGCAGCATGCCTGAAAAGATCTGGTTGAGCGTGACGTGCGGTGGGCTAACGCCTTTCAAGTAGAACGCCGCCATGGCCACGGGAGGGCTCAGGAAAGCGGTCTGCAAGTTCAAGGCCACCAGCAAGCCAAAGAACAGCGGATCAATGCCGAAGTGGGGCAACAAGGGGATGAAGATCGGCATGAAAATCACAATGATCTCGGTCCACTCCAGAGGCCAGCCCAGCAAGAAAATAACCACCTGTGCCAGGATCATGAACTGCAAAGGCGTCAGGTCCATGCCCAGCACCCAATTGTTAATGATCTCCTGGCCTCCCAAAAGCGCAAATGCGGCCGAGAAAATACTGGAGCCCACAAACAACCAGCACACCATGGCGCTGGTTTTGGCAGTGAGATAAACCGACTCGCGCAGCACCACATAGTTCAGGCGTCTGTAGGCAGCTGCCAGCAGCAAGCCTCCCAATGAGCCCATGGCCGCTGCTTCGGTCGGTGTGGCCAGTCCAAACACGATGGTGCCCAGCACCGCCAAGATCATGAGGGCCAATGGGAAGAACGATCCCAGCAGCATCTTGAAAATTTCAAGACGGGCAAAGCTGAAATAGGCATAGAAGATGGCGAGAGCCACCACACAGCTGGTCAAGGCGATCCAGAATGACAGCGGTGCGTCTTGCCGTTCGGCTGGGGCACCGGGGGTTTCGGATGCTTGACTGACGGCCACAGGTGCTGCAGGTGCAGCAGCAGGCGCGGCGTCGGCCTTGGTCTCTGCGGTTTCAGTGGGCGGAGTTTGCAGACCGTCGCCTTCAACTTCGGGTTCCGACAAACCGCTGACGTTTTCCTCTTCTGCGGAATCTGCGGAGTCGGACAATTCGCCACCCATGGCCACAACACCCTCCACAGCCTCGACGGGCAAGGGGGCTGTGACCTTGAAATAAATGGCCCCCATGATCGCAGCCACCGCCAAAGCGGGCAGTATGGCGATGCCCAAGTGACTGAGCAATTCGCGCATGGGAACAGCGGCATTGCGTTTGCCTTTGATCGCACCGATCAGGCCAGGCAACACATTGCTGCTGATCTCTTTGGACACCACTTGCGCAAAAGCGGGCAAGGGCACGACGCGGTCTTCCGCTGACATGGGCGGGGCCATGCTGGGCTTGATCTTGGCCAAAATGACCACATAAATCACGTACAAGGTGGCCAGCATGATGCCGGGGAAAAACGCACCGGCGTACAGCTTGACCACCGACACGCCAGCGGTTGCACCGTAAACGATCAACATCACCGAAGGTGGAATCAAGATGCCCAGACAACCGCCAGCGGTGATGGCGCCGGCTGACAACTGAACGCTGTAACCTGCGCGCAGCATGGCTGGCAGCGCCAGCAAGCCCATGAGCGTGACCACAGCGCCCACGATGCCGGTAGCCGTGGCAAAAATCGCACAGGTCACGATGGTCGCAACCGCTAAGGAACCCGGTACCCTGGCCATGGCCAGATGCATACTCTTGAAAAGCTTCTCGATCAGGTTGGCCCGTTCAATGAGATAGCCCATGAACACGAACAAGGGAATCGAAATCAGCACGTCGTTGGACATGACCGAGAAGGCACGCTGAACCATCAGGTCGAGCGTTTGCTGAACCGCCAGATCGGGGTTGGAGCTTCGGTAGGCGATCCACGCGAAGATCATGCCCATGCCCATGAGGGTGAAGGCCGTCGGAAAACCCAACATGATCGCCACCACCACCAACGCCAACATCAACAAACCCAAATGCCCATTGGTCATATCGGCAGGGGCAGGCAACAAAACAAAGGCCGACAACACCACCAAGGCCATGATGGTCAGGCCAAACCAGACTTCTTTTTTCATTTTTGATTTCCCTTGGCAGTCGCCAGCTCGCCCAACTTGGCAATGTCTTCGTCTTTCACGTTGACCATTTCTTTGAGTTTTTCGACGTCGACCTCGTCCACGTCATCGCCGCGCTTGGGCCACTCACCCTGCTTGATGCAAACAATGCAACGAACAATTTCAACCAAACCCTGAGCCAACAGGAAAGCACCCGCAATCGGCAAAATGGTTTTGAAAGGATAGATGGGCGGACCGTTCGCCGTCACGTTGGAATGCTCATTGATGGCCCAGGAATCGGCGGCAAAACCATAGCCGGCATAAGCCAGAGCCACCACACCAGGAATGAAGAACAAGATGTAAAGAGTCAGGTCCAGCCAGGCCTGCAGGCGGGGCGGGAAAAAGCCATAGAGCACATCACCGCGTACATGGCCGTTTTTTGACAGGGTGTATGCACCTGCCATCATGAACAGCGTTCCATACATCATGCTCATGACATCAAAGGCCCAAGCGTGAGGGCTGTCCAGCACATACCGGGAGAATACCTCCCAGGAAATCATGAAGGTCAAGGCGACGATCAACCAGGAAAAGAATTGGCCGATCCAAGTACTGACTTTGTCAATAAAGAGCAAAAGATTTTGCATAAGGGAACCGCATAAATGAATCAGCCATCTGGAAGTACCCAGATGGCTGATGGGGAAAACTTAAAGAAGGTGATTAACCTTTTTTGGCACCAAAGAAGTGGTTCACAGCCATGCGACGGCTGATGTTGGTGTCCTGATCCCACTTGACTGCACGTTGTGCAAAAGCGCGCTGTGAGGCCACGATTTCCTTGAACAATGGGTTTTCTGCAGATTTCTTCTCCACAATCTCCGTCCAAATTTTCAGCTGGTCTTGCAAAATGGCATCGGGTGTTTTGTAGAACTTGACCTTGTCCTTGGTTTGCAACTCGATGTAGTCCTTGGAGTAACGATCGATGGCTTTCCATGACATGTCAGCCGAAGCGGCTTCTGTTGCAATGGCGATCACAGACTTCATCTTGGCAGGCAGCGCGTCGTACTTGGTCTTGTTGAACATGATCTCAAATGTCTCAGCACTCTGGTGGTAGCTTTGCAGCATGCAGACCTTGGAGACATCGGGGAAGCCCAAAATACGGTCAGAGGTGGCGTTGTTGAATTCAGCGCCGTCCAGCAAGCCGCGGTCCATAGCGGGCACGATCTCGCCACCTGGCAAGGCGTTCACGGCAGCACCCATGGCTGTGAACAAGTCAATGGCCAGACCGTTGGTACGGAACTTCAAACCTTTGAAGTCTGACGACTTGGTGATTGGCTTCTTGAACCAGCCCAGAGGCTGGGTCGACATGGGGCCGTACAGGAAGGACTGCACATTGCCACCAATGGACGCGTACAACTTGGCCAGCAGTTCAGCGCCGCCGCCGTACTTGTGCCAAGACAAAATCATGTTGGCGTCCATGCCGAAGGCTGGGCCAGAGTTCCACAAGGCCAAGGCGTTTTGCTTGCCATAGTGGTAACCCAACACGCCGTGACCGCCATCCAAAGTGCCTTTGGAGACCGCTTCGAGCAAACCGAATGCAGGCACCACAGCGCCAGCGGGCAGAACTTCAATCTTCAGATCGCCACCGGTCATGTCATTGACCTTCTTGGCGTAGTCCAAAGCGTACTCATGGAAGATGTCCTTGGCGGGCCATGTGCTCTGCCAGCGCATGTTGATCGGGCCGGTTTGGGCCTTGGCGATCATCGGCGCCGAAATGGCACCCGCGGCAACTGCAGCGCCTTTGAGTAGATTGCGACGGCGTGGGGTTTGGTTGACTGTCAAAGTAGATCTCCAATCGTTGTTGAACTTTCAAGCGTAAAAAATTACTGCTTGGTTTTTCATTATGCAGCGCAGCAAGGGCTTACCCGTTAGTGTAAACCCTTACCCCCTCTTTATTAATTTCAATTTGAAGTGTCAAAAATTTCAATCACGCCACCAAATCGAAACCCTGGATCTCGACGCTCAGGAAGGCTTCGGTGAAAGCCGCCACACGTGCGTAAAAGGCGGCTGCGGGGTGGGCCTGCAGCGCTTGGCACATTTGCGGCACCCAAGACTGCACATGTTGGCTGAAGAAGGCGATCTGCTGGGTGAGGTTGGCCACCGCCACATCGTCCCCGGCAATCAGGTAGCGCATGACTTCGAAGACGTAGGCCACATGGTCTTCAGTATCAGACATGCCCTCGCCTTTGCCCAAGCCCAAGGCTGCCAGGTCGTCGCGCAGCTTGACCAGCGGTTTTTCATTCAAAAAGCCACTGAGGTAGTGCGAGCCATACAGGTAAACCTCAGGCTTGCCCACACCGCCAAACAGGCGGTTGTATTCGGCCACCACCTGATCATGGTTGAGACTGCGGGCGCTCGCCACCAACTCGCGCCAAGGCTCCTCCAGGAAGCCCCCGGC
The DNA here is from genome assembly GCA_027488215.1 of Comamonadaceae bacterium. Lineage (GTDB taxonomy): Bacteria > Pseudomonadota > Gammaproteobacteria > Burkholderiales > Burkholderiaceae_C > Limnohabitans_A. The sequence goes on from JAIYCB010000008.1 coordinate 50,738, forward strand.
GTCGGGGGCCTCGGTCACGGCCACCTGCAATTGGCCCAACAACTCCGCTGAAGGCGCGGCATAGAGCAGCTGCGAAAGCAGGCCGTACACTTCGGCACGGGCGGTTTCTTCGTCCAGCGCGTGGCTGTTGGCGGTCAGGTTCAGGTCTGGGCTCATGGCAACAATTTATCGGTTTTTTGGGGGCAGCTGACCGTCTGTGATGCGCACCTGGTTTTCATCGGTGAACATGTCGATGACGCGGCAGTCGCCACACATTTTCAGGCGTTCCAAGGCGGGGCCCTGGAACATGCTGTGGCCCGTCAGGCGACCCAGCATGGTCTCAATGGCCTTCAGGGTGCCGAAGGGTTTGGCGCAGCGGATGCAGGCATAAGGCGGGCTGCTGTGCACCACGCGTGGCTGCGCCCGCTCAGCCAGCAGCGACAGACGAGGCTGCAGCGTGATGGCGTTTTCGGGGCAGGTTTGGGCGCACAGGCCGCACTGCACGCAGTTCTTCTCCACAAAGCGCAACTCAGGCTGCAGGGGGTTATCTTGCAGCGCCGAGGCAGGGCAGGCACCCACGCAGCTCATGCAAAGCGTGCACTTGCTGCCGTCCACGGTGATGCCTCCCAGGGGCGAACCCGCAGCAGGCAACTCCAGCGCTTGGGGGCGGCTGGCCTCGTCCATGGCCATCACGGGGGACTGGGCCATCAGATGGTCAATCACCAACTCCAGGTTGCTGCGTTTTTCAGCCTGCACCGCGTGGCGGGCGGCCACGGCTGGGCCTGTGGGCAAAGTCGAGGCCTTAAGGCTGCGCGCTGCCAAGCGCTGCAAATCACCGTCCAAAGACGCGGCCGACTTGGCTTCGATCAACTGGAAATGCACGCCGGTGTACCCCAGACCGTTCAGCAGGCTTTGCGCCACGGCCATTTGTTCCATGAGCGCGGCGCGGTATTGCGGTGCTTCTTCGTCGGTGAGCAACACCATGACCTGTCGCGCGCCATAGGCCACGGTGGACAACCACAGCTCCATGCCCACACTGGCGGTGTGCCACAAGGCCACAGGCATCACGCGTGCGGGCACGCCTTGCATGACGCCCAGTTGCGCTCCCCGGCCCAGTTCGTCGATCAGAGCCTGGCCTTTTTCCTGGCTGTGAAAGAGCAATGCAGCATCGCGCCCACCAGCGGCCTGATAGGTCGACAAGAGCGTGCGAATTTTGGCGCCCTGCTCTGCTGGTCGTGGGTAAGCATAGGTGAGCGCGCCGGTGGGGCAAGCCGTGGTGCAAGCACCGCAGCCCACGCACAAATTGGGGTTGACCACGATTTGCTGGCGGCTTTTGTCGGAACGGACGGCTTCGGCCGAGCAAATGTCAATGCAGGCGCTGCAGCCCACTTGTTCGTTGCGGCTGTGGGCGCAGAGCTTTTGCTTGTAAGCAAAAAAGCGGGGCTTTTCAAACTCCCCCACCAGTTCGCGCACCTTGAGCAGGGTTTGCAGATCTTGTCCGTTCCATCGAAAGTAGCCCTGCGGCAAAGCGTGAGATGTGAACGTGGGCGAAGCCTTGTCACCACGCAAGTCGAGCACCACATCGAAGCGTTCGCTTTGTGGGCGGGCGTCGCGGCTGAAGTCGATGGCGCCTGCGGCCTCGCAAACCTTCACGCAGTCGCGGTGCGAGGTGCAACGCGACAGGTCCACCTGGTAATCCAGGCCAATGGCCTGCTCGGGGCAAGCCGCCACGCAAGCGTTACAACGGGTGCACAGGTCCAAGTCAATCGGGTTGCTGGCGTCCCAGGACACCTCGAACGCGCCCAACCAGCCCTTCAGGCTTTCCAAGCGTCCCGAAACCACCGGAAATTTCCGCTCCTGACTGCCCCCCCCGTTACCAGGGCCTTGGGCAAACACTGTGACCTGCATCGCATCCGACAAGAAACTGGCGGCGCGTTCGGCGGCATCGATGGCGCCAATGATCAGCACGCGCCCTTCACTTTTGTAGGTCACGGTGGCCACCGGCTCGGGATCGGGCAAACGGGCTGCGGCCAGCAAGGCGGCCATTTTGGGCGTGGCGTGCTCGGCCTCGCGGCCCCAGCCGCCGGTTTCGCGGATGTTGACAAAGCGGATGGGAGACACCGCGCCTTCGGTTTGCTCGGCCAGTTCAGAAAACAGGCGTTTTTCTTGGGTACAGGCCACCACCACGGTCTCGCCTGTTTTCACGGCTTTCTGGAATTGCCCAGCCTCACGGCGGCACAAGGTGGTGTGCAGTGTCAGGTCTTCACGCAGTGCTTGGCCCAGCGCTTGGGCCTGCAGGGGCATGGTTTGGTTGCAGTTGCAAATCAGGGTGGTCATGTTCGGGGTGATCGGTTACTGGGGGCTGCAGCACAGGGCTGGCCAACCCTGCCGAATCAGGCAGGTAAGGCGGCGACTGTGCCACAACTGGCGAGCCTTCCAAGGACGCGGGACTTTGCTCAGGGTTTTCACTGGGGCCTGCCAAAGGGCCAGCCTCAAGCAACGCCGACCCGGTCATGGCCCCAGTCTGCTGTGCAGCATCACCGGGTTTGGGAAACAAACCCAACAGCTGGGCGCCCACCATTTTTTGCACCATGCCCGCTGGCATGGGGTCTGGCGTGTTGTAGTCGCCAATGTAAATGTCGAGCCCGTCCATCACATTGAAATGCGGGTCGCTGAAGAGTTGTTTGACTGCGGCGTTTCGAACTTCGCTGGCCACCCCGGGCTGCATGAAGGGCTGAAAGTCCGATTGGGGCGTCAGGAGGCGGGCCTGCTCGATCGTGGGCAAAGGCGCTGCTTTCGTGGCCTCGTCCTGGACTTTGGCCTGTGCCTGGTCTGCCGGAACTGGGGCTTTGCCCTGTGTGTTCGACACCGGGGCAACCGCCGCACCAAGGCCTTGCCGCTCAGACCCAGGTGTTGCCTGCGGCGTAGCTGCGGCCGGTTTGACCGGGGCAGGATCGTCAACCAGCAAGCCCCGGGCCAGTGCCTGTTTGCGCTGCGACCAGCGGCTGAAAAAAGGCTCACTCATGCCTCACCACCCTGGGGGCCCACGGCCGCACGGTCACCGACTGCGCCGCCCTGGCCACGGCGCTTGTCTGCCGTGCTGACCGAAGCGGGCTGACCAAATCGATCGGTCAAGCCCCTGAAGCTTTGCGGGCGCTGACGCCGTTTGACCTCGGGCACATAAAAGGCATCGATAAAGGCCTGCAACCGTGCCACCACCTCGGGGGAGGCGGGCACGTTTTCCACGGTTTCCTGGGCATCGAGCCAGCGACCCGCATCGTGGTAACTCAGGCTCAGGGCTTGGGGTACGGCCCGGGGCCCTTGTCCGGACTCCTTGCCGTGCTCATCCTGCAGACGCCACATGACAAAAAAGCTGGGGGTGGGCGATGTGAGGTTGAGCCAATAGCCTTCGGCGTCGTCACTGAAGAGCTCCAGCTGCCAGCCGGGGTACAGCCAAAGGGCCTCATCCTCTGTTTGGCGCAGGCAGCGTGGGGCCTCACCAAACCCGGGTTCTTGCGGCACCACATCGGCAAGCACCCAGCGGTGAGACTGCCAACGTGCCATGGCCCCTTGCACGGCTTCGCGGCGCATCAACACCGCCATTTGAGATACAGCATGAACAGACATGGCACACTTTCTTTCAGGGGAATGCCCCTCATCAAGCCACCGAGGCTTCGCTCAACAAGGGTAAACGCAAAGTGAAAACCGTGCGACGGCCGGGCTCGGACTGGAATGTCAGACGACCGCCATGCATCTCGACGATGGATCGGCTGAGCCACAGGCCCACACCCATGCCTTGCGACTTGGAGGTTTTGAACAAGTTGAACACATCTTCTGCACGCTCAGGTGTGATGCCATGGCCATTGTCCTCCACCTCCAGTGCCAAATGATCACCCAAAATCTTGCCGCGTATGCGCAACTCCGGCTTCACATCCCCGGACTCGATCAGGGCATCGATGGCATTGTTGAGCAAATTCAAGATGACTTGTTGCAACTGGGTTGTATCGCCAAGCAAGCGCAAGTTGGCATCAAATTCAACTGTCAATGCAATATCTGCTTGCTTCGTCTTTAATCGGACCAATTCCAGCACATCCTGCACCAACTCGTCCAAATTCAAGGACGTGTACTCGCCCCGACTCATTCGAAACAAATTGCGCAGTTTGCGGATGATGTCTGCCGCACGCTGCGTGTCTTGAACCATGGCGTTTGCCACTTTGGTGAGGATGTCCGTATGGGGCATGGACTGATGACGCTCGGCTTCCTCCAATTTGGCTTGTATCAGTTCTGCGTGCAGCAAGTTGGCGGCGAGTGGCTGGTTCAGCTCGTGCGCAAAACTGGCGACCAATGCACCCATCCCTGCACTCTTGTTGGACAAGGTCAGCTGCCGAATGATCTCTTCCCGCTCGGTCAACAAGGCACTCAGATCTTGGGAGTGTTGCAATGCCAAAGTCGCACGCTCTTGCTCGCGTGCCAGTTGCTGCTCGACGGCGATTTTGCTGCGGTGGTTCTGGTCCACAAAAATTTGCATGAAACCCACACACAGCATCATGATGGCCGTAAATTGACCGATGAACACCAAGGTGTGATCCCAGGATGGCTCGTACAAATCTACAGCCCCAACACCGGCCATCATGGCCAATGCCTTGATGCCCAAAGTTACTGACAAAATCAAACCCGCATACTTGATCGAAGCGGCACCTTTGGGGTCGTGAGAATGCGCAATGCGCCGGCCCGAAAAAAAATACTCCAGACAGTTGAGACTGTAGTAAGCATAAAACAAGAGCATGAGGGTGCTCTCGGGCGAGCCTGAAAAATGCAAACCATAACTGATGGCCAAGTACCCTATGTTCAAGCCACCTGAGACCCACAACCAAGTAGACGAAGGCTGACCATTCAGGGAGCGCAAAGCCACCTGACGTCCCCAATTGCCCGCCGCCATGAAAAACTGTCCTGCTACCACCACCACATCAGTGCTCACCCAGCCCCGGCTGCCCAGCACGCACAGACCCAGTGCACTGAGAATGCCTGAAGCGCTCCACATGACCACGACCGGGCTGCGAAAGCGGGCCAGTCCATACCAAATGGCCGCATGCAGCATCAGGTACATAAACGCATCCATCCAGAAGATGGTTTGCACATTCAGATTCAAAACGGCCTCCTTGGCCTGATGTTTCAACCAGGGGCTGCCGCACGAGCTACAGACCCAATCTCTGGTACATACAAACCTGAATTATGCGTTCTGAAACCTGACCACCTCGACGCGTACAGCGCAAAACTTGAACTCAGGAATCTTGCCAAACGGGTCCAATGCCGCATTCGTGAGCAAGTTGGCTGCGGCCTCCTGATAGGCAAAGGGGATGAACACGGTACCGTGCGGCGTGCCGTCATCTTGGCGAACTTGTAAAAGCACTTGGCCCCGGCGCGAGGCGATGTTCACGACATCACCGGGCTTGAGGCCTAGCCGCTGCAAGTCATCTCCGCTCAGAGAGGCCGTGGCCGCAGGCTCCAGCGCATCGAGCACGCTGGCGCGGCGCGTCATGCTGCCAGTGTGCCAATGCTCCAGTTGCCGTCCGGTGATCAGCACCATCGGGTATTCGGCATCGGGCTGCTCGTTGGCCGGGATCAAACCGGCGGGCACCAGCCGCACACGGCCATCGGCGGTGGGGAAATGGTCATGGAAAACAATGGGCTGGCCCGGATCCTCAGCACTCACGCACGGATAAGTGACCGAGCCCGCGTTCAGGCGCGCCCAGTCGATGCCGCCAATGACTGGGGCCATGGCCTGGCGCATTTCTTCGTAGACCTCGGCCACGCCATCGTGTTCGCCGGCGTATGGCCAGTTCAGGCCCATGCGCTGGGCCATCTGCTGGATGATCCAAAGGTCGGGTTTGGCATCGCCCGGTGGCAGCACGGCCTGGCGACCCATCTGCACCGTGCGGTCGGTGTTGCTGACGGTGCCGGTCTTTTCGGGCCAGGCGCTGGCGGGCAGCACCACATCTGCCAACCAAGCGGTTTCGGTCAAGAAGATGTCTTGCACCACCAGGTGCTGCAAACTGGCCAGTGCGTGACGGGCATGGTTCAGGTCCGGGTCGCTCATGGCCGGGTTCTCGCCCATGATGTACATGCCGCGAACCTTGTGCGGGTCACTGTCATCGGCAAGCGCCTTGTGCATGATCTCGACCACGGTGTAGCCGGGTTGATCGTCGAGCTGGGTGTCCCAAAATTTTTCAAACCAGTCATGCGCCGACTTGTCGCTCACCCGCTGGTAGTTGGGGTACATCATCGGGATCAGGCCCGCGTCACTTGCGCCTTGCACGTTGTTCTGGCCACGCAGCGGGTGCAGTCCCGTGCCGGGTCGGCCGATCTGGCCGGTGATGCTGGCCAGCGCGATCAGGCAGCGCACATTGTCGGTGCCGTGCACATGCTGGCTCACGCCCATGCCCCACAAAATCATGGCGGCTTTGGCTGTGGCGTAGGCACGGGCCACTTCGCGGATGGTGTCAGCGGGGATGCCGCAGACCGCGCTCATGGCTTCGGGCGTGTAGGCCTGCACATGGGCTTTGAGCTCAGCCACATGGTCAGCGCGCTCTTTCAGGAATTGTTCATCGCACAGGTTCTCAGTGACGATGACGTGCAGCATCGCGTTGAGCAAGGCCACATCGGTGTCGGGCTTGAACTGCAGATTGCGCCAGGTGTGGCGGCCGATGTCGGTGATGCGCGGATCGGCCAGCACGATACGGGTGCCGCGCTGGGCCGCGTTCTTCATCCAGCTGGCAGCCACCGGGTGGTTGCTGGTGGGGTTGGCACCGATCACGATGATCAAGTCAGAGTGCTCGACATCGCGCACGGGGTTGCTCACCGCACCCGAGCCCACGCCTTCCAGCAGCGCCGCCACGCTGGAAGCGTGGCACAGCCGGGTGCAGTGGTCTACGTTGTTGCTGCCAAAGCCAGTGCGCACCAGCTTTTGGAACAAATAGGCTTCTTCATTGCTGCCTTTGGCCGAGCCAAAACCGGCCAGCGACTTGGGACCATGTTGTTGTCGCAAAGCGTTGAGAGGCCCTGTGGCCAGATCGAGCGCTTCTTCCCAAGTCGCTTCGCGGAACACTTCGCGCCAGTCGGTGTGGCCGTCGATCAAACCCAGATCTTTGGCCACGCCTGCCTTACGGATCAACGGCTTGGTGATGCGATCTGGGCTGTGGATGTAGTCCATGCCAAAGCGACCCTTGACGCACAAGCGGCCTTCGTTGGCAGGGCCTCCACGGCCTTGAACGCTGACGATTTTTTCGTCGCGCACTTGATAAGTAACCAAGCAACCGACACCACAGAATGGGCAGACCGAATCGACTTCCCGGTCCACCTTTTGCGGACCCATGTGGCTCTTGGGCATGAGCGCGCCGGTGGGGCAAGCCTGCACACACTCGCCGCAACCCACGCAGCTGCTGCCGCCCATTGGATCGGCCAAATCAAACACCACCTGCGTGTGCGCGCCCCTGAATGCCAAACCAATCACGTCGTTGACCTGCAGGTCTCGGCAGGCCCTTTCGCAGCGGTTGCACTGGATACAAGCATCCAGATTCACGGCCATCGCCGGATGCGACAAATCAGCGGGCACAGCCTCACGCTTGAGCGCGGCCAATGCAGGGCGCACCTGCACGCCATGGTGCTCGGCCCATTGGCTCAGTTCGCCATGCGGCGCTTCGGCGCGGTCGTCAAGCCACTTGTGGCCCTGCTCGGGCAGGTCAGCCAGAAGCATCTCCAAAACCATCTTCTGGCTCTTGACAGCGCGTTCGCTGTCGGTGCGCACCTGCATGCCAGGCGTGGCGCTGCGGCAGCAGCTCGGGGCCAGCGTACGCTCGCCTTCCACCTCGACCACACAGGCACGGCAGTTGCCGTCGGGCGCCAGACCTTCCTTGTGGCACAGGTGCGGAATGGCGATGCCCAAATCCTTGGCGATGTTGAAAATGCTTTGGCCAGCAGGCGCTTCCACTGATTGGCCATTGAGGGTGAATTGAACGGTGCTCATGGGGCCCCCACTTCGTGCGGAAAGTAATCCAGCACGCATCGGATCGGATTCGGCGCGGCCTGCCCCAGACCGCAAATCGACGCATCCCCCATGACCTGCGCCAGGTCTTGCAACGTGTCGGCATCCCACACCTCGCTCGTCATGAGCTGTGCGGCCTTGTCGGTGCCCACGCGGCAAGGCGTGCATTGGCCGCAGCTCTCGTGCGCAAAAAAGCGCATCACATTCAAAGCCGCCTCACGGGCGCTGTCGTGCTGGCTAAGTACCATCACGGCGGCCGAACCAATGAAGCAACCGTACGGCTGCAGCGTGTCAAAGTCGAGCGGCACATCGGCCAGCCGTGCAGGCAAGATGCCGCCACTGGCCCCGCCGGGCAGGTAAGCGTAGAGCGTATGGCCTTCGTCCATACCGCCACAGTATTCATCCACCAATTCGCGCAAGGTGATGCCCGCAGGCGCAAGCTTGACGCCCGGCTGCTTCACGCGACCGCTCACGCTGAAACGGCGCAGACCCTTTCGGCCGTGCCGCCCTTGCGATGCAAAACTGTCAGCGCCCTGCTCTATCAGTTCGCGAATCCAATACAGCGTCTCGAAGTTGTGCTCCAGCGTCGGACGAGCAAACAGGCCAACTTCGGCAATGTAAGGCGGGCGCATGCGCGGCTCTCCGCGTTTGCCTTCGATGCTCTCGATCATGGCGGACTCTTCGCCGCAGATGTAGGCACCCGCGCCCCGGCGCAATTCGATGCGCGGCATAGCACACGGCGGGTTGGCCTGCAACGCGGCCAACTCTTCGGTCAACATCATGCGGGCCTCGTGGTACTCGTCGCGCAAGTAGATGTAGACCGCCTCGCAGCCCACGACGCTGGCGGCGATCAGCACACCCTCCAAAAAGCGGTGCGGATCAGCCTCCATGCAAGTGCGGTCCTTGAAGGTGCCGGGCTCGCCTTCGTCGATGTTCACCGCCATCAGGCGTGGTGCGAGCTGGCTGCGCACGATGCGCCATTTGCGCCCCGCCGGGAATCCCGCGCCGCCCAAGCCACGCAAGCCTGAAGACTCCAGCACCTGGATGATCGACTCGTGGTCTTTCAGACCGGCCGCCACCTGCAGGGCCAGTTGGTAGCCCCCCGCTTTTTTGTAGTCGTCGTAACGCAACGCATGGGGCAAGGCCAGGGGCTGCGTGTTCGTCTCTGCCACCAGGCGACTGACGTGCTGCGCCGTTGCTTGCGCCACGGCCTGCTGACCCACTTGTGCCGCCGGGGCTTGCTCGCAACGGCCCAGACACGGCACGTTGACGACCTGCACGTCGCCCATCAGATCACTCTGCAACTGGCGCAGCAGCCTGTCGCTGCCCGCCAAGCTGCAGCTCAGGCTGTCGCACACGCGCACCGTGATGCGCGGGGCAACGTCCTCGTCTTTCAGGATCTGGAAGTGGTGATAAAAAGAAGCAACCTCGAACACCTCGACCACCGACAAGCGCATCTCGGCCGCCAGCGCCACGATGTGGCGTTCGAACAGGCCATGGAAGTGGTCGTTCAGCACATGCAGGTGCTCGATCAGCAGATCACGGCGGTGGCCATCGGCAGGTGGCAAGCCGATCAATGCCTGCACCTCGGCTCTGGCATCGGGCGAGGCCTGGCGACCTTTGAGCTGGGTTCTTGGCTGGCGCAGTTGCTGGCGAACTTGGTCCAGGCCGATGTGGGTGGGATTCGCCATGCGAGGTCAATAGGTTTCGAGGTGCAGACGGCCTTCTTTTTTCAGCGCCGCACCCACGGTACCCCAATCGAGTCCGGCGTTCTGTGCGATGTCACGCAAGGCCATGACCACGCCTTCCTCCATGCTTTTGAGACCGCAGACATAAAAGCAGGTGTTCGGGTCCTTGAGCTGCATGGCGATGTCAGCGGCGCGGTCGCGCAATGCATCTTGCACATAACGCTTGGGTTTGCCCACCTCGCGTGAAAAGGCGAATTCAATGTCGATGAAGTCCTTGGGCAGGTTGTTCAGCGGGCCGAAGTAAGGCAACTCGGCCGGAGTGCGGGCACCGAAGAACAGCATCAGCTTGCCCCCCTCGAATTTGCCGCTGGCGCGCAGACGGCGACGCCATTCGGTCATGGCGCGCATCGGGGCGCTGCCTGTGCCGGTGCAAATCATGACGATGTTGCTCTTGGGGTGGTTGGGCATCAGGAAGCTGGCACCGAAAGGTCCGATCACCTGCACCTTGTCGCCCACATTCAAATCGCACATGTAATTGGAGCCCACACCCCGCACAGGCTGGCCGTCGTGGTCTTCGAGCACGCGCTTGATGGTCAACGACAGGTTGTTGTGACCTGGGCGCTCGCCGTTGCGGGGGCTGGCGATCGAGTACTGGCGTGCATGGTGCGGTTTGCCTTTGGCGTCCATACCCGGCGGAATGATGCCAATCGACTGGCCTTCGAGCACGGGGAAAGGCAAGTTGCCGAAGTCGAGCACGATGTGGTGCGTGTCATAGTCTTGTTGACCCTCTTGCTTGCCCACCTCGGTCACACGAAGGTTGCCCGTCACGGTGGCGGTGATGGTTTTGTCTTGCGCCTTGGGACCGTAAAGGTTGGTATACGCGTGGGCAGCCGACCAAGGTGGAATGGTCGCGCCAAATTGGGCCGAATTGAAACCCGAAGCCACAGCGGTGCTGGCGGCGGACGACGATGAGGCGGCGGCTTGCACAGCCGCTAGAGCAGCTTCTTGCGCTGCACCCGCATCGCCACCCGTTTCACCTGTTGCTTTAGCCAGTTCTTCCGCACTCAGCTCAGCAGGAAGTTCGTCCCACTTGAGTTGTTCTTCGATGCTGTAGGCCTTGGCCTTGGGCATCATGCGCCAGTTGTCAATCGAGCCTGTGGGGCATGGCGAGATGCAGTCCATGCAACCGTTGCAAATGTCGGCCTTGACCACGTAGTTGAGCGAGTCGTGCGTGATCGCGCCCACCGGGCAAATTGCTTCGCAGGTGTTACAGCGGATGCAAATTTCCGGGTCAATCAGGTGTTGCTTGATCAGCGTCGCTTCAGTGCTCATGTCTTGGATCTCTTGTTGAGTTTTCGGCTTTTGTCTTTGGTTTTCGAGGCCCGCAACGGTATGGCTTGGGGCCGGGCGCCTCATGCTGGGGTACCAGAAATCGGCGCCCGACCCCAAGCCATACCGTTGCTCTGTGCCTACTTGGAAGTCGTCAGTCTACCGGTGTCTTTGACTCGCACACCCATGTCATTGAAGGGGCAAGGGGCGGGTGACGATTTTCGGTACCCCGTCATGAGGAACCCGCCCCTTGCCCCTTCAATGACCGCCTCAACTCAAGGCAGAACACAGAAACAACCAGCAATAAAGCCACCAACAGACTCAAACAAACCCAATGCAGTTGACAGAGGAAGGGGCGGCTGACGATTTCTGGTACCCCAGCATGAGGAACCCGCCCCTTCCTCTGTCAACTGCTGCCCCCAACATGGAGGCAGCAGTCGATCAAAGATTCAACGCATCAGTTGAAGCGGACGTAATCAAAGTCCACGGGCTGACGGTTGATGCCCATGACGGGTGGCGCGATCCAGTTGGCGAACTTGCCTGGCTCAACGACACGGCCCATCAGGCTGGCCACATACGCACGGTCTTCGTTGGTCGGCAACCACTCGCCCACTTGCGCCATCCACTGTTCGTCGGTCACCACACGGCCATCGGGCGTGATTTTGGAGCCAGACAAGGAGCCGATGTTGCGGTGGAACGCCTTGTGAGGGGCGGTCAGCGTGAAAGGAATGCCCGCTTTGCTGATCACACGGTTCCAACGGTCGATGCCGCCCTTGGAATCGGTGATGTAGTCGTCGCGCAGCACTTCGTTCAAAGCGTTGAGCATCGGCACTTCTTTTTCGATCAGCTTGCCGTCTTCAACGGACAAGATCTTGTAGCTGTTGCCCTTCAAGACGTGGTCATCGTTGCGTTTGCCTTCTTCGTAACGGCCCTTGAGGCCCGAGCTGTAGAAGGTCGCAGCGTTCGACGACTCGTCGGCACCGAACAAGTCGATGGTCACCGAGAAGTGGAAGTTGATGTAACGCTGGATGGTGGGCAGGTCGATCACGCCGGCAGCACGCAGCTTGCCCACGTCGTCGGTTTTCAGCTGGTTCATCACATCGACTGTGCGCTGGATGGTGCGGCTCACGCCGGACTCGCCCACGAACATGTGGTGCGCTTCTTCGGTCAACATGAACTTGGTGGTGCGGGCCAGGGGGTCGAAAGCCGACTCGGCCAAAGCGCACAACTGGAACTTGCCGTCGCGGTCGGTGAAGTAGGTGAACATGAAGAAGGACAACCAGTCGGGGGTCTTCTCGTTGAAGGCCTGCAAGATGCGTGGGTTGTCTTCGTTGCCGCTGTTGCGCTGCAGCAATGCATCGGCTTCCTCACGGCCGTCTTTGCCGAAGTATTTGTGCAACAGGTACACCATGGCCCACAGGTGACGGCCTTCTTCGACGTTGATCTGGAACAGGTTGCGCAGGTCGTACATGCTGGGCGCGGTCAAGCCCAGGTGGCGCTGCTGCTCCACCGATGCGGGCTCGGTGTCACCTTGCGTCACGATGATGCGGCGCAGGTTGGCGCGGTGCTCGCCAGGCACGTCTTGCCAGGCTTTCTCACCGATGTGGTCACCGAAGTGGATCTTGCGGTCTTGCTCGCCAGGGTTCATGAACACGCCCCAACGGTAGTCACGCATCTTCACGTGGCCAAACTGGGCCCAGCCTTGGGGGTCCACGCTCACCGCCGTGCGCAGGTACACGTCCATGTCGGTGGAGCCTTCAGGGCCCATGTCATCCCACCAGTTGATGAAGTTGGGCTGCCATTGCTCCAAGGCGCGTTGCAAGGTGCGGTCTTCCGACAGGTTGACGTTATTGGGGATTTTTTCGCTGTAGTTGATACCGGACATGAGAGTCTCCAAGTGGGGTGAGTAAAAAATAACTTCGTTGTTCAATGGGAAATGTCAAAGAGCGCCTGCAGCACCAGCCCTTGCGTCATCGCGAGCGAAGCGTGGCGATCCAGTCTGCTTGGATTGCCACGTCGCTGCGCTCCTCGCAATGACCTGTTCATGTGCATGAAGCCTTTAAAACATCAAACGCGGTTTTGATCGAACTGGACTTTTTCGCCCTTGCCGTAAACCTTCAAGGCACCTTTTTCGCCGACCGCGTTGGGGCGCTGGAAGATCCAGTTCTGCCAGGCTGTGAGGCGACCGAAAATGCGGGTCAACATGTTCTCTTGCTGAGCGAAACGCAAGTTGGCCTCCAGACCTGTCAAGGCATCAGGCGACATGGCCGAGCGCTCCTCCAGAGCCAGACGGATCTCGTCACCCCAGTCGATGTCGTCAGGCGCTGCCGTCACCAGGCCCAGGGCCAAGGCGGCGTCCGCATCCAGCGCTTGGCCGATGGCGCCGCGTGCGGCTTCCATGGCGGGCACTTCTTCATAAAAGCGACGCTGCAGGCGTGTCTGGTCATTGACCATGGGGAAGAAACCGAAATTCATCTCGTTCAACTGGATCTTGGGAGCTTTGGCTTCGTCATCTGGCAAGGCCAACATGTAAGTGCGGTCGGCACAGAAGGCCAATTCAGCGAGTGTGCCGACAAAACATGTCCCTTCTTCGACCAAGGCAAACAAGCTGCGCGAGGTCACATCCATGCGGGCCAGGGTGCGGCGCAGGTGGCCAATGGTTTCGCGCACCAGCCAGTGGTCTTTATGGGCTAACAAGGTCGCGTCAGACGCCAACACGGCAGCTGCGTCGCCCGCTGTCTTCAACACCCAGGTGCCGATATCGAGTTCGTTGGTGCGCATGTGCAAAATGGCGTCGTCGAGTTCGCGCACCATCTGCAGAGGCCACCAGTTCACGCCAGCAGCTTCGATGCCGGCGATGTCGGTGGGCTGTGCCGAGACAGGGGCTTTGACGGTGAAGGTGGCGATGCGCTTGGCGCGGTCAATCTCAACACTGACGTTGGTGTAATTCAGGCTGTCGGCTGCGATGGTACGGTTCAGGGGGGTCAATGACACGCCCTTGGCACCTGCAGGTCGAATGCTGCCAGCGGCCAGCTTGGTGGCGCGCGCTTTGACCACATCCTTGAATACAGCAGGCTTGGCGATCGCATCGACCAAACGCCAGTCGACGGCCTTTTGACCACGCACGCCTTCGACGCTGGTGCAGAAGATGTCGGCCAGGTCGTGGCGCACATGGCGCTTGTCGGTCACGCGGGTCAGACCACCGGTGCCAGGCAAGACGCCCAGCAGGGGCACTTCAGGCAAAGACACAGCCGATGAGCGGTCATCGACCAGCACGATGTCATCGCAAGCCAGGGCCAGCTCATAGCCACCGCCCGCGCAAGCGCCGTTCAGGGCGGCAACAAATTTCAGGCCGTCGTGCTTGCTGGAGTCTTCGATGCCGTTGCGGGTTTCGTTGGTGAACTTGCAGAAGTTCACTTTCCAGCCGTGGGTGGAGACACCCAGCATGAAGATGTTGGCGCCGGAGCAGAACACGCGGTCCTTCAGGCTGGTCACCACCACGGTGCGCACTTCTGGGTGCTCAAAGCGGATGCGCTGCAGCGCGTCGTGCAACTCGATGTCCACACCCAGGTCATAGCTGTTGAGCTTGAGCTTGTAGCCAGGACGGATGCCGGCGTCTTCGTTGATGTTGATCGACAAGGTCGCGATCTCGCCATCAAAGGCCAGGTTGATGTGTTTGTATTGGGAGGGGTTGGTTTGGTAGTCAACCTGGAAAGCTTGCGTCATGTGAGTGTCTCCGTTAAGGAAGGGAATGTGGATTTCAGTCAAAATATGCATTTCATTGCATGTTGAACGGAAGTTTAGTGCAGATTACTGCTCAGCACAATATGCACTTTACTGCATTTTCTAAGTATTTACCCTAGGAAATAGACTTTTCTTTGATCCATCAGACGGGCAACGTCAAATGCTGGCGAACCGAAGTACGCAAGGCCTCAAAGGCTTGGTCTTCACTGCGGCCACTGGTGTTGATGGCCATGTCCGCCTTGGAATAAAAGGCCGAGCGCCCCTCCAAGATGCGTTTGAGGTCTTCCATGGCCTCGCGGCTGGCGGCCATGGGCCGCATGTCGCCCTGCGCGGCCACGCGGCCCATGTGATCAGCGGCATCGGCCTGCAGCCACACCGTGGTGCAGTGCGAGAGCAACAAATTGAAATTGGCCGAATCCGACACCAAGCCGCCGGGTGTAGCAATCACCACCTCGGGGTAAATCTGAATCGCTTCTTCGAGCGCCCGACGCTCGTAACGGCGATAAGCATTGGCGCCATACAGGTTGTGGATCTCGCTGATCTGGCAACCGGCGAATTGCTCGATTTCGCGACTGAGTTCGATGAATGGAAAACCCAGATGGTCGGCCAGCCGCTGCCCCAGCGAAGTCTTGCCCGCACCGCGTAAACCAATCAGGGCGATGCGATTTTTGCGCTCTTGCGCATTGCCGCCTTCGCCAAACATCTCACCCAGCTGCACGCGAGCTCGGCGCAAATCGGCCTCACTGCGCTTGGACAACAACTCTCGGATCAACAGCCACTCGGGCGACGTGGTGGTCACATCGCCCAGCAACTCGGCGAGCGAACACTGCAACGCTTGAGCCACTTGCAACAGCACCAGCACCGACACGTTACCCGTGCCGTATTCCAGGTTGGCCAGGTGCCTTTCGGAAACATCGGCGGCCAACGCCACAGCGCGGCGTGTCATGCCCTTGCGTGAACGCAACGTGCGCACCCGCTCGCCCAGCGCCTCCAGGAATGGACTGCGCTTGGTCTCCGATTCGGACGATTCCATCGATGTGGACTCTTGACTGGTCATGTTCAACTTTTGATCAAAGGCAAGGGAAAACCCTTAATTTTCAACAAACCCAAAACATGCACTTTAATGCATACTACAGGGCAAGCACAATAGTGCATCACCTCGAGTTTACACCCCCAACTGGACTGCAAGAACAGTTTTTTATTGCATCCCACGGCCTGCACGCCCACACCACCTTTTGGAAAGCGCCCCATGACCACCGCATTGCTCCCCAACTTTTTCGCAGGCCGCTGGCAAACCGGCAGCGGCGCAGGCACGCCCCTTTTTGACCCGGTGCTGGGCACCGAACTGGCCCGCGTGTCCAACGCAGGCATCGATCTGGCCGAGGGCTTTGCCTTTGCCCGCGAGCAAGGCGGTGCCGCGTTGCGTGCCCTGAGTTACGGCCAACGTGCGGCACTGCTGAACCAAATCGTCGAGGTGCTGCAGGCCAAGCGTGATGCCTATTACGAGATCGCCACCGCCAACAGTGGCACCGTGCCCAAGGACTCAGGCGTGGACATCGACGGCGCGATCTTCACCCTGGGCTACTACGCCAAGCAGGGCGCGGCTTTGGGCGACGCCACGCTACTGCTGGATGGCGAGCGCATCCGCATGGCCAAAGACCCGACCTTCCAGACCCAGCACATCCAGGTGCCCACACGCGGCGTGGCGCTGTTCATCAACGCCTTCAATTTCCCCAGCTGGGGCTTGTGGGAAAAAGCCGCACCGGCCTTGCTGTCGGGCGTGCCGATCATCATCAAACCCGCCACGGCCACCGCCTGGCTGACCCAGCGCATGGTCAAGGACGTGGTCGACGCTGGCGTGCTGCCCGTGGGCGCTTTGTCGGTGATTTGCGGCTCGTCCGCAGGCCTGATGGACCAGCTGCAAGCTTTTGACGTGGTGAGCTTCACCGGCTCGGCCGAGACCGGCAAGATCATCCGCAGCCACAGCGCCGTGAGCGAGTTGTCGGTGCGCTGCAACATCGAAGCCGACAGCCTCAACTCGGCCCTGCTCTCGCCCGCCGCCACGGCCGATAGCGAAGCCTTCAAGCTGCTGGTGGCCGAAGTCGCCCGCGAGATGACGGTCAAGTCGGGCCAGAAATGTACCGCCATTCGCCGTGTCTTTGTGCCACGCGCCTTGTACCAAGCCGCAGCACAAGCCATTGGCGCGCGACTGGCCAAAACCACCGTGGGCAACCCGCGCAATGAGAACGTTCGCATGGGCGCCCTGGTGAGCCAAGAGCAAAAAGCCAGCGTGCTGGCCGGGCTGGCCCAACTCAAAACCGAAGCCACCGTTTTGTTTGACGGCAACAGCGCCGCTCTGGTCGATGCAGACGCCAACAGCGCCTGCGTAGCCCCGGTGCTGCTGGGCACCGAGTCGCCCATGACGGCCAAGGTATTGCACGCGGTCGAGGTGTTTGGCCCCGTGTCCACCCTGATGCCTTACGACAGCATTGAAGAGGCTTACGCCATGATCCGACGCGGCGAAGGCTCGCTGGTGTGCTCGGTCTACAGCGAAGACCCGGCCTTCACCGCGCAGGCCTCGGTCGAGTTGGCCAGCAGCCACGGCCGGGTGCATGCCATTTCGCCCGATGTGGCGGCCCTGCACAGCGGTCACGGCAACGTGATGCCCATGAGCCTGCACGGCGGCCCCGGCCGCGCCGGTGGCGGCGAAGAGCTGGGCGGCCTGCGAGCACTCAACTTTTACCACCGCCGCACCTCAGTGCAAGGCAGCGCGCTGGCCCTGGATCGGCTGGCCGCGCAGGGCACCACGCTGGCGCTTTAAACGATGACCACCGTCATTTTTCGTCATTGCGAGGCGCGCAGCGACGTGGCAATCTCTGATCGCCGCGCTTCTCTCGCGATGACTTACCAAGCTTCGCTCGCGATGACGTGCCGCGTCATGCGCACGATGATGGTCCGATGAACGCTTGCCCCTGCTTCTACAACGAATTCCGAGGAGATCAACCATGAGCCATAGCAATCCCCCACCCGCAGACTTCAACTTTGCCCAACACCTGATCGCCACCAATGCCGGGCGTGCGGCCAAAACCGCCCTGATCGACGATGTGGGCACGCTGACCTACGGCGAGCTGACCGAGAAAATCCGCCGCTTTGCCGGCGGCCTGCAGGCCATGGGCCTGAAACGGGAAGAGCGTGTGCTGCTGTTGATGCAAGACAGCAGCGATTGGGTTGTAGCCTTTTTGGGCTCGCTGTATGCGGGCGTCGTGCCGGTAGCGGTCAACACCCTGCTCACGGCAGAAGACTACGCCTTCATGTTAAGCAACAGCCGGGCTCAAGCGGTGCTGGTCTCGGGTGCCTTGCTGCCCACGCTGCAAGCGGCCATGGACTTGGTCAAGACTGAAGTCCAGCATGTGGTCGTCTCACGCCCCACAGTAGCCCTGAATCAAGGCCAATTCAGCTTGACTGACGTTGTCGCGCAAAACAACCCCGTTCTCCCATCACAAACGCTTGCCGATGAACCCGCATTCTGGCTGTATTCGTCTGGCTCCACCGGCAAGCCCAAGGGCACGGTGCACAGCCAGGGCAACCTGTACTGGACGGCCGAACTGTACGGCAAGGGGGTGTTGAAGTTGAATGAGAGCGACACTGTGTTCTCGGCCGCCAAGTTGTTCTTTGCTTATGGTCTGGGCAATGCGCTGACATTCCCCTTGAGCGTGGGAGCCACGGTGGTGCTGATGGCCGAGCGGCCCACCCCGCAAGCCACCTTCAAACGCCTGGTCGATCACCAACCCACTGTGTTCTACGGCGCACCCACCGGCTATGGGGGCATGCTGGCCAGCCCCGACCTGCCCACTAAAAGCCAAGTTGCCCTTCGCCTGTGCTCATCGGCCGGTGAAGCCTTGCCGCGCGACATTGCAGAACGCTGGTCTGCGCACTTTGGCTGCGACATCATCGACGGCATCGGTTCCACCGAAATGCTGCACGTATTTTTGTCCAACCGACCCGGCGATGTTCGCTACGGCACTACAGGCAAACCGGTGCCTGGCTACGAAGTGCAGTTGCGCAACGAAGATGGCAGCGTGGTCACGGGCCACAACGAGATTGGCGACCTGTACATCCAAGGCCCGAGCAGTGCACTGATGTACTGGAACAACCGCGAGAAATCCCGCGACACCTTCCAGGGGGTGTGGACCAAGAGCGGCGACAAGTACACCCGCGACCCCGATGGCTACTACACCTACGCAGGGCGCAATGACGACATGCTCAAGGTCAGTGGCATCTACGTCTCGCCTTTTGAGGTGGAGTCCACCCTGGTGCAACACCCTGCCATTTTGGAAGCAGCCGTTATCGGCAAGGAAGACACCGACGGCCTGACCAAAACCAAGGCCTTCATCGTGCTCAAAGCCGGACAGAGCCTGACGCAAGATGAAGTCAAAGCCTTCGTCAAGGAACGCCTGGCGCCTTACAAGTACCCGCGCTTCATCGACTTTGTGGCCGAATTGCCCAAGACTGCCACCGGCAAGATCCAGCGCTTTCGTTTGCGCGATCTGGAAAAAGCAGCCCACTGAAACCAAAAACCGGCCGAAGCCGGTTTTTTGATGGGGCAAATTGCCCTCAAGTGTCCTTGCTGACCTTGATGGTGGGGAACTTGCTCGAAAAATCCTTGGCCTTGGCAGCGATCTTGACCGCCACCTGGCGAGCCACGGCCTTGTAGATCTGGGCAACTTCCCCGTCAGGGTCATACACCACGGTCGGCTTACCGCTGTCGGCCTGCAAGCGAATTTGCATGTCCAAAGGCAATGCGCCAAGGTAGTCCATACCGTACTCGGCCGCCATCTTCTTGCCGCCATCAGCGCCAAAAATGTGCTCCACATGGCCGCAGTTGGTGCACACGTGCACGGCCATGTTCTCGACCAAACCCAAAATCGGCACGCCGACTTTCTCGAACATCTTCACGCCTTTTTTGGCGTCCAATAGGGCAATGTCCTGCGGGGTGGTCACGATCACCGCGCCGGTCATGGGCACGCGTTGGCTGAGCGTCAGCTGGATGTCGCCCGTGCCTGGTGGCATGTCGACGATCAAATACTCGAGTTCTTTCCAGTTGGTCTGACGCAGCAATTGCTCCAGTGCTTGGGTGGCCATGGGGCCGCGCCAGATCATGGCCTCGTCGGGGTTCACCAAGAAACCAATCGACATGACCTGCACGCCATAGTTTTCCAAGGGCTCCATGGTCTTGCCATCTTCGCTCTCCGGGCGGCCTTCGATGCCCATCATCATGGGCTGGCTGGGGCCGTAGATGTCGGCGTCCAACAGACCCACCTTGGCCCCTTCGGCAGCCAGCGCCAAGGCCAGGTTCACGGCCGTGGTGCTTTTGCCCACGCCACCTTTGCCCGAGGCCACAGCCACGATGTTTTTGACCTGCGGCAGCAGCGCCACGCCGCGCTGGGCGGCGTGAGCCGTGATCTTGCTGGTCACGTTGGCCGACACGTTGGACACACCCGCCACGCCTTTGGCGGCCGTGATCAGGGCCTGACGAAGGGCCGGAATCTGGCTCTTGGCGGGATAGCCCAGCTCCACGTCAAACGACACATCGCCGCTTGCGACGTGCAGGTTTTTCAAGGTTTTGGTGGAAACGAAATCTTTGCCTGTGTTGGGGTCAATGACAGTTTGTAAAGCTTGGAGAAGTTGTTCGGTGGTCGCCATGGTCACTTTCTAGAATGGGCCGGAGTTTACCGACAAGCTGTGCCGTACACCCTAAAATCCACGATTCCCCTACAAACTGCCCCACCATGTCTGCCCCCAACGCGCCCCGCCAGCTTTTCGTCACCACCGCCCTGCCGTATGCCAACGGCAACTTCCACATCGGCCACATCATGGAGTACATCCAGGCCGATATCTGGGTGCGGTTCCAGCGCATGCAGGGCAGCCAGGTCAACTTTGTGGGCGCCGACGACACGCACGGCGCGCCCATCATGATCGCCGCCGAAAAGGCCGGCAAGACGCCCCAGCAGTTTGTGGCCGACATCGCGGCGGGCCGCAAGCCCTATCTGGACGGCTTTCACATCGCCTTTGACAACTGGCACAGCACCGACGCGCCTGAGAACCATGAACTGGCCCGCCAGATTTACCTGGACCTGAAAAAAACCGGCCTGATCGAGTCGCGCACCATCGAGCAGTTCTTTGACCCCGAAAAGAACATGTTCCTGCCCGACCGCTTCATCAAGGGCGAGTGCCCCAAGTGCCACGCCCTCGACCAGTACGGCGACAACTGTGAGGTCTGCGGCGCAGTCTATGCCCCCACCGACCTGATCAACCCCTTCTCGGCCCTGTCCGGCGCCAAGCCCGAACTCAAAAGCTCGGAGCACTTTTTCTTCAAACTGTCCGACCCGCGCTGCGTCGAGTTTCTGAGCAACTGGACACAAGACGGCAAGCTGCAGCCCGAAGTGGCCAACAAGGTCAAGGAATGGTTCAGCGTGCGCACCAACCCCGACGGCAGCACCAGCGACGGCCTGGGCGACTGGGACATCTCGCGCGATGCGCCCTATTTCGGCATCGAGATCCCGGATGCGCCGGGCAAGTACTTTTATGTGTGGCTGGATGCACCTGTGGGCTACCTGGCGTCCCTGAAAAACCTGCTGGACAAGCGTGGCGAGGACTACCACGCCTACATGGCCAACCCTGATCTGGAACAGATCCACTTCATCGGCAAGGACATCGTCACCTTTCACACCCTGTTCTGGCCCGCCATGCTGCACTTTTCAGGCCGCAAGACGCCCGACAAGGTCAACGTGCATGGTTTTTTGACGGTGAACAACGGCGAAAAGATGAGCAAAAGCCGGGGCACGGGCCTGGACCCGCTCAAGTACCTGAGCCTGGGCATGAACCCCGAATGGCTGCGCTACTACCTGGCCGCCAAACTCTCGGGCCGCAACGAAGACATCGACTTCAACGCCGAAGACTTCATGGCCCGCGTCAACAGCGACCTGATCGGCAAGTTCGTGAACATCGCCTCGCGCTCGGCCGGATTCATCGCCAAGCGTTTTGACGGCAAGCTGGGGACCATCACTGCCGACGGCCAGGCACTGCTGGCCGCGCTGCAGGCGGCCACGCCCGCCATCACCGCCAGCTACGAAGAACGCGAATACGGCAAGGCTTTGCGCGAAATCATGCTGCTGACCGACAAGGTCAACGCCTACGTGGACCAAAACAAGCCGTGGGAACTGGCCAAGCAAGAAGGCCAGGAAGCACGATTGCACGATGTGTGCACCGCCTGCATCGAAGCCTTCCGCTTGCTGAGCCTGCAACTCAAGCCCGTGCTGCCTGCGCTGGCTGCTCAGGTGGAGGCTTTCCTCAACGTCTCGCCATTCACCTTCGCCCAGGCCCAAGAACTGCTGGGCGCAGGCCACTTGATCAACGCCTACCAGCACCTGATGCAGCGCGTCACCCCCGAGCAACTCGAAGCCCTGTTCGAGCCACCCGCCGTGGTCGAAGAAAAGCTGATCCCCGGCGGCGAAGAGATCGCCCCCACCATTTCGATGGATGACTTCGCCAAGGTCGATTTGCGCATCGCAGAGATCGTCAACTGCGAACCGGTCGAAGGCTCGGTCAAGCTCTTGCGCTTGACGCTCAATTTGGGTGAAGGTCGCACACGCAATGTGTTCAGTGGCATTGCCAGCATGTACAAGCCCGAAGATTTGATCGGCAAACTCACCGTCATGGTGGCCAACTTGGCGCCGCGCAAAATGAAGTTTGGTATCAGTGAAGGCATGGTGCTGGCTGCCAGCCACGCCGACGAAAAAGCCCAGCCCGGCATCCACGTGCTGCACCCCTGGCCCGGCGCCAAGCCCGGCATGCGGATCCACTGAAGCCGCCCGCCGAGCTTGTAGCGCGGCACAACAAGGACACCGGGGCTGACCTGTTGGCAAGTTTGGCCACACCCCGTCTTCAAGGGCGGCGCATAATTTGGCCATGACTCCACAAGCGAGATGGACATGAGCTGGATGCAGGCTGCGCATTTTTTTCGCCCGCGCTTGCTCGACAGCCTACAGGGCTACGACCGCGAACGCTTCATCCAAGACGTGGGCGCAGGCCTCACAGTGGGTGTTGTGGCCCTGCCCCTGGCCATGGCCTTTGCCATCGCCTCAGGCCTCAAACCGGAGGCGGGCCTGTTCACCGCCATCATCGCTGGCTTTCTGATTTCTGCGCTGGGCGGCAGCCGCGTCCAGATCGGCGGGCCTGCCGGGGCCTTCATTGTCATTGTCTATGGGATCGTCGAGCGATACGGCCTGGCCAACCTGATCCTGGCCACCGCCATGTCGGGTGTGCTGCTCTTTCTGATGGGCTTGTTCCGCTTGGGCAACTTGATCCGTTTCATCCCAGTGGCGGTGGTGATTGGTTTCACCAACGGTATTGCTGTGCTGATCATGTTGTCGCAAATCAAGGATTTGCTGGGCATGAAAGTGGCCAGCATGCCCGCCGATTTTTTCGGTATTTTGAACACACTCTGGAAAAACCTGCACTCCTCTGACTTGGTGTCTTTTCTGCTGGCCTTGGCCTCGCTGTCTTTGCTGATCGGCTGGCTGCGCCTGAGCAAACGCCTGGCGGGCTCGCGTTACGGCTGGGCCAGTATGGTGCCCGGCACCATCATTGCCCTGGTGTTTGCCACCACAGTGACCTGGCTGCTGAACTTGCCGGTTGAGACCATTGGCAGCAAGTTTGGCGGCATCCCTGCCACCCTGCCAGGCTTTGCTTGGCCTGAATTCAGTTGGGACAGCGCCCGCTTCTTGGTCATGCCGACGCTGACCTTGGCTCTTTTGGGAGCGATAGAGTCGCTGCTGTGCGCCCGCATCGCCGACGGCATGATCGGTGATCGCCACAACCCCAACCAGGAATTGATGGCCCAAGGCGTGGCCAATTTCGTGACGCCGTTTTTTGGCGGTATGCCCGCCACCGGCACCATCGCCCGCACCGTCACCAACATCCAAAGTGGCGGCACCACGCCGATTTCAGGCATGGTGCATGCGATGACCTTGCTTGGCATGGTGCTTGTGGCCGCTCCGCTGGCTGGGCATATCCCACTGGCGGCGCTGGCCGCCATCTTGATGTTTATGGCTTGGAACATGGGTGAGTGGCGTGAATTTGTACACCTGCGCCAGTACCCGGATGCCCTACCCCATCACCTTGCTGGCCGTGTTTTTCCTCACCGTGGTGTTTGACCTGACGGTGGCCGTGGAGGTTGGACTGATCGCCGCTTGCCTGACTTTCATCTACCGCATCTCCAGCCTGAGTCGCTGCGAAGGCGTGACCCGCGTGGAACAGCCAGGCTTGGCGGGATTCGAACATCAAGTGCAAGCTTGGCGCTTGTACGGTGCTCTGTTTTTCGGGGCCGTCCAGCTGGTCGAGGCCATCGAAAACAAGATCAGCACGCCCACTCTGGTGCTGGACTTGAAAAACGTGATTTACATCGACTCGTCCGGGGCAGATGCGCTGATGAATTTGATCGAGACTTGCCGTAAAAAAGAGGTGCGCCTCATTGTGTGCGGCCTGACACACCAACCGCTCGACATCGCCCGACGCAGCGGCATCATGGCGCACCTGCAAGCACACCTTCAGCCCGACCTGAGCAGCGGCTTGGCCCTGGCCATCGGCCTGAACGCTGCCACGGACCGTTAAAATGGCTTCAACCGGGCTGTGGCGCTTTGCACATCACACCCGATGCCCTCTGTTTGCCACGTACGGATTTCACACCATGTCCTTTTTCCGCCGCCCCGATTACGCCTCTGACACCACTCAATTCATTGACCAACTCAAGGCCCAACACCCTGAGCTGGAAGCCCAGCAGCGTCAAGGACGAGGACTGCTGTGGGACAAGCCAATCGACCGCGACATTCAGGCTGAATTCAAGCAAGGGCGCGTGGCGCAAAAACCCTATGTTTACCAGACGAAGTCCTGAGCTTCGGTGAATCAGCCCTGACTCTTCCTTGGCTTTTTTCTGGTCCAACCCTCAGCCGTGAACACAGACACCCGTGAGCCTCTGCAAAGGCCCCAAACCACGGCCAGCGATGCCATGCCCGAGGTCATCGACCAGGTGGCTCTGGCGCGTTTGTATGGCGAGCCGCTGTTCGCCATGCCGAGCGATTTGTACATTCCGCCAGACGCGCTGGAGGTGTTTCTCGAGGCTTTCGAGGGCCCCCTCGACTTGCTTCTTTACCTGATTCGCAAGCAGAACTTCAACATCCTCGACATCCCCATGGCAGGCGTGACACGCCAGTACCTCAGCTATGTGGAAGAAATCCGTCAACGCAACCTGGAGTTGGCCGCTGAATACCTGCTCATGGCAGCCATGCTGATCGAGATCAAATCGCGCATGCTGCTGCCGCCCAAAAAAGTGGCCGAGGGCGAAGAAGCCGAAGACCCGCGCGCCGAGCTGGTGAGAAGGCTGCTGGGATACGAGCAAATGAAGCTGGCATCCATGCAGCTGAACGTGATCCCCCAATATGGCCGGGATTTTCTGCAAGCCCAGGTCTTCATCGAGCAAAGCCTGCAACCGCGCTTTCCCGATGTCAGCATGGACGAACTGCAGGCAGCTTGGCGCGATATCCTCAAACGCGCGAACCTGATTCAACACCACAAGATCAGCCGCGAAGAGCTCAGCGTTCGTGAGCACATGAGCATCGTGCTCAAGCACCTGCAAAGGCGCAAGTTTGTGGAGTTTGAAAACCTGTTCGACCCCAGTCTCGGAGTGCCGGTGTTGGTGGTGACCTTCATCGCACTGCTGGAGCTCGCCAAGGAAACCCTGATCGAGATCACCCAGGCCGAAGCCTTTGCGCCGATTTACGTGCGCCTGGCCTACACACCCAACTGAGCTGACACATGGGTGCTCAGTGGCTACGGCCGCTGCGGAACATGCCGTGGGTTTTTCGGTTGAGCACGCCCTGCGCGGCCAATTTGCTCATGGATGGGCTGGCATGGGCATGCGTGATGGCCATGCCCAAGGCATCGGCCGCATCTTGCCGCGGCAGAACGGGCAACTGCAACAATCGTTTGACCATCTCCTGAATCTGGGATTTGGCCGCACGGCCGTGGCCGGTGACCGATTGCTTCATTTGCAATGCGGTGTATTCGGCCACAGGCAAACCACGAGACACCAAGGCCGTGACCGCGCAGCCTCGCGCCTGGCCCAGCAGCAAGGTTGCTTGCGGATTGACGTTGACGAACACAATCTCGACCGAGGCCACATCCGGCTGATAGCGCTCGGAAATTTCACGGATGCCGTCGTAAATCACTTTAAGACGTGCAGGTAAGTTGCCCATGGCTTCGCGGGTGGTCTCGATCACGCCGCTGGCCACATAAGTCAGGCGCGATCCGGTGATGTCGATCACACCAAAGCCTGTGGTTTGCAAGCCTGGGTCGATGCCCAGAATGCGCAAGCTGGCAGGGGTCGGGGTGCTCAACGAGCTCATGGCAACACCACATCATTCATGCGCGCCATGATGGTTTCTGCACGACGCGCCAAATAAGTCGACTGCGGCAGTTTTTCAAAATAGCGTGGACGAGGCAACATGACGGCCAGACGGGCAGCTTCCCACGTATTCAGTCGAGCTGCACTTTTGCGAAAGTAATGCTGCGCAGCCGCCTCGGCACCGAACACGCCCTCCCCCCACTCTACGCTGTTGAGGTAGATCTCCAAAATGCGTTCTTTGCCGAGCAAGGCCTCCAGCATCAAGGCCAGCACCATTTCCTGGGCTTTGCGCAACAGCGTACGCTCGCCCGATAAAAAGAGGTTTTTGGCCAACTGTTGGGTGATGGTCGAACCACCGACGATTTTCACGTCCACCGGTTTGTCGGGTTGACGCTGGGCCCGTTTTTCCGCCTGAACTTTGGCTCGGGCGTTTTTTTCCCAGGCTTTTTCGAGGGACTGCCACCAAATGCCGTGGTGCTGGGTGAAGGCGGCGTCTTCAGACGCGATGACGGCACGTTGCAAACTTTTGGACATGTCTTGCAACGACACAGACTCTTGTCGCCAAGCCAGTTGGCCTTCCCGGGTGAGGATTTGCCACGCTTGCGAGCGCTGGAAGCTGGTGGACTCTGGTGAGAGCCAATTCATGCCCAAGATGCGCAGGGCAAAAAACAGCTGCAGGCCCAAAAAGGCCAGAGACAGCAACAGCAACCAACGTCCGAGCGCGCGCATCAATCCCTCTTTCTGTGGCGTCTGTTCGAGCGCGTCATCGTTTGTCCTGCTCAGTGGCCATCATCTTGGTTCCCAATGTGTCATCGCGCGAGAAATTGAAGCGGGTGACGACCACGATTTGATCGGCCTGGGCCCTCATTTTTTGGCTGAAATTGCCGAACGGAGCGGCATTGCGAACAATGGCCACTGCACGTTCATCGAGCAAGGGTTGGCCCGAGGAACGGGCCACCTCGGTGCTGAGCAACTGCCCCCGGCTGTCCACGGTGATCACCATGGTCAGTTGACCATACAGCTTTTCCCCTGCTGCCTCCGGGAAGTTCAAGGTCCCTTGGTACTCGATGGTGCGGCGCATTTTGTCGTAATAAATCGCGTACACCACCTCTTGCGTGGCGGGACTGATGTAGCGCTTGCGGGCAGCGCCCTGGGTTTGGTCCACACGTTGCTCAATTTGCGCCAATTGGCGGGCCAACTGCTGCTGTCGTTGCACCTTGGCTTCGCGATCAGGGCTGTCGGACTTGTCACCTGCATTTTCCCGGGTCAGCACTGCCAACTCATCCTTGAGTTGTGTCAACAAACGCATTTGCTGCATTTTCAGCACTTCGATTTTTTTTTGGGTCGCGCTGAGGTCCATGCCTGGGTCAGAATTCATGGCCGGTGGCAAGGGAGAGCTGGACAGGCGAACCTGGGGCACCTCCCCACCACCGGCCAAATGGACTTGGGCCAAGACCTGAGCTTCTTGTGGACGCTCCTGACTTCGTGCATTGACCAACACCACCTCCAGAGGGGTGTCCTGAAAAACGCGGTTGTAGGTCTCGGGTGCCGCAAACCGAAAACCCACCAAGCCCGCATGAATGGCCACGGACAAGCCCAATGCCCAGCTCAAGCCACGGTGTTGTGAGTGCTGCAAATGACCAGAGAAAACGCTGGCCACCTTGTCGGTCAAACGCTTTTTCTCAGGTCGCATGGCTTGGCGTGCTGTCATTCAGATCCACCGCAATGGTCACCGGACCCGCAGGCAAGTTGTCCTCGTCCTCGACCTCTTCGGACTCAGCGCCTTGGCCTTCGGCATCGAGGTGAGCGATCACGGTCCCGCGCAGATCCAGCGCCATCAGATCCACGTCAGCCAGCCTGACACGCACTCGAGCACCGCGGGCCAGGCTTTGTGCACCCATGACGCTGAACATCAATGGCAAAGTGTCGGCTCGTACCAACCAGGTGCCACCACCCATTTCCTTGACCAGACTGGCGTCCAACTCTTCAATGCTTTGCTGCTGCACATGGCGCAGCGTCCAGTAGCGCTCCATGCTCGACTGCACGCTGTTGTAGGCGCTGTAGGCGGCATCAAAGCCGCTGATGATGGAAAACAACTCAGCGTCTTTGGGTTTGAAAGGCGCAGCCAATGCGGCGGTGGCGCCGTGCTTGGCGCAGGCGATGATTTGCCACTGGTTGACCAGGTCGGTGTAGCGGCGCAGCGGCGAAGTGCTCCAAGCGTAACTGGGCACGCCAATGCCTGCGTGTGGCAGCGCCTTGGTGCCCATGCGCACTTTCACCCCGGGTGCCAGACTGGCCTGGCTCCGGTAAATACCCGGCACACCCAGCTGGGCCATCCACTGGCCCCAGGTGCTGTTGGCCAAAATCATGGCCTCGGCCACCATCAGGTCAAGCGGTGCACCGCGCTTGCGGGTGCCGATGACCACGGTTTCGTCCCCTGCAGGCGGCGTGTCGTTGCTCCCGCGCTCGAGCTTGAAGCTGTAATCGGGGCGATTGAAATTTTCAGGCTTGCCGCGCACCACTTCGCGCCGGGCTTTCAGAGTCTGCGCCAGACGCCAGTAAAACGCCAGGGTGTCGCGGCTCACTGGCACATCGGCGTGGTCGCTCTGGTCTTCACCCTCCAGCCATTCACGGGTGATGCGCTCGTCCAATTGGTCATGACGCAGGTTGACCAAAATCGGCACGCGCTCCAAACGTGTCACGGCACTTTGCACCTCCAGGGTGTCTTCGCTGAAAGTGACGTACAGCGACACCGCCGGGCAGTCGCGCCCCTCAATCAGGGTGTAGGCCTGCACCACGCTGTCGGGCAGCATGGTGATTTTGTAGCCGGGCATGTAAACGGTGGACAGGCGGGCGCGGCCCAGCTGGTCGATGGCACTGCCAGGGCTCAGAGCCAGGCCAGGTGCGGCAATGTGGATGCCCACCGTGACCATGCCCGTGCCCAAGCCTTGCAGCGACAATGCGTCATCAATCTCGGTGGTATGCGAATCGTCAATCGAAAACGCTTGCACCGGCGCCAGCGGCAAGTCGTCGGTGATGGCGGGCGCCTGCAAAGGGGGAAAGCCCGTGCCCTTGGGAAACAGGTCAAACATGAAACGTTGCCAATGGAAATCCCAGGGTGAAGCGATGGCCCCCGCGTTTTGCAGCAAGTCCAAAGGCGCCGTCTGGCTGCTTTTGCTGGCCTCAACCACGGCCTTGTATTCAGGCGTGTTCTTGTCCGGGCGAAACAAGATTTTGTAAAGTTGCTCGCGGATCGGTACTGGGCAGCTGCCTGCAATCAGCTCGGCCGACCAGGCCTCGATCTGGGCCTGGACCTGCTTTTTCTTTTCGATGGCCAGCAAAGCCTGTTGCACGATCTCGGCCGGGGCTTTGCGAAAGCGCCCCTTGCCGCTGCCCCTACGGAAGTAATGGGGCGCTTCGTGCAGACGCAGCAAAGCGGCGACTTGCTCGGTGGTGCTGGCGCTGGCACTGAAGTAGTCTTGCGCCAGGTCGCCAAAGCCAAACTCTTCGTCCGGAGCGCACTCGTAGGCCAATTCAAGCTCGATGGTCTGGCTCAGGGCAGCGGCATCTTGGAGCAAAACGGCCGGGGCCGGTTTATCGAACTTGAGCAGCATGTGGGCTGATTTGACCTTGACCCGTTTACCGGAGTCGAGCTCGACCTGCGCGGAGGCCTCGGCTTCAGACATGATCCGACCGGCCATGAATTTGGCGGCATCTTCAAATAATACGTACATGGCGGGATTTTCCCACGCTACCCAGCCATTCGGCCCGCCGGGCTTCACGCCAGCTGCAGAAATTCAAGGATTTGCGGCAAGTAATCTTCAAAATCGCTCAGAGCATGGTCGCTGCCTTCAATCAGGCGCACCTGTCCGCCCTGGTGGCGGGCCAGCATTTCACGCCAATCGAGCACTTCGTCACCCTTGGCGATCAAAGTCAGCGTGGCAGGACAGGTTTGCAAGGGCTGACTTTCGAGCAGCATCAGCTCTTGTAAGTAGGCAGGCTCAAAAAAGATGCTTTGCCCGGGGTCTTGCCATACCGCGTGCTCGCCGATGTAACGCGCCAAATCGCGTGAGGGGTGCACAGCCGGGTTGATCAGCACTGCCGGACAGCCCAAGTGCGCTGAAAGCCAAGCCGCATAAAAACCGCCCAGCGAGGAGCCCATGATCGCCATCTGATCGCGGGGCCAACCCGCCAGCCCTTGAAGCAACATGTCGATGGCCTGCCGAGGTGAGGCAGGCAATTGAGGACACCACCAGGTGACACCGGGGTGCCGGGCCTGCACCCACTTGGCCATGATTTGGGCCTTGGCCGACTGGGTCGACGACCTGAAGCCGTGCAGGTAGAGCAAATGGGTGGTGTGCAAGAGGCCTCAGATTTCGATTTTGGAGCCCAACTCGACCACCGCATTCGTGGGCAGGTTCAAAAACGCGGCCGCTCCGCTGGCGTTGTGGTGCATGTTGGCAAACAGTTTTTCACGCCAAGTGGCCATACCCCCGCCGATCGTGGGGATCACGATATCGCGCGACAAGAAATAACTGGTCGTCATGGGATCGAGCTTGTAGCCATCGTCCTCAATCACGGCCAGTGCCGATGGCAAGTCAGGATTGTCTTTGAAGCCATAGTTGACGATGACTTGCCAACAGTCATGCCCCAGCGGTGTCACATCCAGACGCTGGTCGGCGTCGATGCGGGGGACCTCGTGGCTGCGCACGGTGACAAACAGGTTGCGCTGATGCAAGACTTTGTTGTGCTTGAGGTTGTGCAGCAAGGCGTTGGGCACGGTGCCCGTCTCGGCGGTCAGGAACACCGCGGTGCCATCCACCCGCGTAGGCGGGGCAACGAAGACAGCGTCCAGAAAATCAGTCAGTCGCAAGGCGTCCGAACGCAAAGAATCGTTGAGCAAGCGACGGCCATCGTGCCATGTGAGCATCAGAGTGAATATGGCCGCACCGATGAGCAAGGGGAACCAGCCGCCCTCCAACAGCTTGAGCATATTGGACGCCCAGAAAGCCAAGTCCACTAAAAAGAAGAAGCCCGTCGCGCCAATGCACAGCGCCAATGGCAACTTCCATGTGTAGCGGATAACAAAAAAGGTGAGGAAGGTGGTGATCAGCATGTCGGTACACACGGCAATGCCATAGGCCGCAGCAAGGTTGCTGGAAGACTTGAACATGACGACCGCCAGCACAATGGCTACAAACAATCCCCAGTTCACAAAAGGCATGTAGATTTGCCCGGTATCGGTTTCGCTGGTGTGCAGCACTTGCAAGCGCGGCAAATAGCCAAGCTGAATGACCTGCTTGGTGACGCTGAAAGCGCCAGAGATGAGGGCTTGCGATGCGATCACCGTGGCCATGGTGGCCAGGCCCACCAGGGGCAACAAGGCCCAGTCGGGGGCCATCAAGTAAAACGGGTTTTTAACGGCCTCAGGCTCGGCCAGCAACAAAGCACCTTGTCCAAAGTAGTTCAGGGTCAAGCTGGGCATGACAATGCTGAACCATGCCAGACGAATCGGTTTTTTGCCGAAATGGCCCATGTCGGCATAAAGTGCTTCAGCACCCGTGACGCACAAGACCACAGCGCCCAAAATGATGAAGGTGGTGCCGGGGTTGTGCCACATGAAACCCAAGGCGTAGTGCGGGCTGATCGCCTGCAGGATTTCCGGGCGTTGAACGATTTGGGAGACACCCAATACGGCAAGGGCGACAAACCAAACCAGCGTGATCGGGCCAAAGAACTTGCCAATACCTGCGGTGCCCCGCTTTTGCACCCAAAACAAGCAAATCAGAATCACCAAGGTGAGCGGTATGACCCATTTCTTGAAATTAGGCGAAATGATCTCAAGGCCTTCTACAGCAGACAACACCGAAATCGCCGGGGTGATCACACCATCGCCATAAAAAAGGCAAGTCCCGAAGATACCGACCAGCATCAACACTTTGCGCAGTTGAGGCTGGTCTTTGACCGATTGAGAAGCAAGCGCCAACATGGCCACAAGCCCCCCTTCGCCGTGGTTGTCTGCTCGCAGCACCAGAACCACGTATTTGACCGACACAATGGTGGTCAAGGTCCAAAAAAAGATAGAGAGAATACCGTAGATGTTCTCGGGGGTGAAAGGAACATGGCCAGAGCCAAAGACCTCTTTCATGGCGTACAGCACGCTGGTGCCGATGTCGCCGTAAACCACGCCAATGGCGCCCAGAGTCAGGGCGGCGAGAGAGGATTTTGTTGATGACACAAAAAAAAGCCCGACCGAAGTCTGGCCTGGTAACTGAGAAGCTCACCATTTTGCGCCTAAGCCGGGCACACTGTCATCGGCCCGTTGACACTATGTTGCAATGCAGCAACTCATCAAGCATTCAAAACAAACCGGTCTTTGAAACAACTCAATGTGTGATTTCAGACCCGCAAATCGCTGAATTCAGTAGTGTCAGTCGTAAACTTCGGCCTCTGGGTCGGTGGCTTCCAATTCGTAACTGGCCGCCAGCATGGCCAGACGGCCAATCACGCCGTACATATAGAAACGGTTGGGAACGCTGGCGCCGGGTTTGACACCCGGTTGGGGCAAGTGTGGGGTGTCGGCAAAGGCCAAGGGCACAAAGCTGGCTCCCGGAGCGTTTAAGTTTTCATCCACCCCGCGCTCGGCGTGCACGCGGTAAAATCCGCCCACTACATAGCGGTCCATCATGTAGACCACTGGTTCGGCCACAGCATCGTTGATCCGCTCGTTGGTCAGAACGCCTTCCTGAATGATCACATCATTGACGGTTTGACCGTCCTTGATGACGTTCATCTTGTTGCGTGTCTTGCGGTTGAGCTGATCCAGATCGGCCACATCGCGCACTGTCATGATGCCCATGCCGTAGGTGCCGTTGTCGGCCTTGACCACCACAAACGGCTTTTCATTGATGCCGTATTCCTTGTATTTGCGCTTGACCTTGGACAGCAGAGCATCCACATTGCTGCGCAGGCATTCCATGCCCGTGCCTTCGGCAAAATTCACGTCGCCGCACTGGCTAAACATCGGGTTGATGAGCCAAGGGTCAATGCCCAGCAACTTGCCAAAACGCTTGGCCACCTCTTCGTAACTCTGGAAATGCTTGGTTTTGCGGCGCACGCTCCAGCCGGCATGCAGGGGGGGCAGCAAAAATTGCTCGTGCAGCTCTTCCAGAATGCCCGGAGCACCTGCAGACAGGTCGTTGTTGAGCAAGATGGTGCAGGGGTCGAAGTCTTTCAGGCCAAGGCGGTGCTGAGTCCGCACCACAGGCTCCAAAGTCACGCTCTCGCCATTGGGCAGTTCAATGGTGGTGGTTTCCTTGATCTCGGGGTTGATCGAGCCCAGACGCACATTCAGCCCCGCCATGTGGAAGATGCGCTGCAGCTGCGCCACATTGGTCAGGTAGAAAGTGTTGCGCGTGTGGTTCTCTGGAATGATCAGCAGGTTTTTGGCCTCGGGGCAAATCTTCTCGATGGCTGCTTGAGCTGCCTGCACCGCCAAGGGCAGCATTTCGGGGGTCAGGTTGTTCCAACCACCCGGGTACAGGTTGGTGTCGACCGGGGCCAACTTGAAGCCCGCATTGCGGATATCCACCGAGGTGTAAAACGGTGGGGTGTGCTCCATCCACTCCAGACGGAACCAGCGTTCGATCGCAGGCATGGAGTCGAGAATGCGCTGCTCCAGCTCGTTGATGGGGCCGGTCAGGGCTGTGACAAGATGGGGAACCATGGGCGACCTTTATCGGGCTAAACGGGACAAAACAAGAAAATCATATGGGGGCAATGAATGGCATTGCAAGTGCATACCGGACACACCCCCGGCAGGCCGTGCGCATGCGCACTGACAGCATGGCAATCAAACGCGTACCTCACCCTCGCCCAAAACCACGTATTTGAGTGAAGTCAGACCTTCGATGCCGACCGGGCCGCGAGCGTGAAACTTGTCAGTGGAAATGCCGATTTCGGCACCCAGTCCGTACTCAAAGCCATCGGCAAAGCGGGTGCTGGCGTTGACCATGACGCTTGACGAATCCACCTCGCGCAAAAATCGTTGCGCGTGCACGTGGTCACGGGTCAAAATGGCTTCGGTGTGGTGGCTGCCGTAGTGGTTGATGTGGGCAATCGCCTCGTCCACACCCTCGACCACCTTGATGCTGATGATGGGTGCGAGGTATTCCTCGAACCAGTCTTGCTCGGTGGCTTCTTTCAAGTTGGTGCCAGCCACCTGACTCAGGATGGCCTTGGCCTTGGGGCAGCAGCGCATCTCTACGCCCTTGGCAGCATAAACCGCGCCAATTTTGGGCAGAAACTCGGCCGCCACCCCGCGCGCGACCAACAAACTCTCGCTGGCATTGCAAGGGCTGTACTTTTGCGTCTTAGCGTTGTCGGCCACCTTCACAGCCATCTCGATATCGCAGGGGTCGTCCACATAGGTGTGGCAGTTGCCATCCAAGTGCTTGATGACAGGGACTTTCGCCTCGGCACTGATGCGCTCGATCAGGCCTTTGCCGCCGCGTGGGATGATCACGTCAACATATTGCGGCATGGCAATCAGCTGACCCACGGCAGCGCGATCGGTGGTTTGCACCAGCTGCACCGCATTGACGGGCAGGCCGCTTTCCTTCAAAGCCTGTTGCACCAACTTGGCCAGCGCCTTGTTCGATTCAATCGCCTCGGAGCCTCCACGCAGGATGCAGGCGTTACCGCTCTTGATGGACAGGCTGGCCGCTTCAATGGTCACGTTGGGGCGACTCTCAAAAATCATGCCGAACACGCCAATGGGCACCCGCATCTGGCCCACGCGAATGCCACTGGGTACTTGCTTCATGCCGATGATTTCACCGATCACATCGGGCATGGCCGCCAGCTGCTCGCAACCCTGGGCACAGGTTTCCAGCACCTTGGGTGTGAGTTTGAGGCGATCCACCATGGGCTCAGCCAAGCCGGCAGCGCGGGCGCGATCCAGGTCTTTGGCGTTGTCAACTTGCAAGGCTTGTGTGTTGTCGCGCAACAAGGCGGCCAAATGGCGCAAAGCAGCATTTTTGTGGGCTGCAGAGGCCTTGGCCATCAGCGCAGAAGCTTTTTTGGCTTGCAGGCCCAAGGCCTTCGTCTGTTCAACGGTGTTCAATTCGGTCATCGGATCATTTTCGCAGAAGACAAACAGACTTGACCCCGACTTTTTTGAGGCTTCTTTCAGGCAGCGTCCACGGGCAGGTCTAGCGCACGTTGCAAAAACGCGAGAAACGCACAGCCAGCCGATGCAGGGCCTGCCAGGGATCGGAGGGCCAGTCGGGCACTTTCAGGCCTTTGACGATACCGTCCACCTGATGAGCGGCTTGGAGCAAACCGTTGAGTCGTGATTCGCTCATGCGGGGCAGCACGCGCTCGAACAATCGCTCACGCGGCCCCCAGACGCGCTGTTCGCGCAGCGCCATGGGCAGGGGTTTGCCAGCGGCCATGGCGTCTTTCACGCGTTTCATGGCACGAATGTCTTCTGCGAGGGTGTAGTGCACCAGCACAGCCGCTTCACCTTCGGCCTGCAGGCCGTCGAGCATGCGCTGCACCCGGGCCACCTGGCCCGACAAGACCGACTCGGACAGTTTGAACACGTCGTAACGGGCCACATTGACCACGGCTGCCTCGACCTGCGCCTGGCTGAGTTCACCCTTTGGGTAGAGCAGTCCCAGCTTCTGGATCTCTTGGTGTGCAGCCAGCAAATTGCCCTCCACACGGTCGGCAAAAAATTGCAGCGTGCGCTGTCCCTCTTCGCCTGCGGCCACATTTTGGCCCTGCATTTGCAGGCGCTGGGCAATCCATGTAGGCAATGCACTGCGCTCAACCGGGTCCGTGGCGATCAACACACCATGGTTTTCCAGCGCGGCAAACCAGGCCCCTTTGCGGGTCGTAGCATCCAGTTTGGGCAACATGACCAAGGTCAAGGTGCTGTCATTGTCCTGGGCGGATGCGGCCAATTGCTGGATCGCGGCGCTGCCCTCTTTGCCGGGTTTGCCCGAGGGGATGCGAACTTCCAGGATTTGTTTATCGGCAAACAGGCTCATCGAACCTCCTGCGGCCAGCACCTCGCTCCAGTCGAAATGGGCCCCGGACACGGTGTGCACCGTGCGCTCGGTGTAGCCCTGAGCACGGGCGCTGGCGCGGACGGCGTCGGCCGCTTCTTGCTGCATCAAGGGTTCGTCACCGTGCAGGACATAGAGGCTGCGCAGGCCTTTTTGCAGGTGCGCACCAAGCTGAGGCAAGGCCAGTTGCATGGTGCAGCTCAGGGCTTGGCCGCAGGCGCTGCCCGAGGCTTGACCGCCGACAGCCGTCGCATGATCTGCTGCACGATGTCGGTCTGCATGTCGCGGTACATGGTGGCTTGCTCGATTTCCTTGGACAACGCTGCGGTTTCGGTGAAGCTCAGATCGCGTTGCTGGGCCAACTCGGCAGGCTCAATCAGCACCTGGCCTTGCGGCGTGCGCAAACGGAACCGCACCCGCAAGCGAAGTTGCAACTCCCGCACCTGACCCGAGGCGTTGACCCCGACCACCGCCTGCTGGCGCTCTTCGCTCAGGATGTCCAGCACCGCATCGGCTGTGGCCAACTGTGCGGGTTCGGTCAGCAGCATGATGCGGCCCGTGCCCAGCAAATTGCGACGCAACTCCACACCCAGAGGCGAAGTGGTCGAGAAGTTGGCGAAGAGCGTCTTGAAGGGGTAATCACCCGCGCTGCGCAGCTGAAATCCGCAGGCAGACAAGCTGGCCAACATGGGGACGGCACTGAGCAAGAGGCAAGAGCGGCGGCGAGAAGTGTTCATCGCAGGGGGATCATTCGGGGCGCGCGGGCATGAGGCCGTAGGCTCAGAGCACCACGTTGACCAGACGGCCAGGCACTACGATGACCTTTTTGGGCGAGGCGCCTGCGGACTGCTTGACGACTGCTTCATGGGCCAAGGCAGCGACCTCGATCTGCGCTTTGTCGGCCGATGCAGGCACCAGGATAGACCCGCGGAGCTTTCCATTGATCTGCAGCATCAACTCAATTTGGTCACGCTCCAGTGCCGACTCATCCACAGCGGGCCAAGGTGCGTCGAGCAAGTGGCCAACGGCTTGGGCATAACCGAGTTCTTGCCAGATGGCATCGGTGATGTGCGGGCAAGCGGGATAGAGCATGCGCATCAAGAGCGACACGCCTTCGCACAGGGCGGCGGTGTCTCCAACGCTGCCGTCAGGCTTGAAGTCTTCGAGCGCGTTCAGCAGTTTCATGCAGCCGGAGACCACGGTGTTGTACTGCATGCGCTCGTAGTCGTAACCCACTTGCTTGAGCACCAGGTGCATTTCGCGGCGCAAGGCCTTGGCCGAATCGCCCAAAGCGGCTTGGCTCAGGTCTTGGCTGGTTGCCGAGCGCAACAGTTCGTGGTGCTTGAACGCGAAGTTCCATACCCGGCGCAAGAATCGGTAGCTGCCTTCCACAGCGGAGTCGTTCCACTCCAGCGTGACTTCAGGAGGTGCGGTGAACATGGTGTACAGGCGCGCGGTGTCAGCACCGTATTTTTCGATCAGGTCCTGAGGGTCCACGCCATTGTTCTTGGACTTGGACATGGTGCCCACGCCTTCATAGTCGATGGCCGTACCCACGGGCAAGCGCCCGTCACCGCTATCGGCTTCGTTCTTGAGCCGAGCACCGACGATCTTGCCGCTTTCATCCAGCACATGCTCCACGTCGTGCGGCCAGAAGTAATCCTTGCCGCCCTTGGCGGTGCGGCGCGAATAAATGTGGTTGAGCACCATGCCTTGGGTGAGCAGCTTGGTGAATGGCTCATCCACTTTGACCAGACCCAGATCGCGCATGACCTTGGTCCAGAAGCGTGCATACAGCAGGTGCAAGATGGCGTGCTCGATGCCGCCGATGTACTGGTCCATGCCGCTGCCGCCAGTGGCCTTGTTCTGATCCCGCATCCAGTAATCGGTGCCGTCAGCGACCATTTTGTCGGCGTTGGTCGGGTCGCAATAGCGCATGAAGTACCAGGACGAATCCACAAAGGTGTCCATGGTGTCGGTCTCGCGGCGGGCGGCCTTGCCGCAAACGGGGCAGGTCACACCTGCATGGAAACCTTCGTGCTTGTGCAGCGGATTGCCCGAGCCGTCAGGGATGCAGTCTTGCGGCAGCACCACGGGCAGGTCTTTTTCGGGCACGGGCACTGCGCCGTGCTCTTCGCAATGGATGATCGGGATCGGTGTACCCCAGTAGCGCTGGCGGCTCACACCCCAGTCGCGCAGACGCCAGGTGGTTTTCTTCTCGCCCAGTCCTTTGGCGGCGAGCAACTCGGCGACTTTGGTGACGGCGGCTTTGAAACTCAAACCATCGAGTTCGCCGGAGTTGACGCACACACCGTCTTTGGTCGCGTACCACTCAGACCAAGTCGTCGCGTCAAAAGAGGCCTTGGCGTGGCCTGCGTTGGGCAACGATGTTGAGCCTGCGTCTGAGGCGCCCGACGCAGGCGACGACAAGGCCGCCCCACGCTGAGAAACGACTTGTTGGATCGGCAATGCGTACTTGAGCGCGAACGCAAAATCACGCTCGTCATGCGCAGGCACACCCATGACGGCACCATCGCCGTAGCTCATCAGCACGTAATTGCCGACCCAGACCTCGACCTGCGCCCCCGTAAGCGGGTGCGTGACGAACAGGCCGGTGGCCATGCCCTTTTTCTCTTGGGTGGCCAGCTCGGCTTCGGTGGTGCCGCCAGATTTGCACTCTTCCAGAAACGCCGCCAAAGCAGCGTTGGACGAAGCCGCATGCAGCGCCAGCGGGTGCTCGGCCGCCACCGCGCAAAAGGTCACGCCCATGATGGTGTCGGCGCGGGTGGTGAAGACATACATCTTCCCGTCGCCGATCAATTGGCCGTCAGCGCCTCGGATCTGATGAGGGAAGGCAAAGCGCACCCCTTCGGATTTGCCGATCCAGTTTTCCTGCATCAGGCGCACTTTGTCGGGCCAGCCGTTCAGCGTGGCTTTGTCGTTGCCCAGCTGCACATGGTCCAGCAGCTCTTGCGCGTAAGCGGTGATGTTCAGGTAATAGCCGGGGATCTCACGTTTTTCAACAGGAGCGCCGGTGCGCCAGCCTTTGCCATCGATCACTTGCTCGTTGGCCAGCACCGTCTGGTCCACCGGATCCCAATTGACGACCTGGGTCTTGCGGTAGGCGATGCCTTTTTCGAGCATCTTCAAGAACAGCCACTGGTTCCACTTGTAATACGTCGGATCGCAGGTGGCCACTTCGCGCGACCAGTCGATGGCCAGACCCATCGCCTGCATCTGCTTTTTCATGTAAGCGATGTTCTCGTATGTCCACTTGGCCGGTGGCACGCCGTTCTTCAAAGCGGCGTTTTCGGCGGGCAGACCAAAGGCGTCCCAGCCCATGGGCATCAGTACGTTGAAGCCCTTCATGCGCAGACTGCGCGTGAGCATGTCGTTGATGGTGTAGTTGCGCACGTGGCCCATGTGCAGCTTGCCGCTGGGGTAGGGCAGCATGGAGCAAGCGTAGAACTTCTTTTTGCTGGCGTCTTCGGTGACGCGGTAGGCATCGCGGGCCGTCCAGCGGGCCTGTGCTGCGGGTTCGACTTCGAGGTGGTTGTACTTGTCTTGCATAGGGCTAAATTGTAGGGGGTGGGCAGGTCTTGGCCTGGCGCGAGCAAAGCAAGTGCAATCCCGCCGGGAGGGGCAGTTTCAGGGCGAAGCCACCTCGGCGACAAAACCGATACGGCTCAAGCCCGCTTTTTGGGCCAGCCCCATGGCTTCGACCACACGACCGTACGGAACGGTAGCATCGGCACGCAGCTCCAATTCGGTCAGCGGGTTGCGGCGAGCAGCCTGAGTCAGTTGTTCGCGCAAACTGTATTCGACAATGGGCTGATCGTTCAGGTACCAGCGGCCTTGCGCATCAATCACCAAAACAATCGCCTGTGGGGCAGACCCGCCCTCCCCGGTTTCACTTTGCGGCAGGTCCAGGCGAATGGCGCTGGTCATCAGGGGAGCGGTCAAAATGAAGATGACCAGCAGGACCAACATCACGTCCACCAGGGGCGTGATGTTGATCTCGCTCATGGGCGGCGCATGAGTGTTGCTGGAGAGTCGACCAAAAGCCATGGATCTCAGTCCTTGGGGCTGTCCAGCAAGGCGCGCACATCGTGTGCAAAGCCTTCGAGTTCAGTCTCAATTTGGGCAATTCGACGGCCCAAGAGGTTGTAACCCAGCACGGCGGGAATCGCTACCGCCAGACCGGCAGCGGTCATGACCAGGGCTTCGCCGACGGGCCCGGCGATCTGTTCAATGCGAATGGGACCACCGTCAGCCATGCCACTGAGTGCATTGAAGATGCCCCAAACCGTGCCCAGCAAACCGATGAAAGGTGAAGTGGAACCGGCGGTGGCGAGCAAGACCTGACCCCACTGCAACCGGCGCAGCACCAATTGCATGGCATCACGCAGCACACGGGTAAGTTGATGGTGAGGCTGCCCCGCCGAGGCCAAAGAGCCCTTGGTGGACTGCATGGTGGCATCAAGCAAAGGCAGCACGCAGGATTCGCGGTCAAACTGCGCCACACGCTGGCGAGCATCGTCAATATCTTGAGCCTGCCAGAACGCAGCTACGCTGCGCGGCACATCTTGAGAGACGCGCGAGAGCAAACGCCATTTCCAGGCGATCACCACCCAGCTGCCCACCGACAAGGCCAAAAGCATGACAGCGAGCACCCGGCTGACGACATCGCTGTGCAGCAAGAAGTCGTTGAGGCTCATGGGCGGCTTTCTTGAGGCTGGGTCAGCGCAAGTTCAACACATCGAACATGTCAAACAGCCCTCGCTGCTGCCCAGCCAGGAAACGCGCGGCGCGCAAACTGCCTTGCGCATAGGTGGCGCGACTGGAGGATTTGTGCGTCACCTCGATGCGCTCGCCAATCCCGGCAAACAACACGGTGTGCTCGCCCACGATGTCTCCACCGCGAATGGTCGAAAAGCCGATGGTGGACGGGTCACGTTCGCCGGTGTGTCCATAGCGTTCGTAAACGGCGCACTCTTTCAAGTCACGCCCAATGGCCTCGGCGATCACCTCGCCCATTTTCAGGGCAGTGCCCGAGGGGGCGTCCACCTTGTGGCGGTGGTGGGCTTCGATGATCTCAATGTCGTAACCCGTGGACATGGCTTGAGCGGCCATTTGCAGCAGCTTCAGGGTGACATTGACGCCCACACTCATGTTAGGCGCCATCACGATGGCGATGTCT
This sequence comes from Comamonadaceae bacterium, assembly GCA_027488215.1. Classification (GTDB taxonomy): domain Bacteria; phylum Pseudomonadota; class Gammaproteobacteria; order Burkholderiales; family Burkholderiaceae_C; genus Limnohabitans_A. The sequence goes on from JAIYCB010000008.1 coordinate 92,253, forward strand.
CTGGCCATCTCGGCGATCTCGGCCTTTTGGGTATCGGTGAATCCGGTGGTACCAATGACCGCCTTGACACCCAGTTCACGGCAGACTTTCAGGTGCGCCAGCGTGCCGTCGGGGCGGGTGAAATCGATCAGGCAAGAAGCACCTTGCAAGCCTGCATGCAAATCGGCGGTGACTGCGGTGCCGGTGACCCGGCCTTGAGCGGCGCCGGCATCTTGTCCGAGCGCAGGGCTGGCCAAGATGTCCAGCGCGCCAGAAAGGCGACAATCGTCTGAGGACAAAATGGCTTCGATCAGCATGTGCCCCATGCGGCCGGATGCGCCGGCGACCGTGATGGGCATAAGATTCATTGTGGTCATGGCTTGAATGGGCAAAAGAATGAGGGCTCGGCAATCAGGGGCCTATCATGGGACGCCCAGAACCTGGTAATCAACGTGTGGCCGGCTCCAGTGGCGGGTAATTCCGCGGCAAAGCGGCAGGTGTGCTGGGTACCGCAAGAGCAGGCACATTGGCACGTGGGGTAGGGGTGAATTTTTTCAAATCTTCCTCGCTGGCTTGCAAAGGAGGCAATTTGCCTACCGACTGGGGCCGCACCAAGCGACCGGCAAACTCAGACTCACTGGGCAGAACATCGCTGTCCACTTGCTCCAGCACATCGCCCTTGAAGTAGACGGTCAGCTTGAAGTTTTGGGCGGCCACACCCTGGCGCTGGATGCTGAAAGCGTAGTCCCAGCGATCAGCATGGAACAAACTGGTGATCAAGGGTGTTCCCAGAATTTCTCGCACCTGAGCACGCGCCATGCCGGGACGCAATGCCTGACGCTGCTCTTTGGATACAAAATTGCCTTGGACCACCTCAGGCACAAAGGGTTTGAATGTGTCGCGGCTCACAGAGCCGGACAAGCTGCCGCAACCTGCCAAGCTCATGCCCAGCAAGAGGGCTGCAAGGCCTTGGACGGAAAGACGAAAAGTCATAGAAGCTGTCATGGTTGAGGGCGTGCCGATATGATCTGGTCATTGTAGCGGCAGCCTTGCCGCTGACCGCCACCGGCGACCCCAGCCCAACCATCCATGAGCCAGATTGACGAACTGAAAAACAACGGCCTGAAAGCCACCCTGCCGCGCCTGAAAATCCTGGAGGTTTTTCAAAGCGGCTCGATGCGCCACATGACGGCCGAGGACGTGTTCCGTCAACTCCTCAAAGACAACGCCGACATCGGACTGGCCACCGTCTACCGGGTGCTGACCCAGTTCGAGCAGGCGGGCATCCTGAGTCGAAACCACTTTGAAAGTGGTAAGGCGGTGTACGAACTCAACGAAGGCCAGCACCACGACCACATGGTGTGTCTGGACTGCGGTCGGGTAGAAGAGTTTTATGACGCTGAAATCGAGTCGCGCCAGCAAGCTGTGGCAATGGCCAAGGGCTTTGTGATCGCCGACCATGCCCTGAGCCTATACGCCCACTGCACGCAAAAGCCCTGCCCCCACCGCCATGTCATCTGAAAAGCGGCAGTGCTTTCAGCCCATGGCGCGGCGCTGTCGCTCAATGAACTCCTGATAGGTGTCAATGCCGCGCATCTGCAAGATGGTGTTTCGGACAGCCGCTTCCACCAAAACCGCAATGTTGCGCCCTGCAATGACCTGTATCACCACCTTTTGTACCGGGATACCCAACACGTCTTGCCGCAAAGGCTCGGAAGGCAGGCGTTCGTAATCACGCTCCAGCGTTTCACGCCGAACCAGATGCACGATGAGTTTCAGCCGCATTTTTCGGCGCACAGCCGTCTCGCCAAAGATGGCACGGATGTCCAAGAGTCCAATGCCACGAACTTCCAACAGGTTTTGCAGCAAATCAGGACAACGCGCCTCGATCGTTGTCTGGTTGATGCGGTAGAGGTCTACCGCATCGTCGGCCACTAGGCCATTGCCACGAGAAATCAATTCCAGGCCCAATTCGCTTTTGCCAAGACCTGACTCGCCCGTGATGAGCACACCCATTCCCAATATGTCCATGAACACACCGTGCATGGTGATGCGATCAGCAAAGTGTTTGGACAAATACGCACGCAGCACATCAATGACAAAGGCCGACGACTGCACGGTGGCAAACATCGGGATTTGTGCACGCTCGCACATGGCCAACAAAGCCTCGGGAGCAGTTTGACCGTCGGCGAGCACCAGCACGGGCGGCTCCAGCGTCACAATGCGGGCGATGCGCCGCGAGCAGTCATCGGGCGTACCGTTGGTCAGGTAGGCCACTTCACGTGGTCCCAGAATCTGCACACGATAGGGATGGATGTAATTGAGATAGCCCACCAGATCTGCGCCGGAGCGGGCCTGGCGCACGGCAACCTCGTCAAAGCGCCTCTCTGAAGCACCCAAGCCCGCTTGCCACTGCCACTTGAGTTGTTGGCGGTGGTCCTCAAAAAGAACATCGGCGCTGATGACGGAGGGCTTCATCGCCTGCAGGTAATTGAAGAGGAAATCAGGCGGTTTGAGCTGATTGCCATTGTGCAATCAACTGGTGGAGACCTGCCTGGGCCGTGCTGTTTTTGATGCTTTCACGCAAGGCGGTATCGCTGAGCAACTCGGCAATCTCGGACAAAATTTCCAGGTGCTTTTGGGTCGCTGCCTCGGGCACCAGCAAAAAGATCAGCAAGTTAACCGGTTGCTCGTCAGGGGCATCAAAACCGATCGGCTGAGCCAACTGAAAGACAGCGGCCATTGGAGATTTGAGGCCCTTGATGCGCCCGTGCGGGATGGCCACACCGTGGCCCAAGCCCGTGGAGCCCAATCGCTCACGGGCAAAAAGACTGTCAGTGACCAGTGCACGCGACAAGCCATGCAGATTCTCAAAGAGAAGTCCGGCTTCTTCGAATGCACGTTTCTTGCTGGTGGCTTCCACTCCCACAAGAACTTGGGCAACAGGCAATATGGATGAAAGTCGGTTCATGGTCGAGGCAGGATTATGCACCCGATCCACAATCAGGCTTTGACGCTGAACTGATCGGGGTACATCTGGCTGATCCTTGGCGTACAAAGGTCGCGAAAAAAAGGGCCGCTTACTGCGGCCCCGTGGGAGAAATCAGGCAGATCACATCATCCGCTTGGGTGCACTGTGCTGGTGGTCGGTAATGCGGTCCTTGTGTCTGACCACCTGTCGATCGAGCTTGTCCACCAGATCGTCTACAGCGGCGTACAGGTCTTCGTGGGCACTTTCAGCAAACAGGTCATTGCCTTTGACGTGGATGTTGCACTCGGCGCGTTGACGCTTTTCCTTTTCCTTCTGCTTTTCAACGGTCAGCAGCACTTTCACATCGACCACCTGATCGAAATGCCGGGTGATGCGATCGAGTTTCCCCGTGACGTACTGACGCAAGGCCGGGGTCACTTCCAGATGGTGCCCGCTGATGGTTAAATTCATAATCGTCGCCTCCATAGATTCAGGATAGGGGAAGCCCCGCCTGGGCGGGACTCTGAAACCACCTTTGAGGGTGGGTCAGCCCCACTATGCGCCGCCAAAAATGGAAAAGCAATACGCCGACAACTAAACCTGTAACGTCCGCCGCTTTTGCCCCCAAAACCCCATTTCAGTGCTATCGTTCGATTTGAGACTCGGATTAGGAATCGCTAGCCCAGAGTCCCCCTTTCAACCAGACGCCCGGTCAAACTCAGCACTGAGCCTGTGTCTTCACCCCATGCAGGCGCAAATGCCCGGCCAGCCAGACGCTCAGCACGCTGGCCAACACCCCCAACATGCCCGCCACCCAGTAAAAGGTGAGTTGCCCCTGCGCATCTCGCCCGATGATCAGCCCTGCCACCAAGGCCGCCAAACCCATCGAGGTCGACTGTACCGCCGAGTTGAGGGTCATGAACGTGCCCCGTAGACGCGGCTCTACGGATGAAGAAATCATGGCCATTCCCGGAATCATGCGTCCACTCATGACGGTAAAAAACAAAGTCGAAATGGTCAGCAAGCCCCATAAAGGCAGACCCTGCGACAGCGTGGTGGCCATCAAAGGTACGGTCACTGCCAAAGCCAGGCGCTGAAACATCCTGACTTTGCCCACTCGGTCTGTCAGGCGGCCGACGTAACGGGCGCTGAGCAAAGTGGCCACTCCGCCGCACAGGTAGATCCAGGGCACCTCAGATGCCTGCATGCCCGCATTGGACTGAAGGTAAATGGTGATGTAAGGAATCACGGTGAATGCCGCGAACATCATCAGCCCAGAGACGGCAAAAGCCTTGAGATGGTTGGGTTCGACCAGCACCTGACCGATACTGCGCCAAGAGCTCACCCGCTCAGGGTGGTGTAGGTGCGCATCCAAACGGGGCAAGGTTTGCCAGGCGCCCAGCGCCAGCAAACCCACCAATGCCGCAATGCCAAAAAAGGGCGCATGCCAATTGAAATGCGCCGCCAAAAACAGGCCGAGCGGCACACCCGCCACGGTAGAAACGGAAAATGAGGTCATCACCACGCTCATGGCACGACCCCTGCGTTCGAAGGGGATCACATCGGCCACGATGGTCTGGGACAAGGCCGACAAGACCCCGCCAAACAAACCTGCAGCCACACGCGCCGCCATCAACCACAGATAGTCGGGGGCCAGGGCGCAAGCGAGAGTGGCCAGCCCGAACAGGCTGTACATACTCAAGAGCAAGTGCTTGCGTCCAAAGCGGTCGATGTAGGTGGCCGCCATCAAACCAGACAGGGCCGCCGACAGGGTGTAGGCCGAGACCAGCAACCCGAACTGGGCGTTGCTGATGCCGAACAAAGCCGTGAACTGCGGCCCCAGCGGCATCATGATCATGAAATCGAGGATGTGGGTGAACTGGATGCCGGCCAGCGTGAACAGCAGCCAGCGCTCACGGCGCGGGGTCAAGTGGGGGGTGGTCATGGAACAATGCCGTTGAATTGTTTGAATCTAACATCCACAGCCCCATCACTGCGTCCTCACATGCCCATGGACCCCTTGACGCCCAACCCACCGATGTCTCGCCCAACACCATACCGGTCGCCACGCCCCATGCAGGGGCTGGTTTTGATGGGTGGCGGCGCCCGCACCGCTTACCAGGCAGGGGCACTGCAGGCCATAGGCCAGTTGCTGAGCCGATCCGCGGGTTCATCGCAAGCTTTCCCTTTTCAGGTGCTGGCGGGGACTTCGGCCGGGGCCTTGAACGCCACGTTTTTGGCCTGTAAGGCCTTGGACGGCCTGGCCGGGTTGGAAGACCTGGCCCAGTTCTGGACCCAGATCCGCACCCAGGCCGTTTACCGCCTGCCGCAAACCCCATTGGACAAATTCAGCCGATGGGCCACGGCTTTGGGTTTGCTGCGCTCTGCACGCGACCATGCCGCCCTCATGGACAGCCTGGTCCTGGCGAACACCTTGCACCAAGCGATTGACCTTGAACGGATCGACACCGCCTTGAAAAGTGGCGTGCTGGAAGCTCTGGCCGTTACCGCGTCGAGTTATTCGAGCGGCGTGCACTGGACTTTTTGCCAGACCCGTGATGGCCAGCCCCTTGGTTGGAGCCGCCCAGGCCGACGCGCCGAGCAACAGCCCATCACCATAGAGCACCTGATGGCGTCCAGCGCCATTCCCTTCATTTTCCCGTGCACGCCCCTGTGGGTGGATGGCGGCATGGAATTTTTTGGAGACGGCTCGATGCGGCAGATTTCCCCCTTTTCATCAGCGGTACACCTCGGGGCGGAGCGGATTTTGGCCATAGGTGTAAGCCAACCGCAACGCGCCAGTCTGGCTGGACCTGGCCACACCGCTGGACGACCTTCCCTGGGCACGATCGCTGGCCATGCCATGGCCAGCGTGTTCCACGACACCCTGCAAGCCGATGCGGAGCAAATCATCCAGATCAACAAGGCCCTCGACAGCTTGCCTGAACCGGTCCGCGCAGGTTTGCCCTTGCGCCCAGTACAAGTCTTGACCTTGCAACCCAGCGCCTCGCTCGACGCCTTGGCACAAGACCATGCCCACACCTTGCCCCGACCCATCCTGCGGGTGCTGGAAGGGCTGGGCGCCCTCAGGGGCAGCGGTGCGGCGCTGGCCAGCTATTTGCTTTTCGAACCAGGCTTCATCGCGGCGCTGATGGCCCTGGGCCAAGCCGATGTCCAGGCACGTGCTGACGAAATCCTTTCTTTTCTACGCCCCGCAGCTTCCCATCCGGTGCGATAATCTGATCGATTCATTTCGGAGACATATTGCCGTGGAAACTACCCCGAGTCGGTAGCTTTCGGACGCCTTGAGCATAAGCCCATCGTTCGAAAGCTGCAGCACAACCTACTTCGCCGCCCATTTGAACCTTTGGCACCTGGCCATTTTTCGGATTCGCCATGCTCAATATCTTCACCCTCGCCAACGGCCGCCTCTTTCAAGAAGAGATCGAGTCATTGGAAGAACTCTCTCGCTTCCAACCCATCTGGGTCGACTTGGAGTCGCCCACGCCGGAAGAAAAGCGCTGGATCAAACAGTACTTCGGCCTGTCCATCCCCGAAGACGCGATGGACGAGGACATCGAGGAATCGGCGCGCTTTTACGAAGAAGACAACGGTGAGCTGCACATCCGTTCGGACTTCTTGATCGCTGACGAAGACGAGCCGCGCACGGTGCGCTGCGCCTTTATCCTAAACCAGCACAACGCCGACCTGAAAAGCCAGGGCGTGCTCTTTTCCATCCACGACGAGGACGTGCCGGTGTTTCGCTTGCTGCGCATGCGCGCGCGCCGCGCACCAGGCCTGATCGAAGACGCCAAGGAAGTGCTTCTCAAGCTGTTTGACGCCGACGCCGAATACTCGGCCGATACCCTCGAAGGCATTTACGACAAACTCGAAACCGCCGGTAAAAAAGTGTTGTCGGGCGATGTGACCGACGCCATGGCCGGAGAGGTGCTGGGCGCGATTGCGCGGCAAGAAGACTTGAACGGCCGCATCCGCCGCAACGTGATGGACACGCGACGCGCCGTGAGCTTCATGATGCGCTCCAAGATGCTCAACGCCGAGCAGTTCGAAGAAGCCCGCCAGATCTTGCGTGACATCGACTCGCTCGACTCGCACACGGCCTTTCTGTTTGACAAGATCAACTTCTTGATGGATGCCACCGTCGGTTTCATCAACATCAACCAGAACAAGATCATCAAGATCTTCTCGGTGGCCAGCGTCGCCTTGCTGCCGCCCACCTTGATCGCGAGCCTGTACGGCATGAACTTCCAGTACATGCCCGAGTTGTCGCAAAAGTGGGGCTACCCCTATGCCCTGGCGCTGATGGTTGCCAGCGCCGTGGTGCCCATGTGGTACTTCCGTCGCCGGGGTTGGCTCAAATAAGGCCTGCTCAAACGGGCTGGCGACAGATCAGCCACTGGGACAAAATCGCCAGACTGTAACGGCTGGCCACCTCTCGGATGAAGCGCTGAAAGTCGGTGTGCGCCGCGTCGTCGGCTCGGTCCGAGATGGTGCGCACTGCCGCAAAGGGCACGCCGTAATCGTGGCACACCTGCGCCACGGCCGCGCCCTCCATCTCCACCGCCAAAGCCTTGGGCAGCGATTGGCGCAGTGCCTGGCTTTCGGCCGAAGTCGAGATAAAACGGTCACCACTGAGGATCAGTCCTTGATGAACACGAGGCACATGCAATTGAAACTCGGCCAAGGTGCCCGCCCCCAGATGCAACGCGGCATTGGCCAACACCTGCCCGCTGGCTTGTGCCAGTTGGCCCCCCAAATCGACATCGGCCTCAAAGCGAGCTCGGCCATACAGGGGCACTTCATGGCGTGGGAACAAAGGTGACGCGTCCATGTCGTGTTGCACAAAACCATCGGCCACCACCACATCGCCCACCCGTACCCCTGAGCCGAGACCGCCCGCCACCCCCGTGAAGACCAGGGCATCGACCTCAAAACGATCCAGCAGCACCGTGGCCGTCGTGGCCGCTGCCACTTTGCCGATGCGCGACAACACCGCCACCACCGAATGGCCCTGCCAATGGCCCACCCAATAATCGCGCCCCGCCACCTTCACGCGCTGCTCATCGGGCATGGCCGCCAACACGGCGGCCAGTTCTTCGTGCATGGCACTCATGATACCGATCACGGCCATGGATCACCCCTTGTTCTGCACTTTAAAAAAGAAAACGGCCACCTTGAAACAGGCGGCCGCTGGCCTGCGTGCAGGGCTTGAGCCCCTCAACTGCGCCATCAGGCCTTGACGCGCAATTCACGACGCAAAATTTTACCCACTGGCGTCTTGGGCAATTCATCGCGGAATTCGATCACGCGAGGCTGCTTGTACGCGGTCATGTTCTCGCGGCAGTAAGCCATGATCTGCTCTGCGGTCAGCGCCGGGTCTTTGCGCACCACCACCAGCTTGACGGTTTCGCCGGTTTTTTCGTCGGGCACACCAATGGCGGCACACTCCAGCACACCCGGGCAAGCGGATGCCACTTCTTCGACCTCGTTGGGATAGACGTTGAAACCGCTGACCAAGATCATGTCTTTCTTGCGGTCCACGATCTTAAAATATCCACGCGCATCCACGGTGCCGACGTCGCCCGACTTGAAGTAACCGTCGGCGGTCATGACCTTGGCCGTTTCATCCGGGCGTTGCCAGTAACCGGCCATCACCTGCGGACCTTTGATGGCGATCTCGCCGGGCGTGCCGGGGGTGGTGACTTCGTTGCCTTCGTCGTCGAGCAGCTTCATGAAGGTGCCAGGCAAGGGCACACCAATCGTGCTGGTGAACTCGGTGCTGGTGGTCGGGTTGCAACTGGCCGACGGGCTGGTCTCGGACAAGCCATAACCTTCGCAGATCGGGCAGCCTGTTTTCTCCAGCCAGAGCTTGGCCACGTTGGGCGTCACAGCGGTGCCTCCGCCCAAAGACACTTTCAGGTTGGACCAGTTGACGGTGCCGAAATCCGGGTGATTGGCCAAACCATTGAACAAGGTGTTCACGGCCGGGAAGCTGTGGAAGGTGTGCTTGGACAACTCCTTAAGCACGGCAGGCAGATCGCGTGGATTGGGAATCAGGATGGTCTTGCCGCCCATGCGCAGGCCGAGCATCATGTTCACCGTGAAAGCAAAGATGTGGTACAGCGGCAAAGCACACACATTGGTGGGCTGCTCGCCTGCCGGAATGCGCTTCATGACTGGCGCATTCCAGGCTTCGGACTGCAAGACATTGGCGATCACATTGCGGTGAAGCAGCACTGCGCCTTTGGACACGCCCGTGGTGCCCCCCGTGTATTGCAGCACGGCGATGTCGTCGGCTGTCAGCTCGGGTTTTCGAAAGGCTTGTTGACGCCCCTTGGTCAAAGCGTCGTTGAAACGCACCGCCCGCGGTAAATTGAAAGCAGGCACCATTTTCTTGACGTTGCGCACCACGTAATTGACCAGGCTACCCTTGAGCAGCCCCAAGCGGTCACCCATGGCGGCCAGCACCACGTGTTGCACCGGAGTTTGCGCGATGCATTTCTCAAGCGTCGCAGCAAAATTCTCGATGATGACAATCGCTTTGGCCCCAGAGTCCTTGAGTTGGTGCTCCAATTCACGGGCGGTGTACAGGGGGTTGACATTGACCACCACCAAGCCAGCACGCAAGATGGCCGCCACCGCCACAGGGTACTGAGGCACATTGGGCATCATGACCGCAACGCGATCACCTTTGTTCAAACCCAGCGATTGCAAGTAAGCTGCCAGGCCCAAGCTTTCCTGGTCGGTCTGTTCGTAACTGATGTCCTTGCCCAAAAAACTGTAGGCAGTAAGGTTTGAAAATTTGGCAAAACTCTCATCCAGCAAGCCCACCAAAGAGTTGTAGGCGGTCGGATCAATGTCGGCCGGTACGCCTTCGGGGTAACTCTGCAGCCAAACGGGGTTCATCATGTCAGATTCTCCTGACGTCCAGTCTAACCCACAACTGACAGCAAACTGACTTGCAAGGCTACTGGATTTCCCGAGGGCCTGGCCTCCAAAAAGTGCGCTCGAAAGCTGGCTGTGTTCACCCGACAACACACCAGTCCGACCCGCAATCAAAGAAGGGGCCAGATGGGCCCCTTCTAGGTGGTGAGGTGACGGCCTCAGGCCTTCAAGGCAACCAAGACCTCATCCAGCATCTTCTTCGCATCGCCAAACAGCATGCGGTTGTTGTCTTTGTAGAAGAGCGGGTTGTCCACACCGGCGTAGCCACTGGCCATGGAGCGCTTCATCACGATGCTGGTGCGCGCCTTCCACACTTCGAGCACCGGCATGCCGGCGATGGGGCTGGTCGGATCGTCCTGGGCAGCGGGGTTCACGATGTCGTTGGCACCAATGACCATCACCACATCGGTGTCCGGGAAATCGTCGTTGATCTCGTCCATCTCCAACACAATGTCGTAAGGCACCTTGGCTTCGGCCAAAAGCACGTTCATGTGGCCCGGCATACGGCCGGCTACCGGGTGGATGCCAAAGCGCACGTTGACACCCTTGTCCCTCAGGGTCCGGGTGATTTCATTGACCGTATGCTGAGCCTGAGCCACCGCCATGCCATAGCCAGGCACAATGATCACGCTCTTGGCGTCGCGCAGCAGCTCGGCGGTTTCGGTGGCGCTCACAGGCACCACTTCGCCCTGTGGCTCGGCTGCAGCGCCATCGGCCTTGGGCGCTGCGGGCGCACCGCCACCGAAGCCCCCAGCGATCACGCTGATGAAGTTGCGGTTCATCGCGTTGCACATGATGTAACTCAAGATGGCGCCCGACGAACCCACCAGTGCGCCGGTCACGATCAGCAAGTCGTTGCCCAGCATGAAACCGGTGGCCGCAGCCGCCCAACCGGAGTAGCTGTTGAGCATGGACACCACCACCGGCATGTCAGCACCACCGATGGCCATGACCATGTGGATGCCAAAAAGCAACGCAATGACGGTCATGATGATCAGTGGGGTCATGCCATCGGCCACGCTGCCAGCGCGCACGAACTCACTGCCGAACCAGATCACCACCAAAAGACCGATCAGGTTCAACCAGTGGCGCGCGGGCAGCAACAAGGGCTTGCCGCCAATCTTTCCGTTGAGCTTGCCAAAGGCGATGAGTGAACCGGAGAAGGTGACCGCACCGATCAGGATGCCAAGGTAGATTTCGACTTCGTGGATGACCTTTTCGGCACCGGTGTACTGAATGGACGTGTCCACGTAGCTGGAAAAACCGACCAGGCAGGCGGCCAAGCCGACCAAGCTGTGCATCAGCGCAACCAGCTCGGGCATCTGGGTCATCTTGACGGTTTTGGCAGCGTACAGCCCTATACCGCCACCTATCACCAGGGCTGCAATGATCCAGGGCACCCCCGCTGCGGCCACTCGGGGGCCGACGATGGTTGCGATCACTGCCAGCGCCATACCAATGACACCATAGAGGTTGCCACGGCGCGAAGTTTCCGGGTTGGACAAGCCACCCAGGCTGAGGATGAAAAGGATGGCGGCCCCGAGGTAGGCAACGGTGGCCAAGCTAGGAGAAATGAGACTTTGAGACATGTTGTCTTTCCTTTTTATTCTTATCTCGGCTTACTTGCGGAACATGTCCAGCATGCGGCGCGTCACCGCAAAGCCGCCGAACATATTGATGGCGGTCAGCACAATGCCGCCGAACGCCATCCACTGAATCAGCGCATCGGGGCGACCGTTGGTGCCGGCCTCCGGCGGCAGGATCTGCACCAGCGCACCAATGACAATGATGCTAGAGATCGCGTTGGTCACACTCATCAGCGGCGTGTGCAGCGCGGGCGTCACGTTCCACACCACCATGTAGCCAATGAAGCAGGCCAACACAAACACGGTGAAGTGCCCCAGGAAGGCCGCCGGGGCATACGCACCGATGGCCCAGAAGACCAGCGCCCCCAGACCGAACACCATCGCCAGCGTTTTGGCGGGCAGCGGTCCGCTGCTGCCGTGGCCATGCGCGCTTTTCTTTTCGGCGGTGGCTACCGGCTTGGCGGCGGGCTTGGGTGCCGCAGCTGGCAGCGGGGGTGCGGGCCAGGTGATTTCGCCGTTTTTGATGACCGTCAGACCCCGGATCGCATCGTCTTCCATGTTGACGTTGATCACGCCGTCTTTGGTCTTGCACAACTCTTCCGTCAAGCGGAACAGGTTGGTACCGTACAGCGTGGACGACTGGCGTGCCATGCGTGAAGCCAGGTCGGTGTAGCCGACAATGGTCACACCGTGCTTGACCACTGCCTTGCCGGGCTCGGTCAGTTCACAGTTACCGCCTTGCTCGGCGGCCATGTCCACGATCACGCTACCAGGCTTCATGCTTTTCACCATTTCAGCGGTGATCAGGCGCGGGGCGGGCTTGCCGGGGATCAGCGCGGTGGTGATGATGATGTCGCACTCTTGGGCCTGCTTGGCGTACATCTCGCGCTGCGCCGCCTGGAAACCCTCGCTCATGACCTTGGCGTAACCGCCGCCGCCCGAGCCTTCTTCTTCATAGTCCACCTTGACGAACTCGCCACCCAGCGAAATGACCTGGTCGGCCACTTCAGCGCGGGTGTCGTTGGCACGCACGATGGCGCCCAAGCTGGCGGCCGCGCCAATGGCGGCGAGACCCGCCACACCGGCACCGGCGATGAACACCTTGGCGGGGGGCACTTTGCCCGCGGCTGTGATCTGGCCGTTGAAGAAACGGCCAAAAGCGTTGGCTGCCTCGACCACCGCGCGGTAGCCGCTCACCCCGGCCATGGAAGTCAGCGCATCCATCTTCTGGGCGCGGCTGAGCGTGCGGGGCAGTGCGTCAATCGACAGCGCGGTGACCTTTTTGGCGGCCAGCTGCTGCATCAAATCAGGGTTTTGCGCGGGCCACAAGAAGCCGATCAGCGTCTGGCCTTCGTGCATCAGGGCGACTTCGTCGGCCGTGGGAGCGCGTACTTTGAAGACGATGTCGCTGCCGCTCCACAAAGCAGCGGCGGTCGGTGCAATGCTTGCTCCAGCTTGCTCATAGGCATCGTCCGACAAATCGGCGAGATCGCCCGCGCCACGCTCGACCACCACGGCAAAACCGAGTTTGACCAGCTTGGTCACCACATCGGGCACAGTGGCCACGCGCTTTTCACCGGGAAATACTTCCCGTGGCACGCCGATGCGTTGGCCCTTGGGCGTGGTTTCGCCTGTTTGCATGTCTGTTTCCTCGCTCTATCAACAAAAAATGGGGTTAATTTCAAAGCTTAACCGAAATCGGTTATCGCATGGCCTGATCAAGTCTTTAGCGAACTTGATCATCCCGATGGGGTTAGATAATGTCAGTCAGTACCGATATGAAGAATTCCATCGGTCATTCAGGCACTCTTTTGGTGCTGAACAGGAGTTGGCAGCTTACCGTGCCAGTTTCCAGACCGATAATCAAGGTCATGGACACACGCTGGAAACCCAATGTCACCGTGGCCGCCATCATCGAGCGTGATGGTCGCTACCTGTTGATCGAAGAACACACCCAAGAGGGTTTGCGCCTGAACAATCCGGCAGGCCACCTGGACCCGGGCGAATCGCCAGAACAAGCCTGCGCCCGCGAAGCACTGGAGGAAACGGCCCAGCCGTTCAAGCCCACGGCCTTGGTCGGCATTTACCTGTCACGTTTTCAGCGCCCGGCGACTGGAGAAGACATCACCTATGTGCGGATGGCTTTTTGTGGCGACATTGGTGCAGTGCAGCCCCATCTCCACTTGGACGAGGGCATTGTGCGCACGCTGTGGATGACACCCGAAGAAGTGCGCGCCAGCGCCGAGCGTCACCGCAGCCCCCTGGTCTTGCGTTGCATTGAAGACCACCTGGCTGGACAACGCTTCCCGCTGGGGGTGATCCACACCGACCCGGCCGTGGCCAACTTGCCTCCCCTTGCGACATGAGCCTCAATTGGCCTACCGAAGCACTTTGGCTGCTCACGGGCGCAGCCGCTTTCTTGGCGGGCGTGCTCAATGCAATTGCCGGCGGCGGCAGCTTCCTCACCTTTCCGGCCCTGGTGTTTGCCGGCGTACCGCCCCTGGCGGCCAACGCCACCAGCGCCATGGCCGTCAGCCCAGGCTACCTGGGCAGCGTGCTGGGTTTTCGCTCGGAGCTGCAAGCCATACCCCGCGCGTTGTTGCGGAGGGAAGTGGCCATTGCCGCGATCGGCGGCTTGATCGGCGCTGGCTTGCTGCTGCTCACCCCGGCGCGGGTTTTTTCGGGCTTGGTACCCTGGCTGCTGCTGCTCGCCACGGCCCTGTTTGCAGCCGGGCCCTGGCTGGGGCGGCGCAATGCAGGCCAAGGTCACCCCGCTTGGCGGTTGCCAGGCCTGATGGGCGTGGCCATTTACGGCGGTTACTTCAATGGCGGGCTGGGCATTTTGCTGATGGCCCTCTACACCCTGACGGGCGAGAGCCGATTGAACACGGTCAATGCACTGAAAAACCTCAACTCCTTTGTGCTTTCCCTGCTGTCGGTGGCCGCCTTCGCCGTCGCCGGAGCCATCGTCTGGCCGCAGGCACTGTGGATGATGGTGCTGGCCACATTGGGGGGCTGGGCAGGCGCTCGCCTGGCCAAGCGCTTGCCTGTAAGCTGGGTGCGCTGGCTGGTGATTGGCACCGGCCTGGTGATGAGCATGGTGTTTTTTTCGCGCTCGGCCTGAGCACCGACCAACTAACCGGTTTTATCGGGCCGCTGTGGGTGCGGCTACCTCCCCAAAAAGGGAAGGACCCCAGCCCAAATCTTTGGCCATCAACTGCGCAAGTCTTTGGTAGCCGGGCACGGTGAAGTGGATCAGGTCCCGCGCCATCAGGGGGGGGTTGTGGCGGACCCAGCGGTAAGCACTGCCTGCACCCCCCATGGCCTCGAACATGCTCCAGACGTGGCAACCATGGGCGCTTGCCACCTGCTTTTGGATGCGACCGATCTCCTGGTGCACTCGGGTAAAACGCAGCAGATCGGGGGCCTTTCGCTCTGGATTACGGGATGAGGACTTGCCCACCTTTTGAGAGCGCCGCACCAAAATCCCGCGGTCCCCGGGGGCGATCAGCAAGCAGGCCGCCTGGGGAAAAACCGCTCGCCACTGGGAAACCGACGCCTGCAACATTTGCCGATAAGCTTGGGCGCTGAAAGGCTGGACATTGCCTTCGTTGGTGCCGAAAGCCAACACCACCACGTCATAAGGCGGCTGCGGCCACCAAGGCATCAAGGACTCGGGTCGCACAAGCCGCCAGCCCGCAGCCGTGGCCCCGGGATAACCAAACACATCCATTTGCAAGCGCACCTGAGGGGCTACCGGCCACTCCAGACCCTGCAAACGAAACGGGCCTTGTTGTACCCGCAGTGCCAGGGTGGACATGGCCTCTTGGCCCAACAACTCCAGCACGGCAGGACCTTCTTCGCCTTGCAAGGTGATGAGCTGTTCTGGACCCGAATCCACCCGCACCGCCAAAACGACAGGCCGTTCGGTCTGCTGGTAAAGCAAGCGGAGACGAGAATGTTCAGCTCGAGCTGCCGCATTACGAAGGTCCAGCGCCAACCAGGCACCGTCCTGAAGGCTGCTCATGTTGACCAGGCCGGGACCGGGGTGCGCAGCCCCGGCGTTGTGGGAATGAGCAGGTTCGAATTGCCAATCAGGACTCACGCAGGTTTTGCGCAAAGGCAAGCGTACGCCTGGCCGACCCAAATTGGCCGGTACAAACCGGAACCCGACTTGATCGGGTGAAAGCCGTGACAAACGTTGCAACTCCTGCGTGAAAAATCCAGCGGCGAGGTGGCTGTCGCTCCAAATGCCAACGCGTAAAACCGAAGGATCCGCTCGTGACCACAAAGGAAAAGCAGCAGGCACTTCTCCTGGAACTGCATCGGGCATCCGGGAAGCAGCCTCCCGGAAAGCAGGCAACTGCTTATCCACCTCTTCTTGATCGGGCCACTCGACCGGATCGGGATCAGCCGGACGCTCAGGCCTTGGCGCGCGAGGCGGCAAACTGCACTGCAAATCCGGCGCATTGGACTGAATTTGCACCTGCACGCGGGTCATGGCCGCTTGTCCGCTTTGGGCCTGAACGCAGCTGCTGGCCCAGGCCAACACCAGACAGAACGCCGCTTGACCAAAGGCAAGGGGGTTCATGGCTGACGGGCCTGCTCGATGTGTGCCAGCAAGGCCTGGTTAATCAGGCGCAAGCCCGAGGGCGTGAGGTGAATGCCGTCATTCGCGCGCAAATTCACACGTTGGCCATCTTCTTTGTTTTTGAATTTTTGAAATGGCTCTGACAACAGACCGATCAGAGGCTCGGTGGCGAGGTAATCGGTGCGCCATTGGGTGGCACGGGCATGGAAGATGTGATTTTGTAAAACCGCTCCGTCCCTGATGCGGCCATCCTGCATGGAAGGCAGTCCCACCCAAATCACACGCACTTGGCGCTGCACAGCAGCGGCCAACACCTCATCCACGCGCAAAGCGTAATTCAAAGCCCAGCCCGGCGATGGGAACAAATGGCGCTGACCATCGACCAGCATGTCCCAAGGGTCATTCGGCCCCAAGAAGACCACGAGCAGCGTCAGACTCTTGGCATCCATCTCGTCCATCATGCGCGTGGGCCAGTCAAAGTAACGCCGCACGGTCAGACCCGTGCTTTGACGACTCAAATCATGCACTTCCCAATCAGGATACAAACGGGTCATTTCACGCAAGAACAAGGGCGCAATGCCCTGCATCATCGAATCACCCGCCAACAAAATCCGCTGGACACCGGGTGCCAGTTTTTGCTGCGACAAGGTGGCCAGAAACTGTCCCGGCGGCAATGGCTCGGGCAAGCTTTGCAGTTGCGGGGGTTCAGGTGTGCGGTTGATCGGGGCAGGATCCTCTAGCACTCCTGTCGAAGATGGCCAATTCAAACGAAACAAAGGTCTGGCCCCGCCGGAACGAATGCGTTCATCCAGCCATCGCGAAGGTGCAAACAAGACTTGGGCCACCGATGGCGGTAAGGCTGCTTCCAGACTGAAGTGATAGCGAACACCCAAATACTTTTCGATAGAAGTCAACCAGGACAAGCACACCAGCAAGGCAATGCCTGGCAAGAGCCAACTCAGCTGAAGTGCAGACAAACGATGACGCATATCAAAACCGGTAATAAATAAAACTCGGCACCCCCTCAGGTGCCCCATAAAGCACTGCAAACAGCAGCAATGCCAGCACAACGCCAGACCACCAAGGACCCAGACGCGCCAGACACGCCACACTCAGGCGCTGCAAACCCAATGCCCAGGGACTCAAGCCTAAAACCAAAGCAGAAATTCCCAACAAACCCCACCAAGGCAATTGGTCGGGTAACCAAAAACCCACCGGGCTGTGCCAAAGGCCTTGCAGCATTTGGAGTGCCTGCGGCAAAGAGTCTGCCCGGAAAAACACCCAAGCCACACTGACAAAAACAAAAGTCAAGAATTGCGCGGCCCAGCGCGGCCAGACTGGCATACCCCAGCGCTTGGCCATGTTTTGCACCACCACACCGAGCCCGTGTAACAAACCCCAAACCACAAAAGTCCAGTTAGCACCGTGCCACAAACCACTGATCAACATGCCCGTCAGCACATTGAGCTGCGTTCGGTACCAACCCAGACGGTTGCCACCCATGGGGATGTAAATGTAATCGCGGATGAAGCTGGACAAAGACACGTGCCAGCGTGTCCAGAAATCGGACAGATTGCGCGCCAAATAGGGTTGGCGGAAATTGACTGGCAAACGATAACCCAGCAACAAAGCCAATCCTGTCACGATCAATGTGTAGCCCGCAAAATCGAGAAAAATCTGCATGCTGTAACCCAGCATGGCCGCTGCCAGCGACACACTGGCGTATTGCTCAGGGGACTTGTAAACCGGGTCGACCACCTGGGCTGACAACCAGGACGCCAACACCACCTTTTGCACCAATCCCAATGCGATCAGGTACAGGGCCAACCAGCCTTGCCGAGGACTGCCCACGCGCCGCATTGGGGGTTGCCCATCGGTCTGCGCGAAGAAATGCTCAGCTCGCCAGATGGGCCCAGCGAACAAAGTAGGCCAAAAACTCAGGAACAGCATCACATCCGCCCAAGAACGGGCAGAGGCCGGTGCGCGACCGACCATGACCAAGTAGGTCACTGCCTGGAAGGTAAAAAACGAGACTCCCACAGGCGCCACCCAATTGAGCACGGGTAACAAGGACACAAAACCCGTGTGCTGCAGGATTGCCTGAAAGGTTTCCCGGACAAATTCATAGTACTTGAGGGAAAAAAGAAAAGATCCAGCCAACCAAAGGCCCAGTACCAGAGGTAGGCGAGCAGATGCAGCCCGCTGCATCCAGCGTCCCAAGAGCCAAATCACAGTGCTGTAGACCATCAACACCAGAGCAAAAAGTGGCACCCAAGTGGCGTACAGTGCATAGGCGGAGACGATCAGCAAGCCTCGCTGCGCACGCGGGTGATCGGCTAAAGCCCAGTAAGACGGAAAAAATAAAAGGCACAGCAGCGCAAATTCGGGCGAGACAAAACTCATGCAAGGCCTCTCACTGGATAGGCACGTTGACGCCGGCAGCCACCTGATCGATCAGGGACTGCTCTGCCAAGACCTTGGCCACATAGCCGCCATCTTCTGTCAACTCATAGCCACCCAGATAAAACTTCAGTCCTTCCTCGATGGATCCGCCACGTAACTTGATGGCGTCAGCCAGCACGCCAGCGCCTACACGCAAATTGCTGATTGGGTCAAAAGCGGCCAATTTACCGCCATAAGCTTCATAACGTTGAGCGTGAATGCCGGTCATGACTTGCATCAGACCTTGGGCGCCAGATTGGCTTTGCACATAGGGATGGAAATTGGATTCGATCGCCATCACGGCCAAAATCAGATGGGGCGGAAGTTTTTTCTGCTTGGACACTGCATGTGCCTCGGCCACCAACGCAGCCAGAGGCTCAGGAGCCACTTTGTATTTACGCGCCAGCCACGTGGCCACCGCCACCTGGGACTTGGGCAAATCACTCAATTCGACCGCAGTGGCCCGCTCAGCGGTGTTTTCAGGCAACCAGGACAGCAACACCTGGCGTTCGCGAAGCCAATTGAACAGCGCGCCTTCAGCCTGGTTCAACCAGTTCGGATGCCACCACAGCGCCAACAACAAGGCAGCCGCACCCAAACCCACCATGGCCAGGCCACTGTGGGTCACGATGAACAGACCACGCGCCGTATCGCGCAAGAAAGTTCGAATGGGGGGGCACCATGTGCAATGCAAGGTCATGAATTTGAACCAGTCGAACATTATAAATTTTCGGCAAGCGCTGACCGAGGCACAGCGCACTGGATAATTCAGCCATGTCACACTTTCCACGCGTGGTCGTCGGCTTGTCCGGCGGCGTCGATTCAGCCGTCAGTGCCTATCTGCTCAAGCAACAAGGCTATGAGGTGATTGGCATCTTCATGAAAAACTGGGAAGACGACGATGACAGCGAATACTGTTCCTCGAACGTCGACTTCGTTGACGCTGCCGCCGTGGCCGATGTGCTGGGCATCGAGATTGAACACGTCAATTTTGCCGCCGAGTACAAGGACCGGGTTTTTTCAGAGTTTGTGCGCGAATACCAAGCCGGGCGCACACCCAACCCGGACATCCTGTGCAACGCCGAAATCAAATTCAAATCTTTTCTGGACCACGCCATGCGCTTGGGGGCAGAAAAAATCGCTACCGGCCACTATGCACGCGTGCGGCAGAACCCAGACACAGGGCTACATGAACTGCTCAAGGGTCTCGACCCCAGCAAAGACCAGAGCTATTTTTTATACCGTCTGAACCAGGCGCAGCTTTCCAAAACACTCTTCCCGGTGGGCGAACTGCACAAGACCGAGGTGCGTCGCATCGCCGAACAGATCGGTCTGCCCAACGCCAAAAAGAAAGACTCCACCGGCATCTGCTTCATCGGCGAGCGGCCGTTTCGCGAGTTTTTGAACCGCTACATCTCCAAAGAACCCGGTCCCATCAAGGACCCCACGGGCCGCATCATTGGCCAGCATGTGGGGCTGAGCTTTTACACCCTGGGCCAGCGTCAGGGCTTGGGCATTGGCGGCATCAAAACCAAAGGCGCTCAAAGAGGCGGAGGAGAGCATACGCCCTGGTTTGTGGCCCGCAAGGACATCCCGAACAACACCTTGTGGGTGGTGCAAGGCCACGACCACCCTTGGCTGTTGTCGCTGCAACTGCAAGCCACCGATGTGAGCTGGTGCGCGGGTCAGGCCCCTGCGCCCGGGGCCTACGCCGCCAAGACGCGCTACCGGCAAACAGATGCGCCTTGCAGCCTGCAAGCGCTCAGCACACCCGATGGTTCATCGGTCTTTGAGCTTTCTTTCAGCGATCCCCAATGGGCTGTCACACCAGGCCAAAGCGCCGTGCTGTACGACGGCGAGGTATGCCTGGGCGGCGGCGTGATCCACTCGGCCAGCGCCTGCCCCAACCCTCCGGCCTGACTTATTCCCCGCCCAGCCCCAAGCGATTGGGCTGGCGCTTTTCGATGGCAAAGCGCAGCAAGGCCGCAGTCCGGAAAATGCCGTGCGCAAACTTGCCATAAGGCAATGTGAGGAACAAGGCCATCACCGCGCCCAGGTGCACCGCCAACATCAAAGGCATGGCCGCCGTTTGGCCCAGCAGCCAGAGCAGCAAACCCGTCACGCTGACCAAGAACAACAAAGCGATGAATCCCCGGTCCATGGGTTTTTGCGCCGCATCGCCGTGGTCCGGGTGGCGGCGCAGGTTCAAGCGCCACAAACCGGCTGTGCCCACCGTCAGGCTCACCCCGCCAATGACGCCGAGCAACTTGGGCAAAGTCGTCAGGTCATACGGTGCGGGCCAATCCAGAACATAGTGGTACAGCGTGGCCACGCTGGTGGCGGCAAAGCACAGCATGAAACCGTAAAAGGTCAGGTGGTGGTAGCGCCTGCGGGCATGCGTCCAGGCGTCGTCTTCGTTGTGGCAACCCTCGCCGTGGCCGCCGTCCAGGTATTTCAAGCGCAGCGCATCATGCGCCGCTTCTGCGGCAGCTGGAGAGGTCAAACCGGCGCCGCTGGTGGCAGGTGTCACCTCACGCCAAAAGCGCATCACCCCCAGTGCCAGCGCCAACACTGCGAACAAGAAGATGGGCGCAAACAGGCTCACCATCAGGTTGTGAGGGAACACTGCATAAAAACCACCGGCCACGGGTGCTCCCCACAGCGTGCCTTGACGCAGCATCGCCAAGGCCAAAAACAAGGCCAAACCCACAGCCAACGCCACCGAGAGGGTCAAGCCATTGCGCTGGTACAGACTCCCCAAAGCCGGGGGCCAAGCGTAGTCGGCATAAGTCTGACCACGCACATGGGCCATGGCCTTGGGCACATTGATGGCGAAGTCGTGCGGTGGTGCATATTGGCAGGCATGCAGGCAAGCGCCGCAGTTGTGGCACAGGTTGGCCATGTAATGGATGTCCGCCTTGCCAAACTCCAGGCGCCGCGTCATGGCCGGGAACACGGCACAAAAGCCTTCGCAGTAGCGGCAGCCATTGCAAATGTGCATTTGGCGGGCCACTTCGGCTTCGGGCGCCGTCAACTCGCCCAGCGCCAAGGCGCGGGCGTCACGCGTCAGGGCTTCAAGCGTTTGCATGCGTTGCTCCTTCCTTCTGGGCCATGACCGCTTTGGCCGCTTGTTCGCCCGCGATGCGGCCAAAGGCCGTGCCGATCGTCATGCCCACCCCGGCCGTGTAGCCCTTGCCCAGCACGTTGCCCGCCATCATTTCACCCGCCACAAACAGGTTGGGGCTGGGCTGATCCTTGAATCGCACAGCGGTGGTCTCATCGGTTTTCAATCCCAAATAGGTGAAGGTCACGCCGGGCCTGACGGCATAGGCGTAATAGGGGGCGGTGTCCAGCGGCCGGGCCCAATGGGTTTTGGCGGGCGTGACCCCTTCGGTGTGGCAGTCGTCCAGCGCCGTGTGGTCAAACGTCCCCTCACGGCAAGAGGCGTTGTAATCGTTCAAGGTTTGCATGAAGGTCGCTTCATCGAGACCCAGCTTGCGGGCCAACTCGGGCAGGCTGTTGGCCTGCGTGCCCTCAAACACCGGCGGCATGAAACGGCCAATGGCTTTGGCATCGATGATGGAATACGCCACCTGCCCCGGCTGCTGGGCCACCAAACGCCCCCAGATGGCGTAGCGCTTGGGCCAGAAGTCTTCGCCCTCGTCGTAAAAACGCCGCCCCTCGCGGTTGACCACCACACCCAGGGACACGCAGTCGATGCGGGTGCAAATGCCACCGTCGTACAAGGGTGCACGCGCATCGATGGCCACCATATGGGCTTGCGTCGGGTCGCCAATGCGGTCAGCGCCCTGGTCCAGCATGTGTTTGAGCAGGACGCCCTGGTTGTAACGCGTGCCCCGAATCAGGAATTGATCGGCCGGGTACTCGCCGCGCTCGTTTTGGCCCCAGGCCTCGCGCAGCCATTCGCGGTTGGATTCAAACCCCCCCGCAGCCATCACGCAGGCACGGGCCTCGACGCGTTCGCGCCGCACGCTGCCATCGGCCTGCTTGTGCATGACCGATGCGGCCACAAAACGCCCCTCGTCCAGCTCGACCGCATCGACCTCGGCGTTGTAGTGGATCTGCACGCCCAGCTGTTCGGCGCTGCGGTAAAAAGCATTGACCAGGGCCTTGCCCCCGCCCATGAAGAAGGCATTGGTGCGGGCCGTGTGCAATGCCCCAGACAAAGACGGCTGAAACCGCACGCCATGCTTGACCATCCAGGGCCTGCAGGTCGCCGAATGGCGGATCGCCAGACGCGCCAGATGCTCGTTGGTCAAGCCACCAGTGACCTTGAGCAGGTCTTGCCAGAACTCTTCCTCCGGATAAGCATCGACCAGCACATCTTGCGGTGCATCGTGCATGCAGCGCAAATTGCGCGTATGGCCCGAGTTGCCGCCGCGCCACTCGCGCGGGGCCGATTCGAGCAGCATCACGCTGGCACCACCCTCGCGGGCCATGAGCGCCGCACACAGGGCAGCGTTGCCGCCGCCAATCACCAAAACATCGACCGTCATAAACACTTTCAGGGCAAAGGCACAGGGCACGAAGCCCGGGTCAGATCAGAACTGGTACTTGCGCAAACCACCATCCACCGGGATCACCGCACCCGTGATGTAACTGGCCAAAGGCGAGGCCAGGAAGGTGACCAAGTTCGCCATGTCTTCCGGCTCGCCATAACGACCCATCGGGATTTCGTTCTCGCACTGCCACTGGCGGTATTCGGGGGTGTAGTTGCGGAAAATTTGTTCGGAATGGATACGCCCTGGCGGGACGCAATTGACAGTGACACCGTGCTTGCCCACCATGCGCGACAAACCCTTGGCCCAGCTGTGCATGCCCGCCTTGGCGCAAAAAGCGCCATTGGTGTGCTCGGGCTCGCTCTTGCCGGTGATGTTGATGATGCGGCCCCATTGGCGCGCAATCATCTGGTCAATCAAGGCATCGGCCACTTGGCGCGGACGGTGAAAGTTCAAGGTGATGGCTTCTTGCCAGGCCTCTTCGCTCACATGCAACTCCTTGAAACTGCGCGAACCCCCGGCGTTGTTCACCAAAATGTCCACGCTGCCCAGACCCGCCAAAGCCGCCTCGGCCAGGCGTTTGGCCGCGTCGTCGGCGTACAGGTCCGATTCAATGATCACCGGCGCATGTCCACCTGCAGCCACGATTTCGTCCGCCAGCTCGCGCAACTTGTCCACACGCCGTGCAGACACGGCCACACGCACGCCCTCTGCAGCCAAGGCCTTGGCAATGCCACGCCCAATGCCCACGCTGGCCCCCGTCACAAGAGCGGTTTTGTCTTTGAGTTGCAAGTCCATGAAAACTCCCATTTGAAAATCAGGCTTCAAATGTATGCCCTGAACGCCTGGCTGTGCACCAGGATCCAGGGATGGGGGTATCATGAAATGTGATGGCAAAGGTTTTCTGGACGGGTTCAATCCGCCGAAAGTTTGGCCTGTTGAACCACCCGTCTCCACTTGGCCAGGTCATCGCGCACCAGGGTTTTCAGCTCGTCGGGCGTGCTGGTTTCAACATCGGCGCCCTGCGCTTCGATGCGAGCGACCGTGTCCTTGTCGTTGAGCACTTGATTGAGTGCCGCATTGAGTTTAGTGACCACCGCTTTGGGCGTTTTGGCCGGGACAAACAGGGCATACCACTGCGTCACGTCCACCCCGGCAACACCCAGCTCCTTCAGGGTTGGCACCCCGGGCAAAGCAGGGGAGCGGCGACTGCCCGCAATGCCAACGGCGTGCAACTTGCCAGACTTGACATGTGGCAGTGCTGTGAAAAGGCTGGGGAACATGATGTGGGTGTGACCGGCAACCGTGTCGTTGACCGCTGGCGCAGAACCTTTGTAAGGCACATGCATCCAGGAAGCCTTCATGCTGAGCTTGTAGAGTTCAGCAGCAAAATGTGGCGCCGTGCCATTGCCTGCCGAGGCATAACTCAGTTTGCCGTCTTGCGCCTGAATGGACGCCAAAACCGTCTTGGCATCTGCGGCCTTCAACTGTGAGGTGACCACCATCAAAGTGGGGGAATAGCCCACAAGACCCACAGGCTCGAAATCACTGACCGGGTCGTAACGCAGCTTTTGCAAAGCGGGATTCATCGCATGGGTCGCCACATAGCCAAAGAGCACGGTGTGACCGTCTGCTGGTGCGCGGGCCACAAACTCAGAAGCGATGGCGCCATTGGCGCCCGCTTTGTTCTCCACGATCACCGACTGCCCCAGCAAAGGCGCCATTTTTTGGGCGATGACGCGGGCCATGGCGTCGTTACCGCCCCCTGCAGCAGTGGGCACAACAAGGGTGACCGTTTTGTCAGGGTAAGCGAAGGCCAGTGCCGATGAAGTCAAAGCCAGCGCGGTCACTGTCTTTTTGAAAATGCGCGAATACATGAGAGTTCCTTAAGAAAAAACCAAATCAGCGGGAAGTTGTAAGGCGCCTTCCATGATTTTTCGAACGGTACGAACCACGGATGCCCGAACCACTTGCAGCTGGCCAGCTTGTGTCCGGACTTCCGCAGCAATTTGAATCACACCCGAGGGGTGCGCCACTTTGAAAACTTGCTCCCCCTCGATGCACTCCGAGCGGCTGGCCACCGTACCGGGCAAAGCAAACGCAGTCACCACACCGATCGCGCCTGTGACGGCATGGGCGGTATGGCACTTCCAGGGCGTGAAGTAGCGTGACACGATGGTCATGGGGTCTTGACCTGGACTGACCAGCACTGGCTTGGGCAGCACACTGGCCGAGACATCACCCAAGCCCATGAGGCGACCGGCTTGCAGCCGAATGCGTTCCATGCGGGCCAAAAGATCGGGCATGGCATCGAGTTCAGAGGCACTCTCCGTGCCGGTGACGCCCAAGCTGTGGGCAGGCATCAAGACCATGGGCATCGCTGCATCGATGCAGGTGACCTCCACCCCGTCGATCAGGTTGATGCGTGCACCCGTGGGAAAAAGTTTTCCGGTCACGCCGCCCCATGCGTCCAAAAAGTTCAAGTAGACCGGTGCAGCGGTACCCGCCACCCCATCCATGCTGATGTCGCCGTCGTAAACCACTTGACCATGGGGGGTGTGAATTTGCACATCAATGCGTGCACCGGTATTGACGTTGTGCACACGCACCGAAGTCATGCCCTCTGTGGCCGCAATCAAGCCTTGCTCTACGGCAAATGGCGCCACACCCGCCAACATGTTCCCGCAATTGGGTCGGGTGTCCACCCCGTTGGGGCCCACCTGGGCAAAGAGGTAATCCACGTCGCAGTCGACGCGAGAGGATCTTGAAACCATGGCGACCTTGCTGGTCAATGTGGTGCCGCCACCGAGTCCGTTGATCTGTGAAGGATCGGCAGCGCCAATGGCGCTTTGCAAAACACGATCTCTCAAGTGATCGTCTTTGGGCAACCATTCACGAAGGAAGAAAGGGCCGCGTGAAGTTCCTGAACGCATCAGAACACAAGGCAATGAAGTAGTCATGGGTGCGGATGATGCGACCTGTGTAGAATTTTGTGAATTGCATTTTTAAAAAGTATTGATGCAAAAAACACAACACTGCAACTGACATGAATATCAACTTCGATTTGCATGACCTGCAGGCTTTTTCTGCTGCGGCCGAACTGGGCAACTTCCGAAAAGCAGCCGAGGCCGTGCACATTTCACAACCGGCTTTCAGCCGTCGCATCGACAAACTCGAAAACGCTCTGGGTGTGAAATTGATCGACAGAAGCACGCGCAGCATGAGCCTGACGGGCGTGGGGCGAGACTTCGCACGCAAGGTGCGTCTGTTGCTTGACGACCTGGATGAAACCTTGCTGGGGATTCAGGAAGTCGGTGGAGCGCGCATGGGCGAAGTCACCGTCGCCTGCGTCCCTTCTGCTGTTTACTACTTCTTGCCGCAAGTCCTGCGCACTTACCACGCCAGGTTTCCACGCATCCGCATCAAGGTGCACGATGCCAGCGCCAATGAGGTCCTGTCGGTCGTCGCCAGCGGCGAAGCCGACTTCGGGGTCAACTTCATGGGCAACGACGAACCCGGAATTGAATTTCGCAGCATTCTGGAAGAGCGTTTTGTCGCCGCCTGCAGAAAGGACCACCCGCTGGCCAAAAAAAGAAAGGTCAGCTGGCAAGAACTGGGGCAATACGACTTCATGTCTGTGTCCAAATCTTCGGGCAATCGCATGTTGCTCGATTTGGCCTTGGCCTCTGCAGATCAAAGACCGCAAAGCATTTACGAAGCCCAACATGTCACAACCTTGCTGGGCTTGGTCGAAGCAGGCATGGGTGTGGCTGCAGTACCGTCTTTGGCCATGCCCAGCGCAGATCACCCGGTGTTGGCCAGCGTGCCTTTGTTCGACCCCATCATCACAA
This sequence comes from Comamonadaceae bacterium, assembly GCA_027488215.1. Taxonomy (GTDB): domain Bacteria; phylum Pseudomonadota; class Gammaproteobacteria; order Burkholderiales; family Burkholderiaceae_C; genus Limnohabitans_A. The sequence goes on from JAIYCB010000008.1 coordinate 119,159, forward strand.
GGCGCATTGGACTGATTCGCCGCAAGGGCCGCAGCTTCACCCCGGCAGCCGAAAAGCTTTATGAGTTGCTGCTCGGCTTGCGCCCAGGCCAAGGCCGCAAATCCCTGACCAAGACGTGATGGCTTAACTCTCTGCTTCAGAGTTGGGTGACGGAGCGCTCAGGCTCGCGCCCAGCCAGACCCCTGACCGCACCAAAGTGCGCACACAGTCAGCCAAAACCACGCGGGTCGCCAAGGCGGCTGGGGACAATTCATCCTCCGACAAACCACATAAAAAATTCACGCGCCGGACTTGATGGTCGCTGATGCGGGCCATGCCAAAGCGCTCGGCGGCACCGGGTATGCGCGCGACTGCAGACCAAGGTTGCAGCGTGGAACCCAGTCCAGCGCCCACTGCGTCCATCAGCATGGCCAAGGAGTCCATTTCCATGACCACACGGGGGTCCACTTTGGCGCGCGCAAATGCCACATTCAGGCCACTGCGCAAGCCATGCGGGCCCGTCGGCAAAATCAGCGGCTCATCGCACAGCTGGGACATGCGCAGGCTCTGTGGCGATTTTTGGGCTCTGTGGGAGCGCGCAGAAATCAGGAAAATATCCTCTTCAATCAGCGGCAAAACACTCCAGCGCCGGGCCGATTGCAAGGATTGGCCACCGGCCATCGGCAAATCAAACAGCACCGCCAAATCAAGTTGCCGCGCATTGAGCATGGCGGACAAGTGCCCCGAGAGGCTTTCGACCATGTGCAGACGGACATCCGGGTAACGCTCGCGCATGGCCTGCATCAAGGGCAAGCCCAGCACAGCTGCCGTGGTGGGGGCCAAGCCCACACTGACCGTGCCGGACAAACGCGCCTGCTGGGCGGCGCGAATGGCCTGCTCGGCATGCCGCAGGGTCAGTTGCGCCTCGCGGAAAAAGGCCACACCCGCCTCGGTGGGCGTCACGCCCTGAGGGGAGCGCTGCAGCAACCGTGTGCTGAGCTCTCCTTCCAAGCGGGTGATTTGCTGGCTCAGGGCCGACTGCACCAGGTCCAGGTCCAAAGCGGCCCGGCTGATGCTGCCCAACTCCACCACCCGCACAAAATACCGCAGTTGTCGCAGTTCCATGAGGTCAAGCGTCCGATCGGTGCAGTTTTTCTTGGATTTTTTGGCGGCTGCGCCAAACGCTCCACAACACCAAAGGCAGCAGCAAAGCCACCGACATTTCAGGGTTGAAGGGCAGACCATAGGCCTGCAAGCCCTTGAAGGCGTAGAGCAGCAAGCTCACCACGTAATAAGAGATGGCGGCCATGGACAAGCCCTCCACCGTCACCTGCAAGCGCAGCTGCAACTCTTGGCCACGGGTCAGCTTTTCCAGCAGCACCTGGTTTTGCGCTTCGGTGGCAATGTCCACACGGGTGCGCAACAAGGCGCTGGTGCGCGAGACCCGCTCGGCCAAGGATGCCAAGCGTTTTTCGGTGGCCATCACGGTGGCCATGGCCGGTGACAAGCGCCGCTGCATGAATTCACCCAGGGTTTGAATGCCTGAAATCGGCCGCTCCCGCAACTCGGCCAGGCGTTGGCTGACCAGGGAGTCGTAAGCGCGTGTGGCAGAAAACCTGAACCCGTGCTCAGCCGTTGCACGCTCAATGCGGGCGGCCAAGGACACCAGCAAATCCAGCAAGGCCTGATCGCTTTCACCCTTGCGCTCCAGCAAACCCGTGATGTCGGCCAACTGCCCTTCCGCAGAGGACAGCATGGCAGACAGGTTTTTGGCCACCGGCAAGCCGCGCAAAGCCATCAGCCGGTAGGTCTCCAGCTCCAGCAAGCGCTGCGACACGCGACCGGCCCGAGCCTCGGAAGTCTCGGGCGGTGCCAACACCAGCATGCGCTCAAAACCATCGTCTCCAATCCGGAAATGCGTGAGGATGCACGAATGCGACAAGCCCTCTGCGGTGTTGCCCATGCGGGAGGCCAACATGATGCCAGGCCCCAACCAGCTTTGGGCCTGGGCCATCAGATCGGGCGAAGACAGGTCTGCACACAGCATGCCCAACTGGATGGCCGCCATGGTTTGGCCCGGCAAACCCCGCAGCCATTCGGTGCCCACCGCCACGTGCGGCGCCAACTCAGGCAGGTCTGCGCCCCAATGCGCATGGGCGGGCAGGTTCTGGACGATGGAATAGCGGGTGAACTCGGTGTGACGCTCCCACTTCACAGTGAAATGGTCGCAACGCAAACGCAAGAAATTGCCCTGCAGGCGTCTCAGTTCCAAATCGGCATGGCCCGGCAGTTGCCGCAGGTGGGCCCACTCCTGTTCACGCGAAACCCCTTCATTGAGCAAAGCCACATACACGATCAACGCCGGCAGCCTGACATGGGCAGGTGGGCGGGCATGGACTTCGTTGTGCAACTCTCGCCGCTGGGCGTCTTCTGGCGGCAAAAAGCGGGAAGTGATTTCGTTCATGGGACTATTCTGACCGAGCTTGCAACCACATGCCATGGACGCCACGAGAAATCTCAAGCGCCAGCCCCAATCCCGTCCATGTCCAATCAAGGCCCTGGCGGCTCCGGCACCAGCAATCGCCCCTGCCAAATGCCCACGACTGTGGACAGGCCCAGCCAAAGAAACAGGCCAGACACCAGCACCAAGCCCGCCAAGGCCCAGGCTTGCGCCTCAACGCGGTCCAAGGACAAGGTCAGTGACAAGGCAGAAAATGCCGCCAAGGGGAAAGACATGCCCCAAAAAGGCATGCCAAATGCCTGCTTGAAAACCCCGCGGGCCACGAAGGCAGAGCCACACAAAAACAACAAGGCCACACACCAAAGTCCCTCCACCATCCACGCCGGGGTGCCCAGGTTCAAACCCGGCAAAGCCAACACCGAAGGCGGCGCCACCGTGATGAAGGTCAAGGGCAACAGGCGCTGCGGCCACAAGCCCAAGCGGCGGACGCGCCACCCAATCAGCCCCCAAGCCACAGGCCAAAGCAAGGCTGCCAGGCCAAATTGAACCGAGGCCCAAACCGGATGACCCAAATCCACACCCATCAAAGCCGGCAACACATTGCCCACCACGGGAATGAACAAGGCCGGGGTCATGCCCAACCAAAACCGGTCTTGGTGCCAATCCGCACGAAACCAGCCGAGCACCACCACCCCACTCACCGCCATCAGACCCGCAGAACCGAGCATCCACAGGGCATCTGCCCACCCTGAAAAACCCCAGTGGGCAGCCGCCACGCTGGCCATCAACACCCAAGAAGCGGGCAAGGCCGCCGTGAACACATGGCGCACAGGGTGCTGCAGGTCAGCGCGAACAGCTTGCGGGAACCACCCCAGGCGAGCCACTGTGGCCAGCATCAAAACGATCAAGACGCATGCGGCCACAACGCCCAGGGCGGCCGAGACCCACACCGCCACGGTCCCCCAAAGAAACTCGGCGCGCAACCAAGCCAGCGACAGGCCGCACCAACCCATGACCATGGCAAACCAAGAAAAGCCCAGGTGTTGCACCGGCGAGAAAAAAAGGCGTGGGCTCATGCGCGGCTGAAAGAAAAAACCCGTGGGCTGGACCACGGGTTGGGGGATGGACGTCGGTGAAGCGGCGTTCTTCAGAACGGGATGTCGTCGTCCATGTCGTCAAAGTTGCTGGCCGCAGGCTTGGCTGCGGCCGCAGGGCGGCTGGCCGGTGCGGCGGCAGGTCGGGCCGGCGCGGCTTGGCGTGGGGCATAGCCACCGCCGTCCTCGGCAGGGCCGCCCATGCCTTGGCGACTGCCCAGCATCTGCATGCTGTCGGCACGGATGTCGGTGGCGTACTTTTCCACACCGTTTTTGTCGGTGTATTTTCGGGTGCGCAGGCTGCCCTCGACATAGACCTGACTGCCTTTGCGCAGGTACTGGCCCGCGATTTCGGCGAGCTTGGCAAAAAAGCTGATGTTGTGCCACTCGGTGGCCTCGCGCATTTCACCGGTGGCCTTGTCCTTGTAACGGTCGGTGGTGGCCACGCGGATGCTGGTGACCGCGTCACCAGAGGGCAAATAGCGGGTTTCAGGGTCGGCTCCCAGATTGCCGACGATGATGACTTTGTTGACGGATGCCATGAAAACTCCTCGATGATGCCCAATTATGCGGCCAATCTGATGCGGCGAATCGCCCTGGCCTCCAAGGCCAAAAAGCCGCCCCCAGGCGCGGCATTTTCCTCAGGGAGTCTGGCTCACAGGCGCGGCTCGACCGGGCGTCTGCATGGGCCACGCCAACAGCCACCACAGCAGCAAAGCCGCGCCACAGCTCAAAAACAGCGCCGGGCTGCCCCAGGACTTGACCAGCCAGCCACCCACCAGACCGCCCACAAAAAACCCCAGGGACTGCAGCGTGTTGTACACCCCCAGCGCCGTACCGCGCATGGCCCGGGGGGCGATGCGCGAGGCCAGGCTGGGCTGGGTCGCCTCCAGCGCATTGAAGCCGCAAAAAAACACCAGCAACCAAGCCGCCAAAACACCCAGGCTGGGCGTGCCCACCGACTGCACCAACAAACCCAGCTGCACCAAGGCGATCAGGCCGATGGAGAGCAAAAACACTTTTTTCAGGTGTCCGCGCCGCTCCATGGCAAACACCACACCCAAAAACAAAAACGACAGCAACACCGCTGGCAAATACACCTGCCAATGCTGCGCCTTGTCCAGACCCGCCTGCACCAGCAAGGCCGGCACAGCCACCCACATGGCCAATTGCACCGCATGCAACACAAACACGCCCACATTCAGGCGCATCAAATCGGCATGGGCCAACACGTCGGCCAGCCGCCCACGGCCTGGCCCCAACACAGGCGGCGGGGCGGGCGGGGCGCCCCAGATGACCACGGCCACGCCCACCAAGGCCATCACCCCGGTCAACCAGAACAAGCCCGCGAACCCGATCCAGGCCGTCAACACTGGCGACACCACCAAAGACAGCGCAAACATGAGGCCGATGCTGGCGCCCACCAGGGCCATGGCCTTGGTGCGCACCTCATCACGCGTCAGATCGGCCAGCAATGCGGTGACGGCCGCCGACACGGCACCGGCCCCCTGCAAGCTGCGCCCGATGAGCAACTGGGTCAAATCGGTGGCCACTGCCGCCCAAAAACTGCCCAAAGCAAAAATGATCAGGCCCAGCACGATCACCCGCTTGCGTCCGAAACGGTCCGATGCCATGCCAAAAGGCAATTGAAGCAAGCCTTGCGTCAAGCCATAAATCCCCATGGCCAAGCCCAGCCACAGGGGGTCTTCGCCCCCCGGATATTGCCGCGCCTCCAGGGCAAACACCGGCAAAACCAGAAACAAGCCCAGCATGCGCAAGGCAAAAATGCCCGACAAAGAGGCACTGGCGCGCCGCTCGGTGGGCGTCATGTCCAAAGAAGATGCTGTCTGCGCAAGGTCGGTCACACAAAACCCCAAACAGGGTGAAAACAAACGAAGGATTGTCCCTGATTGGTGGTCCCCAGGGGCCGCCGCAGCCCCGGCAGGGATAATCAAAGGTTTTGCTGATCTGGCCGCCCACCGTGAAACTTGTTGACCCCCTTGCCCTGCCCGATGAACCTGATGATGCGCGCTATCTGGCCGCAGCGCTGCGGCAAAGCCACATCAGCGTGCGGGGGGCACGCACCCACAACCTGAAAAACATCGACCTCGACATCCCGCGCAACCAGCTGGTGGTGATCACCGGGCTGTCGGGTTCGGGCAAGTCGAGCTTGGCTTTTGACACGCTGTATGCCGAGGGCCAGCGCCGCTATGTGGAAAGCCTGTCGGCCTATGCCAGGCAATTCCTGCAACTGATGGACAAGCCCGATGTGGACCTGATCGAAGGCCTGTCGCCCGCGATTTCCATCGAGCAAAAAGCCACCAGCCACAACCCGCGCTCCACCGTGGGCACCGTGACCGAGATCCACGACTACCTGCGCCTGCTGTTTGCCCGCGCGGGCACGCCGTATTGCCCTGACCACCACCTGCCCTTGCAGGCGCAGACCGTGAGCCAGATGGTGGACACGGTGCTGGCCCTGCCCGAAGACACCAAGCTGATGATCTTGGCGCCGATTGCCCGAGAGAAGAAAGGCGAGTTTGAAAAAGTCTTTGAGCAGATGCAGGCGCTGGGCTATGTGCGCTTTCGCATCAATGGTCAGACGGTGGAGGTGGAAGACCTGCCCACACTCAAGAAGACCGAAAAACACAACATCGACGTGGTGGTGGACCGCATCAAAGTTCGGTCGGAGGAAGATGCCAAAGCGCGTGACGCCCTGCGCCAGCGTCTGGCCGAAAGCTTTGAAGCCGCGCTGCACTTGGCTGAGCACCGTGCCGTGGCACTCGAGATGGACACGGGCAAAGAACACCTGTTCAACGCCAAGTTCGCTTGCCCGGTGTGCACCTATTCCATCAGCGAACTCGAGCCGCGCCTGTTCTCGTTCAACTCGCCCATGGGCGCTTGCCCCACCTGTGACGGCATCGGCACCATGGCGTTTTTCGACCCCGAGCGGGTGGTGGCCTTTCCCTCGCTCAGCTTGGCCAGTGGCGCCATCAAGGGCTGGGACCGGCGCAACGGCTTTTACTTCAGCATGCTCGAAAGCCTGGCCAAGCATTACCAATTCGACATCGAAGCACCCTTTGAAAAACTCGCACCGGCGCACCAACAGGTGCTGCTGCACGGTTCGGGCGAAGAAGAAATCAAGTTCAGCTACGTGATGGAGTCCGGCGCCTCACAGGGCAAGAAGGTCAGCAAAAAACACCCCTTCGAAGGCATCATCCCCAACATGACGCGGCGTTACCGCGAGACCGACTCGGCCGTGGTGCGCGAAGACCTGGCGCGCTACCGCAACCTGCAGCCTTGCACCAGCTGCCAGGGCACCCGTTTGCGGCGCGAGGCGCGCCATGTGCGCATTGGTGAAGGCGCTCAGGCCCGCGCCATTTACGAGATCAGCCACATCACGCTGGGCGAATCGCAGCAATATTTTCAGAGCCTGCAACTGCGCGGGGCCAAGGCCGAGATCGCCGACAAGGTGGTGCGCGAAATCGCATCCCGCCTGAAATTCCTCAACGACGTGGGTCTGAACTACTTGAGCCTGGACCGCAGCGCCGAGACCTTGTCGGGCGGTGAGGCCCAGCGTATCCGCTTGGCCAGCCAAATCGGTTCGGGCCTGACGGGCGTGATGTACGTGCTGGACGAGCCCAGCATTGGATTGCACCAGCGCGACAACGACCGCCTGATCGGCACCCTGCAACACCTGCGCGACATTGGCAACAGCGTGCTGGTGGTCGAGCACGACGAAGACATGATCCGCGTGGCGGACCACGTGATCGACATGGGCCCCGGCGCAGGCGTGCACGGTGGGCGCGTGATGGCGCAAGGCACTTGCGCCGACATCTTGGCCGCACCCGACTCCATCACCGGCCAATACATGTCGGGCCGCAAAAAAATCGCGACGCCCAAGCGCCACAAAGCAGGCAAAGACTTCATCGAGATCTTGGGCGCCAAAGGCAACAACCTCCAAAACGTGAACGTGAAGCTCCCCGTGGGCTTGCTCACTTGCGTGACCGGTGTGTCGGGCTCCGGCAAATCAACCCTGGTCAACGACACGCTCTACAAGGCCGCGGCACACCAGATTCACCGTGCCCACGAGGAAGCCGCCTCGCACGAAGAGATCAAAGGGCTGGAGCATTTCGACAAAGTCATCAACGTCGACCAGTCCCCCATTGGCCGCACGCCACGCAGCAACCCGGCCACCTACACGGGCCTGTTCACCCACATCCGCGAGTTGATGGCCGAAGTGCCCGCCGCCCGTGAGCGCGGCTACGGCCCCGGTCGCTTTTCTTTCAACGTGACCGGTGGCCGCTGCGAAGCCTGCCAGGGCGACGGCATGGTCAAAGTCGAGATGCACTTTTTGCCCGACGTGTACGTGCCCTGCGACGTGTGCCACGGCATGCGCTACAACCGCGAAACGCTCGAAGTCCAATACAAGGGCCAGAACATCGCGCAGATCCTGAACATGACGGTGGAAGCCGCGCACCAGTTTTTCAGCGCCGTGCCCAACATCGCCCGCAAGCTGCAGACCTTGTTGGATGTGGGCCTGACCTACATCCGCCTGGGCCAGAGCGCCACCACGCTGTCGGGCGGCGAGGCGCAGCGCGTCAAGCTCGCGCTGGAGCTGTCCAAGCGCGACACGGGCCGCACGCTCTACATCCTGGACGAGCCCACCACCGGATTGCACTTTGCCGACATCGACCTGCTGCTCAAGGTGCTGCACCAGTTGCGTGACGCGGGCAACACCATCGTCATCATCGAACACAACCTCGACGTCATCAAAACCGCCGACTGGCTGATCGACATGGGGCCTGAGGGTGGCGCGGGCGGCGGCACGGTGCTGGGCGAAGGCACGCCGGAACAACTGGCCAAAAACAAGGCGAGCTTCACGGGCCACTATTTGGCGCGCTTGCTTTGAACGCGCTGCGGTTTCACCCCTGACCCTTACTCAGTTCACACCCATCTGATTTCCCATCAGTTTTGAACCATTGAATGTCATTATGAAAACTGTCATCCGTGCTTTCTTCCGAACCCTGCGCATCGTGCTCGGCCCCGTCATGCTGCTCAAAGAGCGCCTGACCCAACCCACAGGCGTGCAACGCACACCCGCCGCTCAAGCCGCGGTCGACCAACAGTGCCAAAGCCTGGCGCTGTACCAGTTCAGCACCTGCCCGTTTTGCATCAAGGTGCGCCAGGAAATGCGCCGCTTATCCTTGCCCATTGAAAAGCGGGACGCCCAGCACCACACCGCCAACCGCGACGCTTTGGTGCAAGGCAGTGGCGCGACCAAGGTGCCATGTCTGAAGATCACCGAAACCAATGGCCAGACCCGGTGGCTGCAAGACTCCGATGCGATCGTGGCGTATTTGCGCGAGCGCTTTGCCTGAAGGTCGGCATCAAAAACCGCTTGCAGGTCGGCGGCATCAGCCCCGACAAGCCCCCTGACCCCGCCATTCGTCCATGGAAACCGAACTCAAACTCAGTCTGAACGAAGCAGACCTGCCACGCTTGTTGGCCCACCCCCTGCTGGCGAAAACAGGCTACACACTTCAAGCAGCCTGCACCACCGTCAGCAAAGTCTGACCGTTGGCCACCAACTTCTCGCCCTCGGCATCCACCGCAAACAAATCACAGCTGGTGAACACCTGAGCTTTTCCGGGTTTGACCACCCTTGCCCGCGCAATGAACTTTTGCCCCACCGCAGGCCGCAAACAGTTGACCGAAAAGTGGGCGGCCAACAAATTCGGCCCTGTAACGGTGCCTGCCGCAAAGCCGCAGGCAGTGTCGATGAGTGTGCCGATCAGGCCTGCGTGCAAATAGCCCGAGTACTGCCCCACCTCTGGACGCCAGGGCATCTGGATTTCGACAAAGCCGGGCTCGGCCACCGTCACCTCAATGCCACACCAGCGGTTGAATTCGGCCATGGCGTTGATTTTTTTCAGCATCTCGAGTGGGCTCATGGTTTTCTCCTGGCTTGGGTTTTGAACCACCCGATGTGGTCCATCAGTTTTTGGCGAAGTGCTTTTTGCTCGTTCATGAGCTGGTCAATCTCGGCCACACGCGCCAGGATCGCGTCGATCATGTCTTGTGCCGACAACTTGCCCGCTTTGAAGCGCGGCAAATACTCGGCAATGAAGGGCAGCGAGAAACCCATCTCCCGCGACATGGCGATGAAGATGACGTACTTGACGGTTTTTACGTCGTACACACGGTAACCATTGGGCAATCTTTGGCTTTCAATGAGGCCATCGGCCTCGTACCGCCGCAAGCGGTGCACCGACACCCGGGTCTTGGCAGAGAGTTCAGAAATCAACATGAATCCAGTCTAGCAACGCTCGCACTGCGCGAGGCTTAGGGCCTTTGACGCATGGGCGACAAGCCAGGGCAACCGATGCGCTGCAGGTGATACCCCATGCCCCAAGGCTGGTGTACAAATCACCCTTCAACCGGAGCACCTGATGACCGCACACCCCGCCTTGCCCCACGCCCAGCCTGCCGATGTGGGCCTGTGCCCCGAGCGCACCCAGCGCCTGATGGACGTGCTGCGCCGCGAGGTGGCCAGCGGGCGACTGCCAGGCGCCGTGGCCATGGTTGCACGGCGTGGCCAGATTGCCTTGTTCGAGGCCGTGGGCCAGCAAGACCCTGGCACAGGCACGCCCATGAAAACCGACAGCATCTTTCGCATCTATTCCATGACCAAGCCGGTCGTGTCGGTGGCGGTGATGATGCTGGTCGAACGCGGGCAGTTGCTCTTGAGCGACCCGGTCAGCCGCTGGTTACCCGAATACGCCAACCAACAAGTGGCCACGGCCCAAGGCCTGGAGCCGGTGCGCAACCCAGCCACGGTGCAAGACCTGCTGCGCCACACGGCGGGGCTGACGTATGAATTTTTGGGCGATTCACCGGTGCAGCGTCAATATGGCGAAGTGAAGATTGCCTCACGCGAGCGCACCAATACCGAGTTTTCTCAAACATTGGCTGCGTTACCGCTGCAGTTTCAACCCGGCACTGTATGGGCCTACAGCCGCGCCACTGATGTGCTGGGGCGGCTGGTCGAGGTGGTCAGCGGGCAAGGCTTGGGCGCATTCCTGCAAGCCGAGATATTTGGCCCTTTGGGCATGGTGGACACCGGCTTTGCCGTGCCGCCAGAACACCACCACCGCATTGCCGAGCCCTTTGCGCACGACCCCGACGGCGGTGTGCCGATGAAGGTGCTGGAGCCTCGCCAGGTGCCTGCCATGGAAGGCGGCGGCGGCGGACTCATGTCCACCGCCATGGACTACGCCCGCTTTTTGCAGTGCCTGCGCAACCGGGGTGAGCTCGATGGCGTGCGCCTGCTCGGCCCCCACACGGTGGACTACATGACCGCCGACCACCTGGGCGGCATGCCTGCAGATGGCACCTTGCTGCCCCCGGGCCACGGTTTTGGTTTGGGCTTTGCGGTGCGCACCCACTTGGGCCTGTCGCCGGTGCCTGGCTCGGTGGGGCTTTATTACTGGGGCGGCATCGCGGGCACCACGTTTTTCATCGACCCGTCGCTCGACATGGTCGCCATGCTGATGATTCAGGCCCCTAACCAAAGGGATTACTATCGGCCCCTGTTCCGCGACCTGGTGTACGCGGCGCTGCTTTAAAAAATGCAAAACACTGGAGACAGCACATGCCCCAACCCGGCCTCATGATGAACCGCCCGATGCTCATTTCGGGCATCCTCGAACACGCCGCCGCGCAGTTTGGCGAGCAAGACATCGTCTCGCGCGAGACGCACGGCCCCTTGCACCGCTGCACCTTTGCCCAGGCTGCCCAGCGTGCGCGCCAGCTGGCCAACGCTTTGGCCCATATGGGCCTGAGGGCGGGCAGTGCCATCGGCTCGATTGCCTGGAACAACCACCGCCATCTGGAAGCGTATTACGCGGTCTCGGGCAGCGGCATGGTCATGCACACTTGCAACCCGCGCCTGCACCCGCAGCAACTGATCTATGTGATCAACCACGCCGAAGACGAGGTGGTGCTGTTTGACGCCACCTTTGCGCCACTGGTCAAAGGCATTGCCGCGCATTGCCCCAAGGTGCGCGCCTGGGTGTGTCTGGCCGATGCGGCCAACACACCCGCCATCGAGGGCGTGAGCGTGCTCAACTACGAAAACCTGATCGCGGGCCACAGCGACACATTCGACTGGCCCGCACTCGATGAAAACACCGGCGCAGCCCTGTGCTACACCTCGGGCACCACCGGCAACCCCAAGGGCGTGCTGTACTCGCACCGCGCCATCGTCATGAACGCCACCACCGGCTGCATGCCCGATGTGCTGGGCCTTTCCACACAAGAGACCATCTTGCCCGTGGTGCCGATGTTCCACATCAACGCCTGGTGCATCCCCTATGCCGCACTGGTAGCGGGCACCAAGCTGGTCTTGCCCGGCCCCAAACTCGATGGCCCCAGCTTGTACGAGCTGATGGACGCCGAGCAGGTCACCATCAGCGCGGGTGTGCCCACCATCTGGATGGGCTTGATCCAGCACGTCGAGCAAAACAACTTGCGCTTTGCCCTCATGAAGCGCACCTGCGTGGGTGGCTCGGCCATGCCCATGGCGCTGATCGCCAAGTTCATGGACACCTATGGGGTGGAAGTGCGCCACGGCTGGGGCATGACCGAAACCACCGCGGTGGCCACCATGAGTTTGCTCACCCGCACGGACCGACTCAAAACCGCTGCTGAACAACATGCCATCGTGGCCAAGCAAGGTCGCGCAGTCTCGGGCATTGAGATCAAAGTGGTCGATGAAAACGGCGCCACCCTGCCCCGCGATGGCACCTCCCAAGGTGAGCTGATGGTGCGCGGCCAGTGGATCGTGGAGCGCTATTTCAAGGCCGATCAAACCGCCCTGGTGGACGGCTGGTTCCCCACTGGCGACATCGCCACCATCGACGCGCAGGGCACCATGCAAATCCGCGACCGCACCAAAGACGTGATCAAAACCGGGGGCGAGTGGATCAGCTCGATCGACCTGGAAAACGCCGCCATCGGCCACCCCGCCGTGGCCATGGCCGCCGTCATTGGCGTCAAGCACCCCAAGTGGGACGAGCGCCCACTGCTGTTCATCGTGCGCAAGCCAGGCCAAACGCTTGAGAAGCAGGAGATCCTGGACTTTTTGGCCACCAAGGTCGCCAAGTGGTGGGTGCCAGACGATGTGGTCTTCCTCGAATCGTTGCCCGTGGGTGGCACCGGCAAGGTTCAGAAAAACGACCTGCGCAAGGAATACGGCGGCGTGTTCAGCTGAGGCTGCCGTCTGGATTGCCACGCTTCGCTCGCAATGACGAAGTAGCTGTCATAGCGCGAGCGGTGCTGGCCGTTTTTTGTCATTGCGAGGAGCGCAGCGACGTGGCAATCCAGAGAACGATCACACCTTGGCGCTCGGTCGCTCATTCATGCGGTCGCGCCAGGCCTGCAAGGCCAACATGCCCTCATCGCCGGGCATAAACTTCATCAAGCCGCGCGCAAACTCCAGCGCGCAAAAAGCGGTGATGTCGGCGATGGTGAAGCGCTCGCCCGCGATGAAGGGCTGGCTTTGAAGGCGCTGGTCAAAACCACGAGCCACCTCACGCACCTTCTCGGCCTGAGAGCGACCAAACTCGGGGAACTGGGGTTTTTCCAGAGCCGCCAGCCCCGGGTGACTGTGGCGGATCGCGTTGGCAATGCTGCCCAGCAAATACAGCTCCACTTGACGGTCGGCCATCTCGATGAAGCCGCGCTCGTCGCCCTCCCCCATCAGGTTGGGCTCCGGGTAACGCCCTTCGAGCAAGGTGCAAATCGCTCGCGTCTCGGTGATGACACGGCCGTCATCCAACTCCAGTGCAGGCACCTTGGCCAGGGGGCTTTTGGCCAGGTATTCGGGTGTGCGGTGCTCGCCACCGTTCAAGTCCATGTTGACCATCTCGATGCCGGTGATGTTTTTCTCGACCAAGAACATCAACACCCGGCGGGGGCTGGGGGCGCGGTGGGCGGTGTAGAGCTTCATGGTGTGTCCTTCTTTTGGCGGGGACATGGACGAGTTTCCTTGTCATTGTGGACAGACTAGCACCCGCTGGATTTCAGGTATGCCCCCAAGATGACAGGCGACGCCCATAGCTGCGGGTTTAGACACTCGGGCGACAGCAAGTCACAGGCCGGACAGCTTACGGTAGAGCCAAGCCGTCAAATGCTTGCATGGCCGTTTCTTCACCATTTTTCTAAAGACCTTGGGCCCATGAACTTCGACATACCACCGGACATAGCAGCCCTGCGTGACCGCACACGGCAGTTCATTGCAGAGCAAGTCATCCCCCTCGAAGGCGACCCGCGCCACGGCCCGCACGGCCCGTCCAAAGAATTGCGTGAAGAACTGGTGGGCCGTGCTCGTGCTGCCGGCTTGCTCACCCCTCATGCATCCCAGGAAATGGGCGGCCTGGGCTTGAGCCACATCGCCAAAGCGGTGGTGTTCGAAGAAGCCGGTTACTCCAACTTGGGGCCTACGGCCCTCAACATCCACGCGCCCGACGAAGGCAACATTCACCTGATGGAAGAAGTGGCCACCCCCGCGCAAAAAGAACGCTGGCTGCGCCCGCAAGTGGCGGGCCTGACCCGCTCATGCTTTGCAATGACCGAGCCCTCCCCCGGCGCAGGCGCTGACCCGTCCATGCTCAAAACCACCGCCGTGCGCGATGGCGATGACTATGTGATCAACGGCGTCAAATGGTTCATCACCGGGGCCAACGGCGCAGATTACGTCATCGTCATGGCGCGCATGGAAGATGGCGCCGCCACCATGTTTCTGACCGACATGGACCAGCCCGGCATACGACACGAGCGCAGCATGGATGCCATGGACAACTGTTTCACGGGCGGTCACGGTGTGTTGCATTTTGAGAACTTGCGCGTGCCCGCCAGTGACGTGCTGGGCGAAGTGGGTCTAGGCTTTCGCTACGCACAGATTCGGCTGGCCCCCGCACGCCTGACGCATTGCATGCGCTGGCTTGGGCAAGCCCGCCGTGCGCACGACATCGCTCTCGATTACGCCAGCCGCCGCCACGCCTTTGGCAAACCACTTGCAGAACACGAGGGCGTGGGCTTCATGCTGGCCGACAACGACATCGACTTGCAAACCGCCCGCTTGCACATCTGGCACACCGCCTGGCTGCTCGACCAAGGCCACAAGGGCGGCTTTGAATCGAGCCGGGCCAAAGTGGCCTGCTCCGAAGCCGAATGGCGCGTAGTGGACCGCTGCGTGCAGATTCTGGGCGGTCAGGGCGTCACCGCCGAAACGCCCGTGATGCGGATTTTCATGGACATGCGCGCCTTCCGGATTTACGACGGCCCCAGCGAAGTGCACCGCTGGAGCATGGCGCGCAAGCTGGTTTACAAAGCGCAGCAGACCAAATCGGCTCTGGGTTAAAGGCCACCGAAATTTTCCCCTCTTCAACCACAAGCGCTTGCACATGACCGCCTCTCTCGAATCAACCCTTGAATTCATCCAATCATGTGAAACGCCATGGTCTCGCGACACCTCACCGCCTTGGGGCATCCACGATGTGGACCCACCGCCCTACAACCGCTTGTATGGCCCAGTCCATGGACGAGGACCTGTATCGGGGGTTTTGTTTCACCAGCATCAGTTGTTGGCCCAATGGGGCGAGCCCTGTAAAGCCGACCTCACCTTCAGTGTGGCCAAAACCTATTTGGCCTTGCTGGCTGGTGTGGCATTTGACCAAGGGCTGCTCAAAGACGTCCACACACCCGTGGTTCAACAATGCCCCGGCATTGGCTTTGAGGGCGAACGTCTGTCGCGCATCACCTGGCAACATTTGCTGCAACAAACCAGCGAATGGGAAGGCACCTGCTTGGGCATTCCCGAACAAGTCGACCGTTACCGTTGGCTGCCTTACCAAACCGGGCAAGCCGACGGCACCAAAGGCGATGCCAGACCCTTGGGCGAGCCAGGCTCGCGGTTTGAATACAACGATGTGCGCATCAACCAACTTTCATTGGCCTTGCTGCACCTGTTCAAACGCCCGCTGCCAGAGGTGTTTGAAGAATTCATACGTCAACCGCTGGGGTGCTCTGATCCGTTTCAATGGGTGGGTTACGAGCAAGGCTGGACCGAGGTCAATGGCCAACGCATGATGTCGGTACCCGGCGGTAGCCACTGGGGTGGCGGCGTGTCCATCTCGGCCATGGACCAGGCGCTCATTGGCCTGATGCTCATGGGGCAAGGCCAGTTCAAGGGCCAACAAATTTTGTCCAAGCAATGGCTGCACATGATGCAGCGGCCCTGCGACATCGCGCCCTACTACGGTTACCTGATTTGGCTGAACAACGATGGCGCATTGTTCAAAGATGCACCCCGCAGCTCCTGGTTTGCCATCGGCGCGGGTTCATCCATCACCTGGGTCGATCCCGTGCTGCAATTGGTGTGCATCATGCGGTGGATTGATGCCGCCAAAACAAACGACTGCATCGCCAAAGTGATGCAGTCGTTGGATCGGTGAAGAAGGCGGTTTGGCTTATTTGGCGAAAAGGCTGTCGGGGTTTGCAAACGCCTTGAATTCAACCGCATTGCCGCAAGGGTCCAAAAAGAACATGGTGGCCTGTTCACCCACTTGACCCTTGAAGCGAATGTGGGGCTCAATGACAAATGAAGTCCCTGCTTTTTTGAGCTTGTCGGCCATGGCTTCCCACTGACCCATCTCCATCACCAGACCAAAGTGACGCACGGGCACATTGTCGCCATCCACCGCACTGGTGTTGTGATGACCTGCCTCAGAGGGGCTCAGATGCGCCACAATTTGGTGGCCGTAAAAATTGAAGTCAATCCAATGCTCACTGGATCGGCCTTCTGGACACCCCAAAAGATCACCATAAAACGCTCTGGCCTTTGCCAAAGAGGTGACCGGGAAAGCCAAGTGGAATGGTTGCATGGTGTCTCCTGCCTGAAATCAAAAAATCCGATTTTGCATCAAACACCGCATGGCATGCGTGCATCTTTGTGACAGCTGATGGCAACGAGCTGGACGTCAAAGCCTTGCCTGCTGAGCATAGACCGACATCAGGTTGCAGACTTCAGCGCAAAGCCTGATCCCGCGCTGAACGCGACTCGGGGCTGGATGCGGCCAGGGCAATCTGGTCGTGTGCCATGTACGAGGTGGCATGGTTCAGGGCTGTGGCGGCCGCGTTAACCGACTCTTTGCTCATGCGCATGGTGGCGGCGGGTTGGGCCAGGGTTTGCGCGGCCAAGGCTTGTGCGCGGATCAAGGCTTGGCCTTTGTCACTGAGGTAGTCGACCAGACCTAGATTCAGGGCTTCGGGCGCAGGTACACGTTCGCACAAGATGGTCAAGCGTTTGGCTTTGGCTGGGCCCAGCAGGTTGACCAAACGGGGGATGGTGCCCCAGGTCAAAGGGATGCCCAAGGCGATCTCGGGCAAGGACACAAAGGCGTCTTGCGCCAGCACTCGCCAGTCGCAAGCCAATGAGAGCGCCAGCCCTCCGCCCACGGCATAGCCTTCGATAGCGGCGATGGTGATTTGCGGCATTTCCTCCCAAGCCTTGCACATGCGGAAACCCGTACCCGCAATGTCCCGCCGCTGCACAGTAGACAAGCTGTCGTCGGCCCAGGCTTGCGCATCGTTCAAATCAGCACCTGCCGAAAAACACCGCGTATCGCCTGTGAGGATGACCACATCGATGTCTGTGCGTTCGCTCAGGGCGCGCGCCAAAGCAGTGATCTCGCGCATCAGGGCGCGGGACAAAGCATGCCGAACTTGGGGCCGATTCAAATGAACTTCGACCAAGCGGCCTTGCTCATTGACGATCAGGTGTTCGTACATGCAGGTCTCCTTTATCGGGGCTTGGCCGCTTCCAGCATGATCCGCGTTTGCATGGCCACCTTGCGGGCGGCCTCTGCAAAGTCTTCGCCGCTGGAGGCGTAGAGCACAGCGCGTGAAGAATTGACGATGATCGAGCCTGCGCTGGGGCCTTCGGCGATGGCGCGCCAGCCGGCCTTGACGGTGGCCACGGCATCGCCGCCTTGTGCGCCCACTCCGGGGATCAGCAGGGGCACAGTGGGGGCGAGTTCACGAACGCGCTCGATTTCAGCAGGGTACGTGGCACCCACCACCAAACCAAGCTGGCCGTTCAAGTTCCAAGGGCCTTGGGCCAGCCGGGCCACATGCTCATACAAGCGAGGTTGGCCCTCTACCGAGGCCAGGCGCTGGTTTTGCAGGTCGTCACCACCGGGGTTGGAGGTGCGGCAGAGCAAGAATGCGCCTTTGCCTTCGTACTTGAGGTAGGGGGCCACCGAGTCCCAACCCATGAAGGGAGACAGGGTCACGGCGTCGGCGCCATAGCGCTCAAAGGCTTCTTTGGCGTATTGCTCGGCGGTGCTGCCGATGTCGCCGCGCTTGGCATCCAAAATGATGGGCACATTCGGAGCCACGCGGCGCATGTGTTCCATCAGGCGTTCGAGCTGGCCTTCGGCGCGGTGGGCGGCAAAGTAGGCGATTTGGGGTTTGAAGCTGCTGACCAAGTCGGCCGTGGCGTCCACGATGCGGGCGCAAAAGTCGTAGATCTTGTTGGCGTCGCCTTTCATGCCCGCAGGGAACTTGGTGGGTTCGGGGTCCAGGCCCACACAAAGCATGGAGCCGTTTTGGCGCTCGGCGGCGCGCAGCATGTCTAAAAAGGTCATGTCACGATTTTAAAGGGCGCCATGAAGCTGGTTTGGCGACAGCCGATGTGACACGCAGCGGTCTAAGATAGGCGCCATGCACAAATTGACCTCCACACAATGGACCTTGCTGGTTTTGCTGACTCTGGTGTGGGGCATCAACTGGCCCATCATGAAGTTGGGGGTCACAGGCTTTCCACCGCTGACATTTCGAAGCCTGTGCCTTTGGCTGGGCACGCCTGTTTTGGGCTTGGCACTGGTGGCCATGAAGGTTCCCTTTCGGATTCCCCGTGCGCATTGGCGCGAGTTGCTGGTGTTGGCGGTGTTCAACATGTTCATCTGGCAAGCCTTGATCATCATTGCAGTGCAATCCCTGTCCAGCGGTCGCGCAGCCATTTTGGGTTACACCATGCCCATGTTTTCAGCTGTGTTGGGGGCTTGGTTTTTTGGTCATCAGTTGGCCAAACGTTCATGGGCTGGCGTGGCTGCAGCCACATTGGGCGTGGTCTTGCTGCTGTGGCATGAGTTCACGAATTTGAGTGGTCGCCCAACGGGCGTATTGTTGGCTTTGGCTGCGGCCAGCACATGGGCGCTGGGCACGCAAATGCTGCGTCGGACATCCATGCCCGTGCCGACCTTGGCCATTTCGTTCTGGATGACCTTGATGACCACCGGGGTGATGAGCGTGTTGGCCTTGATTTTTGAAGCAGACCAATGGGTTCCTCCAACGCCTTCCAACTGGTTTGCCATCGTCTTCAATGCGGTGTTGGTGTTTGGCTTTGCGCACGCCGCCTGGTTTTATCTGGCGCGCAGCTTGCCGCCTGTCGCGTCCACCTTGAGTGTGATGCTGATCCCTGTGTTGGGGGTGTTCAGTGGGGCCTGGTGGCTCGGCGAGGTCTTGCACTGGCAAGACTGGGCTGCAGTGGCTTTGATGGTGGCGTCGATTGCGTGTGTGCTGTGGCCCCAGAAATCACCTCGGGTCTAACAACTCAGCCTTGGGCAGGCTGGCGCCTGGCCCGTGAAGGTACCTCACCATGCTGGCTGCAGGGCAGCAAAGCCTTTAGGAGCCTGGCTGACTGTATCAAACATCACGATCTCATACGCGTCAGGCTGCGCCAGCAGAGCACGCAGCAACTGATTGTTCATGGCGTGCCCTGATCGGAAGGCGCTGTAGGCGGCCAGCAAGGGTTTGCCCACAATGTAAAGATCGCCCATGGCATCCAGAATTTTGTGCTTGACGAACTCGTCGTCGTAGCGCAGCCCGTCGGCATTGAGCACCTTGTAGTCGTCCATGACAATGGCGTTGTCCAGTCCACCGCCCAGCGCCAGGCCATTGGCGCGCATCATCTCAACGTCTTTGGTAAAACCAAACGTGCGGGCGCGGGCGATGTCGCGGGCATATACGCCTTCGGACATGTCAAATACCACTTGCTGACCCGTCGAATCAACGGCTGGGTGACGAAAATCGATTTCGAAACTGAGTTTGTAACCGTGAAAGGGTTCAAGCTTGGCCCACTTGATGTTGGCCCCTTCCCCCTCACTCACTTGCACGGTTTTGAGCACGCGCAAAAAACGCTTGGGCGCATTTTGCTCGACGATGCCCGCGCTTTGCAGCAGAAACACAAACGAAGATGCCGAGCCATCCAGGATGGGGACTTCTTCTGCCGAGATGTCCACATAGAGGTTATCGATGCCCAGCCCGGCGCAGGCCGACATCAGGTGCTCCACGGTGAAAACCTTGGCCTGACCGACCGAGATGGTCGAGGCCAATCGCGTGTCGGTCACCGATTCGGCCCGAACGGGGATGTCCACCGGCTCGGGCAAATCCACCCTGCGGAACACGATGCCGGTGTCGGGCGCTGCTGGGCGCAGGGTCAATTCGACACGCTGGCCACTGTGCAAGCCCACGCCAACGGCTTGGGTGAGGGTTTTGAGGGTGCGTTGTGCGAGCATGACAGCATTTTAAAGGTGGCGTTTTGTCTTGTGTTAACAATGCATGAAGGATGAACTTTCATGGACTGTGAAAAAAAAGGGCCAGACCGGCTTGTTCCGGTCTGGCCCGTGTTCACATCGCCCTCAGGGCAAGTGGATCAGTCTGCCTGTTTGCGCAGGAAAGCAGGGATCTCAATGTCGTCCATGCCTGCATTGGCCATGCCGTCCACGCGGGCTGCAGCATGGGTGCGGTTACTGCGCCAGATGGCCGGGGTATTCATGCCAGATGCTCCCAAGGCGGCTGTCGCGCCCATGGGGGAAGCGACGGCCTCTTGACCACCCATGATGAAGGGGGTGTTGTCTGTGCCGGTGCGCAACACTTGCAAAGGAGGCGAAGAGCGGCGAGCACCGGCCTTGGCCAATCCCGTGGCGACCACAGTCACACGGATCTGATCGCCCAGGCTCTCGTCATAAGCAGTACCATAAATGACGTGTGCATCCTCCGAAGCGCAGCCGCGGATGGTGTTCATGGCTTGCTTGGATTCGGACAATTTCAAAGACCCTTTGGCTGCACTGATCAAGACCAGCACACCCCGGGCGCCTTTGAGGTCAACGCCTTCGAGCAAGGGGCAAGCCACGGCTTGTTCGGCTGCAATGCGGGCGCGATCAGGGCCGCTGGCCGCCGAAGTGCCCATCATGGCTTTGCCGGGTTCGCCCATCACGGTGCGAACGTCTTCAAAGTCGACGTTCACATGGCCTGGCACGTTGATGATCTCTGCGATGCCGCCCACAGCGTTTTTGAGCACGTCATTGGCATGAGAGAACGCCTCGTCTTGCGTCATGTCTTCGCCACCGGGGAGTTCCAGCAGTTTCTCATTCAGGACCACGATCAGGGAATCCACGCTGGCTTCGAGTTCTTTCATGCCCTCGTCGGCGTTGTCCATGCGTCGCTTGCCTTCAAAGTCGAAAGGCTTGGTGACCACGCCGACGGTCAGGATGCCCATGTCTTTGGCAATGCGGGCAATCACTGGCGCTGCTCCTGTGCCAGTGCCACCGCCCATACCGGCTGTGATGAACAACATGTGTGCGCCTTCAATCGCCGCACGGATGTCGGCTTCAGCGACTTCGGCGGCTTCACGGCCTTTGTCGGGCCGGCTGCCAGCACCCAGACCGGTTTGGCCCAGTTGCACAAAACGGTGGGCTGCACTGCGGGCCAACGCTTGTGCGTCGGTGTTGGCGCAGATGAACTCAACGCCTTGCACTTGACGCTCAATCATGTGCTCTACGGCATTGCCGCCGCCGCCGCCCACCCCGATCACTTTGATCTGGGTGCCCTGGTTGAATTCTTCTGTCTGGATCATTTCGATGGTCATGTTACTTCTCCTGAATGGTGCAGTTGCCTGAAAGTTTTCTAAATTTATTTTTCGATTGAATGTGTTGTCAACATCGTAGCGGCCTGGACACGGGTGGGCTGCTTCTGGCTTGAAATATTTTTTTCCAATTCATCAAAAGTTCCCCACAATGAAGTCTTTGAAGCGGCCAAAAGCGTTATTCACCGAACTCTTCTTTTGTGTGACCTTGTAGCCGCGCAGGCGGGCCAGACGGGCCTCTTCCAACAGACCCATCACGGTGGCCGCTCGGGGCTGGCTCACCATGTCCGCCAAGCCACCCGCATATTTGGGCAAGCCCCGGCGTACGGGCTTGAGGAAGATGTCTTCGCCCAACTCAATCATTCCTGGCATCACCGCGCTTCCGCCTGTGAGCACAATGCCCGAGGACAGCACTTCTTCGTAACCGGACTCGCGGATCACTTGGTGCACGAGCGAGAAAATTTCTTCGATGCGCGGCTCGATCACACCAGCCAACGCCTGTCGGCTGAGCATGCGCGGGCCACGATCACCCAGGCCCGGCACTTCCACTTGTGCATCGGGATCGGCCAGCAACTGCTTGGCGTATCCGCTTTCAACCTTGATGTCTTCGGCATCCTTGGTGGGCGTGCGCAAGGCCATGGCAATGTCGCTGGTGATCAGGTCCCCAGCAATCGGTATGACGGCAGTGTGGCGTATGGAGCCATTGGCAAAAATCGCCACATCGGTCGTACCCGCACCAATGTCCACACACACCACACCCAGTTCACGCTCGTCTTCAGACAGCACGGCCAGACTCGACGATTGAGGGTTGAGCAACAATTGGTCGACCTCAAGGCCGCAGCGGCGCACGCATTTGATGATGTTTTCTGCCGCGCTTTGCGCTCCCGTGACAATGTGCACCTTGGCCTCCAGGCGCATGCCGCTCATGCCGATCGGCTCCTTGACCTCCTGGCTGTCAATCACGAATTCCTGAGGCGCGACCAGCAACAGGCGCTGGTCGCTGGAGATGTTGATGGCACGGGCCGTTTCCATCACACGGGCCAGGTCGGCCTGGGTGACCTCCTTGTCCTTGATGGCTACCATGCCACTGGAGTTGATACCCCGAATGTGGCTGCCCGTGATGCCCACGTTCACACGGGTAATCTTGCAGTCTGCCATCAATTCGGCCTCTTTGAGCGCCTGCTGGATGCTTTGTACTGTGGCGTCAATATTGACCACCACGCCGCGTTTGAGTCCATTGCCAGGTGCAATGCCCAAGCCTGCGATCTTGAGCTGACCGTCGGCCATGACCTCTGCCACCACCGCCATGACCTTGGACGTTCCGATGTCCAGGCCGATGACCAGATCCTTGTACTCTTTTGCCATTTCAACCACCGTTTCCGTTTGATTCCTGGGCCTTGATCGCTCAAGGTTTTTTCTTGTTGTCTATTTCGACCGTACTCACACCGTGCAAGCGCAAGGCGTAACCATCCTTGTGACGCAAATCAGCACCCGCCAAAGCCGAAACACCCCTTCCATAACGAGTACTCACCTGTTTCAATGTTGTCAAAAACACATCCAGCTTTTGCAATATTTCCGACTGGCTGCCCCGGCCCAGTTCAATAAGAGCGCCGTTTTTGGTTTGAATTCGCCAGCTTCCCCGAGGTGTCAACTCGAGCAAGTCAATCGCCATGTCGAGCTTCTGAAAGCGTGGGCTCAAAGCGATGTACATCGCGGCCACGGTTTGTGATTCGGCTAGCGGGCCTTTCAAGCGCGGCAGCCGCTCGGCATCGGCATCGTCCAGACTGGCTTCAAACACCTGGCCCTGTTCATTGAGCAAGGTACCCGCATCGTCCTCACCCCACATTGCCATGGGTCGATGCTCCAGCAAAACCGCTCGCAAACGGTTCGGAAAATCCCGGTGCACTACTGCGACACGCACCCAAGGCACTGCCTCGAAGGCCTGGCGGGTCTTGGCCAGATCGATGGTGAAAAAATTGCCTTCTAATTTGGGCAGAACATGTGTGCGGAAAGCGAACGCGTTGTTTCGGCTGACCTCGCCTTGTACGGTGATCGCGTGAAGAGAAAAACTGGGATGGCGTACCAGCCACCATGCACAGCTGCCCATCGCAACCAACACAAACACCACCACCAGCAAAGCTGTGGCCATGTTCATGAGCTTGATGTCGGCAGGCAAGGGCATGGATTTTTTCACGCAACAGCCCCCTCATAGTCCAGCGCGGCATTGGCCAGCAAATGGCAACACAGCACCTGGTAAGACATGCCGTCAGCTGCAGCCGACATGGGCACCAGCGAATGTCCAGTCATGCCGGGCGAAGTGTTGATTTCCAGCAAATAAGGCTGACGCGTGGCACCATCGATCATCACGTCGATGCGGCCCCAGCCCCTGCAACCGAGGGCCTGATAGGCCCGGCGTACCAAGGCCTGAATGACCGCTTCTTCCTGAGCAGGCAAACCGCAGGGCACCAAGTATTTCGTGTCGTCTGTGAAGTACTTGTTTTGGTAGTCGTAATTACCTTCGGGCGCCACGATGCGGATCACGGGCAAGGCGCGAACCTCGTCGCCTGCGCCCAGCACCGGGCAGGTGACCTCTTCGCCCACGATGCACTGTTCACACAGGATGTCATGGTCGCAAGCGGCTGCTGCCACCAAAGCCGCGTGCAGCTCTTGAGCCCGTTGCACCTTGGTCACGCCAATGGACGAGCCTTCCCGTGCAGGCTTGACAATCAAAGGCAAGCCCAAAGCCCCGATCAGATCGTCGGCTGACAAGCTGTCAATTTGCGCGGGGTGCACCAACACATGACGTGGCACCGGCAAGCCTTCGGCCTGCCAGACGCGCTTGGTCATGACCTTGTCCATGGCGATGCTCGATGCCATCACGCCAGAGCCGGTGTAGGGAATGCCCATCAACTCCAGCGCGCCTTGCACCGTACCGTCTTCGCCAAAGCGACCGTGCAAGGCGATGAAACAACGCTTGAATCCATCTTTCTGAAGCTCGCTGAGATCACGTTCGGCAGGATCAAAAGCATGTGCGTCCACGCCGGCGGCCTGCAAGGCTTGGAGAACGCCTTGCCCTGACATCAAGGACACTTCACGCTCGGCTGAGCGTCCGCCCATCAGTACCGCCACTTTGCCCATGTTCGTGAAACGGGTGGTGTCGGTCATACAGCCACCTCTTTGACTTGCCCAGCCAGCGCCACCACTTGCGCAGGGGTGCCACCGATAGAGCCTGCACCCATGCAAATGAGCACATCGCCATCACGCGCGTTGTTCATCACAGCCTGTGGCATGTCGGCGATCTGGTCAACAAACACCGGCTCAACCTTGCCCGCCACGCGCAGGGCACGGGCAAGCGAGCGACCATCGGCCGCCACAATGGGCGCCTCGCCGGCTGCGTACACCTCAGACAACAACACGCTGTCGCAACCTTGGCCGATGACCTTGACGAAGTCTTCAAAACAATCACGTGTACGGCTGTAGCGGTGGGGCTGAAATGCCAGAACCAATCGGCGACCGGGAAAAGCCCCTCGGGCAGCCGACAGCGTGGCGGCCATCTCTACGGGGTGGTGCCCGTAATCGTCAATGACCGTAAAGCGCCCCTGACCATCCGCTGTGGCTACATCGCCATAACGCTGAAAACGGCGACCGACGCCCTTGAATTGGGCCAATGCACGTTGAACGGCACCATCGTCCAGTCCCAGTTCCACAGCCACGGCAATGGCTGCCAGTGCATTGAGCACGTTGTGCACGCCTGGCAGATTCAACACAATGGGCAGGTCGGGCAGTGTTACACCATTGCGCCTTTGGACCACAAAATGCATCTGGCCGTTTTGAGCCCGCACATCCAGCGCACGCACTTGGGCACCTTCGTTCAGGCCATAAGTGGTCACGGGTCGGGCAATCTCATCCACGATGGAACGCACGCCAAGATCGTCGGAACACACAATGGCCGTGCCATAAAAAGGCATGCGGTGCAGGAATTCGACAAATGCCGCCTTGAGCTTGGCCAGGTCGTGGCCATAGGTTTCCATATGGTCGGCGTCGATGTTGGTCACCACCGCCATCACGGGCAAGAGGTTCAAGAATGAGGCATCAGACTCGTCAGCCTCCACCACAATGTAGTCTCCGGTGCCCAGCTTGGCATTGGCGCCAGCACTGTTCAATCGACCGCCAATCACAAAGGTCGGGTCCAGTCCTGCCTCGGCCAACACACTGGCCACCAGGCTGGTGGTAGTGGTTTTGCCGTGAGTCCCGGCAATGGCCACACCCTGCTTCATGCGCATGAGTTCGGCCAACATGACAGCACGCGGCACGATGGGGATGTGGCGAGCACGCGCAGCCTGCACCTCGGGGTTATCGGCCTTCACGGCAGTCGATGTGACCACGGCATCAGCGTCTTGGACGTTGTCAGCACTGTGCCCCACATGGGTTTCAATCCCCAAAGCTGTCAGACGCTGCAACGTGGCGCTGTCGGCCAAATCGGAGCCGGAAATCTGGTAACCCAGATTGAGCAAGACTTCGGCAATGCCGCTCATCCCCGAGCCGCCGACACCGATGAAATGAATTTTTCGGATGGCGTGTTTCATGCCGCCAACTCCTCACAAGCCATCACAACCTCCCTGGTCGCAGTCGTTTTTTTCTGTGCGTGGGCCTTCTGTGCCACGTCCCTTAATGTTTCGCGGCTCAAGGCCGTCAGGCGCTCGGCCAAATTCTGTGCGGTCAACTCGGCTTGAGGCACCAGCCAGCCGCCACCATGGGCTACCAAAAATTGCGCATTGGTGGTTTGGTGGTCGTCGACCGCAAACGGAAACGGCACAAACAAGGCCGCCACGCCCACGGCTGCCAATTCGGTGACGGTGCTGGCACCGGCTCGGCAGATCACCAGATCGGCCTGTGCAAAGGCGCTGGCCGTGTCATCAATGAACGGTGTCAACTCGGCCTGCACGCCTGCTGCCACATAGTTGGCGCGCAAAGCGTCGATTTGTTTGGCGCCACTCTGGTGAGTCACCTGCGGACGGGTCTCTTGCGGCATCAAAGCCAGGGCCTGCGGAACGATATCGTTCAGAGCCTTCGCCCCCAGGCTGCCGCCCACCACCAGCACACGCAAGGGCCCAGTGCGCCCTTCAAAGCGCTCAGCGGGTGCCGCTTGCTCGGTGAATGCCCGTCGCAAAGGGTTGCCTACCCACTGCCCGGTTTTAAAGACTCCGGGGAAAGCAGTGAACACGCGGTCCGCCAATTGCGCCAGCACCTTGTTCGCCAGGCCCGCCACCGAATTTTGTTCGTGCAGCACCAAGGGCTTGCTCCACAGACTGGCCATCATGCCGCCGGGAAAAGTGATGTAGCCGCCCAGGCCCAGCACCACATCAGGTTGCACGCGACGCACCACCTGCAGGCTTTGCCAGAAAGCGCGCAACAGGCGCAGCGGCAACAAAGCCAGCGTCTGAAGACCTTTGCCGCGAACGCCGCCAAAAGAGACCGGCTCGAACGCAAAGCCACGAGCGGGTACCAACTCGGCCTCCATGCTACCCGGCGCACCCAGCCAGTGCACCCGCCAACCAGCCTCGCGCAAAGCTTCGGCCACGGCCAGGCCAGGAAAAATATGGCCACCCGTGCCGCCTGCCATCACCAAAGCGGTTTTGCGCTGGTCCGTCATGATCGGCCTCCGCGCATCATTTGTTTATTTTCCGCATCGATCCGAAGCACGATGGCGATGGCGATCAAGTTCATCATGATGGCCGAACCACCGTAACTCATCAGTGGCAAGGTCAGGCCCTTGGTGGGCAAGGCACCCAGGTTCACGCCCATGTTGATGAAAGCCTGAAAGCCGATCCAAATGCCCACACCTTGGGCCACCAATCCAGAAAAAACTTTTTCCAGCGCAATGGCCTGACGCCCGATCACCATGATCCTGCGGCTGAGCCAAAGAAACAGGCCAATGACCAGCGTCACCCCCACCAAGCCAAACTCTTCACCGATCACGGCCAACAAAAAGTCGGTGTGTGCTTCGGGCAACCAGTGCAATTTTTCCACGCTGCCGCCCAAGCCCACACCCCAAACCTCACCACGACCAATAGCAATCAGCGAATGCGTCAACTGGTAGCCCTTGCCCAAAGCGTGCTCAGCACTGAAAGGGTCGAGGTAGGCAAAAATCCGCTCTCTTCGCCAAGGGGACTCGGCGATCATGATCACGAAGGCCAGCATCAAAATAGCCAAAATCAAAAAGAACATGCGGGCATTGACACCCCCCAAGAACAAAATACCCATGGCAATGGTGGCAATCACCATGAAGGCACCCATGTCCGGTTCAGCCAGCAAAAACACACCGGCCAGTCCCACCGCCGCACCCATGGGCAAAACGGCCTTGAAGAATTTTTCCTTCACATCCATTTTCCGCACCATGTAATCGGCTGCATAGATGATGGTCGCGAGCTTGGCCAACTCGGACGGCTGGAAATTCATCACCCCAAACGAAATCCAGCGACGGGCCCCGTTCACACCTTTGCCAATGAAGGGAATCAGCACCACCACCAGCAAAATCAGTGAAAACACAAACAAGGGACGCGCCATCTTTTCCCAGGTCTCCATGCGCACCTGAAATGCCAGCAAGGCCATGATGCATCCCACCGACATGGCGATCACATGACGCGTGAGGAAATGGGTATGGCTGAAACGCGAAAAACGCGGGTTGTCCGGCATCGCGATCGAGGCTGAATACACCATGACCATGCCCCACAGCATCAAAGCCACCACCACCCAGACCAGCGCTTGGTCCACGCTTTGGATGCGTGCTGGATGACCGTTGGCGCGATTGGCCATGCCGTATTGACCCAGATTGACCGGTAAGCCCTGTGAACCGGCCGATGAACCACCGAGGAGACCACCTGTCATGCGGTGAAGCAGACCTGCGACCGAGTGTTGCAGGCGCTGCGGGAGTGTCATGACGTCGCTCACAGCCCGCCCTCCATGGCCACACCTGCCGCCTCGGCCAAGCGGGCCACAGCCTGGCAAAACACTTTTGCCCGGTGGCCGTAGTTGTCAAACATGTCAAAGCTCGCGCATGCGGGTGACATCAGTACAGCATCGCCGCTTCTGGCGATGGCCGACGCTTGTACAACGGCAGCATCCATGTCGCTGGCGTCGTAAAGCGGGACACTGGTACCACGCAGCGCTTCGCGGATCACAGGGGCGTCGCGGCCGATCAGCACGACACCACGTGCAAAGCCATTGACGGCTTGAGCCAACGGTGAGAAATCCTGACCCTTACCTTCGCCCCCCAAAATCACCACCACACGACGATCTGCGCCCAGGCCCTGTAAAGCAGCCACGGTGGCTCCCACATTGGTGCCCTTGCTGTCGTCAAAAAATTCCACTTCATTGATGATGGCCACCGGCTCCACCCGATGCGGCTCGCCCCGGTATTCACGCAGGCCATACAGCATGGGGCCAAGGGCGCAACCCGCGCTGCTGGCCAGCGCCAAGGCAGCCAACGCATTGACTGCATTGTGACGACCGCGAATGCGCAAAGCATCAGCAGGCATCAGGCGCTGAATGTGCAGTTCTTCGGTCTCATCCTTGCGACGCCGACGGGTTTCATCGGCCTCCAAGGCGCGCACCAGCCAGGTCATGCCATGCGTGACCTCGATCCCAAAATCTCCTGGACGCTTGGGCATGTCACCGCCAAACAATATGCATGCGCGCTCGACAGGCTTTTGTAACTTCACGCGCACTGGCTCGGGCCGCATGGCCATGACCAAGGGGTCTTCGCGATTGAGCACCATCAAGGCCTGTTCACCAAAAATGCGCGACTTGGCGGCAGCATAAGCGGTCATGCTGCCGTGCCAGTCCAGGTGGTCTTGAGAGATGTTCAGTACCGTAGCGACCGTGGGCTCAAAACCTTCGCTGCTGTCGAGCTGAAAGCTGGACAACTCGAGCACCCACACTTGCGGTAAAGCCTGCGCCATGGGATGAAGCACCACGGGAGCTACAGCTGCGGACCTCACAGGCTCAGCTTCGTCGTCCTGCAAGTGCGTTGTCTTTTCATGTAAATCAGCATTTGCTGTTGAATCGCTTGTCAGGTCTGCGGTTTCAGCAGATGTCTCTGGTGTCAATTTTGAACGGTCAACGTTTTCCTGTTCGGCCTCGCTCTCGACAACTTCCCGTGCCACCTGCTCCTGCGCTTGCACCATGGCCTCGGCCAAGGTGTCCAGCAATGTGGGGCCAATGTTGCCTGCCACTTTCACGGTTTTGCCCGCACGCGCCACCAACTGCCCGGTCAGAGATGTGACGGTGGTCTTGCCGTTGGTGCCAGTAATGGCCAGGACCTGCGGGGCGTAGCCAAAGCGGTCTTTCAAATCCTTCAAACCTGCAGCGAACAGACTCAACTCGCCGCCTTGCCACAAACCCATGGCGCGGGCGGCATCCACCACCGGGGCCACCACTTCGGGGGCCAAGCCTGGGCTGCGGAAAACGGCGCGCACCGAAGTTCCTTCCACCAGACTGCCGGAAAATGGGCCCGACACAAAGCGCACAGCAGGCCACTCGAACTGCAAAGTATGCAACTGGGGGGGCGTTTCACGTGTGTCGGCCACGGTCACGTCGGCCCCGGCTTGCGCGCACCAGCGGGCCATCGCCAGGCCTGAAGCACCCAAACCGAGAATCAGAACGTGTTGACCCTGGAGCTGCATGACTTACCTCAGCTTCAGGGTCGACAAGCCGACCAGACACAGCAGCATGGTGATGATCCAGAAACGCACAACGACTTGCGTTTCCTTCCAGCCGCTCTTTTCAAAATGATGATGCAGGGGCGCCATCTTCAGTATGCGTCGACCTTCTCCGTATCTTTTCTTGGTGTACTTGAAATAGGTCACCTGCGCCATCACCGACAAGGCTTCGACCACGAAGATGCCGCCCATGATGGCCAAAACAATCTCTGCACGCACGATGACCGCGATGGTGCCCAGCGCCGCACCCAGCGCCAGCGCGCCGACATCACCCATGAAAACCTGCGCAGGGTACGTGTTGAACCACAAAAAGGCCAGACCCGCTCCGGCCATGGCCGCGCAGAAAATCAACAATTCACCCGAGCCCGGAATGTGCGGAAAAAACAGGTATTTGGAATACACCGCGCTGCCCGTCACATAAGCAAAAACACCCAGTGCCGAACCCACCATGACCACCGGCATGATGGCCAAACCGTCAAGGCCATCGGTCAGATTGACCGCATTGCTGGACCCCACGATGACCAGATAAGTCAGCAACACAAAGCCCAAAACGCCCAAGGGGTAGTTGATTTCTTTGAAAAAGGGCACCTGCAAACCGGCCTTAGGGGGCAAGTTCACATCAAAACCAGACATGACCCACTGGCCAAACAGGTCCAGCACCCGCTCGTTGGAACTTTCGGAAATGCTGAAGACCAAATACAGTGCGGCCAGCAAACCGATGACGGATTGCCAGAAATACTTTTCGCGCGAACGCATGCCTTCGGGGTCTTTGTTGACCACCTTGCGCCAGTCGTCCACCCAGCCGATGGCGCCAAACCCCAGCGTCACGATCAATACGATCCAGACAAAGCGGTTCGACAGGTCAAACCATAACAAGGTAGCCATCGCGATCGACAACAAGATCAGCACTCCGCCCATGGTGGGGGTGCCGCTTTTGGACAAGTGCGACTCCATGCCATAACCGCGAATCGGCTGACCAATCTTGAGCGAAGTCAATCGCCGGATGACCCAAGGGCCCGCAGCCAAGCCAATCAGCAGCGCCGTCATCGCGGCCATCACGGCGCGGAATGTGATGTACTGGAAAACACGCAAAAAGCCCCACTCCGGGGACAAACTTTGCAACCATTGAGCCAGACTAAGCAGCATGGGGCTCCCCTTTTTTGTTGTTGTGTTGACTGTTGTTCGCATCGCCCCGTGACAGCAGGGCTTCAACCACTTGTTCCATTTTCATGAACCGCGAGCCTTTGACGACCACGCTCTGGAACTCACCCACTTGAGCCAAAACTGCCGTCAGCAAGCTGCCCATGTCTTCGAAATGCCGCGCCGGACCATAAGCTCGTGCTGCGTGCACGCACAAATCGCCCAATGTGTAGAGCGCGTCAATCCCGCGCTCGGCTGCATAAGCGCCGACCTCTGCATGGAACTCTGGCCCTTGGTTGCCCACTTCGCCCATGTCACCCAATACCAGCAATCGCGGCGCTGGCAACTCGGCCAACACATCAATTGCTGCGCGTACCGAGTCGGGGTTGGCGTTGTAGGTGTCGTCCACCAAGGTGATCTCGTCTTTGCCCATGTTCAGCAGCAACGCACGCGAGCGCCCCTTGACCGGCTCAAAAGCGACCAAACCCTGCGCCACTGCGGCCAGGGGTACACCAGCCGCCAGGGCACAGACAGTGGCAGCCAAAGCATTTTTGACGTTGTGACGTCCGGCTATGTGCAGACGTATGGGCGCTGTCCCTTCAGGCGTTTTGAGGGTGAACTGCCAAGCCCCAGATTGCCAGACCACAACAGCAGCATGTACATCCGACAGAACATTGGGCTTGGCGACCGGCACCATGGCAAAGCAGCGCTGCGGGCGCTGGCCCGACAAACTGCGCCACAGGGGCGTAAATTCTTCGTCGGCTGGAAAAACTGCGATGCCCTCCGACGCCAGTGCCTGTAATACAGCCCCATTTTCATGTGCTACAGCCTCGACCGTGCCCATGAACTCCTGGTGCTCGCGCTGCGCGTTGTTGACCAATGCCACGGTCGGCAGGACCAGCTTGGCCAAATAAGCAATCTCACCGGGGTGATTCATGCCCAACTCCACCACACAGATCCGGTGGTGAGCGCGCAAGTTGAACAAAGTCAAGGGCACGCCAATGTCGTTGTTCAAGTTGCCCTGGGTAGACAAAGCGTCATCGCCAGCATGAGCGCGCAAGATGGACGCGACCATTTGCGTCACGGTGGTTTTACCGTTGCTGCC
Source organism: Comamonadaceae bacterium (assembly GCA_027488215.1). Lineage (GTDB taxonomy): Bacteria > Pseudomonadota > Gammaproteobacteria > Burkholderiales > Burkholderiaceae_C > Limnohabitans_A. The sequence goes on from JAIYCB010000008.1 coordinate 151,647, forward strand.
AGTCACCGCAATCACCGGCAAACTGAATTGCGCACGCCAGCCTGCGGCCAGTTCTCCCAGGGCGATGCGCGCATCAGGTACCACCAAGGCAGGCAAACCGTTCGCCGCTGCTGTTACCTCGCCAGAGGCCTCGCACACCACGGCTACTGCACCTTGCGCCTTGGCTTGGGCAATGAAGTCGTTGCCATCGAAACGCGCACCACGCAAGGCGACAAACAGATCGCCCGCTTGCAAGCTGCGGCTATCGGTGTGCACCCGATCGACAACAACGTTCTGCACATTGACCCCACGCGCATGGCTCAACCAACTCAGCGCAAGATTCAAATTCAGCTTCATGGACACGGGGGCGTTCATGCAATCACCCCCTGCCGCTGTGCAACGCGATGCTGCATCGCCATACGGGCCTGTGCCACATCCGAAAACGGATGGCGCACGCCCATGATCTCTTGCTCACTTTCGTGGCCCTTGCCAGCAACCAGCACCACGTCTTGCGCTGCCGCCTGCATCACCGCATCGGCAATCGCCAACCCACGGTCCAGTTGAATACGAACCAATTGTGGGCGGCTCAGACCTTTGACCATCTCAGCCACAATGGCCTCAGGCGCTTCGCAGCGGGGGTTGTCGCTGGTCAATACCACCTGATCAGCAGCGACTTCGGCAGCAGCAGCCATCAAGGGGCGCTTGCTGGCATCGCGGTCTCCACCGCAGCCCAGTACACACCACAGACGTCCACCGCGTTGCGTTGCTTGCGCACGCAAGGCGGTCAGAGCCTGAGTGATGGCATCCGGTGTGTGGGCATAGTCCACGAGTACCAAAGGTAAATTCTCGGCCTGATCGTCAGCACCCTGTTCCTGATCAGCCGCTACGCGCTGCATGCGCCCAGGGACAGCCGTCAGTTGGGCACAAGCTTGTACCGCTTGCGCCAAGTCAAAACCCAAGGCACGCAAACTGCCAATCACACCCAGCAGGTTGTCTGTGTTGTAGTCACCCATCAAGCCGGTTTGCAAGGTGTGCACCGTGCTGCCTTCGATCACCTCAAAGGTCAACCCCTTGGCACTGGGCAGGGCCCGCGCCTGCAGACGCGCCGGGCCGCGCCGGGAGCAGGTCCATACATCGACTGAGCCGCCTTGCAGTTGCCCCGCCAGCAAGGCACCTTGCGCATCGTCGGTGTTGATGACGGCGGCTTCTAAACCGGGCCAGCCAAACAAGGCGGCTTTGGCCGCCCAATAGCTCTCCATGTCGCCGTGGTAATCCAGGTGGTCTTGGGTGAAATTGGTGAAAACAGCCAAGCGGATGCGTGTGCCGTCCAGGCGATGCTCAGCCAAGCCAATGGAGGAAGCTTCAATGGCGCAGTACGTAACGGCATCATTGGCAAATTCGCGGAACTGGCGCTGCATCAACACAGGATCGGGCGTGGTCATGCCAGTGCTCACCAACTCAGGCAAGCAGCCGGCGCCCAGGGTGCCGATCAGGCCGCAGGTTTGCTTCAAAACGGTCGAAGACAAGGCCTGCGCCAACCACCAAGCGGTAGAAGTTTTGCCATTGGTGCCCGTAACTGCCAGCACCTTTAAGGCCTGGCTGGGGGACTCATAGTAGGCATCAGCCACCATGGCTGTTTGGGCCTTAAGGCCGGACATGCAAGCCAGTGCCTCCGGGTGAGGGTCTTGCAGCGCGTCCAGCCAAGGAGCGAGAGCGGCCTCTTCCATCAAGCAAGCGCTGGCGCCTTGCGCCAAGGCCTGAGGCAGGTAACGCCGCCCGTCGGTGGCTGCGCCTGGCCAGGCAATAAATCCATCGCCCGACTGCACCAGTCGGCTGTCGGTGCGCAACTCGCCCGTCACACGAGAGCGCAACCAAAGAGCGGCTTCCTGAGCGCTGTGCAGGGTCTGCATCAGAACGACTCCTCGACCGCTTTGGCCACGATTTGGGGTTTGACCGCCATATCGGGCTGCACGCCCATCAATCTCAGCGTTTGCTGCACTGTCTGGCTGAACACCGGCGCGGCCACTGCACCACCGTAGTAGACCCCGTTGGAGGGCTCGTCGATCATCACGGCCACCACGATACGTGGCTGCTCGACCGGAGCGATGCCCACAAAAAAGCCCCGGTATTTTTTGCTGGCGTAGCCCTTGCCCTCTTGCTTGCGAGCCGTGCCGGACTTGCCCCCGACTGAATAACCAATCGTCTGTGCTTTTTGTCCAGTACCACCGGGACCGGCTGCCATTTGCAACATCTTGCGCATGGCTTTGGCATTGGCGGCGCTGATCACGCGCGTGCCCTGCACCTGCTGCTCGGCTTTCATCATCGTGGCCGGCACGATTTCACCGTCACGCGCAAACACGGTGTAAGCCCGTGCCATCTGGAACAAACTGCCCGACACGCCATAGCCGTAGCTCATGGTGGCCTGCTCAACAGGCCGCCAGGATTTGTAGGGCCGCAAACGGCCGCTGACAACACCCGGAAATGGCAAAGCAGGTTTTTGCCCGAAACCCAGCTCGGTGAACATCTCCCACATCTCACGGGGCTCCAGCTGCATGGCCATCTTCACGGTGCCCACGTTGCTCGACTTCTGAATCACTTCATTCACGGAGAGCATGCCGTAGGTGTGCACATCGCTGATGGTCGAGCCCGTGATGTTGATGCGCCCCGGGGCAGTCTGGATCATGGTTTCGGGCTTGACCAAGCCTTGCTCCAAAGCAAGGGCTACGGTGAAGGGCTTCATCGTCGAACCCGGCTCGAAGCTGTCGGTCAAGGCACGGTTACGCAATTGCTCACCGCTGAGGTTGACGCGCCGCGATGGCGAATAGCTGGGGTAATTGGCCAACGCCAAAATTTCGCCGGTCTGCGCATCCAGTACCACCACGCTCCCTGCCTTGGCCTTGTGCTCCTTGACCGCATCGCGCAAGGTCTGGTAAGCGTAAAACTGCACCTTGCTGTCGATGCTCAGCTGCAGATCCTTGCCGTCGACAGGGTGCACGGTTTCACCCACGGCTTCAACCACACGCCCCAGACGGTCCTTGATCACGCGGCGCGACCCAGCCTGGCCAGCCAGCTGCTTCTGGAAAATCAGTTCGACGCCCTCTTGGCCCTTGTCTTCCACATTGGTGAATCCCACAATGTGCGCAGCGGCCTCGCCCTCAGGGTAAAGGCGCTTGTACTCCTTGATGTCGTACACCCCCTTGATGCCCAGCGCCCGAATTTCCTTGACCACAGGTTCATCCATCTGGCGACGCAGCCAGACAAAGGTTTTTTCTTCATCCTTGAGCTTGTGATCCAGCTCAGCGGGTGTCATCTCCAACAAACGGGCCAACTGGCGTAACTTGACCGGGTCACGCTCGAGGTCTTCCGGATTGGCCCAGATACTGGGCGCTGGCACGCTAGAGGCCAGCAAAACGCCATTGCGGTCGAGCACACGCCCGCGATTGGCTGGCAACTCCAATGTGCGCGCAAAGCGCACCTCACCTTGGCGGAGGAAAAAGTCGTTTTCAATCACCTGCACATGAGCAGCTCTACCCACCAGGCCCAGAAAACCCAAGGCCATGGCAGCCACAATCAATTTGCTGCGCCAGACTGGGGTCTTGCTGGCCAGCAAAGGACTGGAGGTCAGCTGGACACTGCGACTGCGACTCACTGGCTTCCTCCCGCTACAGGGGACACCACTGCAGCAGTGGCAGTGCCCTGTGCATTGACATACTGGGTAATGGCTGGGGAGGCCGTGCGCATGTTCAATTGCTGTCGGGCAATTTGTTCGACACGCAACGGGGTGGCTTGGGCTCGGCGTTCAACTTCCATCCGGTCATGGTCCACTTCGATACGCTTGGCCTCTTTGCGTGCAGACTCCAGATCCATGAACATGCGACGCGACTCGTAATGGCTGTGCACCAACCACAAGGCACTGATCACCGTCGTCACCAACAAGAGCAAGCTCACACGGGTCATGCGGGCACCTCGGTTCGTTCGGCCATACGCATGATGGCGCTGCGCGAGCGGGGGTTGCCCCGCACTTCAGCCTCACTAGGGCGCACCCGCCCACGGGACTTCAACCGCATCTTGACCGGCTCAGCAAAGGGCACTCGCCGATCCACAACCTCCTTAGAGTGCTTGGCCATGAATTGCTTGACGATGCGGTCTTCCAGCGAATGGAAGCTGATGACCACCAAACGGCCACCGGGTGCCAGCACCCGCAAGCTGCCTTCTAGCGCTTGTTCGAGCTCCTCAAGCTCGGCGTTGATGAAAATCCGAAAAGCCTGAAATGTCCGCGTTGCAGGGTTCTGACCCGGCTCGCGGGTTTTGACCGAGTCAGCCACGAGCTGGGCCAAATCGGTGGTGCTTGAAATTGGGCCCCGCTCCTGTCGGCGAGCCACAAGCGCCTTTGCAATCTGAAAAGCAAACCGTTCTTCGCCATAGTCACGTACCACCTCCGTGATTTGATCCACCGTGGCCGTCGCCAGCCAATCGGCCACACTCTCGCCACGCGTGGTGTCCATGCGCATGTCGAGCGGGCCCTCAAAACGAAAAGAAAAACCCCTCTCGGGGCTGTCAATCTGGGGAGAGCTGATGCCCAGGTCCATCAGCACGCCATCGACACTGCCAGCGGGCAGTTCACCGAGGTGCGAAAAGCCCTCGTGCCGAATAGAAAACCGAGCGTCCTCAATGAGTCCAGCTTCGGCAATCGCCTCTATGTCCTTGTCAAAGGCCAGCACACGCCCTTGTGCAGACAGCCGCGAAAGAATCAGGCGGGAGTGCCCACCACGACCAAAAGTGGCGTCCACATAATGGCCATCCGCTCCGGCCGAAGCCTGCAGCAGCTCATCCACCGCTTCGTTCAAAAGCACGGTGGTGTGGGTCAGGACAGCTTCGGCCATGGCTTTCAGAAAGAAAAGTCCTTGAACACATCAGGCATCTCGCCCTGCATGGCCTGCGCTTCTTGCGCTTCGTAGGCGGCTTTGTCCCACAACTCAAAGTGGTTGCCCATGCCCAGCAGCATGGTGTCTTTGGAGATGCCTGCGGCCTGGCGCAACTCGGGGGAAATCAGTACACGCCCGGTGCCGTCCATTTCGACGTCCATCGCATTGCCCAAAAAGATCCGCTTCCACCACTGGGCCGACATGGGCAGCTGAGCAATGCGCTCGCGGAATTTTTCCCACTCGGGACGGGGGAAAACCATCAGGCAGCCGTGCGGGTGCTTGGTGATCGTCAACTGCCCTTGCGCCGTGGCACTCAGGACGTCACGGTGCCGGGTCGGCACAGACAACCGCCCCTTGGCGTCCAAACTCAGCGATGAAGCCCCTTGAAACACTGCGAAGACCCTTTGGTATGGAAAAAGCACATCAGTGGCACCTTTTCCCACTTAATTGCACTTTTTTGCACTGTATCAGGAAACCAGGTCAAATCAAAGGGTGTAGATCGATTTTTTTCAATGAAATCAAAGGCTTAGCACGTGTTTTGCATCTCTAAAAAAGGGAATTTTCTTTAATAATTAGACACTTACAGGTCACACTACAAGTAACATCTCAGGTCAAAAAAGATAAAAAATTCAAAAGCAATAAATTCAAAATAAAACCCATGCTCGACCGAGCGCCCATAAAAAAACCCCTGTACAGGGGTTTTTTTATGGGTGTAGCCAGGGGGAACTCAATCGCCGAACATCTTTTGCTTGAGTTCACGACGCTGCTGGGCCTCAAGAGACAAAGTGGCCGTGGGCCTGGCCAACAAGCGGCCGACACCGATGGCCTCTCCGGTTTCATCGCAAAACCCGTAATCACCCGCATCGATCCGTTGGATGGATTGCTCAATCTTCTTGAGCAGCTTGCGCTCGCGGTCGCGCGTACGCAACTCCAAGGCATGTTCTTCTTCAATGGTGGCTCGATCAGCCGGGTCGGGTACCACCACGGTGTCTTCACGAAGGTGCTCGGTGGTTTGCCCTGCACTGGCCAGAATATCCTGCTTGAGTCGTGTCAGTTTCAGACGGAAATACGCCATCTGCTTGTCGTTCATGTATTCATCGTCCGACATGGCGAGAATTTCGGCGTCCGAGAGTTCTTCGACTTTTTTGGTCTTCCAGTTATTGGCCAGTTTGGGGTCTTTCTTGATCGGCGCAAAAGGCACAGCAACGGCCGCAGGCGCAGCACTGGGCAAGAAACTGGACTTGGCCGCAGTGGACGCTACCGCTGGCGGCAAAGAGGGCACGGTAATTTGAGCCAAACGGGCAGAAGGCCGCGTGGCGCGAACCAATTGCTCAGACGCAGGTGCGGTGTTGGCTGGTTTTGATTCGGCGGGGGATGTGACAGTTTCCACTTTGGTAACGCTCATGTTTTTCGCTTTGGGGGTCTGTACTGCCGGGGCAGTTGTTGCAACCTTGGGTGCAGCAGTAGATCGGGCAGGGCTGGCTTTGCCAGTTGGTTTGGATGCAGCAGTGGAGACCGCTGAGGTTTTGACCGTTGCAGCCTTGACGGGCGTGGCCGTTTTTGGAGTTGGCATCGTCTTGGCGGCTGTTGGCTTGGCCTTGGCAGCTGTTGGCTTGGCCTTGGCGGCTGTTGGCTTGGCCTTGGCGGCTGTTAACTTGGTCTTGGCGACTGGCTTGTCTGCCGCTTTGGCAATCGTGACTTTGGCTTTGGCAACAGGCGCTGGGGCTTTTTTGGCCGCCGCAGATTTGCCAAGGGAATTTGCTTTGTTCGAGGTCTTCACGTCTTGTCTCCTGGCCGTGTCAAAAGGCAGAGTTCTGACCGTCTGTCCTCGCGCAGCCGACCCGAAACCTGTTCATGTGCTTTCCAAACCCTTGTTATAGACCTTGTGGGGTTCACCAGCTCCGCCCAAAAGGCTTTGCTGTCGGCGGGCGATTGTAGCGACTAGAAGGATCAAAATTTGTCCGATAGCGGATTAATGACCGGATCGCTTCAAAAGGGTGGCCTGGCACTGGCCCCGCAAGCGCCTCGTCAGACCAAACATTGCTCTAGGCCTTGCAACAAGATGTCTTTGGGCAAATCGATACCGATGAATACCATTTTGCTCGTTTTGACCTCACCATCGGCCCACATCGGCCCCAAATCGCTGCCCATGAGTTGGTGCACGCCCTGGAAAATCACCTTGCGCTCGGTGCCGCGCATGTTCAATACACCTTTGTAGCGCAGCATGCGGGGTCCGTAAATATTGACGATGGCCCCCAGAAAATCTTCCAACTTCGCTGGATCAAAGGCTTTTTCCGAGCGGAAAACAAAGCTTTTCACATCATCATCATGGTGATGGTGGTGGCCCTGCTCGTGAGCGTGCGAAGGATGGTCGCAATGCTCTCCGTGCTCATGGTCATGCGCATGGCCGTGTTGGTGAGAGGGGTGATCGCAATGCTCGCCGTGCCCATGGTCATGGGCATCGTCCTTCAAAAAGTCCGGGTCGATGTCCAGCTTGGCATTCAGGTTGAAGCCCTTGAGATCGAACACCTCGGACAAGGCCACCTGGCCAAAGTGCACCACCTTGTGAGGCGCGCGCGGGTTCATGTGCTTGAGGCGGTGCTGCAAAGCGTCGAGCTCCTGTGGCGATACCAAATCGGCCTTGCTGATGAAGATCTGGTCGGCAAAACCCACCTGGCGACGTGCTTCCTGGCGATCGTTGAGTTGTTGTGCCGCGTGTTTGGCATCCACCAGCGTCAGGATGGAGTCGAGCAAAAAGGTCTCGGCGATCTCGTCGTCCATGAAAAAGGTTTGCGCCACAGGCCCAGGGTCGGCCAAGCCTGTAGTCTCGATCACGATGCGGTCAAAGCTCAGCAAGCCTTTGCGGCGCTTGGCGGCCAGCAGTTGCAAGGTCACGCGCAGATCTTCGCGGATGGTGCAGCAGATGCAGCCATTGCTCATCTGGATGATCTGCTCGTTGGTGTCAGAGACCAGGATGTCGTTGTCGATGTTTTCCTCGCCAAACTCGTTCTCGATCACGGCGATCTTTTGGCCATGGGCCTCGGTCAGCACGCGCTTGAGCAGTGTGGTTTTGCCCGAGCCCAAAAAGCCGGTCAGGATGGTGGTGGGGATCAGGGACATGGCACGGTTCCAGTTCAGGACAAGACAACAAGAGTTGGGAAGTGTAGCGACGAATTCAAGCACGGCATGAGCCCTGCGGGGATGGCCTCACAGGGCATTTGCAGTGCAGGCCCTAGGCTCTATTTGCGTTTGGCGCGGGGATGGGCCGCATCGTAGGCTTTGGCCAGGTGCTGAAAATCCAGCCGTGTGTAAACCTGAGTGGTGCTGATGTTGGCGTGGCCCAGCAGCTCTTGCACGGCGCGCAGGTCGCCACTCGACTGCAAGACATGGCTGGCAAAGGAGTGGCGCAACATGTGCGGGTGCACTGGCGTGGCCAGACCCGCCAAAAGGCTGCGGCGTTTGAGGCGTTGCGCCACGCCACGTGGCGTCAGGCGCGTGCCGTGTTTCCCGGGAAACAGCGCCAGCGCCAAAGCAGACGCACCCGGTATGGGCTGGTTCAGCATGCCGGGCAACTGTGAGCGCAAGGCCAGCCAGTGCGTCAGCGCCTCCATGGCCGCCCGCCCCAAAGGCACGTTGCGGCGTTTGCTGCCTTTGCCCTGCACTTGCACCTCGGCGTTTTGCAAGTCGATCCAGCCGCGCCCTGCGCGCGCCGCTTCGGTGCTGGCCACCACGTCCAGACCCGTTAGCTCGGCAATGCGCAGGCCGCAGCCATAAAGCAGTTCCACCATGGCAGCATCGCGGGCTTCGAGCCAGGGGTCGTCATTGTCCTCTTCGTACTCTGCCAATTGCACCGCTTCGTCCACACCCAGCGCTTTGGGCAGGGGTTTGGCCACACGCGGGGCACGCACATCGGCCACCGGGTTTTGCACAACCAGGCCTTCGCGGCCCAACCAGGTGAAAAACCCGCGCCAACCCGACAAGATGAGTGCAATACCTCGCCCGCTGCGACCGGCGCTGTGCATCTGGGCCACCCAGCGGCGCACATGGCCACTTTGCACCTGCAGCAAAGGCACACCTGATGCCGCCGCCATCTCGGCCAAGCGGATCAAATCCAGCTGGTACAGGGTGCAGGTGCGCTCGGCCAGGCGCTTTTCAAAGCGCACATGGTCAAGATACCGGGACACCAGCGGGTCGGTGGCCTGCGCACCGGACATGGCTCAGGCCCGCGGTCTTTGCAACACCGACAAGGCGGCCCCGGCCAACTCGGCGAGTCGCTCCAGCAAATCGGTGCCCATTTGGCTGTTGAAGCGCTGCGCATCAGGTGAGGCCAGCACCAGCAAACCGAAAGCGGGCTGACCCGGAGCTGCACGCAAGGCCAGTAAAGCCAGAGATGCCGCCTGCGTCGGCTCGTCCAACCATTGCACGGCTTCATAACCCGAATTGGGCCCGACGTAAGGCGTGCTCAGCGAGGAGGCCAGCACCTGCACCGCCTCGGTCACACCTTGAGCATAGGCCGCCTGCGCATGCTCGCCCTGCAGCGACCACAAACGCAAAGCGACCTGCGGCACCTGAAACAGATCGCGAATATTGTCTACCGCCGACGCAGCCAGTTGGTCCTGCGGCGTCACCAGCAGCTCGCACGACCAACGGTGCAACTTGTCGGTCAAGATCATGTTCTCGTTGCCGTGCCGGATCATGTCCATGATGCGGTGCTCCAGGCCCTTGATCTTGTCGCGCAGCATTTGCGCTTGGCGCTCTTGCAGGCCCACCGCGCGGTGGCTTTGCGGGTGGGTCAACTGCACTGTGGCCAAGAGCGAAGCATGGCGCTCAAAAAAGTCCGGCGTGTTCACCAAGTAGTCGGCGATGTCGTCTTCGGTGATCGGGCTCATCGGTTCAGGCGTGGTCATGTTTTGGCTCCAGAAATTCAGGAATGGTTGTCGGGCACATCGATTTCGCCCTCAAACACGGAAGTGGCAGGGCCAGTCATCAGCACCGGGCTGTTGGCCTGTCCCGCCCATTCGATGGTGAGCATGCCGCCCAGGGCCTGCACATCAACCCGGTTGTCAAGCCAACCTTGGCGAATGCCAGCAACCACCGCTGCACATGCGCCCGTGCCGCAAGCCAGCGTCTCGCCCGCGCCACGTTCGAACACGCGCAATTTGATCTGGCTGCGCGAGACGATCTGCATGAAGCCCACGTTCACCCGGTTGGGAAAAGCTGCGTGACTTTCAATCAAAGGTCCCTGGGCCAGCACCGGGAAAGTGTCCACGTTGTCTACGCGCTGCACCGCGTGCGGGTTGCCCATGGAGACCACGCCCACGCGAGCCAAGCCGAGAGCACCCAAATCCAGGTCGAACACCGGCCAACCGTTGACTTGATCGCTGATAAGGCCGATCGGGTTGAAAGGCACAAGCGCCCACTCAAACACGGGCGCGCCCATGTCCACCGTCACACGACCATCGGGGTTCATGCGCAGCTCGATCTCGCCTTTTTGCACTTTCACACGCACGGTACTCTTGTTGGTCAGGCCCTTGTCGCGCACATAGCGCACAAAGCAACGGGCCCCATTGCCGCAATGCTCCACCTCACCGCCATCGGCATTGTGGATCACATATTCAAAGTCCATCCCCGGCGCTGGTGAAGGCCGCACGGACAGGATCTGGTCGGCCCCCACGCCAAAGTGGCGGTTGGCCAAAAAACGGTACTGGGCCGTGGTGAGGCCCAGGCGGCCACGGGTTTCGTCGAGCACGACAAAGTCGTTGCCCGCACCTTGCATCTTGGTAAAGCGAATGTGCATGGCGGTGATTATCGCCCGGGGCTGACATGCCAACCGCCTGATAATGGGGCATGGCACGCACATCCCAACTCCTGTACCCCCAACGTGAACCCGCGCCCCCGCGCCCAGCCGCCACCGTGCTGCTCTTGCGTGACGGCCCCCAAGGCGTCGAAGTCTTAATGACTCGCCGCTCCATGACTGCCAGCTTTGCGCCCGGTGCCTATGTCTTCCCCGGTGGTGGCATCGATGCCGCCGACGCCCAAGCCCACGGCATGGCGCAGCGCCGCCCCAAACAAAGCGACTTGCACCTGACGCAGGCGATTGCCGCGATCCGCGAAAGCTTTGAAGAGCTGGGCATCTTGTTTGCCCGGCATGCCGATGGGCGCTGGGCTGACAGTGCGGACATAGCGCAGATCGACCGAAAAGCCCCTTTTGCCACCCAATGCCAGGCCCGAGGCCTCACGCTGGCGGCCGAGCAGGTGTTCGTTCTGGCCCACTGGATCACCGACCGCGACCTGCCGCGCCGCTTTGATGTGCCTTTTTTGGTGGCCCGCATGCCGGAGGGCCAGACCCCGGTGGCCGACGAGTCCGAGCAATTCGAGCCTGTCTGGGTGCGCCCAGTCGACGCGCTGTCGCGACACGAGGCTGGGGACTTTTTCATCATCTTCCCGACCATTCGCACGCTGGACCGCCTCAAAGCCTTTGCCAAAGTCGAAGATGTTTTGCAAGCCTGCGCTCTGAATGACGAGCCACTTTGGACCAGCTGCCCGCGCGCCGGATGGCTGGCGGGCAACGAAGCGCGCTACATGGAACACGAAGCCCCATTTGGCGAGCTGGCCCTGGTCACGCCCGACGGGCAAATCCATCACCACCTGGACTGGAAAACTGACCAGGCCGTCCCGCTGCTCAAAAACGTGCAACGTTTGACCGCCCCTAACCCCGGCGTGATGACGGGCCCCGGCACCAACAGCTATTTGGTGGGCGACCCCAACACCGGCTACATCGCCATCGACCCCGGCCCTGCCGACGACGACCATCTGCAACGCATCTGGCGTGCCGCAAGCGGGCAAATCCGAATGATTGTGTGTACACACTCACATCCGGACCACTCACCTGGCGCGGCACCGCTGCAGGCGCTGTGCACCCACAAGCCGCCCATTGTGGGCCTGGCCTCTAAGCCGACGGCACGCGCCAACAGCCGCTTCACACCCGATCGCGAGTTGGCCGACGGCGAGAAACTGGTTCTGCAAGGCGTTGGCGTGGACGGCGAGATCACCCACACCCTGCGCGTAGTGCACACCCCCGGCCATGCGGCCAACCACCTGTGCCTGGTGCTCGAAGAAGACGGCCTGCTGTTTTCGGGCGACCATGTGCTCAACGGCAGCACCACCGTGATCGACCCTCCCGACGGCCACATGGGCGACTACCTCGATTCACTGGACAAACTGGCAGCCGCCTGCGAAGCCGGCGGCATCGAATTCATCTTGCCCGCGCACGGCCATGTGCTGGGTTTTGCCCACCAGGCCATCACACACCTGAAAGCCCACCGCTTGAAGCGCGAGGCCAAAATCGCCGCCGCCATGCAGGCCCTGCCCCAAGGCAGCCTGCAAGAGTGGGTAGAAAAAGCCTATGACGACGTGCCGCCCCGCCTGTGGCCGGTGGCCGCACGATCTCTGCAAGCGCATGTGGACCATATCCGGGAGCAAGCCCTGTCTTGATTCGCATTGAGATTTTTTGAAGACATGAATGATTCCCTCTGAAGAAGGCATACGCCTGGCCAAACGCGTGGCCGACGAGCAAAACTGCTCGCGCCGCGAAGCCGAAGCCCTGATCGTGGCGGGTGGCGTGCAGGTGGCGGGCCAAGTGGTCACCGACCCGGCCCGGCGTGTGCGTCCCGAACAGGCCGTGCAGGTCAACCGCTTGGTCTCGATGGCCGCACTGGCCCCCATGACCTTGGTTGTGTTCAAACCCGCGCACCGGGTGGCCAATCTGGCCTGGCTGCAAGACACCGCGGGCCTCAAAGCCGCCCAGCCCGGCATTTGGGGCCCCGAGCGTCTGGCCAAAATGCAGATGCCCATGCCGCTGCCCAAACCCGCCAGCGGCCTGTGCATCTTCACGGACGATGTGGGTGTGCTGCGCCACCTGGAAGACCGCCGCAGCCCCATGGAAGAAGAATGGATGGCCACCCTGGGCGGCGAAGTGCCCGAGGGCCTGATCCGGGGATTGAATGGCCCGGGCATCCGCGCCAGCATCAACCGCCAAACCGAAACCCTGACGGTGCTGCGCATCGCGGGCAAAGACATCGACGGGCTGGAGCTGGGCCGCTGGCTGGACGTGCGGTGCCCACTGCAAGACCTGCGCCGTCAGCGTGTGGGACGCCTCAGCCTGGCCCCGTTGGCGCCGGGTCAATGGCGGCATTTGGCTGACCACGAGCGGTTTTAATCTATTTTTAATCTGATAAATGGCCAAAAAAGGGCGGTTTTACCCCTTGAATTGACCCGGTTTATCTCCAAATGACAAACCAGTCTGAGAAAATAACCAGTCAGTCACTGCTGTACGTCCTGCAGTCATGACCTAACGGATGGCACTTTCAAAAGCCATCCACAACGCAGAAAGGAGCCCACCATGCGTTTGAGCACCAAAAGCCGATTTGCCGTCACAGCCATGATCGATGTGGCGTTGCGCGAAGACCGTGGCCCTGTTTCTCTGGCAGCCATCAGCACGCGCCACCAAATTTCACTGTCCTATTTGGAACAGCTCTTCAGCAAACTTCGCCAGCATGGACTGGTCGAGAGCACCCGTGGACCAGGCGGTGGTTATTCCTTGTCGCGCAATGCAGAAAAAATCTCGATGGCCGATATCGTGGGTGCTGTCGATGCCCCCACCGAAGAAGAAGCCTCAGCAGAAGGTGGCTGGATGAACAGCGAATTGTGGGCCAGCCTGAACGAAAAAATGCTGACCCATCTGCAATCCATCAGCCTTCGCCAATTGGTGGCCGAACAGCGTACCAAAGGCGTCACGGTGGAACCTGCACCGCAACCTGTTGTCAAGCGCGGTGTTTTTGCCAAGCCCAAAAATGCTCTGAAAATCACTGCGCCCAATTCGGTGTTTGCCCTGGCGGGCAGCCTGATGCCGTCTCGCGGTTGATCCGTTCTGATCGCCAAAAAAACCCGCTCAGGCGGGTTTTTTTGTGACCTTCACCATCGAAAAAAGTGTGAAGCTCGCCGATAAGCCGGATTCTGTGCACAACGGTTGCCCGCTGTGTGACCGCCATTACTCTGGGCCGGGGGTCGCCCACCCGGCTCGGTGCTACCTACCCGCCAACTCACCCCGCGGAACCACAGGGAGAAAGAATGCGGCGAACCGCACACCCTCAGGAAGGCCTACTTGGTATTGCTGCGCGTAGAGATTGCCCGTTTCACCCGAACTCAATCGGCTCGTCTCTGTTGCTCTGATCCTCACCTCACGGTGGAGAGGTGTTACCTCCTACGCCGTCCTGTGCAGTCCGGACGTTCCTCCAGTGCCTCCTTTCGGAGATTGCACCAGCGACGGTCTGGCGTGCTTCACCGGTTGATTATCGCCTGAGCGCAGGGCACTGGCCACTGACAGGCCTGCGCGATCGTTCTGTGCCAAACAAGACATCCAGGCAACCCGCCCTCGAGCACAATGCATGCCACCTGCCAACTGCCTGGAAACCACATGAGAGCCCACTCCATCCTCGACACCATCGGCCACACGCCCCACGTGCGCATCCAGCGCTTGTTTGGCGACAAGGCCCGTGTCTGGATCAAGTCGGAGCGCAGCAACCCGGGCGGCTCGATCAAAGACCGCATTGCCTTGGCGATGGTCGAAGACGCCGAAAAGTCGGGCAAGCTGCAACCCGGCGGCACCATCATCGAGCCCACCTCGGGCAACACCGGAATTGGCCTATCCATGGTGGCGGCGGTCAAAGGCTACCGCTTGGTGCTGGTCATGCCCGACAGCATGAGCATTGAACGCCGCCGTTTGATGCTGGCCTATGGCGCCACCTTTGAC
>JAIYCB010000040.1 GCA_027488215.1 Comamonadaceae bacterium
AAACAGCGCTTCATCGAAATAAGTGGAAACTGGTAGTTGGCTTGCGGCCTGCTGCAGTTGAAGACTTAAATCAGACATGGGTGACCTGACCTAGAGACTCCCCCTATGAAGGGGCAGGGACAAAACGCGGAATTCCGAAGAAAGCTGCGCAAAAAAATGACAGGGATACCCCTGCCGATGAACCAAGATTCTAACTCGGGGGGTGGCCCCGGCCGTGAGCTGGTTCACAAGCCATGCAAAAATCAGGGTTTGCCCGCCCATGACCGTCTTGTGGGATTGACGCTGCATGGTGTCAGTCTGCACAAGGCTTAAGGCCTAAAATCTGGTTTTTTCCTCGGAATACCCCATGCCCAAGGCCGCCTTAACCGAATCAGCAGACACGACCGCCGCGCCTTTGCCCGCCACCTACGAAGCGGCATTGACCGAGCTGGAGTCGCTGGTGGGGCAGTTGGAGTCGGGACAAATGCCTTTGGACCAGTTGCTCTCGGGCTACCAGCGTGGCGCAGCTTTGCTGGCTTTTTGCCGCGACAAACTCAAAGCCGTGGAAGACCAGATCCAGGTGCTGGATGGCGGTCAAATCAAACCTTGGAGCGGTGCATGAGTGCTTTTGAATTCAAAGCCTGGATGCTGCCGCGCCTGGCGCGCGTCGAGCAGGCTTTGTCTGAAGGCATTGCGGCCAATTCGCCTGCCGCTCTCGGGCAGGCCATGCGCTATGCTGTGCTGGATGGTGGCAAGCGCTTGCGCCCCTTGCTGGTGCTGGCCACGGCTGAAGCGGTGGGCGATGCCCCGCAAAGTGCGGCGGCCCTGAACGCGGCCTGTGCGATAGAGCTCATCCATGCCTATTCGCTGGTACACGACGACATGCCTTGCATGGACAACGACGTGTTGCGGCGCGGAAAACCCACGGTGCATGTGCAGTTTGGCGAAGCCCAGGCCTTGCTGGCGGGGGATGCTTTGCAAACCTTGGCCTTCGAGTTTTTGACTCCTGAGGGCAGCCAAGTGAGCGCTGGGGTGCAAGCCGCCTGCGTGGGCTTGCTGGCACGGGCCTCGGGTTACCAGGGCATGGCCGGGGGCCAGGCGATTGACCTGGCCAGCGTGGGCCAGCGCTTGAGCGAAAACCAGCTGCGCCAGATGCACCGCCTCAAAACCGGGGCCTTGCTCTTGTGCAGTGTGCAAATGGGTGCAGCCTGTGTGCCCGGCGTGCCCGCCCCGGTGCAGGCGGCCTTGGGTCGTTTTGGTCAGGCGCTGGGCCTGGCCTTTCAGGTGGTGGACGATGTCCTGGATGTGACGGCCGATTCGGCCACCCTGGGCAAAACTGCAGGCAAAGACGAAGCTGCCGATAAGCCTACCTATGTGGCCCTGATGGGCCTGGATGCGGCCAAGACCTATGCTGATGCGCTGGCCGTTGAAGCCGTGCAGGCGCTGACCGATACGGGCTTGCCCGAGTCCCGTTTGTCCGCTCTGCGCGCCTTGACCGCCATGGTGGTAGAAAGAAACAACTGACATGACCGATTTGCTCAAGAACATCGACCAGCCCGCCGATTTGCGACGCTTACAGCGCACCGAACTGCCGCGCCTGGCCGACGAATTGCGCCAGTGCGTACTGGACAACGTGTCCAAAACCGGCGGGCACCTGAGCTCGAACCTGGGCACGGTGGAGCTGACGGTGGCTTTGCATTACGTCTTCAACACCCCAGAAGACCGCATCGTCTGGGACGTGGGCCACCAGACCTATCCGCACAAAATCCTCACCGGTCGTCGTGACCGCATGCCCACGCTGCGCCAACTCGGTGGTCTGTCGGGCTTTCCGCGACGCGATGAGAGTGAATACGACACCTTTGGCACAGCCCATTCGTCCACCAGCATTTCGGCCGCGCTGGGGATGGCTGTGGCTGCACGCCAAAAAGGCGAGTCGCGCCACTCGATCGCGGTGATCGGTGACGGCGCCATGACTGCTGGCATGGCCTTCGAAGCGCTGAACAACGCAGGCGTGGAAGAGTGCAAGCTGTTGGTGATCCTGAACGACAACGACATGTCGATCAGCCCGCCCGTGGGCGCGCTCAACCGCTATCTGGCGCAACTGATGAGCGGGCGTTTTTATTCCGCTGCCAAAGCCGGTGCCAAGAATGTGCTGAAAAATGCGCCCCCGCTGTTCGAGCTGGCCAAGCGCCTGGAAGAGCATGCCAAAGGCATGGTGGTGCCTGCCACACTGTTCGAAAAATTCGGCTTCAACTACATCGGCCCCATCGACGGGCACGATCTGGAGTCTCTGATCCCGACGCTGGAAAACATCAAGCACCTGGACGGCCCGCAGTTTTTGCATGTGGTGACCAAAAAAGGCCAGGGCTATGAAAAGGCCGAAGCCGACCCGGTGGCCTACCACGGGCCCGGCAAGTTCGACCCCAGTGTGGGCTTGGTGCCCGCGGCCACGCCCCCCAAAACCACCTTCACCCAGGTGTTTGGCCAGTGGCTGTGCGACATGGCCGAGAAAGACATGCGTTTGGTGGGCATCACCCCTGCCATGCGCGAAGGCTCGGGCATGGTGGAGTTTCACCATCGCTTTCCCAAGCGCTACTACGATGTGGGCATTGCCGAGCAGCACGCCGTGACCTTTGCCGCGGGCATGGCCTGCGAAGGCCTCAAGCCGGTGGTCGCGATTTATTCCACCTTTTTGCAGCGCGGCTACGACCAGCTCATCCATGATGTGGCGTTGCAAAACCTGCCGGTGGTGTTCGCGCTGGACCGTGCAGGCCTGGTGGGGGCCGATGGGGCCACCCACGCCGGGGCTTACGACATTGCCTACATCCGCTGCATCCCCAACATGAGTCTGGCCTGCCCAGCCGACGAGCGCGAATGCCGCCAGCTGCTGAGCACGGCTTACGCCCAAAACCACCCGGTGGCGGTGCGTTACCCCCGCGGCGCGGGCGTGGGTGCGGTGCCAGGTCGTGACTTGGATACTTTGCCCTTTGGCAAAGCTGAAGTGCGCCGCCAGGGCGAAAAACTGGCCATTCTGGCCTTTGGCACCTTGCTGGCCCCGGCTTTGCAAGCAGCTGAAAAGCTCAATGCCACGGTGGTCAACATGCGCTGGGTCAAGCCGCTGGATGTGGAATTGCTGGCGCAAATTGCCAACAGCCACGAGTGGCTGGTCACGGTGGAGGAGGGTTGCATCATGGGCGGCGCGGGCAGCGCGGTGGCTGAGGCTTTGCAGCAGTTGAACCTGCAGCGTTCGGTGCTGCACCTTGGCTTGCCAGACGAGTTCATTGAACATGGCGACCCTGCCAAGTTGTTGGCCTTGCAGGGGCTGGATGCGACGGGCATCGAGGCGTCGATTCGACAGCGTTGGGGTCTTTGAACGGTTTTCAGTGGGTTTTGAAATGCCTTCACGAAATTGTCGTTATTGAGAAAGCCTTTTCAATTTAATGATTTAAAAAAGGGTAAACCCCCACGGTTTTGGGCTGGTTCGCTTTCTACAATACGCCCTGCTTGATCAAGCAAACCCCGTCAGTGGGTTTCAGTATTTTTCACAAGGAGTTCCCTCATGGATCGTCGTTCCATCATTAAAAACGCCGGTATTGCCGGCGTTTTGGCTGCCGGTGCTGCACCCGCTGTTCACGCCCAGGCGGCCATCCGCTGGCGCCTTGCCTCCAGCTTTCCCAAAGCCTTGGACACCATTTTTGGCGCAGCCGAAGTGTTTGCTGAAAAGGTCAATGCCATGTCGGGCGGCAAGTTTGTCGTCACCGTGCATGCTGCTGGCGAATTGATGCCTGCTTTTGGTGTGGTGGATGGTGTGCAGCAAGGCACTGTGGAAGCTGCTCACACAGCCCCTTACTACTTCTTTGGCAAGGACGACGCTTTTGCCCTGGGCACGGCCATTCCTTTTGGCCTGAACAGCCGCCAGCTCACCTCCTGGTTCTATGACGGCAACGGCATGAAGCTGTTCCGCGAGTTCTACGACAAGTACAACATCGTGAACTTCCCCGGCGGCAACACGGGCGCCCAAATGGGCGGCTGGTACCGCAAGGAAATCAAGACCATGGCGGACATCAAGGGCTTGAAATTCCGCGTGGGTGGTTTCGCAGGCAAGGTGTTGACCCGCATGGGCGCTGTGCCTCAGAACATTCCTGGCGGCGAGATTTACCAGGCTCTCGAAAAAGGCACCATCGACGCTGTGGAGTGGGTGGGTCCTTACGACGATGAGAAGCTGGGCTTCCAAAAAGTGGCCAAGAACTACTACTACCCAGGCTTCTGGGAAGGCGGCGCACAGCTGGACTTCTACATCAACAAGACCGCTTTCAACGCTTTGTCCAAGGAAAACCAGGCCATCGTTGAATCCGCTGCTTCTTACGCACACACCGAAATGCAAGCGCGTTATGACAACCGCAACCCTGCTGCGCTCAAGCGCTTGGTGGCCGGTGGTGTCAAGCTCTTGCCTTTCCCCAAGGTGGTGATGGACGAGGCTTTCAAGCAGTCCATGGCCCTGTACGAAGAGCTGCGCCAGTCCAACCCGAATTGGAAGAAGATTTACGACGACTACTCGGCTTTCCGCAAGGATCAAAACCAGTGGTTCCGTTTCACCGAAGCCACGTTCGATCGCTACATGCAATCGGCCAAGCTGTAATCTGCGGGCATGCGTGCATGGAAAAAGGCCCTTCGGGGCCTTTTTTCATGAAATTCCCCAATTGGCCGTGTCGTCGTGCAAACTCGTCACCATGCAACACATCGAGCTTTCTTACGAATGGACATCACAAAGCGCTGAGCGGGTGCGCAACCGCCAAAGTCCACTGCGCAACCCGCTCATGGACTTGCTGCAGGCCGTTCGCGATACCGGCTCCATCGGCGGGGCTGCCAAGGCCATGGGCTTGTCCTACCGCCATGTCTGGGGTCAGCTCAAGCGTTGGGAGGACAGCCTGGGCCAATCCCTGATTCTGTGGGAAAAGGGGCAGGCGGCCAGACTCACGGGTTTTGCCGACAAGTTGCTCTGGGCCGAGCGTCAGGCGCAGGCGCGGTTATTGCCTCAAATCAGTGCGCTGCATGCCGACCTGGAAAAAACATTTGCGGTGGCGTTTGACCCTGCGCACCTGGCCCTGCCGGTCTTTGCCAGCCATGATGCGGCCATGGACTTGCTGCGCGAAGAGGCAGCATCCAGGGCGTTGCATCTGGACCTGCGTTTTTGCGGCAGCGTGGACGCCATTCGCGCCCTGAATGAGGGGCGGTGCCATGTGGCGGGCTTCCATGCTCCTTGGCAACCGGATGCCCAGTCGCTGGTCGCCCGCACTTACAAGCCCCTGCTCAAAACGGGGCAGCACAAATTGATTGGTTTTGCCAAGCGTACGCAGGGGCTGATGGTGGCCAAGGGCAACCCTTTGGGTTTGCGGGATTGGGCCGACCTGTGCCAAGCGGACGTGCGCTTTGTCAACCGCAGCCCCGGTACTGGAACCCGCCTGCTGTTGGATCAAAGTTTGCAGGAGCGAGGTCTCTTACCCGCATCGGTGAATGGCTATGCGCATGAAGAGAACTCGCATGCGGCAGTCGCAGCCTGCATTGCGGCTGGGCAGGCCGATGTTGGATTGGGCATTGCCCATGCAGCCCATGGGCATGGCCTGGACTTTGTCCCGCTGTCAGAGGAGTTTTATTGGCTGGTGTGCTTGGCTTCGGCGCTGGACAGTGCGCCGGTCCTGCAATTGAGGCAGTTGTTGGGCAGTGCTGGTTGGCGGGCCAGCTTGCATACTCTGCAGGGCTACAGCCCTGTCGATCAAGCCGGTCAGGTCCAGTCTTTGCGCAGCATGCTGCCCTGGTGGCGATTTCGAACCGAGCAGCACAAGCCATCGATTTGATGAACATCTTGGGAGAGGTTTGAAGGGGATTCAAACCGGGCACCAAAAATATCATGCCGACATTTTGAGGTATTGGCCTGAATCAGGCCAACAGAGTCTTACAATCGCGCCAGTTTTGCAGGAGGACGCATGTCTTTTTTATTGAATATTTCACGCGGCATCGACCGTTTGAACCAGTCGGTGGGCCTATTCACCACTTGGCTGATTTTGATTGTGACCGTCATCAGTGCGGGCAATGCCATTGTCCGCAAGGCGTTCAATATCAGCTCCAATGGCCTGCTGGAAATTCAGTGGTACCTGTTTGCAGGCGTGTTTTTGTTGGGGGCGGGCTATGGCTTTCTGAAAAACTCGCATGTGCGCATTGACTTTGTGTCGGGCATGCTCAGTGCCCGTACCCGCAACTGGATCGATGTCGGCGGTATCTTGCTGGCCCTGTTTCCGTTTTGTTTCTTGTGCATTTATTTGTCTTGGCCTTTGTTTGTCCAGGCTTACAACACCGGTGAGATGTCCTCCAACGCGGGCGGCCTGATCCGCTGGCCTGTGTATGC
Source organism: Comamonadaceae bacterium (assembly GCA_027488215.1). GTDB lineage: Bacteria > Pseudomonadota > Gammaproteobacteria > Burkholderiales > Burkholderiaceae_C > Limnohabitans_A. The sequence continues at coordinate 6,383 of JAIYCB010000040.1, forward strand.
CTTGGTACCCCTGGGTTTTGGCTTGCTCATGCTGCAAGGGGTGTCCGAGCTGATCAAGCGCTTGTCGTTTTTGACCGGATCTGGTGAAGACCCCTTGTCTTCTGAAGACACCATGTCAGACGAAGAAAAAGAAATGCGAGAACTTGAAAAAATTGCGCAGCAAGCGCAGGGAGCACGTTGATGGAAGCGACTTTCTTGGCACAACATTTTGTGCCCATCATGTTTGCCGGTTTGTTTGTGTTGCTGCTCACCGGTTTCCCTGTGGCCTTCGCCTTGGCCGCTTGCGGCCTGGGCTTTGGCTTCATAGGCATGGAGGCTGGCTTGTTTCCGCCCTCCTTGTTCCAAGCCCTGCCGCTGCGCATTTTCGGCATCATGCAAAACGACACTTTGCTGGCCATTCCGTTTTTCACCTTCATGGGAATTATCTTGCAAAAATCCGGCATGGCCGAAGATTTGCTGGAGACGGTAGGCCAGGTGTTTGGCCCCGTGCGAGGTGGCGTGGCGATTGCGGTGATTTTGGTGGGTGCCTTGCTGGCCGCCACCACCGGCGTGGTGGCCGCAGCCGTGATCTCCATGGGCTTGATCTCCTTGCCCATCATGTTGCGCTATGGTTACAGCCGTGTCATCGCCACTGGCACCATCACAGCATCGGGCACCTTGGCCCAAGCCATCCCGCCCTCCTTGGTTTTGATCGTGCTGGCCGACCAGCTGGGCCGTTCGGTGGGTGACATGTATGCCGGTGCTTTGCTTCCCGGACTGTTGCTGGTGGGGCTCTACGTTTTGTTCATTGTGGTGGTGGCGATTTTCAAACCTGCCATGGTGCCTGCGCTGCCGGAAGAGGCCCGCATTTACCGTGAGGCCAATGGCAAATCGGGTCATGTGTCTTTGCTCTTGCTTTTGATTTTGTGTACGGTGGTGGGCTATGTCTGGTCTACCTTCCACGATGGCCTCATGACAGCCTGGCTCGAGCGCACCCTGCCTTCTCCCGATGACGAAATCGTGATCATGTCGATGACGGTGGCTTCGCTGGTGGCCTTGGCTTTGGCTATTGTGAACCGGCTCACGGGCTTGGGCTTGCTGTCACGCCTGGCCGAGCAAGTAACGTTCGTGCTGATGCCGCCCCTGATCCTGATCTTTTTGGTGCTGGGCACCATCTTTTTGGGTGTGGCTACACCCACAGAAGGTGGCGCCATGGGCGCTTTGGGCGCCCTGTTCCTGGCTTTGAGCAGAAAACGCCTGGACAAGAAATTGATGAACCAAGCGCTGGAAAACACGGCCAAGTTGGCGTCGTTTGTGCTGTTCATCCTGATCGGCTCCACCGTTTTCAGTTTCACATTCAATGCGGCCGATGGCCACATCTGGGTGGAGCACCTGTTCTTGGACATGCCTGGTGGCGCGATCGGTTTCCTGATTGTGGTGAATATCCTGATCTTCATCTTGGGTTGTTTCATCGATTTCTTTGAGATCGCCTTCATCGTGATCCCGATCTTGGCACCGGTGGCCGAGAAGATCTTGCCGGGCATGGTGCCTGGCATGACGGCAGACCAGGCCATGATTTGGTTTGGGGTGATCGTGGCCATGAACCTTCAGACGTCGTTTTTGACGCCGCCTTTTGGTTTTGCCCTGTTCTATTTGCGCAGCGTGGCGCCCAAAAACGATTACAAGGACCGGATCTCGGGTGAAAACATCCCCGCGGTTAAAACGTCTGAAATCTACAAGGGCTCTATCGCCTACATTATTTTGCAGTTGATCATGGTGGCGACCATCATCGCCTTCCCTAACCTGGTCACAGGGGGTCTGAAGGAAGGCGTGAAGATTGACGCCGATGCCGCATTCGAGCAAATGCTCAACCAAGCAGGTGAGGACAGCGGCAAGGACGATGAAGTGAACTTGGACGACATGAAGCCTGCGGATGATGCCGCGGCCGAAGAGGACCCCGCCAAGGCCTTGGAAGCCGAGATGAAGGCGGGCAAGAAGTAATTGCTGCAGTCCCACGAAAAGCCCGGTTCGCCGGGCTTTTTTATTGGCGTCGGCCTATGCAAACTTGTTCATAGTGGACACCCCTCATGCCTTTCTTGGGGCGGGTGCCGTAGCATCTTGAGCGTTGTATGAACACTCTCTCCGACAGCGCCCTGACGGCGCTGAATCTAGTCACTTCTTTCGATCCTGCCCTGTGGGTGGTGGTGGGGCGCTCGCTGGCGGTCAGTGCCACGGCCTGTGCGCTGGCCTATGGCGTGGGCGTGGCCTTGGGGGCTTGGTTGGCCGTGTCGCGTTTTGCGGGTCGTGGTGCGGTGCTGGTGAGCCTGAACACCTTGTTGGCACTGCCCTCGGTGGTGGTGGGTTTGGTGGTGTATTTGCTGCTGTCTCGCACCGGACCCCTGGGCTTTTTGGGCTGGATGTTCAGCTTTCAGGCCATGGTGCTGGCCCAGTTCATTTTGGTGGTGCCGGTGGTGGCGGCCTTGACGCGCCAAGTGGTCGAAGACGTGGAGCGCCAGCACGGCGAACAATGGGCCTCGCTGGGGGCAGGCCCTTGGGTGCGCAGCTTGCTGCTGGCCTGGGATGAGCGCCTGGCTTTGTTGACCATTGCCGTGACGGCCTTTGGCCGCGCCATTTCTGAAGTGGGCGCGGTGATGATCGTGGGGGGCAACATCGACGGTTTCACCCGCGTCATGACCACGGCCATTGCCTTGGAAACCAGCAAGGGCGATTTGCCGCTGGCATTGGGGCTGGGCATGGTGCTGCTGGCCGTGGTGTTGCTGCTCAATGCCCTGGTCGCAGGCCTGCGGCGCTGGGGCGATCAACGCCATGCGCAGCCGGTAACAACCGACGGTTTGGTGGGTGCGCAGCCATGAACGCCGTGCAGATCGCCTTGGACGCAGTCAGCGTCCAGTTGGGTGCGCAATGGGCCCTGAAAGATGTGAACCTCCGCATTGCGGCGGGCGAGCGTGTGGCGTTGGTGGGGTCGAATGGGTCGGGCAAAAGCAGCTTGCTGCGCACCTTGCATGGCTTGCTGGCGCCTACACAAGGGCAGGTGATTCAAGCGCCGGGTGTACGCCAGGCCATGCTGTTCCAAAGGCCACACATGCTGCGTCTGTCGGCCTTGAACAATGTGGCCCTGGGTTTGTTGCTGGACCGATCTCTGGCTTTGCGCTGGCGCGCCGCGCAAGCTTTGGCCCTGCAGGCTTTGCAGCGCGTGGGTTTGCAGGCGGTGGCGGGGCAGAGTGCGCGCCAGTTGTCGGGCGGGCAGCAGCAGCGCTTGGCGCTGGCACGGGCTTGGGCGCGGCAGCCCGATGTCTTGCTTCTGGACGAACCCACGGCCAGCCTGGACCCGCATGCCAAGCGGGATGTCGAGGTTTTGATGGCCGACTTTGCGGCAGGCCCTGCGACCGATCAACCGTTGACCTTGGTTTGGGCCAGCCACAACCTGGGCCAGGTCAAACGCTTGGCCACCCGCGTGATTTACCTGGAGGCGGGTCACGTTTTGGCCGACATGCATGCTTCTGATTTTTTCAATGCTGAACTGCTTTCTGAGTGCAGTCCAGCCGCCCATGCTTTTGTTCAAGGAGAACTTTCATGACCTTTCCACTTTCAATGACCCGTCGCGCCCTGGTGTGCGCCGTATTGGCCACCACCTCGGTCTGGGCACAAGCCCAATCGATTGTGATGTCGTCCACGACTTCCACCGAGCAATCCGGCTTGTTTTCACACCTGTTGCCCGCCTTCAAAAAAGCCAGTGGGTTGGATGTGAAGGTGGTGGCGCTGGGCACTGGCCAGGCGCTCGATATGGCGCGACGCGGTGACGCCGATGTGGTGTTTGTGCACGATCAGGCGGCCGAAGAAAAGTTTGTCGCCGACGGCTTTGGCATCAAGCGCCTGCCCGTGATGTACAACGACTTTGTGCTGATCGGCCCCAAGGCCGACCCCGCAGCCACGAAGGGCAAAGACATTGTGGCGGCCTTGGCCAAACTGTCTGCCGCCAACGCGGCCTTTGTTTCACGCGGTGACAAGAGCGGCACGCACGCGGCCGAGTTGCGCTTTTGGAAAACGGCCAATCTGGAGGCTGCCAAAGGCAAGGGATACCGCGAATGCGGCTGTGGCATGGGCCCGGCTTTGAACATTGCAGCGTCTTCAGGCGCCTATGTGTTGTCTGATCGTGCCACCTGGCTGAACTTCAAGAACCGCGCCGATCTGGCCATTTTGGTGGAGGGCGATCAGCGCTTGTTCAACCAGTACGGCGTGATGGTGGTTAACCCCGCCAAGCATGCGCACGTCAAACAAGCCGATGCACAGAAGTTTGTGGATTGGATCACTTCGGCCGCAGGGCAGGGCGTGATTGCCGACTACAAGATTGGCGGCGAGCAGTTGTTCTTCCCGAATGCGGGCAAATAACATTCCTCAAGGTTTGGCTTTGCCTTGCGGATCATCAAAAGGTTAGGGCTTTCACCCATGGAAGCCTTTGTGTGTGTGTGCGTGTTGCAATGTAAATGGAAACCCACTTAAAGGAGACAGGAATGCAGGTTCAACTCAAGGTCAACGGCAAGGCCGTTGTGGTGGAGGCAGCGCCTCATATGCTGCTTGTGCAGGCGTTGCGAGAGCAACTCAAACTCACGGGCACCCATGTCGGCTGTGACACGGCCCAATGTGGGGCTTGTACCGTGCTGATGAACGGCAGGGCCGTCAAGTCTTGCAACATGCTTTTGGCGCAGGCCGCTGGCACCGAGGTCGAGACCATCGAAGGTTTGGCGTCAGCCGATGGCACCATGCACCCCATGCAGGCAGCCTTCAAGGAGTGCCATGGATTGCAGTGCGGTTTTTGCACGCCGGGCATGGTCATGAGTGCGCTGGACCTTTGCAAGCGTCATCCCAACGCGGGCGAACACGAAGTGCGCGAGGCGCTCGAAGGCAACCTGTGCCGATGCACGGGCTATCAAAACATTGTCAAGTCCGTCCTGCAAGGTGCAGCGGCCATGAAGTCTTAAGGAGATCGAACATGGGTGCTTCCGATTTTTCCAATCTCCCCCACATTGGGGAATCCCTCCGCCGCAAGGAGGATTACCGCTTTCTGACGGGCGCAGGCCAATACACCGACGATATCGTGCTGGCCAACATGGCCCAGTGCTACTTTGTTCGTTCACCTCACGCCCACGCCAAAATCCGCAGCATCGACAAAACTGCTGCTCTTGCGGCGCCGGGCGTCATCGGTATCTTGGACGGTCAAGACGTGGCTGCTGACAAAATCAATGGCTTGCCTTGCGGCTGGCTGATCACCAGCACCAACGGCGAACCCATGAAGGAGCCGCCGCACCCGATTTTGGCCTTCGAAAAAGTGCGTTATGTGGGCGACCATGTGGCCATGGTTGTGGCAGAAACCTATGAGCAAGCCCGCGATGCGGCCGAGTTGGTGCTGGTGGATTACGAACCTTTGGCCGCTGTGGTGGATGTGCGTGATGCGCAAGCCCCGGGCGCACCTGTGATCCATGACATCGCCACCAACAACCAATGCTACAAGTGGGCCATTGGTGACAAGGCGGCCGTCGATGCAACATTTGCCAATGCGGCCCATGTGACCAAGATTGACTTGGTCAACAACCGTTTGGCACCCAACCCCATGGAGCCGCGTGCCGCCATCGGGCATTACAACCGTGCCGGTGACGACTACACCCTTTATGTCTCCAACCAAAACCCCCACGTCGAGCGTTTGCTCATGACGGCATTCGTGTTGGGCCTGCCTGAACACAAAGTGCGTGTGATTGCGCCCGATGTGGGTGGCGGCTTTGGCGCCAAAATTTACCTTTATGCCGAAGATGTGTGCCTGACTTGGGCTTCCAAAAAGCTCAACCGCCCCATCAAGTGGAATTGTGACCGCTCAGAGGCGTTCCTTTCAGATGCCCATGGTCGTGACCATGTCACCCATGCTGAGCTGGCGATGGACAAAGATGGCAAGTTCTTGGGCTTGCGTGTCCACACCGACGCGAATTTGGGGGCTTACCTCTCGACCTTCTCCACTGCTGTGCCGACCATTCTTTACGCCACGCTGCTGGCGGGTCAGTACAAGACCCCCCAGGTCTATGTGGAGGTGGACTCCTGGTTCACCAACACCGCCCCAGTGGATGCCTACCGCGGTGCTGGCCGTCCAGAGGCCACTTATCTGCTGGAGCGCATCGTTTCTCGCGCTGCCTGGGAAATGGGCCTCTCACAAGATGAAATTCGCCGTCGCAATTTCATCACCGAGTTCCCATACCAGACACCGGTCGCGCTGCAGTACGACACGGGTGACTTCCATGCCTGCCTCAAACAAGCCAATGAATTGGCCGATGTAGCAGGCTTGGAGCAACGCAAAGCGCAATCCAAAGCCAAAGGTTTGCTCCGTGGCTTGGGATACTCCAGCTACATCGAGGCTTGCGGCCTGGCCCCCTCCAACGTGGCGGGTGCTCTGGGTGCGCGTGCTGGCCTGTTTGAGTGCGGTGAAGTGCGAGTACACCCCACGGGCAGCGTGACCGTTTTCACCGGTTCACACAGCCATGGCCAAGGCCACGAAACCACGTTTGCACAGGTGGTCGCCGCGCGTTTGGGCCTCTCACCGGACCAGGTGGAAATCGTGCACGGCGATACAGGACGCGTTCCGTTCGGCATGGGCACTTATGGTTCGCGGTCCATCTCGGTGGGCGGTGCAGCCATCATGCGTGCGCTGGACAAAATTGAAGCCAAGGCCAAGAAAATTGCGGCTCACCTGATGGAAGCCAGCGATGCCGACATCGACTTTGCTGGTGGTGAGTTCAAGGTCAAGGGCACCGACAAAATGGTGACTTTCGGCCAGGTCGCGCTGACCGCCTATGTGCCACACAACTACCCGCTCGACAAGTTGGAGCCAGGTCTCAACGAGACCGCGTTTTACGATCCGACCAACTTCACCTTCCCTGCCGGTACCTACATCTGCGAAGTGGAAGTTGACCCGGCCACAGGCCTGGTTCGCGTGGACCGTTTCACTGCTGTGGATGACTTTGGCACCATCATCAACCCGATGATTGTCGAAGGCCAGGTGCACGGTGGCTTGGTACAGGGCATCGGGCAAGCGCTGATGGAACACTGCGTGTACGACCGCGAGACGGGTCAACTCGTAACAGGCTCGTTCATGGACTACGCCATGCCTCGCGCCGACGATTTCCCCAACTTTTCCATCGGCCATGTGTGTACCCCTTGCACCACCAACCCATTGGGCACCAAAGGCTGCGGCGAGGCCGGTGCCATCGGCTCCCCACCAGCAGTCATGAACGCCGTGCTCGATGCCTTGGCCCCTCTGGGTGTCAAAGACCTCGACATGCCCGCCAGCCCTAACCGGGTGTGGACCGCCATTCAACAAGCCAAAGCCTGAGGAATCACAACATGTACGCATTCGCATACGAACGCCCCGCCGCATTGGCGGACGCAGTGGCCAAAATTGCCGCAGGAGGCCAAGCCCTGGCCGGTGGACAAACTCTGATCGCTTCTCTCAAGCAGCGCCTGGCCCAGCCAAGCAGCTTGGTTGACTTGGGCGGAATCAGTGAACTGAGCGGGATCAAAAAAGAAGGCAACACACTGGTCATTGGCGCGATGACGCGCCATGAGTTTGTGGCCGACAGCGCGGAAGTGAAATCCTCGATCCCGGGATTGGCTGCCTTGGCGGGCAACATCGGTGACCGCCAGGTTCGTGCCATGGGCACCATGGGCGGGTCGGTGGCCAACAATGACCCTGCGGCTTGCTACCCCAGTGCCGTCTTGGCATTGGGGGCCACGGTGCAAACCAACAAGCGCAAGATTGCCGCCGATGATTTTTTCCAGGGCATGTACACCACGGCTTTGGAAGAGGGTGAACTGATCACGGCCATCCATTTCCCGTTGGCAAAAAAGTCGGCTTATGCCAAGTTCCGCCAACCCGCTTCGCGCTTTGCGTTGGTGGGTGTGTTTGTGGCACAGACTGAACAGGGTGTTCGAGTGGCCATCACGGGTGCGGGCAATGGCGTGTTTCGCCATGCAGGCCTTGAGGCCGCTTTGTCCAAGAGTTTCACGCCTGAGGCGGTGGAGGGCGTGACGATTGATGCCAGTGAGCTCAATGGTGACTTGCATGCCAGCGCTGCATACCGTGCCCAGTTGATCAAGGTGCAGACTCAACGGGCGGTGCAACAGGCCAATGCTTGAATCCACTCCCGCTTTTGTCAGCATCGATGCATTGACCCACGCCCTTCAAGGCGTGGGTTACCACGCACCGCGCCGTCTGGCGACATCGGTTTTTCTGGCCATGAAACTGGGCAGGCCGCTGTTGCTGGAGGGCGAGCCCGGTGTCGGCAAGACAGAATTGGCGAAAGCCCTGGCCAAAGTGTTGGGGCGGCCCATGCTGCGTTTGCAGTGTTACGACGGCATGGAGCAGCGCGAGGCTTTGTACGAGTGGAACCACACTGCCCAGCTGCTGCACATGCGTGCCGCACAAGCCACTCAGACTGCAGCCGAGATCGAGCAGGCGGTTTATCAATCGCGCTTTCTGATCCGTCGGCCCTTGTTGCAGGCTTTGGAGGCACCAGCCCCGGGGGCTGTGTTGCTGATCGATGAAGTCGACCGCGCCGATGAACCTTTTGAAGCCTTCTTGCTGGAATACCTGGGTGAATACCAAGTCACCATTCCGGAACTGGGCACAATCAAGGCCCAGGTGGCACCCATCACCATCCTGACCAGCAACCGCACACGCGACCTGAACGACGCGGTCAAACGTCGCTGCCTTTACCAGTGGATGGATTACCCCGAGCGTGAACGAGAGCATGCGATTGTGCAAAGCCAAGTGCCCAACGCCGGCCCCTTGCTGACTGAGGCCGTCACAGAATTTGTGTCGCGCTTGCGTTCCTTGCCATTTGCCAATGCCTTCCAGCGTTCGCCTGGAATTGCCGAGAGTGTGGAGTGGGCCAAGGCGCTGGTGGCGCTCGATACCCTCGCGCTGGACCCTGAGGTGATCCAGGATACGGCGGGCATCTTGTTCAAGCAGCGTGAAGATGTGGCTGCGCTGGTGCCCATGATCGACGAACTTTTGCGTCCTTCGCCGCAGCAGGCCTGAGCCCATGAAACTCGGGGATGCGCGCAGCGGCAAGCTGCCCGAAAACATCATTGGTTTTGGCCGCGCCTTGCGCAGGGCGGGTGTGCCCATCGACAGTCAACGCATGGCATTGGCCATTGAGGCGGCCCGCCTTGTGGGGCTTGAGCGAAAAGACGACCTGCATGCGGCGTTGGGTTCGGTGTTGATCAACCGCCAGCAAGACATCGAGGTCTTTGACCAGCTGTTTTCCGCCTTGTTCAGGAACCCTGAATTGGCGCAGCAACTGCTCGCACAAATGTTGCCCAAAGTGCGCCAGGGTCAACCACCTCCGCGCAAAGCCAGGGTGCAAGAGGCCTTGGCTGCCACCAAGAAGACCAAAGACGGCCCGCGCCAGGAAAGTGAAATTCAACTGGATGCGGCCATGACCGCCAGTGACCGCCAGCGGCTTCACCACGCAGACTTCGCGACACTCAACGCCAGTGAATTCCGCCTGATCGAAAGATTGGTCCGCGACATTCCCTTGTCTTTGGCCCCAGTGCATGGCCGTCGCACCCGTGCGGGTCTGCGCGGTCAGCGCCCGCATTGGCCCGCGGCCATGCAGCATGCAGGTCGAACGGAAGGTGAGTTGCTGTGGTTGCCCCAACGTGCGCGTCAACCGCAGGCTTTGCCATTGCTGGTGTTGGTGGATGTTTCCGGGTCCATGGAGCGGTACGCCCGATTGCTATTGGCCTTTTTGCACCAAGCCACGCGGGCTCACCCACGCGCTGTCTTCGCTTTCGGCACAGACCTCACGGATCTGCGTCCCGCTTTCAAGCACAAGGACACCGACCGGATGCTCGAGGAAGCCAACCAGCGCATCGCCGATTTCGCAGGGGGCACCCGCTTGGGGGCATCACTCTCCACTTTGCGCGAGCGCCATGCGCGTTGCTTGGTGGGGCGGCGAACCGTGGTGTTGCTCATCAGTGACGGTCTGGACACAGGTGAGCCTGCCCACTTGAAGTCAGAGGTGCTTTGGCTCAAGCGACATTGCAGGCAGCTGTTCTGGCTCAACCCGCTCTTGCGCTTTGACGGTTATGCACCACTGGCCAACGGTGCGCAGGTCTTGCACCAACACGCCGATGGCATGCTGGCTGTTCATAATCTCAGCAAGCTTGAAGACCTTGCACAAGCCATCAGCAAGCTGATGAAACGTACAAGCAATTCCCTAATTTTTTGACAGGAGAAAATCAACATGGACATGACAGGACAACGTACGCTCCAAGTGACACAACAGCAAGCTTGGGTGGCCTTGAATGACCCCGAAATCCTGAAGGCCTGTATCCCCGGATGTCAAAAATTTGAACTCGCAGGCGATCAAAAATTTGCGGTGGCCGCGGGCATCAAAATGGGGCCTGTCTCGGCGCTGTTTAATGGGCATGTCCAGCTCACAGACATCGTGGCCCCCCAAAGTTACAAACTCCATTTCGATGCCCAGGGCGGGGTGGCCGGATTTGGCAAAGGCGAGTCTTCGGTAGAAATCAAGCCGCTGGAAAAGGGCTGCGAGTTGCATTACACCGTGCACTCTTCTGTGGGTGGAAAAATTGCACAACTGGGACAACGCTTGATTGATGGCGTGGCCAAGAACATGGCCGAAGACTTTTTCAAGCGCTTTGAAGCTGAACTCGAAAAACGCTACCCCGCAGCGCAAGAACCATCGGCCAACGAAGCCGCTCCAGCATCGAAACAGTCTGCCGGTGTGCCCGCGTGGATATGGGCTGCAGGTGCTGCTGCTGTGGCGGCTGTGGTGTTCATGGTCGCACGCTGAGAGGTTCGAATCTGACATGGAAAACCTTGACCTCATGGTGTTGACCCAGCTGTTGGGCTGGCGTTCGCAGGGCCAAAAAGCATTGCTTGCCACGGTGGTGCGCACTTGGGGTTCGTCGCCGCGTCCTGTGGGTTCAATCATGGCCCTTTGCGAAACCGGGGCGGTGGTGGGGTCGGTTTCTGGTGGTTGCATCGAAGATGACCTGATTTACCGCTATAAAAATGCGTCTTCATCTGCGGACTCCTCAGCGCCAGAACACAAGACGCACAACATTCCCACCAGGTCACCCGAACGCGTGACCTACGGTGTCAGTGCCGATGAAGCGCACCGTTTTGGTTTGCCCTGTGGTGGCACCCTGGAACTTGTGCTCGAATTCAACCCCGATGTGGCGGCACTGAAATCTCTGGTGGACATGCTCACCGAAGGCCAGATGGTTCATCGCCGCACAGACATGGCCACCGGGCAGGTGACTTTGGCCAGAGCGCATCAACCAGAGCCGCTCACTTACGATGGCATCACGCTTGCCAACAGTTTTGGCCCTGAGTACCGGATGTTGCTGATTGGCGCTGGTCAGCTGACGGAATACCTGGCGACCATGGCTTTGTTTTGTGGCTTTGCCGTCACGGTCTGTGATCCTCGCGAGGAGTACCGCAGCAGCTGGCAGGTGGCCGGGGTGACGCTGTCATCGGACATGCCCGATGACGTGGTCAAGGATTTCCATGTGGACCGCAGAACCTGTGTGATTGCTTTAACCCACGATCCCAAGCTCGATGACCTGGCATTGCTGGAAGCATTGAACAGTGACGCACTCTACGTCGGAGCCATTGGTTCTCGGCGCAACGACGAGGCCAGGCGCGCGCGCATGATCGAACACTTTGATCAATCCGAAGAAAGCTTGGCGGCTTTGCGGGGACCGATTGGTATCTTCATCGGCAGCAAAACGCCACCAGAAATTGCAGTCAGTGTGATGGCCGAAGTATTGGCCTTGAAAAACGGGGTTGCTTTGCCGCGCGACATGCAAGTGGGACCCGCCAAAGAACAACTTGCACCGGGCAGTGGATCGGCCGCTGTGTGTTTCAGCCAGAACTCGGGTCAGTGATCTTCGCGTGATCAGCCTTTGGGCGCGCTGAGCTTGCGATAGACCGTGGCGCGGCTGATGCCGAGAGCTCGGGCGGCTTCGGCTACATTGCCCCGCGCCTGGCTCACCGCCTCACGGATCATGTCGGTCTGCACATCCTTGAGGGGTTTGGACGCGGGCCCGGATGAATGCATCTTTGCTGATGGCTGTCTGGTCAGGGTCTGGGGCTGAGCAGAATTGCCCGTGCGCAAGGCTTGAGTCTGCAGGCGCAGGCCTGACCACAGAGGCAGTTCCTGAGTGTTACTTTGGCGGCTGGCCGCATCGAACAGACTTTCCCAAGACGAGGCGAACACTTCGCTGGCGTGTAGTGTCTGACCGTGTGTGTCCGGCGACAGGGCCAGCATTTGCCGTGCTGTCGGATTGGCCCCCACGATGTGCCCATCGCGGTCCAGCGTGAGCAAGCCGTCGCTGTCGTCGCCGGGCTGGTTGCCGGGCCAGTTCATGCGCAGCAACAAGGCATGGGCGGTGGACAGCAGCCAGCTGTTTTCGATGCTGCGGGCTGAGCGGCGCACCAGGTGTTTCAGGGCTGGGCGCTCGGTGGTCTCGATGCCGGTCAAATCGAGCATGCCCGCACACAGGCCATCGGGTCCGAACACGGGCGCACCCGCGCAGCTGTAGACGCTGTTGCCCTGGAAGAAATGTTCGCCCCGGTGCAGCCATACGGGTTGCAGCTCGGTCAGTGCAGCGCTGATGGCTGTAGTGCCGACGGCTTTTTCAGATAAATCCACACCCACACGAGCGATCACCCCGGCGCGGCGGTCTTGCCGGTCCACAGGCCCATGCACGTCCACCACGATGCCCTGCGCATTGGTCAGGATGGCGAAATAACGGATGTCGGCTATGGCCCGCGCCAGCTCCGCCAGCACCGGTTGGGCCGCTTGCACCAGCGGGCGGCTGGCTTCTTGCACGTGACGCATGTGCTGGGCTGAGATGGCGTCAAAGTCAACCGGCTGGTCCGGCTGCAGGCCCATGCCCAGGCACCGCTGCCAGGATTGGGCGATCCAGTTGGGGACGCCTGCACCCACAGTCTCAGCGCGTCCCTGAAAAACCATGTGGCGTGCTTGTGCGATCCGCTCCAGGCGATCGCCGGAAAGTGCAGTCTCGGGCATGTCAGATGTGTATCAAGCTGAGAATTTTTAGAGTGATCCTGCAAAACCTAGGGTTAATACGGATCATTTTGCAGGGTTGTGGACCAACAATGCCTATGCATTCTGATTCATAAGTTCGAGCTTGAAAAGCCCGCTACACCACAGGAGATCCCCATGCAGAAAGTCCTGCACATCAATCCGGACAAATGCACTGGCTGCTTGCAGTGCGAAATGGCCTGTTCTTTTGATAACTACGGCACTTACGCCACCTCCAAATCGCGCATCAAGGTGTTTGATTTCCATCACACCGGGAAAAAAGTGCCCTACACCTGCACCCAGTGCGACGAAGCCTGGTGCTTGCACGCCTGCCCTGTGGAAGCGATCACCGTGGACAAGGCCACCGGGGCCAAAGTGGTCAACGAGTCCACCTGTGTGGGCTGCAAGGTCTGCACCATCGCTTGCCCCTTTGGCACCATCAACTATGTGCAGGAAACCGGCAAGGTGCAAAAGTGCGACCTGTGTGGCGGCGATCCGGCCTGTGCCGATGCTTGCCCGACCGGTGCCATCACCTTTGTGGACGCCAACTGGACTGGCATCGACAAGATGAAGCAGTGGGCAGACAAGTTGGGCAATCAGCCCTCGGCCGCTTAAATCCACCCCCCCCATAAGGAGCATCAACATGTCTTGGGCTGGAAAAATTCTTCGCGTCAACCTCACGGCTGGCACCGTCAAATCCGAACCGCTGAACATGGAGTGGGCCAAAGCCTACCTCGGCTCACGCGGTCTGGGCAGCAAATACCTGATCAGTGAGATTGACCCCAAAGTCGACCCGCTGTCGGCCGACAACAAAATCATCTGGGCCACAGGCCCGCTGACCGGCACCATGGCCTCCACCGGTGGCCGCTACACCGTCATCACCAAGAGCCCGCTCACCGGCGCGATTGCCTGCTCCAACTCGGGTGGCTATTGGGGTGCTGAGCTCAAAATGGCCGGTTGGGACATGGTCATTTTTGAGGGTGCATCGCCCAAGCCGGTGTACCTCTACATCAACGACGACGAAGCCGAGTTGCGCGATGCAAGCCACCTGTGGGGCCAAAGCGTCTGGAAGACCGAAGAAATCCTCAAGACCAGCCTGCAAGATCCGCTGCTGCGCATTTCGAGCATCGGCAAGGCCGGTGAAAACGGTGTGCTCTACGCCGCGGTGGTGAACGACCTGCACCGTGCGGCTGGCCGTTCGGGCGTGGGTACCGTGATGGGCAGCAAAAACCTGAAAGCCATTGCGGTGCGCGGCACCAAAGGCGTGGGCAACATGCAAAACCCCAAGGCTTTCATGGCGGCAGCCAAGGCGGCCAAGAAGGTGTTGGCCGACAACGCGGTCACAGGCCAGGGTTTGCCTGCTTATGGTACCCAGGTGCTGATGAACGTGATCAACGAAGTCGGTGGTTTGCCTACGCGCAATCACCGTGATGTGCAGTTTGAAGGCTCCAAAGATATTTCGGCCGAAGCCATGGCCACGCCCCGCGAGACCGATGGCAAAAAGCACTTGGTGACCAACCAGGCCTGCTTTGGTTGCACCATCGCTTGTGGTCGCATCAGCAAGATGGACGAAGGCCACTTCTCCGTCAAGAACAAGCCTGAGTACTGGGGCGCCAACGGCGGCCTGGAGTACGAAGCGGCTTGGGCATTGGGCGCAGCCAACGGCGTGAATGACCTGGAAGCCTTGCAATACGCCAACATGATTTGCAACGAAGAAGGCTTTGACCCGATCAGCTTTGGCACCACCATTGGCGCTGTGATGGAGCTGTATGAAATGGGTGTTTTGACCAAAGAGCAATTGGGCATCGAAGCGCCCTTTGGCTCGGCGCAAGCACTGTGCGAGTTTGCCGACATGACCGCCAAGGGCATCGGCTTTGGCAAGGAAATCGGTCTGGGTTCCAAGCGCCTGACCGCCAAATATGGCCACCCCGACCTGTCCATGAGCGTCAAGGGCCAAGAGTTCCCGGCTTATGACGGACGCGTGATCCAGGGCATTGGCCTGGCTTATGCCACATCCAACCGTGGTGCTTGCCACCTTCGTGGCTACACCATCGCCTCTGAAGTGCTGGGCATCCCGGTCAAAACCGAGCCGACCGAGCACGAAGGCAAGCCTGAACTGGTCAAAGCCTTCCAGGACGCAACAGCCGCCTTCGACTCGGCGGGCATTTGTGTCTTCACCAGCTTTGCCTGGACCCTGGCCGACGTGGCCCCTCAGGTGCAAGCCGCTTGTGGCGATGAGTTCACCATGGAGCACTTGAACCACATTGGTGAGCGCATCTGGAATATGGAGCGCGAGTTCAACAACGCCGCAGGCTTCACCAAGGCCGACGACAACCTGCCCAAGCGCCTGATGAACGAAGCCGCCAAAACTGGCCCCGGCAAAGGCATGGTCAGCAAGCTGAACGAGATGCTGCCCAAGTACTATGACGCGCGCGGTTGGGATGGCGAAGGCCGTCCGACATCGGCCACCCGGGAACGTCTGGGTTTGTGAGCTAGTCCCTGTAGGAGCGAGCGCCTGCTCGTGAAGCCTTCGCCGTAGGGGTGCGCTTCTACAGGAATTCAAGCGGCCTGCGGGCCGCTACCTGTTTCTGGAGTCTGATTCATGACCCACCATGTCATCTTGGGCGCAGGCCCTGCCGGTGTCATCGCCGCCGAAACCCTGCGCAAACACGCCCCCACCGACACCATCACTTTGGTGGGTGACGAGCCCGATGCGCCTTATTCGCGCATGGCCATCCCCTATTTGCTGATCGGCAACATCGAAGAGCAGGGCACCTACCTGCGCAAGAGCGCCACCCACTATGACGATTTGCGCATCACGCAAGTCAAGGCCAAAGTCACCCGCGTCGATGCGGCAGGCAAAACGGTGCACTTGGACAACGGCCAGTCGATGGCCTTTGACAAGCTTTTGATCGCCACCGGCTCTCACCCCGTGCGCCCAACGATTGCGGGCATGGACCTGCCCGGCGTGCACCCGTGCTGGACGCTGGAAGACGCCCGCGCCATCCAGGCCTTGGCCAAGCCCGGTGCCCGTGTGCTGCAAATGGGCGCAGGCTTCATTGGCTGCATCATCATGGAAGCGCTGGCGGCGCGTGGCGTCAAGCTCAGCGTGGTGGAAATGGGTGACCGCATGGTGCCCCGCATGATGGGCCCGGTGGCCGGCGGCATGATCCGCGACTGGTGCGAGGCCAAAGGCGTGCAGGTGTTCACTGGCACCAAGGTCGAAGCCATCAGCCAAGGCGCAGAAAAAGGCTTGCTCGGCAAGTTGGCATCTGCGGTGGGCTTGTCTTCAGATGACGCTGGCGGGCCGTTGCAGGTCCGCTTGTCCAATGGCCAAACCGTCGAGGCCGATCTGGTCATCAGCGCCACTGGCGTGCGCCCAGCGATTGGCTTTTTGAAGGACAGCGGCATCACCTGCCTGCAAGGCGTGTTGACCGACCAGCACCTTCAAACCAATGTGCCGGGTATCTACGCAGCGGGCGACTGCGCCGAAGCCTTCGACCTGGTCAGCGGCAAAACGATTGTCAGTGCCATCCAGCCCAACGCCGCCGAGCAGGCCCGTGTGGCCGCGCTCAATATGCTGGGCCAAAAGACCGAGCTCAAAGGGGTCACGCAAATCAACGTGCTCGACACGCTGGGTTTGATCTCCACCAGTTTTGGCAATTGGGAAGGCGTGGCCGGTGGCCAATCGGCGGTGTTGACCGACAAAGCTGCTGGCCGTCACCTGAGCTTGCAGTTCAAGGACGATGTGATGATCGGCTGCAACAGCGTGGGCTGGACCGAGCATGTGGGCGTGATGCGCGGCCTGGTCGAAGGCCAGGTGCACTTGGGTGAATGGAAAGACCGCCTGATGCACAACCCGACCAAGCTGGTGGACGCCTACCTCGATTGCGCGCAGGGCCAGGGGCGCTGGAGTGGTGCCGCCGATGCGCGTCGCCGCTGAAGCGACAATCTGCGCATGAACATCACTTTCAAACTGTTTGCCACGCTGACCGACTATTTGCCTGCCGAAGCCCGGCGCAGTAACCAAGTCACGCTGGACGTGGCGCAGGACACCAGCATCAGCCAGATCATCGAGCCCTTTGGCATACCGCCCAAGCTCGTGCATCTGGTGCTGGTCAATGGCAAATACATCAAACCCGAAGACCGGGACACCACCACCCTGGCCGAGGGCGACGTGCTGGCGATCTGGCCGCCTGTGGCGGGTGGCTGAAGTCTGCCCACGCAGGTATTGTTTTTGTGCAGTCCTACTACCCCGAGCGCTTCGAGCGCGACATGGGCACCAGCGAAACCGAATGGTTGACGGCCTTGCCCCGCGCACTGGGCCACCATGCCTTTGTGCTGGGCACTGGCCAGGTGCGTGTGCAGATCGGTGAAGGCCATCTGCAACTGCAATGGCACACCCTGCCGCCACGCGCGATCGCGCTGCTGCGCTTGCAGCGCTTGGCGGTCTCTTTTGTGTTTGAAGGCGTGGAAGAAGAAGCGCGCAAGCGCTTCATGCAGCACTTTGATTTGACGATGCAACGGGGTGGGGGGTGAAACGGCTGCTACGGGTAAAGGTCAACTCCAATTTGCTGTCCTTAAGAAAGCAAGTCTTTGCGGCTTGGCTTTTAGTCCTTCAGAGTTGCCCGGCCAATCTCAAAGAAGCGCGCAATGCCTCATTGATGCGCGTTTGCCAGCCCTCGCCACTGGCACGCAAGGCGGCCAGGACATCTGCGTCCAAACGAAGCTTGACGGGCTCTTTGGTCATGGCGGCCTTCGGGCGTCCTCGGGATTTGAGCTGCTTGCCTTCGTAAAGCTCAGCTGATTTGAAAAATTCGGCCGTCAAAGGTGGCGCGTCATCCGGATCAATCCAAGGCGCGGGCGTAGAGCGCTTTTTCTCGGTCATTGGCTTTCCTCATGCTGATGATGCGGCGCACTTTGCCGCGTGGGGTCCAGACCAAAACAATCAAGCGGGCATCCAAGAAACCCACAGTGATGAACCGGTCTTCGGTGTAGTTGATCCTTGAGTCCTGGCCGGTGAAGTGCATGCCCTCAAAGACTTCTTGAGCGCGGGCAAAATCCAAACCACGCTCTAACAGCGTCTGGTCTCGTTTTGCAGCGTCGAACTCAAGATCCATACGATTTATTGTACACCCATTAAATGGGTTTGTTGAATTGGTAAGAGGGCCGTTTGTCCTTCAGTCAACCGCTCAGCGAGCCCATTGAAGAAGATGCACGCCAGCGCTTTATGCAGCACTTTGATTTGAAGATGCAGCGGGGTGAGTGTGTGGGCGAGTGGCTGTAACAGGCTGAGAGCGGACCGTCAGAGTTAGCCGGCGACTGACAGTAGCAGGCCCCTTAGCGTTCAGTCGTTCCTCAGCGGAAAAGGGCCACTCAACATTTGAACGTAGAGGCCAGAACCAGTGTGACGCTTGGCCAGGTCCTGGAGAGGGTTGCCCATCAGACCATTTGCCTGAGTGCTTGGAAAACTTTTGACGCGTTCTTGACCGATACCTCCACGAAAACCGGGGCGGTTCAGTTTGGCTTTAAATCAAGCGTTTTCAGAACAGGATCCCATGCCTTGCGATCCGCTTGGACGCGCTCGACGAATGCTGAAGGTGACGGGTTCAATGGGGTAGCACCCAGCTTGGCGAGTTTTTCCCTGACTGTTGGCATGGCCATCACTTTGGTGAGTGCTGCGTTCAAGGTGTCGATCACTTGTTTTGGCGTGCCTTTGGGTGCGGCCAGTCCCATCCAAAGTCCTGCATCGAGCCCGGGCAATCCGAGCTCACTGAAAGTCGGAACATCGGGTACGGCGGCTGAACGGGTTCTGCCAGTTTGGGCGAGGATTCGAATTTGTCCACTTTGCATGAAAGGCAGAGTGCCACCGAGGTTGTTGCACATCACTGGAATATGACCTGCCATGAGGTCGTTGACTGCAGGTGCATTGCCTTTGTAGGGAATATGCTGCAGCTTGATTTGGGTCTGATGGTTCACCATTTCGCAGACCAAGTGCGATGGTGTGGCAACGCCAGCCGAGCCAAACGACATCGAACCCGGTTTGGCTTTATCAGCCGCAACGAGGCTGCTCAGAGACATGTAAGGTGTTTTTGAATTGACTGCGATCACATTGGGTATGTCAGCCACCAGACCTATACCAACAAAGTCATCAATCGGATTCCACTTCAGGTCCTTGAAGACGTAAGGCAGAAAGACGTTTGTCAGACCGGCCATCAGAATGGTGTAGCCGTCTGGTGCCGCTTTTGCCACGGTCTCGGAACCGATCAGGCTGCCCGCACCCGCTCTGTTCTCCACAACGATCTGCTGACCCAAGGTGGCGCCCAGCTCTACTGATAGAGCGCGTGCAACCAAGTCGGTGCTGCCTGCCGCGGGAAAAGGGACCACAAGCTTGATGGGGCGGTCGGGGTAGGAGGCGAGCGAGGAACCAGCGCCAAAAGCGCAAGTGAGCAATAGAATTTTGCTGAATATGCGAGAGAGGGTCATTTTGTCTCCTGTCATAAATGCTTATCGTTGCAATTGGTCTCGGATAAATTGAATTTGTTGCGTCATGGAACTTTGGCCGTGTGCATCACTCAACCGAAAGAAAACATGTGGTGCACCTGGATAGACATCGAGTTGCCCTGCATTCCCAGCCGCCAACCATCGCGCATGCATGAACAGACTGTCGTCTAGGAGGGCGTCCCGCGTACCAATCGTAAAAAGCGCTGGACATAAATTCTGGAGGTCACCATAAAGGGGGGAAATATCCGGGTCACGCAGGTTTTGTTCTCCTGGTAAAAATGCTTCCCGAAATTGAATCATGTCGATCGTGCGCAAAAACAGCCGTTCATCACCAAAGGCACGCGCACTGGGCGTCAATGCCATGTCGAACAGGCCGAAATTGAAGTTTGCACCTGCAAAGGGACAATACCCAAGTCGTTCGCGCAAGCGTAGAAGGGTGACGGCACTCAGGTGTGCACCGGCGGATTCGCCGCCAATGAGCAGCTGATCGGTTCCGTAAATTTCAGAGCAGTGCGCCAACAGCCAAAGCGCGGCTGCTTCGCAGTCGTCAGGGGCAGCAGGATAAGGATGCTCGGGGGCGAGTCGGTAATGCACACTGACCACTGCCACCTGTGCATGGTCGGCCAGTGCCAACAGCATGGTGTCTTGCATGTCGGCCCCACCTATCACCCAGCCTCCACCATGCATGTGCAGGTAAACGCCACGGGCTTGGCCTTGGGCTGGTAGAAATTCACGCATGCGCAAGGGGCCTGCAAGGCCATCAATGATTCGTGTATGGGCGCGCTCGCTGAAAACCACAGGTGGAAAAACGCCTGCTCCATCGCGCTGTTTCTGGCGAAAAGCGGGCGCTCCAATTTCCCACCACTCGGGCATCGCAGCCATCGCTTGGGCGATGTGCGCGTTTCGCTGGTGAATGTCTGGTGGGATGCTGCCAGGGTGCAGCAAGGCAGGATCCGGGTAGGTAGTCATGAAATGCAAGGGGTGAGTGATGAGGCCACAAAGCGGGCAAGCGATAGGCCGGCCCGCTCTTGGATTGAGTCCATCAGCTCAATTGCAAATTGGCCGACTTGACCGCATCGCCCAACCACTGCAGGTCACGTTCGATGATGGTTTTGAATGCAGAGCCTCCTGCAAATCGTGCATTCAGTCCCAATGGAATGTAGCGTTGAGACAATGCTGGGTTATTCACGGCAACGCTCATGGCTTTTTCAAGGGTCTCGACGACAGCAGTTGGGGTGCCAACAGGGACCGCCAGACCGCCCCAGTAATTCACCGTGGGGATATCCAGCCCCTGTTCTTTGGCTGTGGGCAAATCAGGCAAGAAACCGATGCGTTGCTCCGTCAGGGCAATCACAGGTTTGATTTTGTCTCTGAACTGGATGATCAGTGGCGCTGGCAATGCCATGGCTTGGATCTCGCCTTGGGCCAGAGCCAAGGCACCATCTGGACCGCCTTTGAATGGAATGTTGTTACCCGTGATGCCGACACGTTGCATGATGCTGACCATGCTCAAGTGTTCCATCGAGCCCGGACCTGTGGAGCCATAGTTGAGCTTGCCGGGGTTGGCCTTGCCCCATGCCACCATTTCTTGTGTCGTCTTGAACGGTGCATTGTTGGCAATGCAAAGCATGGCATCTGTTGAGCCCATCAACCCCACGGGAATGAGTTGTTTGAGCATGTCAAAGCGTTTGAGCGAAGCCTGTACGGCGCACATGGTTGCATTGAGGTGAATCAGGGTGTAGCCGTCTGCAGGAGCGCTGGTGATGGCCTGAATGCCGATTTGGTAAATCCCACCGGGTCGGTTTTCCACAACGATGCTTTGACCCAGAGGCTGTTGCATGAATTCTGTCAAGATGCGAACCGACACATCGGCTGCACCGCTTGCAGGCAGGGGCACGATGATGCGAATGGGCTTGTTGGGAAAAGCGGCTTGCGCGGCTGCAATCAGCGGCATGGGCAGCAAGCTGGCCCCCAACGCTTGCAGAGTCTGGCGGCGAGTCAGTGCATTGGTCATGAAGTGTCTCCTGGTTGTGGTGGTAAAAATTTTGTAGGTGCGTTGAGAAAAACTCAGTTAAAAATCAAAGAGCCGTCATCAAGTGCGGCGGCAGGTAGATCGTTCTTGTCGATTGAGTAGTCTTGCAGGTGCAACCAGGGAGCACGATCACCCTGGCGTGGCAACTGGTGCAAGCTTCGGGCCAGGTAACCGGGATTGAAGTTGTCGGGCCGCACCCAAGGGCTCAAGGTCATGTCTTGGTCTTCAGCTCGAAGCTCTGGCACCACACTGCGCAATTTGTGTTGGTCCATGTGTTTCAAAAGTTTGCAGAAAAAATCGCCCAACAAGTCAGCGCGCAGCGTCCAACTGGCACGGAAATAGCCGAACACCCACAGCAAATTGGGCAAGCCGGTGAACATGGCACCGCGCCAAGTGACGCTGCCCGCAAAATCCAGAGGCTTGCCATCGACTTGGAAATCAATGTCACCCAATACGTTCAGGTTAAAACCTGTGGCAGTCACAATCACATCGGCGGGCACTGTCTCACCGTTGCTCAGGCGAATGCCTTCTGGCACGAAGCGCTCAATCGAACCTGTTTGAACACTGGCCTGTCCATGGCGTATCGCTTTGAAAAGGTCGCCATCGGGCACAAAGGCCAAACGCTGTTGCCATGGACGATAGGCCGGCTTGAAATGAAGATCGATCAAGTGTGCGTGTTCGGGTCCGAGTGCCTCTCTGACTGCGGTGAGCAGTTCAGCTGCCACAGCATCGGGTTCTTGCACACAGCGCCGCTGTATGTGGGCTTGGTCAAAAAGTACTTTGCGGCGCACGATTTCATGGGTCCATTCGTGCGGTATGTCCAGTGCGCGCAGCGTATCGGCCAGTTCATTGGCGTTACGCCCAGTTGCAAACCAGGTGGGTGAACGCTGAAGCATGGTCACATGCGCACAGCGGCCAGCAAGGGACGGCACCAGTGTTGCGGCGGTCGCGCCTGAACCGATCACCACCACACGCTGGCCGGTCAGATCGATGTCTTTCGGCCATTGCTGAGGGTGGACGATGCGTCCGGCAAAGTCGGCCATGCCGGACCATTGCGGGGTATAACCTTCGGCGTGACTGTAGTAACCCTGGCACATCCATAAAAACTGGCAGCGTACATGGCGGTTGACAGGGTTGCCCTCTTGTGGCGTGTGCAGGATCTCGACGTACCAACATGCGTCGACAGAAGACCACCGGGCCGAGGTCACTCGGTGTCGGTAATGGATCTGCGCAGTCAAGCCGTGTTCGTCGATGACTTCGTTCATGTAGTTCAAGATCTGATCGCCACTGGCGATCGGGTTGCCGCGCCAAGGCTTGAATCGGTAGCCAAAGGTGAACAAGTCACTGTCCGAACGAACGCCGGGATAGTTGTGCGTTAGCCAAGTGCCGCCGAAACTGGCCTGAGTCTCGACCAAAGCAAAACGCTTGTCCGGACACTGCTGCTGCAGGTGGCAGGCAGCACCGACTCCAGAAATGCCGGCGCCGATGATCAGCACATCCAATTGCTCGGGCAACGGCTTCATGTCAGGTGCCCCAGTCATTTAGGGATGTGCACCATGAGTTCGGTGAAGCCGCGCACAAAGGGCGAACGCACTCGCACGGGGTCGGCCACGACTTCGATGACGGGAAAGCGCTTGTGGATCTCTTCCCACAGGATGCGCAGCTGCATCTCGGCCAAGCGGTTGCCTACACAGCGGTGGATGCCAAAGCCAAAAGACAAGTGCTGCCGCGCACGTGGCCGATCTATGATGAACTGGCTCGCGTTGGGGATGGCGTCCTCGTCGCGGTTGCCCGAGAGGTACCACATTACGACCTTGTCGCCTTTTTTGATTTGCTTCCCGCCCAGTTCAGTGTCTTGCAAGGCGGTTCGGCGCATGTGGGCCAGCGGTGTCTGCCAGCGAATGATTTCCGAGACCATGTTGTCCACCAAGGCCGGATTGTTTCGCAACTTGCCCCATTCGCCCGGGTTGTCGTGCAAGGCCAGCAGGCCTCCGGTCATCGAGTTGCGTGTGGTGTCGTTGCCGCCCACGATCAGCAACACCAGATTGCCCATGAACTCCTGCGGTGTCATGTTCCGGGTTTCCGGGTTGTGGGCCATCATGGAAATCAGGTCGGATCCAGGACTGGCATTGACGCGCTCATTCCATAGGCGGGTGAAATAAGCCGCCATCTTGTGCAGTTCAGCCAGGCGTTCTTCACGCGTTGGCGCTTTGGGATCCACATCCTTGTTGGCCGTGGCCACATCTGACCAGTGGGTCAACAGGTGACGGTCCTCAAGCGGGAAGTCGAAAAGAGTCGCCAGCATCAAAGTGGTGAGTTCGATAGACACATGTTCTACCCAGTTGAAGGTCTCGCCTCGAGGCAGACCGTCGAGAACTTTGCAGGTCCGCTCTCGGATGAGGTTCTGCATGTTGGCCAGGTTGCCCGGCGCGACGATGGGCTGTACAGCCTTGCGTTGCACGTCATGGCGCGGAGGGTCCATGGCGATGAACATCTGAAGTTGCCCTTCACCCGGTGGTGGTTCGGTGATGGCAATCCCCCCATTTGTCCAGTCTGAAGAGTAAATGCCGTGGTTGGTGTCTACCTGCATGATGTCCTGGAACCGGGTCACTGACCAATACGGCCCGTACAAAGCGCTGTGGCAGTAGTGGACAGGATCGTCACGACGAAGGCGTTCGAAATAATGACCAACGGTGTCGTTCTCAAAATAAGCCGGTGATCCTGGGTCGATCTGTTCGATCGGCATGGCAAAGGCTTCGGCTCGGGCTGAAGCTTGAATTTCGGTTTGTGAAAGTTTCATGGTATTTTTTCTTTCGGTTCTTCGACAGCTTCAGTGCTGGCCCTCGGGCATATGGACTTCGATGCCGTCGAGTTCGGCGGTCATGACGATCTGGCAGGCCAGTCGCGAAGATTCCCTGCGCTCGTTCGTGAATTCCAAAATATCGTTCTCATTGGCTCGCATGATGGGCAGGCGCTCCGCCCAGGGCGAAGAAACGAACACGTGACAAGTAGCGCAAGCGCACTGGCCGCCGCAATCCCCATCGATGCCAGGCACAGCGTTATCGGTGGCGGCGCGCATCAGGTTCTCGCCAATCTGGGTCTCAACGCTGCGACGAATACCATCAAAGCTGATGAAATGAACTTGGGACATGGAAAAAATCTTTATGGATAAATCAAAATTTAGGCATCGGCTGACTTGCGCATGGCTTCGATCTGCTCGCGTGACACGCCGAGTGCTTGGCTCATAGGGCTTGTTGTATGAGGATCCCAGCTGTGGCGGGGGCCGATGGTGATACCGCCATCTACCGTGATGTGGGTGCCAGTGACAAAGCGGGAGGCATCACTGGCCAAATACAGGGCAGCCTCGGCAATGTCTTGCGGCTGACCGGCACGGCCAATCGGATTGGCGCTGCTGCTGTGGTCACTCACACGCTTGGCCAGGTCTTGCGAGGCTTGTTGGTCCATGCCAAACAGGCCGCCGAAGATGCGCGTGGCAATGAACCCTGGCACCACAGCGTTGATGCGTATATTCAAGGCGCAGAGTTCGGCAGCTGCCACTCGGGTGTAATGCAGCACGCCCGCCTTGGCCACCGAATAGGCCAAAGGGGCATAGCCAGCCTGCAAGGCCGAAATGGAAGATGTGTTGACAATGGCCCCTGCGCCACGTTGGATCATGTGGGGCACGGCGTAACTAGCCCCTGCCGCGACAGAACGCAACAAAAGGTTTTGGGTGTTGTCCCATGCTTCGGCATTGAAAGCCTGAACGCCACCCATGGTGCCAATGCGACCTGCGTTGCTGAACAGGATGTCCAGCCCACCAAAATGCTGGGCCGCACTGTCGATGGCGGCGCGCAACTCATCGAGCTGGGTCACATTGCAATGCGCAAAGTGCAGCTGACCTGCATACTTCGCTTGCAATTGCTGGCCCACCTCGTCCTGCACGTCCGCCGCCACCACTTGGGCGCCTTCTGAAAGAAAGAGCTCGGTTGTGGCCAAACCAATGCCCGAGCAGGCGCCAGTGATCACGGCGACTTTGTTTTCCAATCGTTTCATGGCTTGCTCCATCAATCGAAGACGATCACGTTGCGAGCGATACCACCTCGCTGTAGAGCGGAAAAACCATCGTTGATTTGCTCTAGCTTGAGTCGGTTTGAAACCAGTTGGTCGAGCTTCATTCGACCCTGCATGTGAAATTCCACCAAGCGGGGAATGTCAAGTCGAAAGTGGTTGGAGCCCATCATCGTGCCTTGAATGCGGCGCTCGCGCAGAAAGTCAAAGCCGTGCAGCTCAATTTTTGTGCCCAGCGGAATCATGCCCACAATGGTGGACAAACCGCGTGGACGCAGCATGGCAAAAGAAGCTTCAGTGGTGGACTTCAGACCGATGCATTCGAAGGCGTAATGCACGCCGCCCTGGGTCATCTCAATGATCTTGGCGGCCATATCAGGGTCTTTGGCATCCATGCCATCGGTTGCGCCAAAAATCTTGGCCATCTCCAGTTTGGCCGGATCGATGTCAATGGCGATGATCCGGGCAGCGCCAGCCAGATGAGCTGCATGAATGGTGGACAGGCCCACGCCGCCGCACCCGAGCACGGCCACTGTGGTGCCAGGCTCCAATTGCGCACTGTGGACCACCGAGCCATAACCCGTGAGAACGCCACAGCCCAGCAAAGCAGCCAGGTCCAGGGGCATATCTTCTCGAATTTTGACGACAGCGTTCTCGTGCACCAACATTTGCTCAGCAAAAGTTGAAAGGTTGAGGTACTGATTGAGGTGCTCACCCTTCCAACGCAGGCGTCTGGCCACGCCGGGCGGCATCTTGACTGCGGTGTTGCTGCAGATGGTTTGGTGACCCGTCACGCAATACTCGCAATGGCCACAGAACACCGATAAGCAGGTGACCACATGGTCGCCAGGCTTGACGTGGGTGACGTCTTCACCCACAGCTTCGACCACACCTGCGGCCTCATGGCCGAGAACTGCGGGCACTGGCGTGGGGTATTTGCCCTCAATGAAATGCAAGTCGCTGTGGCAAAGCCCGCTGACACGGGTACGCACCAGCACTTCGTTGCGCTTGGGTTTTTCGATCTCGATGTTCTCGATGGTCATGGGCTGACCTGGGCCATGAAAAACAGCAGCTTTCATGTCATTTGCTCCTCTGGGTTGTGACTTTCTTCTTGGGGGGTGCGATACGTAAGC
>JAIYCB010000013.1 GCA_027488215.1 Comamonadaceae bacterium
GCGAGTGCGAAACGTTCGTCGTTTGCAGTTAGTTTTTTTTCCGAAGATTAACGAGGATCAGAACCTCGACATGCCCTGCCACGCGTCCGAACCCATGTCGAAACCAGTGCAGCCCCTGAGCCACCTATTTTAGGCGCTCTTGAGAAATTGCAAGAGGTCCATCGGAGAATCGATGTGCAAATGCGCATTCCAGCGCGAAACATCGGTCTGTTGCCCTAAATAACCGTAAGTGGCGGCCACGGTGCCCATGCCTGCGGCCAAGCCTGCGACGATGTCGCGCTCGTCATCGCCCACATAAACACAACGGGCCGGATCAATGGCCAGACGCCGCGCTGCCTCGAACAAGGGTTCCGGGTGCGGTTTGGCGTGCGGCGTGGTGTTACCACTGACGATGGCCCCAGCCGTGGCAAAGAGGGGCATGGCCGCTGTGAGCGGGTCGGTGAAGCGATTGGATTTGTTGGTCACCACACCCCAAGGCAGGCCCAGGGCCACCAGGCGTTCAACCATGTCCACTACGCCGTCGAAAATGCGGGTACGTTCGGTCATGCAGTTTTCGTAATTGACGAAAAACTCTTCTTTCATGGCCTCGAATTCGGGGTGCTCAGGTGTCATGCCAAAGGCGATGCCCAGCATGCCCCGGGCACCAGCTCCGGCCATGTGGCGGTAATGCTCCAGTGGCAAAGATGGCAAGCCACGGTCGACGCGCATTTTGTCAGCCGCTGCGCCCAAGTCTGGCGCGCTGTCGATCAAGGTGCCGTCCAGGTCAAACAAGACGGCTTGTGCATGGTGGAACATGGTCAGGCTTTCCGGCAGGCCAGCAGATAGTTCACGCTGGTGTCCTGGCTGAGCCAATAGCGCTTGGTGAAGGGGTTGTATTCCATGCCTTTGAAGCCTTGGGCATCGAGCCCAGCTTCGCGGGCCCAGGCGGTCAGCTCGCTGGGTTTGATCAGACGGGCAAATTCATGAGTGCCTTTGGGCAGCAAATTGAGGATGTATTCGGCCCCGACGATCGCAAACAAAAAGGACTTGGGGTTACGGTTGAGGGTCGAAAAGAAGACCCAGCCGCCAGGCTTGACCATTTGGGCGCAAGCCTTGACCACCGAGGCGGGGTCGGGCACGTGCTCGAGCATCTCCATGCAGGTGACCACGTCAAACTGTGCGGGTTGCTCTGCGGCCAGCGATTCAGCGCTGACTTCGCGGTATTGAACGCCTTGGGTTCCAGCCTCGAGTGCGTGCAGTTGGGCCACTTTCAGGGATTTGGTAGCCAAGTCGATGCCCAGCACTTTGGCGCCTTTACGGGCCATGGCATCGGCCAAGATACCCCCGCCGCAACCCACATCCACCACGTTCAGGCCTGTCAGGGGGACCAGGCCATGGATCCATTCGAGACGCAAGGGGTTGATCTGGTGCAGGGGGCGGAATTCACTCTCAGGGTCCCACCAGCGGTGGGCCAGATCGGAAAACTTGGCCAGTTCGGCCGGGTCAACATTGTTTGTGCTTGTGGTCATGGGTTCTGATTGTCGGTGAACAGGGCTCAAGCATGAACGACAGACGAAAAAAAGCCCCATTGCTGGGGCTTTTTGTGATCGTGGCAGTCGATCAGTTAGGGCGTGTACCCACCACTTCGATTTCCACACGGCGGTTCTTGGAACGGCCAGCAGAAGTCTTGTTGTCAGCGACAGGCTGCTTCTCACCCTTGCCTTCGGTGTAAACGCGGTTCTTTTCGATGCCCTTGGACACCAAATAAGCCTTCACAGCGTCAGAACGCTTGACGGACAGCTTCTGGTTGTAAGCGTCAGAACCCACGGAGTCGGTGTGACCCACGGCGATGATAACTTCCAGGTTGATGCCCTTGACCTTGCCAACCAGGTCGTCCAGCTTGGCTTTGCCTTCGGCCTTCAGGACCGACTTGTCGAAGTCAAAGAACGCGTCAGCGGCATAAGTGACTTTGGTTGCAGCTGCTGGTGGAGGAGCTGCTGGACGTGGGGCAGCAGGTGCTGGAGCAGGCGCTGCTGCTGGAGCTGCTGCAGCTGGGGCTGGAGCGGCAGGGCGAGCTGCTGGTGCTGGTGCTGGTGCTGGTGCTGGTGCTGGTGCTGGAGCGGCTGCAGCAGGTTTTGCAACGATGGCACCATCGCAGCCGGCAGCGGCTGTGGCAGGTGTCCAGTTGGCATCACGCCAGCACAATTCGTTGTTGCCGTTCTTCCAGACCAGGTCACCGGAGCCGTTGCGCCAGTTGTCGATGGTTTGTGCGCCAGCAGCGGAAGCGAGCGCTGCGGAGGCCAACAACATCGCCACTTTGTTCAGTTTTTTCATGGTCTTCCTCTTGAGGGGTAAAGCCGCAGTCATGCTGCGAAAAAAAGACGCTACAGATGACCGTCATCCGCTGCGTTGATTTTAATTGTGCCATAGACAAGATCGGACTCGGTCAATTGCATGACAGACTGCAAAAGGGTTAACACAATTGCATGCCAAATGTTGCATGGACGCGACATCCACTTGCACCTAAAATGATCGATTTACACCGCATCATCTTCCTTCTGCAAATATGACCCAGTTCGCCAAAGAAACACTGCCCATCAGTCTGGAAGAGGAAATGCGGCGCAGCTACCTCGATTACGCCATGAGCGTGATCGTGGGTCGCGCCCTGCCCGATGCCCGCGACGGTCTAAAACCGGTGCATCGCAGGGTTTTGTTTGCGATGCATGAGCTGAACAACGACTGGAACCGCCCTTACAAAAAGTCGGCCCGTATCGTGGGTGACGTGATCGGTAAATACCACCCTCATGGTGACCAGTCGGTCTACGACACCATCGTGCGCATGGCCCAAGACTTTTCCATGCGCCACATGCTGGTAGACGGCCAGGGCAACTTTGGCTCGGTGGACGGCGACAACGCTGCCGCCATGCGCTACACCGAAAT
Organism: Comamonadaceae bacterium; assembly: GCA_027488215.1. Classification (GTDB taxonomy): domain Bacteria; phylum Pseudomonadota; class Gammaproteobacteria; order Burkholderiales; family Burkholderiaceae_C; genus Limnohabitans_A. Next base: position 2,920 of record JAIYCB010000013.1, read on the forward strand.
CCGACTGGCCAAGATCGCCCACGAGATGTTGGGCGACATCGATAAGGAAACCGTAGACTTCGGCCCCAACTATGACGGTTCGGAAAAAGAGCCTCTGGTGCTTCCTTCGCGCCTGCCCAACTTGCTGATCAACGGCTCTGGTGGTATCGCGGTCGGTATGGCCACGAACATTCCGCCGCACAACCTGAACGAAGTGGTCGATGCTTGTTTGCACCTTCTGCGCAACCCTGAAGCGTCCATCGATGAACTGATGGAAATTGTGCCGGCACCCGACTTCCCCACGGGGGCCATCATTTACGGCATGACCGGAGTCAAAGAAGGTTATCGCACGGGCCGGGGCCGCGTGGTCATGCGTGCCAAGTGCCACTTTGAAGACATCGACAAAGGTCAACGCCAGTGCATCGTGGTCGACGAATTGCCTTACCAAGTCAACAAAAAGACTTTGCAAGAGCGCATGGCGGAGCTGGTGCACGAAAAGAAGATCGAAGACATCAGCCACATCCAGGACGAGTCCGACAAGTCGGGCATGCGCCTGGTGATCGAGCTCAAGCGCGGCGCAGTGCCTGAGGTGGTGCTGAACAACCTCTACAAACAGACTCAGTTGCAAGACACCTTCGGCATGAACATGGTGGCCTTGATCGACGGACAGCCGAAGCTGTGCAATCTGAAAGACCTGATCCAGGTGTTCTTGCAGCACCGCCGCGAAGTGGTGACGCGCCGCACCGTGTTTGAACTGCGCAAAGCGCGTGACCGGGGTCATGTGCTGGAAGGCCTGGCGGTGGCTCTGGCCAACATCGACGACTTCATCGCCATCATCCGTGGTGCGCCCACGCCGCCCGTGGCCAAGACCGAGCTGATGACCCGCGCCTGGGACAGCCAGATGGTGCGCACCATGCTGACCCGCGCCCGCGACGACGGCTCAGTGGTGAACGCCGACGATTACCGCCCAGAAGGCTTGGAGCGCGAATACGGCCTGGGCCAGGACGGCCTGTACCGCCTGTCGGACACGCAAGCGCAAGAAATTTTGCAGATGCGGCTGCAGCGCCTGACCGGCTTGGAGCAAGACAAGATCGTGGCGGAATACAAAGAGGTCATGGCTGAAATCGAAGACCTGCTCGACATCCTGGCCAAGCCCGAGCGCGTGTCGACCATCATTGGTGACGAGCTGGGCACGGTGCGCCAGGAATTTGGCCAAACCAAGATCGGCGCACGCCGCAGCGAAATTGAGCACAGCGCACAAGACCTCTCGACCGAAGACCTGATCACCCCCACCGACATGGTGGTCACGCTCAGCCACAGCGGCTACATCAAGAGCCAGCCGCTCAGCGAATACCGTGCGCAAAAGCGCGGCGGCCGGGGCAAACAAGCTGCCGCCACGAAAGAAGACGACTGGATCGACCAACTCTTCATCGCCAACACGCACGACTATTTGCTGTGCTTCTCGAACCGGGGCCGTTTGTATTGGCTCAAGGTCTGGGAAGTGCCAGCGGGCTCGCGCGGCTCGCGCGGCCGCCCCATCGTAAACATGTTCCCGCTGCAAGAAGGCGAGAAGATCAACGTGGTGCTGGCCCTGACCGGCGCAGCGCGCACCTTCCCGGACAACCAGTATGTGTTCATGGCCACATCAATGGGTACCGTCAAGAAAACATCGCTGGACGAATTCAGCAACCCGCGCAAGGGCGGCATCATTGCCGTGAACCTTGACGAGGGCGACTACCTGATCGGCGCAGCGCTGACCGACGGCCAACACGACGTGATGTTGTTCAGCGATGGCGGCAAGGCCGTGCGATTTGATGAAAACGATGTGCGCCCCCTGGGCCGCAGTGCCCGTGGTGTGCGCGGCATGATGATCGAAGAAGGCCAGAGCGTCATTGCCATGTTGGTGGCCGAAGACGAAACGCAAAGCGTGCTCACAGCCACCGAAAACGGCTTTGGCAAACGCACCAGCATCACCGAATACACGCGCCATGGCCGTGGCACCAAGGGCATGATCGCCATCCAGCAATCTGAGCGCAACGGCAAAGTCGTGGCCGCCACCCTGGTGCATGCCGATGACGAGATCATGCTGATCACCGACACCGGCGTTTTGGTGCGCACCCGCGTGGCCGAAATTCGCGAACTCGGCCGCGCCACCCAAGGCGTGACCCTGATTGGTTTGGACGAAGGTGCCAAGCTTTCTGGCTTGCAACGGATTGTCGAAAACGACGCGAATGCCGCCGAAGGTGATGCCGACACATCGACAGACGACAACACCCCCGCAGCGGACTGAGTGATGGGCCGCGCTTTCAACTTCTCGGCAGGCCCTGCCGTCATGCCCGAGGACGTGTTGCAGCAAGCCGCATCCGAGATGCTCGATTGGCGTGGCTCGGGCATGAGCGTGATGGAAATGAGCCACCGCGGCAAAGAGTTCATCAGCATCTATGAGCAGGCCGAAGCCGATTTGCGCGAGTTGCTGGTGGTGCCTGCGCATTTCAAGATCTTGTTCATGCAAGGCGGTGGCCTGGCCGAAAACGCCATTGTGCCGCTGAACCTGTCGCAAGGCGGGGCCATGGACTTTGTGCTGACTGGCAGTTGGAGCCAGAAGTCTTTGAAGGAAGCGGGCAAATACGGCTCGGCCCGTGTGGCCGCGACGGCGCAGTCCGATGGCTTCACCACATTGCCCCAGCCAGCCAGCTGGCAAATTGGCGCTGACAGCCGTTACGTGCACATCTGCGGCAACGAAACCATCCACGGCGTGGAGTTTCACGAACTGCCCGACCTTAAAGCCTTGGGGTGCGACGCCCCTTTGGTGGTCGATTTTTCCTCACATGTGGCGTCTCGCCCTGTGGACTGGGCACGCGTGGGCCTGGCCTTTGGTGGTGCGCAAAAAAACCTGGGGCCTGCAGGCCTGACCTTGGTCATCGTGCGCGAAGATCTGATCGGCCACGCCTTGCCGGACTGCCCCAGCGCTTTTGATTACAAGCTGGTGGCCGACAACCAGTCGATGTACAACACACCACCGACCTACAGCATCTATATCGCTGGGCTGGTGTTCCAGTGGCTCAAGCAACACGGTGGCATCACCGCCATGGAGCAGCGCAACATCGTCAAAGCTCAGCTGCTCTATGACTTTCTGGACAGCTCCAGCTTGTACGTGAACAAGGTGGCCAAAGAATGCCGCTCGCGCATGAACGTGCCCTTTTTCTTGCGCGACGAATCGCGCAACGACGCCTTTTTGGCCGGGGCCAAAAAGGCCAATTTACTGCAGCTCAAGGGCCACAAGTCGGTGGGCGGCATGCGCGCCAGCATCTACAACGCCATGCCCCTCGAAGGCGTGCAAGCGCTGGTGGCTTACATGCGTGAATTTGAAAAAACACAGGCCTGAAACCCGCCAAACAGGTCAGCCAGAAAGAACCCGAGACATGAGCCAACAACCCATTCAGTCGGAAGCCCTGGGCGCCTTGCGTGTGCAAATTGACGCGCTGGACAAACAGCTGCTCAGTCTGCTGAACCAGCGCGCCCTTGTGGCCGAGCAGGTGGGCGAGATCAAGCGTGCCGAAGGCTCGCCCTTCTTTCGCCCCGACCGCGTGGCACAAGTGATCGACAAGATCACCCAGGCCAACCCCGGCCCGCTCAAGAACGAACACGTGGCCTCGATCTGGCGCGAGATCATGTCGGCCTGCTTGGCCCTTGAGGCGCCACAGCGTGTGGCGGTGCTCGGCCCCCAGGGCACTTTTTGCGAACAAGCAGCGATTGAATTTTTTGGCAGCGCGGCCAACCTGATTTATTGCGCCAACTTTGACGAAGTCTTCCACGCGACGGCTGCGGGCACGGCCCAATACGGCGTGGTGGGCATGGAAAACTCCACCGAGGGCGTGGTGGCCCGCTCGCTCGATTTGTTCCTGCGCTCACCCGTGCATGTGGTGGGCGAAGTGAGCCTGCAAGTGCGCTTCAATTTATTGCGCCAACTCAACTCCGACGCGGGCATTGAGGTGGTGATGGCCCACCCCCAAGCCTTGGCCCAATGCCAAGGCTGGCTGTCCAAGCACCTGCCGCATGTGGAACGGCGAGCGGTGTCAAGCAACGCCGAAGGCGCACGCTTGGCTGCCACCAACCCAGCTTGGGCGGCGTTGGCCAGCGAACGTGCGGCCAGTCAATTTAGCCTGCACATCGTTCACCACGCCATCCAGGACGAGGCCTTCAACCGCACCCGCTTTGCCGTGATCACTTTGCCAAAAACCCTGGCCACCCCCCCTGCCTCGGGCAAGGACTGCACCAGCTTGGTGGTGTCGGTGCCCAACCGCCCGGGGGCCGTACACGATTTGCTGGTGCCGCTCAAAAACAACGGCGTGTCCATGACCCGCTTTGAGTCGCGCCCCGCCAAATCGGGCCAGTGGGAGTATTACTTCTACATCGACCTGCAAGGCCACATCAGTGAGCCGCATGTGGCTGCGGCCCTGCAAGAGTTGCAAGGGCTCTGTGCGTTTTACAAGGTGCTGGGTTCCTACCCCGTTCCCGAGTGAGCGCACCGTGAAGTTCCAACGCCTGGCCCTGATTGGCTGCGGCCTGATGGGTGGCTCGTTTGCGCTCGCCTTGCGTCAGGCTGGCCTGGTACAAACCATCGTCGGCTTCAGTGCCTCAGAGAGAACCCGACAACGCGCTGTCGAGCTGAGCGTCATCGACCAAGCCTGTACCAGCGTTGCCGAAGCCGTGCAAGGCGCGGACATCGTGCTGGTGGCTGTGCCCGTGGGCGCCATGCAAACAAGCTTTGCCGCCATGCGCGATGCGCTGGCACCCCATGCTTTGCTGATGGATGTGGGCTCGACCAAATGCGATGTGATCGCCGCCGCCCAAGCTGCTCTGGGCAAACGCCTGAGTTGCTTCGTGCCTGCCCACCCGATTGCTGGCAAAGAAGTCGCTGGCATCGAGCATGCCGAAGCCACGCTCTACCAAGAGCGCCGCACCATCCTTACGCCCCTGCCGCAAAACAGCATCCGCCAAATCAAAATGGCGAGCGAAGTCTGGACTTCCATCGGCAGCCATGTGAGCCAAATGACGCCCGAGGCGCACGACGCCACATTTGCCGCCGTCAGCCACCTGCCCCACCTGCTGGCTTTTGCTGCAGTCAATGCCCTCACCTCGCAAGCACAAGGCGAGGTATTTTTAGAGATGGCAGGCCCAGGCTTTCGGGATTTTTCGCGCATCGCCGCCAGTGACCCTGCCGTCTGGCGCGACATCCTGAGCGCCAACCACGCCGAAGTGTTGGCACAGATGAACCACTTTCGCCAGGCACTTGACGCATTTGAAAATGCGCTGAAACAAGGCAACACCGCTGCACTGCAGCAAATGATTCAACAAGCCAGCACCGTGCGCTCGGACTGGACACTGCAGGCGGGCAACGCTTGCCACACTGCTGCCGAAGACTGACCCATGTTCTCCACCGCTTTCCTCGACATCCCGCCACTGCAAGGCGCATCCGGCACCGTCACCCTGCCCGGCTCCAAAAGCATCTCCAACCGCGTGCTGTTGCTCTCGGCACTATGCCAAGGCACCACGGTGGTTCACGACCTGCTGGATTCGGACGACACCCAGGTCATGCTGGCCGCGCTGCGCCAACTGGGCTGCGGCGTGCAGGTGCAAGGCACGACAGTGACCGTCACCGGTCTGGGCGGCCGCGCTTGGCCTGCTGAAGCGATCGAGTTTTTCATGGGCAACGCGGGCACGGCCATGCGCCCGCTCACGGCAGCTCTGGCCGTGCAGGGTGGCGACTTCACACTCAAAGGTGTGCCGCGCATGCACGAGCGCCCGATTGGTGACCTGGTGGATGCGCTGCGCGAGCTGGGCTGCACCATCGACTATCTGGGCAACGAAGGCTACCCGCCTCTGCGCATTGGCCAACCTTCGCTTCAACTGGACAAACCCATCCCCGTGCGCGGCGACGTCTCCAGCCAATTCCTCACTGCCTTGCTGATGGCCTTGCCATTGGCCGCCCAAAAGCGCGCCATCACCATCGAGGTGGTGGGCGAACTCATCAGCAAGCCTTACATCGAGATCACGCTCAACCTCTTGGCACGCTTCGGTATCCAGGTCGAGCGCCAAGGCTGGGAACGCTTTGTCATACCCGCAAGCAGCCGTTACCAGTCACCGGGCACGATCCATGTTGAGGCCGACGCATCTTCAGCCAGTTACTTCATCGCTTTAGGTGCCATCGCGCAAGGCAAAGGCATCCGCATTCAAGGCGTAGGCGCAGACTCCATCCAGGGTGACATCCGTTTCATGGACGCCGCTGCGCAAATGGGCGCGCACATTACCAGCGGTCCCAACTGGCTTGAGATTGAGCGTGGTGCCTGGCCGCTCAAAGGCATCACGCTCGACTGCAACCACATCCCCGATGCCGCCATGACCCTGGCCGTGATGGCGCTGTATGCGGACGGCCCGACCACGCTGCGCAACATCGCCAGCTGGCGCGTGAAAGAAACCGACCGCATCGCGGCCATGGCCACCGAAAGCCGCAAGCTGGGTGCCACTGTGGAAGAAGGTCCGGACTGGATCACCATTCACCCCCTGGCCGCCGGAAAATGGCAGCGCGCCAGTATCCACACCTACGACGACCACCGCGTGGCCATGTGCTTCTCGCTGGCCGCCTTCAACGTCGATCAGGTGGCGGTGCGCATCGAAGACCCCAAATGCGTGGCCAAGACCTTTCCCGATTATTTTGAGGTCCTGTTCTCGGTGGCGCACACCGCAGCCCCCAACATCCCGGTCATCTGCATCGACGGCCCCACCGCCTCGGGCAAAGGCACGCTGGCCAGCCGCGTGGCCGCACAGCTGGGTTACCACTACCTGGATTCGGGCGCACTCTACCGCGTCACGGCCCATGCCGCTTTGCAAGCGGGCCTGACGCTGGAAGCCGCCGACGAAACGAAAATCGCCGAGCTGGCACGCCGTCTGCCCGTGCGCTTTGAAGGCGAGCAGGTGCTGCTGAGCAACGTGGATGTGACCGATGCCATCCGCAGCGAGCAAGGCGGCATGAACGCTTCCAAAGTCTCCGTTTTGCCTGCCGTGCGCGAAGCATTGGTGCAACTCCAACACAGTTTTCAGCGCCTGCCAGGCCTCTTGGCCGACGGCCGCGACATGGGCACGGTGATCTTCCCGAACGCTCCTTTGAAGGTGTTTTTGACCGCCAGCGCCGCCCAACGCGCCGAAAGAAGGCATAAGCAATTGATTTCTAAGGGTTTTTCGGCTAACATCGACATTCTTCGCGCTGATCTGGAAGCGCGCGACGCTCGGGACATGTCTCGCAGCGTGGCGCCCCTTCAGCCCGCGCAAGATGCCTTGCAACTGGACAACTCGTCCTTGTCCATCGAAGCCTCGGTGGACCAGGTCCTGAACTGGTGGCAAGGCAAGTGCCGCTGACTTGTCTGCGGCGCAACAAGGTCCACACCGCTCCCTTCCGTGCCGACAGGCACTCCGGTGGTGTGGGTTGTTCAACCTGACCGCGGTTCACACCGCAAAACCAATCGCCACAGTCAGCTCCTGGAAACGACGCATGTCGCGCTCGTCAGTGCTGCACCCGTGGATGAGGAAATCACATGTCTGAATCTTTTGCCGCCCTCTTTGAGGAATCCCTGCAACGTACCGAAATGCGCCCTGGTGAAGTCATCACCGCTGAAGTGGTGCGCATCGAACACAACTTCGTGGTCGTCAAC
>JAIYCB010000001.1 GCA_027488215.1 Comamonadaceae bacterium
CCGGCGCGGCGCAGGGCTTGGCGTGTGGCGTTGCGAAACAGCACCATGTTGTCGGCAGCGGTGAGCGCATCGCTCACGTCAAACACCGCTTCGACCTGGCTGGGGCCGAGTTCGATTTCGAGCGAGATCAACGGCAGGCCGAGCGCTTGCGCGGTGCGCTGCACGATGCGCAGCGGCTCTTCGGCCCGGTCCATCCAGCCTTCGGTCAGCAGGTTGTAGCCCGGGTGGATCAGGCTGACTTCGGGCGCGGGGCCAGGCCATGCGGCGCGGTCCGGGTCCAGGTCTGCACCGTGCAGCGGGTCTTTGAGGCGGTAGATGTGGAATTCAATTTCGAGGCCGCAGCGCATTTGCCAGCCGCGATCGGCCAGGCGCTGCACGGCTTGCTGCAGCACATGGCGCGAATCGAGCGGCACGATGCGTCCGTCGGCAAAGTAGGGCTGGCAATGCAGCCAGCCGGTCTTGTCGGCCCAGGGCAGCACATGCCAGCTGGCCGCGTCGGGCATGAGCGTGAAATTGCTGGCCCCGGCAAAGCCAGGCAGGTTGTCTTCGATGCCCGACTCGAACACCTTGAAGGCGGTGCGGTCTGAGCTGTCTTTGAGCAGCAAGGTGCTGACCATGCCGATGCCATTGGCCAGCGCCTGGCGCAGCTGCGAGGCCACGATGGTCTTGCCGCGCACCACGCCGTGCAGGTCGCACCAGCCCAGGCGGATCAGCTCGATGCCCGATGCCTCGACCTGCCGCACCAATTGCTCACAAGCCGCTTGGCGTTCGGAGCTGTGCAAGCCGCAGCGTTCGGCGAAGCTCATGCCGCGCTCGTGTCGGCTGGGGTGGGCGCATGGCCTGGCAGGGCGGCATCCCAAGGCGCACCGCTGCGTTTGGCTTCGCAGGCCTCGCGCCACCATTGCGGCCATTGCCCGCTGGGCGCGATGCCGTCCACCGTGTCAGGGCCGATGCGCTGGCTTGCCACGGCGCCCTGCGCAAAGCCGGGTGGCAAGCCTCCGGCCTGCACCGTCTCGATGGCTTTGAGCAGGGTGCGGCGGTTCGCCATGATGACTTTGTCGCTGGTGCCCAAGTGTTCGCGGGTGCGGTCTTGGATCGCACCCATGCTCTCGCAGGCCCACTGGTCGTGCACATTGATGTCGTCTTCGCCCATGCCCAAGTAGGTGCGTGAAACTTGCTCTTCGGGGTTAAAGCCCCAGTTGTTGTGTTTGCCTGCTTTGGGGATGTAATTGGGCAGGGTGACCGAGGGCAGGCGTTGGTTGCGCATGGCTTCTTTGTCCACCGGCCCGGCAAAGCTGGTGAACACCGAATACCAATAGGTGTGTGTGTCGTCCACCGGCACATGCATCTGCGTGATGGTCATGGTCTCGGACAGCGGAATCACAAAGGTGTGCGGAAACAGCGCATTCGTCACCCGCACATGGGTCAGCGCCTCGTTGATTGGGCGCAGGGCCGTCAGGCGCAGGCCCGCATCGGTGGGCTCGAATGAAATCTCGGGCTGGTCCAACTCGCGCATCACCCGCGTCATGGGCCAGCGCTCGCCTTGCACATCGCCCGCGCTCGCGCCCCGGAACTGGCGGCCATAGCTGCCTTCGAGCGACTCGTCCTTGAAGAAACGGTGCAGATACGACGCATGCGCCGGGTCAATGCCCACCTCAAACGCTTGCAACCAGTTGCAATGCCACAGGCCTTTGAAGGCAAAGGTGTGTGTGGTCGGGGCGCTGAAAGCGTCGATGCCCGGCAGCGGTGGCGGCGTCTGGCCTTCGGGGCCGAACCAGCCAAAAAGAATGCCGCTGCGCTCGATCAGCGGGTAGCTGCGCTGGCGCACACGCTTGCACAGCGTGCTGCCGGTGGGCTCGGCGGGCGTTTCGATGCATTGGCCCGTGACGTCAAACTTCCAGCCATGAAAAGGGCAGCGCAGGCCATCGCCTTCGTTGCGGCCAAAGGCCAAGTCCGCCCCGCGGTGTGGGCAGTCGCGGTCGAGCAAGCCGTATTCGCCCTGTGCGTTGCGAAACAGCACCAGGTCTTGGCCCAGAATGCGCACAGCTTTGACGGGGCGAATCGCCATGCGCGGGTCGAGCGCGGGGTTGAATTCATCCACCAAGGCGACGGGCTGCCAATAGTGGCGCATCACCGCGCCGCAGGGCGTGCCTGGGCCAATGCGGGTGATCAATTCATTTTGTTCAGCTTTCATCTGCCCCTCTGGCTTCTGCTTTGTGTCTGCCGTTGGCGTGTGACCGTTCATGTGTTGGGCACGCGTGTCTCTTGCCGGTCAGTTTATACCTTCGCGCATTGTTGGGACCCGTTTGTCCAACCATTGCTTACGGCATGTCCAGTCATCGCCAGGAGCCTGCGACGCGGCGAGCCGGTGGTTGCCTCGTGGGCTGGGGATTGCCGCGCTTCGCTCGCAATGACGGCATCTTTCGTCAGCGCGAGGAGCCTGTGACGCGGCGAGCCGGTGGTTGCCTCGTGGGCTGAGGATTGCCGCGCTTCGCTCGCAATGACGGAATCTATCGTCATCGCGAGGAGCTTGCGACGTGGCGATCCACAGGGACTCAGGTGGGGCTGGATTGACACGCTTCGCTGGCAATGAAGCAAAATCCAGTTTATGAAAAACACTCTTTTCATCTACGGAACCCTGATGCCTGGCTTGCGCTTGGAGGCCGAAATGCACGGCGCCCTTTTTGTGGGGCCAGCCCAGATTCAGGGTCGTTTGATCGATGTGGGCCGTTACCCTGGGCTACTTCAGGGTGACGGGCAAGTCTCCGGCGAAGTCTACGAAGTGGATGACGCGCACTTGGCACGTCTCGACGTGGTGGAAGACATGGTGCCCGGCGACCGCTTTGCATCGCAATACTGGCGCGAAGAAGTGACCGTGCTCAGCGGCCCGCTGCAAGGCCAGCGGGTGCAGACCTATGTGTACAACCGCCCGACCGATGACTGCACGCCCATCCCGCACGGCGACTACCGCCGCTACATCCGAGAAGTCGGACGCGAATCCTGAGCCAGCTCAGTTCCGGATCACCAACTCCCCGCGCAGCGAGTGCGACAGGCCTTGGGTGATGCGCACATCGGCCATCTGACCGATCAGGCGGTCCATGTGGGGGCCACCGGGGAAGTTGACCACCCGGTTGCACTCGGTGCGGCCCGCCAGCTCGGTGGCGTCCTTGCGTGAAGGGCGCTCCACCAGAATGCGCTGCACCGTGCCCACACGGCTCTCGCCAATGCGTTGCACGTTCTCTTCGATGGTCGCTTGCAGATGGTGCAGGCGGCGAAGCTTCACATCGTGTGGCGTGTCGTCGTGCAGGTTGGCTGCAGGCGTGCCGGGGCGGGGGCTGAAAATGAAGCTGAAGCTGGTGTCAAAACCCACATCGATGATCAGCTTCATCATCTTGTTGAAGTCGTCCTCGGTCTCACCGGGGAAGCCCACGATGAAATCGCTGCTGAGCGACATGTCGGGGCGGATCGCCCGCAGCTTGCGGATCGTGCTCTTGTATTCCATGGCGGTGTAGCCGCGCTTCATGGCCATCAAGATGCGGTCCGAGCCGTGCTGCACCGGCAAGTGCAAGTGGCTCACCAGTTTGGGGATTTTTTCGTAGGCATCGATCAGGCGCTGGGTGAACTCGTTGGGGTGGCTGGTCACATAGCGGATGCGCTCGATGCCCGGCATGTCGGCCACGTACTCCAGCAACATGGCAAAGTCGGCAATCTCTGCGGTGCCGCCCATCTTGCCCCGGTAAGCGTTCACGTTTTGGCCCAGCAGGGTGATTTCTTTCACGCCCTGCGCGGCCAGACCGGCGACTTCGACCAGCACATCGTCAAACGGACGCGACACCTCTTCGCCCCGGGTGTAGGGCACCACGCAGTAGCTGCAGTATTTGCTGCAACCTTCCATGATCGACACAAAGGCCGTCGCGCCTTCCACCTTGGCGGGGGGCAGGTGGTCAAACTTTTCAATCTCGGGGAAGCTGATGTCCACCTGTGGACGCTGCTTGCGCTCCCGCTCTGCCAGCATCTCGGGCAGGCGGTGTAGGGTCTGCGGGCCAAAGACCACGTCCACATAAGGCGCACGCTTGATGATCTCGGCGCCTTCCTGGCTGGCCACGCAGCCACCCACGCCAATCAGCACGCCCTTGGCTTTCAGGTGCTGCACCCGGCCCAGATCGCTGAAGACTTTTTCTTGCGCCTTCTCGCGCACCGAACAGGTGTTGAACAAAATCAGATCGGCCTCGTCCACGTCCTGCGTGGGCTCATAGCCCTGGGTCGCGCCCAGCACATCGGCCATCTTGTCCGAGTCGTACTCGTTCATCTGGCAGCCAAATGTTTTGATGAAGACCTTCTTGCTCATGCGGCCTCCATGGCGTTCAGGGAGGTGACGAGTTCAAGACAAAGCAAAGCACGCCCGCGAAGGGCCAGAGTGCAGCGGTTCATGGTGTAGATCCAGAGGCTGTGAAAAAGAAAAGCGCAGTTGCGCTTAGGAACATGAGGATTATCTCAGGCGAGCGTTTGCTCAGTTATCCGTGCTCTCAGTCGTTTTCGGCTTGAAAAACATCGGATACGCCCTTTGCACCGTTGGGCTGTCATGGGCCCAGCTGTGGCATTGGCCCAGGAAGTAGGGCGCTTGGGTCATTTCGGGGTGGGGCTGGTTTGCCAGTTCGCGGCGCAACCATTGGCCAGAGGGCAGGGTTTGGTAAGCGGCCGTGGCCATGTTGAACAGCATTTCGCGCAGGTGGGTGCAGCCGTCGGTGCCGCCCACATGTTGGTTGATGACCTTGCGCCAGCCCGGGCCCATGGTGCAGCCGATGAGCTTGTGCATGTTGTGTGGCGCCCCGCTGCATTCGGCGTGCGGGATGTCGTCCATGGAGGTGGCGATGTCCTGGATGACCATCTTGTTGTCGAGGGTGACGCGGATTTTCAGGCCGTGGATCGGCTCATCGCCGGGGAAAAGCCGTTCGTTGGGCACCTGGAAGCCGAAGGTCTTGACGTCGGTCAGCTCGGCTTCGATGTCCCACAGGCCGTCTTCGCGGTCATAGCCGCTGTAAACGACGGTTCGCGTATGTGACAGTTTGCGGGGGGAGGGAGGGGGAAGTGCCAATGGAATTCTCGCGGTGCTGGTGTTCAATCTCCCGATCATATCGATCCAGGAGCCCGCACCATGTCCCACGCCACCCAAAATGCCATCCACCCTGTCGTTCGCCGCCAGACCATTGCCGATGCTTTGCGCCGCACCGCGATCCGCCTGCCTGCCAAAACCGGCATCATGTGCGGTTCCACAACCTGGACTTATGCCGAGTTTGATGCGCTGGTCACGCGCTTGGCGGCGGGCCTGGCCAGCATCGGCGTGGCCGAGGGCGACAAGGTGGCGGTGTTGGCGCGCAACTCGCACGGCTTTGCTGCGCTGCGCTTTGCGCTGGCCCGCCGGGGCGCGGTCATGGTGCCGATCAACTTCATGCTCAAGGCCGAAGAGGTGGCTTACATCTTGCGCCACGCAGGCGCCAAAACCCTGGCCACCGACAGCGGCTTGGCCGAGCTGGCGCAGGCTGCCAGCAAACTGGACACGCAGGTGCAGCAGTTCATCTGGCTGCCCTCCGAAGACCCGAGCCAGCCTGTGGCGGGCATGCACAGCTTTGACACGCTGGCCGCCTGCTCCGATGCGCTGCCGGACGTGCGGCTGGGCAGCTGCGACGTGGCGCAGATCGTCTACACCAGCGGCACCGAGTCATCGCCCAAAGGCGCGCAGCTCACGCACGACGCGGTGCTGTGGCAGTACGTCAGCTGCGTGATCGACGCCGAAATTGCCGAGGCCGATGTGGCCCTGCACGCGCTGCCGTTGTACCACTGCGCCCAGCTCGACGTGTTTTTTGGCCCGGCCATTTACATGGGCAGCACCAACGTGATCACCTCCAAGCCCACACCCGACAACCTGCTGCCCATGCTCGAAAAGTTCGGCATCACCAGCTTTTTTGCGCCGCCCACGGTGTGGATTGCCTTGTTGCGCTCGCCGCTGTTGGATGCCGACAAGCTCGCCCAACTGGCTAAGGGCTACTACGGTGCGTCCATCATGCCGGTCGAGGTGCTCAAAGAGCTGGCCGCACGCCTGCCCAAAGTGCGCTTGTGGAACCTGTACGGTCAGACTGAGATCGCGCCCTTGGCCACCCTGCTCGGCCCGGACGACCAACTGCGCAAACCCGGTTCGTGCGGCAAAGCCGTGCGCAACGTCGAAACCCGTGTGGTCAACGACGCCATGCAGGACGTGGCCGTGGGCGAGGTGGGTGAGATCGTGCACCGTTCGCCGCATTTGATGCTGGGCTACTTTCACGACGACGAGCGCACCAAGGCCTCGTTTGAAGGCGACTGGTTCCACAGCGGGGACTTGGGGCTGATCGACGAAGAGGGCTACATCACCGTGGTGGACCGCAAGAAGGACATGATCAAGTCTGGCGGCGAAAACGTGGCCAGCCGCGAGGTGGAAGAAATGATCTACCGCCTGCCGCAGGTGAGCGAAGTCGCGGTGATTGGCTTGCCCGATCCCAAATGGGTCGAGGCCGTGACGGCGGTGATCGTGGTCAAAGCTGGGCAGACGCTCGATGAAGCAGCGGTGATCGCGCACTGCAGCCAGCACATGGCCGGCTTCAAGACACCCAAGCGCGTGGTCTTCACCGACGCCCTGCCCAAGAACCCCAGCGGCAAACTGCTCAAGCGGGATTTGCGGGTGCGCTACACCTGAACAGCCCTCTTCGGCTCGATTCGGGTTCCAGGGATTCAATCAGCGATCAGGGAAATCCCTGATCAAATGTCCCATAGATAAGACCTGAATGTTCTATTGACAGAACAATGGGACTGTTCGACCATCAAGCTCATGGACGCCCATCTGCCTTTGCCCAAGTACCACCAGATTTATCTGGTGCTGCGTGAGCAATTGCGCGAAGGCCGTTTTGAACATGGTTTGCCCGGCGAGTTGGCCTTGATGGGCCAGTTTGGCGTGGCGCGTGTCACGGTGCGCCGGGCCTTGTCGCAGCTGGCCGAAGAAGGTTTGATTCAGCGCGAACCCGGGCGTGGCACGCGGCCTGTGACCTCACGTGCGCAAGAGGTGCAGATGCAGGCCTCGACCATGGCCACAGGCCAGCAAGCGCGCCTGACGGGTTTGCTCGAAAACCTGGTGACCATGGGCATGCGCACCAAGGTCAAGGTGCTGAGCGTGGAGCACATGCGTGCGCCTGTGGATGTCGCTGCAGCCTTGAAGTTGCCCGCCATGACCATGGTGCAAAAAGCCGAGCGCGTGCGCAGCACGCCCGAGGGTCCCCTGTCGCACATCACCACCTGGGTGCCCGATGCGATTTCTTCGGGCTTTGGCAAGCGCGAGTTGATGCAAAAACCTATTTTGGTGCTGCTCGAAGAGTCGGGCGTCAAGGTGGGTCGGGCCGAACAAACCATCTCGGCCCGTTTGGCCGACGTCGGCATGGCCCAACATTTGGATGTATCCGTCGGATCGGCCTTGTTGGCGGTGCGGCGGTTGATTTACGACGAGGACGACCGTCCCGTCCAATGGCTGCATGGCTTGTACCGACCGGACCGGTACGAATACCAGATGCAGTTATCCCGCGTTGGCAGCATCGATGCCAAGGTGTGGGTAAGCCAAGAGCTGTCCGCCAA
>JAIYCB010000046.1 GCA_027488215.1 Comamonadaceae bacterium
CGCTGCAAAGCCACCGCGTCAAAGCCCATCGCGCCCAGTTGTTCAAACGAAGCTTTGAGGCCGCCCAGTGTTTCCACTGTGGTGCTGGGTTTGATGAATTCGTCTTGCGCCAGGATGACCTGGCCCAGCTTGTCTTTGACCGGCACGACCGAGCCATCGAAGTAGCCCGCTGCACGCGCGGCCGTGGCGCGTTTTTGAGATTCGACCGCATAGGCATCCACATCGTGGCGCGTGAAGCCGCTCATGGTGGCGATCAAATCGGCCCCAATGCCTTGCGGCACAAACAGCGTGGCGCTGTTGGTCTCGGGGTCTTGCGCCCAGGCACCGCCGTCCGAGCCAATCGGCACGCGGCTCATGCTCTCAATGCCGCCCGCAACGACCAAGTCTTCCCAGCCGCTGCGTACTTTCATGGCGGCGGTGTTGACCGCTTCCAGGCCCGAAGCGCAAAAGCGGTTGAGCTGCACACCCGAGCAGCGCCAGTCCCAGCCTGCCGCCAGCGCGGCGACTTTGGGGATGACCGAGCCTTGCTCACCAATGGGCGAGACCACGCCCATGACCACGTCGTCCACCGCAGCGGTGTCGAACTGGTTGCGGGTTTGCAGTTCGCGCAACACGCCTGATAGCAAGCTGATCGGCTTGACTTCGTGCAAGCTGCCGTCTTTTTTGCCCTTGCCACGCGGTGTGCGTATGGCGTCATAAACAAATGCTTCGCTCATGCTGTCTCCTGGGGGTCATCAGGGGGTTTGCCCTGTGTTGCGGGGGTTTTTAAACAGTATAGACTTTTACCAAGCAAACGCTTTGTATAAATCTTCCATTTTCAGTCCAACAGGTGACAGCCATGATCGAACGCACCCTTTTTACCGCCGACCACGAAGCCTTCCGCGACAGCTTTCGCCGCTTCATGGACAAGGAAATCGCCCCCCACCACGACGCCTGGGAAGAGCAGGGCTATGTGGACCGCGCCGTCTGGGACAAGGCCGGTGAAAACGGCTTTTTGTGCATGACGCTGCCCGAGGCCTATGGCGGCTCGGATGCCGACAAGCTGTACTCGGTGGTGCAGATGGAAGAACTGTCTCGCGCCGGTTTCAGCGGCATTGGCTACGGCCTGCACAGCGAGATCGTGGCCCCCTACATCCTGCATTACGGCACCGAGGCGCAAAAGCAAAAGTACCTGCCCAAGCTGGCCACTGGCGAGATGGTGGGCGCGATCGCCATGAGCGAACCGGCTGCGGGCTCGGACTTGCAAGGCGTCAAAACCACCGCGCTCTTGCAGCCCGATGGCACTTACCTCATCAACGGCAGCAAGACCTTCATCACCAACGGCTGGCACGCCGATCTGGTGATTTTGGTGGCCAAGACCGACCCGGCGGCCGGGGCCAAAGGCACCAGCCTGTTCTTGATCGAGCGCGGCATGCCCGGCTTTGAAAAAGGCAAACGATTGAAGAAGCTGGGCCTGAAAGCGCAAGACACCTCCGAGCTGTTCTTTGACAACGTCAAGGTCAGCGCTGACCAGCTGCTGGGCGGCGCGGCCATGCAGGGCAAGGGCTTTATTTGCCTGATGGAGCAGCTGCCTTGGGAACGCCTGCAGATCGCGATTGGCGGCATTGCCGCAGCCCAAGCGGCGATTGACTGGACGGTGCAGTACGTCAAAGACCGCAAGGTGTTTGGCCAGGCCGTGGGCAACTACCAAAACACCCGTTACACCCTGGCCGAGCTGCAAACCGAGGTGCAGGTGGCCCGCGTGTTTGTGGACAAATGCTCAGAGCTGCTGCTGCAAGACAAACTCGACACGGCCACGGCCAGCATGGCCAAGTACTGGTGCTCAGACCTGCAGTGCAAGGTGATGGACGAATGCGTGCAGCTGCACGGCGGCTACGGCTACATGTGGGAATACCCCATCACCCGCGCCTATGCCGACGCCCGCGTGCAACGCATCTACGGCGGTACCAACGAGATCATGAAAGAAGTGATTTCGCGCAGCATGGGATTGGCGGGACGCTGAGCGCATGACCGAACTGGCCGAGCCCAAACGCACACGCGGCCGCCCCCGCAAAACCGAGGGTGAGCGCGACGACGGCAACCGGCGCCAAGCCTTGATTTCAGCTGCCGCGCAGCTGTTTCATCGCAAGGGCTACGACGCCACCAGCACCCGCGAAATTGCGGCGCTGGTGGGTATGCAACCGGGCTCGCCGTTTTATCATTTTGGCAACAAACAAGACCTGTTGCTGGCGGTGATGGTGGAAGGCATGAAGCAGGCCAGTCAAAGGCAAACGACTGCTTGTGCGGGACTGCCAGATGACCTGCCACCACGCGAACAGCTGCGCACCCTGATCCGCAACCAGTTCGATGTGCTGCTGGGGCCTAACAGCGATTTCATCCCGGTGATGCTTTACGAATGGCGGTCCCTGAGCGCCGAGCAACGCCAGACCATCACGCAAATCAAAGACGACTACGAAGCCGCCTGGACGCCTGTACTGCAGGCGCTGCACGCCAGTGGCCAGTTGCAGGCCCCGGTACAACTGGCGCGCTTGATGATTTTTGGCGCGCTGAACTGGGCGGTGCAGTGGTACCAGCCGCCAAATCAAATAACAAAGAATTCCCCACGCGCATCGCTGGACGATTTGACCGATGCCGCATTGGCCTTGTTTTTGAGAGAACCCAAATGACCACTTCTGCACCCTACCGTTCGGTCTTTGTTCCCGGCTTGCTCAAGGGCCAAGTGATCCTGGTCACCGGCGGCGGCTCGGGCATTGGCCGCTGCACCGCGCACGAATTGGCCAGCCTGGGCGCACACGTGGTGCTGGTGGGTCGCAACCCCGACAAGCTGAGCGCCACCGCGCAAGAAATCACGGGTGACGGTGGGCAAGCCAGTTGGCACAGCTGCGACATCCGGCGCGAGGACGATGTGAAAGCCATGGTCGCGCAGGTGGTGCAGCTGTACGGGCGCATTCATGGATTGGTCAACAACGCTGGCGGTCAATACATCTCGCCTCTGGCCAAGACCAGCGCCAAAGGCTGGCAAGCGGTCATAGACACCAACCTCACCGGCGGCTTTTTGATGGCACGCGAGTGCTTCAACCAGAGCATGCAAGCGCACGGCGGCGCGGTGGTCAACATCGTGGCCGACATGTGGGGCTCCATGCCGGGCATGGGCCACAGCGGCGCGGCGCGGGCGGGCATGGTCAGCTTCACAGAAACCGCGGCGCTCGAATGGGCCGAACAAGGCGTGCGTGTGAACGCCGTGGCCCCTGGCTACATCGCCAGCAGCGGCATGGACCACTACCCGCCCGAGGCGGGCCCCATGCTGCGCGAAATGCGCAACACAGTGCCTCAAGGCCGCTTTGGAAACGAAGCCGAAACATCCGCAGCGATTGTGTTTTTGCTCTCACCGGCTGCCAGCTTTGTCAGCGGCACCGTGCTGCGCGTGGACGGTGCCCGCCCGCAAATGCGCATGGGCTGGCAACAGGCCGTGGCCAAACCCGATGTGCAAGAACGCGATGCCGTCAAGCCCTTTGACGGCTTTCACCGCGCCGTGACCCCCAAGGTATTCCAATGAATTTCGAATCCACCTGGAACCCGCACAGCCCCGTGGCCCAGCAACGGCGTGAAGCCGCGCTGGCCCGCTTGGCGCAGTGGCAGGCACTGCAAGACCGCGCAGCGCTGGCCTCGGCCCAATCCAAACCGGTGTTTGACAAACGCGGGCAACTGCTGCCACGTGAACGCGTGGCCTTGTTGCTGGACCCGGGTGCGCCGTTTTTGCCGCTGTGCGCGTTAGCGGGCTTCCTGCAGGACACGCCGGACCCCGCCAAGTCGGTGCCCGGCGGCGGCATGATCGCGGGCATCGGTTTTGTCAGCGGTGTGCGCTGCATGGTGGTGGCCAGCGACTCGGGCATCGAGGCCGGGGCCATTCAGGCACGTGGACTTGAAAAGATCTTGCGCGTGCAAGAACTCGCCCTGGAAAACAAACTGCCTTTTGTGCACCTGGTCGAAAGCGCCGGGGCCAACTTGATGCAGTACAAGGTCGAGGGTTTTGTGCTGGGGGGCAGCCTGTTTCGTAACCTGGCCCGCCTGTCCGCAGCGGGCTTGCCGGTGCTCACGGTGCAGCACGGCTCGGGCACGGCAGGCGGGGCTTACATGCCGGGGCTGAGTGACACCGTGATCATGGTGCGCGGCAGGTCGCGGGCCTTTCTGGCGGGGCCGCCACTGCTCAAAGCCGCCACCGGCGAAGTGGCGACCGAAGAAGAGCTGGGTGGGGCCGAGATGCACACCAGCGTGTCGGGCCTGGGCGAATACCTGTGCGAAGACGACCGCCACGCGCTGGGCACCGCCCGCGATGTGGTGGCGCGTTGGGACTGGGCTGCGCACAACGCGCAACGACAAGCAAAGCCCCCGCGCCTCGACGCCGAAGAGCTGCTGGGCCTGATGCCCGCCCACCACCGCGAACCCATCGACATGCGCGAAATCATCTTGCGCTTGGTGGACGATTCGGATTTTCTGGAATTCAAACCGCTGTTCGGCGTGGCCACGGTGTGCGCCCAGGCGCGCATCGGCGGGCATGCGGTCGGCATCATCAGCAACAACGGGCCGATCGATGTGGCCGGGGCCAACAAGGCCACGCACTTCATCCAGTGGATGTGCCAGCTGGGCCACCCCATCGTCTATTTGCAAAACACCACCGGCTACATGGTGGGCAAAGACAGCGAGCAAGGCGGCATGATCAAGCACGGCTCCAAGATGATCCAGGCCGTGACCAGCGCCACCGTGCCGCAGATCACCATCCAGTGCGGGGCCTCATTTGGCGCGGGCAACTACGGCATGTGTGGGCGTGGCTACGCGCCGCGCTTTTTGTTCAGCTGGCCGGGGGCCAAGACGGCGGTGATGGGCGGCGAGCAAGCCGCCCGCACCATGCAGATCGTGGCCGAAGCGGGCATGGCCCGCAAAGGCATCACGCCCGACCCCGACAAGATGCAGGCCCAGTTCGACAAGATCGTGGCCCTGTTTGAAGCGCAGGCCGATGCCTTCTACACCAGCGGCCTGGTGCTGGA
>JAIYCB010000025.1 GCA_027488215.1 Comamonadaceae bacterium
AATGAGCGCTGAATTTCCTGTCATCGTTGAACTCCTCGATGGTTGTCGCTGAACAGAGGGGCAACGCACCGGAGACCCCTCCATGGCGTTGCTTCCTCGATCACCGAAACCGGAGAACGATTGGCCAACAGCATATTAAAGAGGCTGGATCACGATTTGCGCAAGCCTTGTGAAAGTAAAATCGGGGTTAATCCCTAGTGATCCTCGTTTTTCATTAACTTTTCACCCCGAGACCTGCAAGATGTCCCTCGACAACGTCACCCCCGGCAAACAAGCGCCCGAAACTTTCAACGTGATCATCGAAATACCGATGAACTCCGATCCGATCAAGTACGAAGTGGACAAGGAAACCGGCGCCTTGTTCGTGGACCGTTTCATGACCACGGCCATGCACTACCCCACCAATTACGGCTATGTGCCCCAAACCCTCTCTGGCGACGGAGATCCGGTGGACGTGTTGGTGATCACCCCTTACGCCTTGCACCCCGGTGTGGTAGTGCCCTGCCGCGCCTTGGGTATTTTGATGATGGAAGACGAGGCCGGTGTGGATGGCAAGGTGGTTGCGGTGCCGACCAGCAAAATTTTGCCGATGTACGACCACTGGCAAGACATCTCGGATGTGAACGCGATGCGCCGCAACGCGATCGCCCACTTCTTTGAACACTACAAAGACCTTGAAAAAGGCAAATGGGTCAAGGTGTTGGGCTGGGAAGGCAAAGAAGCGGCCCACAAGGAAATTCTGGACGGTATCGCCAACCACAAAAAAGCCAAGGCCTGATCTTGCTTGGTTGGCGAAGATCATGACCCATTTGGCTTGAGAACGTGACACCAGCTCGCTGTTCAGCTGGGCCAAAAGCACCACAATTTCTGTTGTTTGAAAAGCCTTGCCTGTTGTAACTGAGGAGACCTACAAAACTGCAGGGCCTTCAGGTGGCGAGGTTCGCTTCAAGGGCGAGTGCTGATTCAGCGCTTCGAGGTAGTTCTCCACCCCCGCTTTTTCCCGCTCCAAAAACCGCGCCACCGCCTCAGAAAACGCGGGGTGCGCCAGCCAATGGGCGCTGTGGGTGGGGGTGGGCAGCAGGGCGCGGGCCATTTTGTGTTCGCCTTGTGCCCCGCCTTCAAAGCGTTTGAGGCCGTGCTGGATGCACCATTCGATGGGCTGGTAGTAGCAGGCTTCAAAGTGCAGGCAGTCCACCCGGGCAAGCGCCCCCCAATAGCGGCCATAGGCCACTTCGGGCTGGCCTTGGGCGTCCAGGTGCAGACCGATCAGGCTGATGCCAATCGGCTGGCCCGTGTGTTCGGCCACAAACAGCAGCCAGTGGGCGGCCATGTCGGTGCGCATGGACTCAAAAAACGCTGGGGTCAAATACGGCGCATTGCCGTGTTCCCAATAGGTTTGTTGGTAGCAGCGCAGCAGCAGGGCCCAGTCTTCGCCGGTCATGTCGGGGCCGCGCACGGCGCGAAAGCTCACGCCCGCCTCGTGCACTTTGCGGCGTTCTTGCCGAATTTTTTTGCGTTTTTCTTGGGTCAGGCTGGCCAAAAAATCGTCGAAGTCGCGCCAGCCCTGGTTTTGCCAGTGGAACTGCACCTGGTCGCGCTGCAGCAGCCCCACTTGTTCGCAGGCCTGCAAATCGTGTGGGCTGCCAAACAAAATGTGCAGCGACGGGATGTTGTTGGTTTGGCAAATGTCCAGCAAGGCGGCCAGCAAGGCTTGGCGGGCATCGTCAGATTCGGCCAGCAAGCGGCTGCCGGGCACCGGGGTGAAAGGCGAGGCGACCAGGGCTTTGGGGTAATAGGCCAGGCCGTGGCGCTGGTAGGCGTCGGCCCAGGCGTGGTCAAACACGTATTCGCCGCGGGAGTGGGTCTTGATGTAAAGCGGGCAGGCGGCGGCCAACACATCGCCTTGCGGGGTGCTGCGCCACAGGCTGATGACTTGGAGCGTCCAGCCGGTCTCGGGCGCGGCCGATTGGCTGGTCTGCATGGCCGACAAATAGGCATGCTGCATGAAGGGGGATGGCGCGTCTTGCCGGGCAAGCAGGCCGTCCCAGGCTTCAAACGCGATGGCACCGAGGTCGTCTTGCACCCGGGTGACATAATTCAAGCTCACATTTTCCAGCACCTGTATGACTCTCCAAATTCGTGTGGCCCAGCTCAACTTTGTCGTCGGTGACATGCAGGGCAATGCCCGCAAAATCATCGATTTCGCCACCCGGGCGCATGCCGAGGGTGCACGCCTGGTGCTGACACCCGAGCTGTCGATTTGCGGCTATGCAGCCGAAGACCTTTTCTTGCGCCCGTCGTTCATCGACGCCTGCGATGATGCCCTGAAAACGGTGGCCCGCGAACTGGCTGGGTTAAAAGGCTTGCATGTGGTGGTGGGCCACCCCGAAGGTGGCGGCCTGCGCACCCGCAGCGTGGCCGTGACGCGTCGCCACAACCGCGCCAGCGTGCTGTGCGAGGGGCAGGTGGTCTGCGCTTACGACAAGCGCGAGTTGCCCAATTACCAGGTGTTTGACGAGCGCCGCTACTTCACACCCGGCAGCGGTGTAGGCGTGTTTGAAGTTGAGGGCGTGCGCGTGGGCTTGCTCATTTGCGAAGACGCCTGGTTTGACGAGCCCGCCCGACTGGCGCGTGACGCGGGCGCCCAAATGCTGGCGGTGCTGAACGCCTCGCCTTTCCATGCGGGCAAGGGCCCAGAGCGTGAGCAGCGCATGCGCGAGCGGGTGGCCGATTGCGGCTTGCCCCTGATTTACGCGCATTTGGTGGGCGGCCAGGACGAGGTGATTTTTGAAGGACGCTCGTTTGCGCTCAATGCCCAAGGCGAAACCGTGGCACGTGCCGAGGGCTTTCGCGAAGCGGCCATGACGGTGCAGGTGCAGTCTGCGACATCGGGTGTGACCTTGAGCGCTGCGCCCGAGGCCTTGGTGCCCATGGCCAGCGCAGACGCCGAGCTGTGGGACGCGCTGGTGCTGGGCGTACGCGACTATCTGGGCAAGAACGGCTTCAAGGGCGCGATTTTGGGTCTGTCGGGCGGCATCGATTCGGCACTGGTGTTGGCGATTGCGGTGGACGCGCTCGGGGCCGACAAGATCCACGCGGTGATGATGCCTTCGCCCTACACGGCCGATATCAGCTGGATCGATTCGCGCGACATGGTCAAACGTTTGAATGTGCGTTATGACGAGATTTCGATTGCGCCGCTGTTCGATGGCTTCAAGCAGGCGCTGTCGGCCCAGTTTGAGGGCCTGAAAGAAGACACGACAGAGGAGAACATCCAGGCCCGCATTCGCGGCACCTTGCTGATGGCGATGTCCAACAAGACGGGCGCGATTGTGCTGACCACCGGAAACAAGAGCGAGATGGCCACGGGTTATTGCACGCTGTATGGCGACATGGCGGGCGGTTTTGCGGTCATCAAGGACGTGGTCAAGACTCGCGTGTTTGACCTGGCGCGCTGGCGCAACCTGAATGACCCGTATGGCACGGGCAGCCAGCCCATCCCCGAGCGCATCATCACTCGCCCGCCCAGCGCTGAGCTGCGGCCTGACCAGAAAGACCAGGACAGCTTACCCGCGTATGAGGTGCTGGATGCGATTATTCAGCGTTACATGGAAAACGACGAGGGTGTGGAGGCGCTGATTGCCGACGGTTTTGAGCGCGCCGATGTGGAAAAAGTCACGCGCCTGATCAAGCTCAATGAGTACAAACGCCGTCAGGCTCCTGTGGGCATTCGCGTCACGCACCGCAGTTTTGGCAAGGATTGGCGTTATCCTATGACCAACAAGTTTCGCGCCTGATGGCGCGTTTGACACTTTTTTGAAGGATTTTTGCCATGAAACAGATCACCGCCGTCATCAAGCCTTTCAAGTTGGAAGAAGTGCGTGAAGCCTTGGCCGAATGCGGTGTGACGGGTCTCACGGTGACCGAAGTGAAGGGTTTTGGCCGTCAAAAAGGCCACACCGAGTTGTACCGCGGCGCAGAATACGTGGTCGACTTTTTGCCCAAGGTCAAGGTCGAGGTGGTGGTGAAAAACGACGATGTCGACAGCTGTGTGGACGCCATCATCAAGGCGGCACGCACCGGCAAGATCGGTGACGGCAAGATTTTTGTGACCTCGGTCGAGCGCGTGGTGCGCATCCGCACCGGCGAGCAGGACGAAACCGCGATTTGAGGGGAGTGAATGCAGGGCCTTCTTGCGAGGTCTGCATGGGTCATTGGAGGCGAGTGGTGCCGCTGCATCCACCGAGCCTTTTTCAGTCGATCAAATCAGTTCGATTTTGGCGAGGGGTGAAAAGCCTGCTTTTTGTACCAAACTTTGCAGCAGCCCCTCGGGCTCGGTGCCCAGCGTCACCAGTTCGGTTTGCCAGTCGGCCATGAAGCCTTGCTCTACCACCTGGCCAATGAAGGCCATCAAGCGGTCGTAATAGCCCAAGCTGTTCAAGATACCCACCGGCTTGTCGTGGTAACCCAGCTGGCGCCAAGTCCACACCTCAAACAATTCCTCAAACGTGCCGATGCCGCCAGGCAAGGCCAAAAACGCGTCGGCCTTTTCGGCCATGAGGCGTTTGCGCTCGTGCATGGTGTCGACCACGTGCAGCTCGGTGCAGCCTTGGTGGGCCCATTCTTTTTCGACCAAAGCCTGGGGGATGATGCCGACCACCGTGCCACCCGCCGCCAAGGTGGCTTCGGCCACCAGACCCATCAGGCCGTTGCGCCCGCCGCCATAAACCAATTGGCCACCGTGCGCGCCGATCCAAGTGCCCACCTGCACAGCAATTTGCGCAAATTCTGGCTGGTTACCGGGTTTGGAGCCGCAATAAACGCATACCGAAAAGGCAGGCTGGGCTGCTGGCAGTGAAAGAGGTTGGTTCATGGGCTGTTCAGACGGCAGAAACCAAGCGGGTGCCCGCCCAAGCGTCGTGCCAGAACTGGCGTTGAGGGTGAAAGCGGCTGAGCAAAGCCCAAATAAAGACCCAGACAAAGATAAGCAAACCGATTGAGCCGGGTGGCAGGCCCAGGGGGATGGTCAGCAGCAGGGGCGGCAAGAACCACATCCAGCTCAGCACGTAGCGCAGCAAGGCACGGCTCTGGGTCAGGGGCAGGCCTTGTGCGCTGACAACTTTGATGTGCCAGGTTTTCATGGCCAGGGTTTGGCCCCTGTGCCAAAACCAGGTGAAGTAAATCCCCAGAATCAAAAACAGGAAAGCTTGCAAGCCGGGGCGGTTGTCCAGGGCGTGGCGGGTCTGGCTCAGGGTGCCAAAAAGATAACCTGCGATGAAGACCACGCCGAACAGCAGCATGCCTTCGTACAGCCAGCAGGCCATGCGCCGTTTGAGCGACGGAGCAGTCAGCGGGTTGGCAGCAGGAGGCGTCGGTGAGGCGGGCGCGTGCTGGGTCATGGCAGCAATGGAGGGTTGAAGATCGAATGTCGATGGGGTTGAGATCTACAAGCAAAGAGCAGCCCGGATGCCTGGTGCTTCAAAGCGTGGGCCATTGAGCGCTCAGGATCTGTATCCGATTGTGACGCAAATGTCCGGATGAACCGTGCTGCCCGAATTCAAGAAGGTTGTGGCAACAGGGTTTTGGGGTGGATCGGCTTCGAAGGAGCCACACGCTGAATTGCCCGAGTGGCGTTGACGGGCAGCAGTGGGGGGCTGACCAAACGGGTGTTGGGGGGGGCGAAACTGCGCGCGGTGCTTTTGACAGGTGGCTTGGGACCCGATGCGAGCTTATTTTTTTCCTGTTCGGACAGCGCTTGATAGGCTTCCCACTGGGCCCGCTTGTCCTGGGCAGATAGGGATTGCGTGGCGTTGAAGTGAAAGCGTGCCTGGCTTCGTTGCCGAGGGCTGAGCGCCGCCCATTCACGCATTCGAGCGTGCAAGGTCAGTTGTTCCTCGTCACTCAGTTGGAGAAAGTTTTTTGACAAGGTCAGCCATTTCTGGCGTTGTTGGGCCGTCAGCTCATGCCACTGCCCAGCCAACGGAGCCAGGGCCTGTTTTTGACGTTTGCTCAGGGTTTGCCAGCCCATCGAGTTGTGGCTGGGGCGGTTGGTTACGACCTCGGGAGCTGATGGCGCCTCCATGTTGTGCCCCAGGGGCGCAGTGGCCGGTAAAGCCGAGTCTGGCTGATTTGCAACTTTGCCAGTGCCTGGCATGGGAGGGTTAGCCGAGGAGGTTTGCTGTTCCGCAGAGAATGAAGGTGTGGCGGCTTGACCGGATTGCGTCTGAGCAGACACTTGCATGCCTAAGAAAGCCGCTAAGGCAATCAAGCGCCATTTGCCGTTTGCTCCCACGACCTCGCGCAGACCTTGCCTGGTCATGGACGACTCATCTGGTCGCAGAAGCCCAGACTTGCAACCCGATTCAGTCATTCCGTGCGTCTTGGTGAAGCTTGATTTTGATGAACTGCACGAAGCCGGGGTCGGTGTATGCGTTCGGGGGCAATTCATCGAGCAGGAGTGCCGAGTCGAGCGAGGCGATATCGGACTCAGCCAAGTCTTGCTGCAAGCTTTGGATGAACATCAAACCTGATACCAGAGCCAGCAAAGGCAGGGCCGAGGCCAGGATGCGCCAAAGATTGAGTCCTTCTTCAGGTTGTTCGCTGAGGGTGCCATTGGCCTGCACGGCCAGGCTATGACGCATCAGGCGTTGCGGCATAGGACGGGACTTCAGCGCCATTTGGCGGGCGACGCGCAGTCTTTCGCCGATGTCATGCCCCAAATCCTGCGAGGCCAGATTCAAGTGCGAGGCCAAGCTCCGACCCAAAAGATCCATCTCGGTGGTGGAGGCTTCAGCGGTGTTGTTGGTCTGGAAATTTTTCATGGTTTTATACCTTGGTTTGCCAAGGTTTTACTCAAGGATTGGATGGCGCGGGAGCAATGGGTTTTGACGCTGCCTTCGGAGCAGCCCATCACAGCGGCGGTTTCAGCCACATCCAGCTCCTCCCAATAACGCAGCAAGAAGGCTTCTCGTTGACGTACGGGCAAGCTCATGACGGCTTTTTCAATGTGTTCTAAGGTTTGTACCCGCCCAAGCCATTGCTCGGCGCTTTGGTTTTCTGGCACATCGGCGATGCCTGAGGTGACTTCGAGCAGATCGAAATCGCCCAGATCATCACGGTGTTCAAAATCATCCAGGTTGGAAAACAGGGCGTTGCGGGTCTTGCGACGGCGGAACCAGTCCAGCACGGTGTTGGACAAGATCCGCTGAAACAGCAAGGGCAACTCCTGCGCCGGTTTGTCCGCGTAATGGCTGCACAGCTTGATCATGCTGTCTTGCACGATGTCCAACGCCCCTTCCTCATCGCCCACGTGGTAATAGGCCCTTTTGAAGGCTTTTTTCTCCACGCTTTTGAGAAAGTCAGAAATGTCGGTGTCCGAGGCCAAGTTGCTTGCAGCCGTGGGCTGTGTCCTGTTTGTGCTGGAGATTGGTGGGGGTGACTGAGCAGGTGGGTGTACGTAAGAATTATGTCACTGACCCAGCCCCAGGAGAGCGGATTTAAAAAGCGTGTCTGTAAAGGTGAGATAATATTCGGTTGCAATTGAAAAAAAGCAAACGGATCACCGTCCGGCACTTTTACAGTTTGGTGCCCATGTCAGTGGTCTTAAGTCCCAAAGTCACTTCACAAGAGTCGCACCCAGGGGCACCCAAGGTTTTTCGTTAGAGAAATTCACAAAGGTTGAATATGGAAATCACCAAAGCCGAAATGGCATCCGCTGCGTCCGTCGCTTCTTCTGGTCAAGAATTGCGCGGTGCTGAAATTCTGGTCAAAGCGCTGCAGGCCGAAAACGTTCAGTTTGTCTGGGGCTACCCCGGTGGGGCCGTGCTCCACATCTACGACGCTTTTTACAAACAAGACACCATCCAGCACGTGCTGGTGCGCCACGAGCAAGCGGCAGTGCACGCGGCCGATGGCTATGCCCGTGCCACGGGTGAGGTGGGTGTGGCCCTGGTCACTTCGGGCCCCGGCCTGACCAATGCTGTCACCGGCATCGCCACCGCTTACATGGACAGCATCCCCATGGTCATCATCAGCGGGCAGGTGCCCACTGCGGCCATTGGTCTGGACGCTTTTCAGGAGTGTGACACCGTGGGCATCACCCGCCCCATCGTCAAGCACAACTTTTTGGTCAAAGACGCCAAGGACATGGCCGAGGTCATGAAAAAGGCCTTCCACATTGCCCGCACCGGTCGCCCCGGTCCGGTGGTGGTGGATGTGCCCAAGGACGTGTCGTTCAACAAAGTGATGTTCAACGGCTACCCCGACAAGGTCGAGATGCGCTCTTACAACCCGGTGCGCAAGGGCCACGGCGGCCAGATCCGCAAAGCCATGCAGCTGTTGATGTCGGCCAAGCGTCCTTACATCTACACCGGTGGTGGGGTTTTGCTGAGCAATGCCAGCCCCGAGCTGCGCGCGCTGGTGGACATGCTGAATTTCCCGGTCACCAACACCTTGATGGGTTTGGGCGCGTTTCCAGCCAACGACCGCCGCTTCTTGGGCATGCTCGGCATGCACGGCACGCTGGAAGCCAACAACGCCATGCAGAATTGTGACGTGTTGCTGGCCGTGGGCGCACGTTTTGACGATCGCGTGATTGGGAACCCCAAGCATTTTGCGCAAAACGAACGCAAGATCATCCATATCGACATTGATCCTTCGAGCATCTCCAAGCGAGTCAAGGTTGACGTACCGATCGTGGGCGACGTCAAAGACGTGTTGATCGAACTGATGGGCATGATCCGCGAGTCCGGTCTTAAGCCCGACAGCCAGGCGCTGGCGCAGTGGTGGCAAACGGTCGAGGGCTGGCGCAGCCGCGATTGCATGAAGTACGACAACAACAACACAGAGGTCATCAAGCCGCAAAAGGTCATCGAGACCTTGTGGGACATGACCAAAGACGCTGATGCGTACATCACCTCTGACGTTGGGCAGCACCAGATGTGGGCCGCGCAATATTACAAATTCAACGAGCCACGCCGCTGGATCAACTCCGGCGGTCTGGGCACCATGGGTGTGGGCATTCCGTATGCCATGGGCATAAAGCTGGCCAAGCCCGGGAGCGAAGTGTTTTGCGTGACAGGCGAGGGTTCGGTGCAGATGTGCATCCAGGAGTTATCGACCTGTTTGCAGTACAACACGCCGATCAAGGTTTTGGCCTTGAACAACCGCTACCTGGGCATGGTGCGCCAGTGGCAGGAAATCGAATACTCGGGCCGTTACAGCCACAGCTACATGGATGCGCTGCCCGATTTTGTGAAGTTGGCCGAGGCTTACGGGCACGTGGGCATGCTGATCGAGCGTCCAGAAGACGTCGAACCGGCATTGCGCGAAGCGCGTCGCCTCAAGGACCGCACCGTGTTCATTGATTTCCGCACGGATCCCACTGAAAACGTGTTCCCCATGGTTCAGGCTGGCAAAGGCATCACCGAGATGCTGATGGGTTCTGAAGATCTTTAAATTTTTTCCACTGGACGAATCTATTGCCCGCCAAGCCTGCGCATTACCGTGCGCAGGGGAGGGTGGCGAAAAACGACAGTTTTCTGCGATCAAACTTTTCTGGTTGCATGTCGTCGCAAAAAGAGGAATCACACATGAAACACATCATCGCTGTATTGATTGAGAACGAAGCGGGCGCCCTGTCCCGTGTGGTGGGCCTGTTTTCGGCCCGTGGCTACAACATCGAATCGTTGACGGTGGCTCCCACCGAGGACCCCAGCTTGTCTCGCATGACCATCCAGACTGCCGGTTCGGATGACGTGATTGAGCAGATCACCAAGCACCTGAACCGCCTGATCGAGGTGGTGAAGGTGGTGGACCTGACCGAAGGCGCTTACACCGAGCGCGAGCTGATGCTGGTCAAAGTGCGCGCCGTGGGCAAGGAGCGCGAAGAAATGAAACGCATGGCCGACATTTTCCGTGGCCGTGTGATTGATGTCACCGACAAGAGCTACACCATCGAGCTCACCGGTGACCAATCGAAGAACGACGCCTTTTTGGAGGCGATCGACCGCAGTGCCATCTTGGAGACCGTGCGCACGGGTGCTTGCGGTATCGGGCGCGGCGAGCGCATCCTGCGCGTCTAAACTCAACCCTTGAACCTGTTTTATTCCTAAGGAGAACCCTGTGAAAGTTTTTTACGACAAAGATTGTGATCTGAGCGTCATCAAGGGCAAGACTGTTGCCATCATTGGTTACGGCTCGCAAGGTCACGCCCATGCCCAAAACCTGAACGACAGCGGCGTCAAAGTGGTGGTCGGTCTGCGCAAAGGTGGTGCATCGTGGGACAAAGTCGGCAAAGCCGGTTTGAACGTGATGGAAGTCAACGACGCGGTCAAGGCCGCTGACGTGGTCATGATCTTGTTGCCCGACGAGCAAATCGCCGAGGTCTACAACAACAACGTCGCCCCCAACATCAAGCAAGGCGCTTCGTTGGCTTTTGCCCACGGCTTCAACGTGCACTACAACCAAGTCGTTCCCCGCGAAGATCTGGATGTGTGGATGGTCGCGCCCAAGGCCCCTGGCCACACCGTTCGCAACACCTACACCCAAGGTGGCGGCGTGCCCCACCTGGTGGCGATTCACCAGGACAAGAGCGGCAAGGCCCGTGCTTTGGCCCTGAGCTACGCCATGGCCAACGGTGGTGGCAAGGCCGGCATCATCGAAACCAACTTCAAGGAAGAGACCGAGACCGACCTGTTCGGTGAGCAGGCTGTGCTGTGCGGTGGCGCGGTGGAGCTGATCAAGATGGGTTACGAGACCTTGGTGGAAGCCGGCTACGCCCCTGAAATGGCTTACTTTGAGTGCTTGCACGAGTTGAAGCTGATCGTGGATCTGATCTACGAAGGCGGTATCGGCAACATGAATTATTCGATCTCGAACAACGCGGAGTACGGCGAGTACGTGACCGGTCCTGAAGTCATTAACGAGCAGTCGCGCGTCGCCATGCGCAATGCCTTGAAGCGCATCCAGACGGGTGAATACGCCAAGATGTTCATTTTGGAAGGCCGCACCAACTATCCGAGCATGACCGCACGTCGTCGTTTGACTTCCGAGCACTCCATCGAAGTCGTGGGCGCTCAGTTGCGCGCCATGATGCCTTGGATTGCCAAGAACAAGCTGGTCGACAAGACCCGCAACTGATCTGGCCCTTGGGCAAGTTTGAGAAAGGCCACTGCGGTGGCCTTTTTCTTGGGCGCTCTGTCTGCCTTAAACTTGGCTGGCAGGGTATGGCGCCAAAAACCGAATCAGGAATGGACGATGAGTAAATCCAACGCAAACGAAGTCGCAGAAGACACTGAGGTTCTGGCGCCTGTGCGTAAGCCTTCGAAGGGCATCTACATGCTGCCCAACATGATCACTTTGGCTGCGCTTTTTGCCGGTTTTTATGCCATCGTCATGGCCATCAATGGTCGTTTTGATCTGGCCACGGTGGGCATTTTCAGTGCCATGGTGCTCGACAGCCTGGACGGCCGTGTGGCCCGCATGACCAACACCCAAAGCGCTTTTGGCGAGCAAATGGATTCGCTGTCTGACATGGTGTCCTTCGGTGCCGCGCCTGCCCTGATCGCTTACGTCTGGACTTTGAAGGAGCTGGGGCGTTGGGGCTGGATCGCCGCCTTCGTCTATTGCGCTTGTGCAGCCTTGCGTCTGGCACGTTTCAACGTCAATACGGCTGTAGTGGACAAGCGCTACTTTCAGGGTCTGCCATCGCCCGCAGCAGCAGCCTTGGTCATGGGTTTTGTGTGGATCATGTTCGACAACTCGGTGCCCGCCAAAGCGGTGTCCTGGGGCATGTTTGCCGTGTGCCTGTTTGCGGGCCTGACCATGGTGACCAATGTGCCGTTTTACAGTTTCAAGGACATGCACATGAAAAAGAGCGTGCCCTTTGCCACGCTGGTGTTGGTGGCCTTGGGTATCGCTGTCGTCAACATTGACCCGCCGATCGTGCTGTTTGCACTGTTTGTGGGCTATGGCTTGAGCGGTTATGTGATTTATCTCTGGCGCAAAGCCAAGGGCGAGCCTACCAGCATGATCAGCACTTCGACCGACGAGCCCGACGAGCGTGGTTTGCATCAGTGATGTCAACTGCAAGACAATGCGGGTTTTGAACTGTGTTAAAGTGTTTATATGACTTTTTCTTTGATTGCACTACTGCTATCGCCCCACGGGCGGGATGTGTAGCGCACGCAACCATTTTCCCAAAAGGCCCGTATGCCATCCGCAACGGGCCTTTTGCATTTTTGCTTGGACTTGCGGGTTTTGACCAGGAGTGAACATGACTGACAAACTGATTATTTTCGACACCACCTTGCGCGATGGCGAACAGTCGCCCGGCGCTTCCATGACCCGTGATGAAAAGCTGCGCATTGCCCGTCAACTGGAGCGTCTGCGCGTGGACGTGATCGAAGCCGGTTTTGCGGCCAGCTCCAATGGCGATTTTGAGGCTGTCAAGACGATTGCCGACGCCATCAAAGACTCGACCATTTGCTCCTTGTCGCGCGCCAATGATCGCGACATTTCGCGTGCTGCTGAAGCCCTGAAAGGGGCCAACAGCGGTCGCATCCACACTTTCATCGCCACGTCGCCCCTGCACATGGAAAAAAAGCTGCGCATGACACCCGATCAGGTGTTTGAGCAAGCCAAGCAGTCGGTGCGCTTTGCCCGCAATCTCGTGGGTGATGTGGAATTCAGCCCGGAAGACGGCTACCGCAGCGACATGGATTTCTTGTGCCGCATCTTGGAGGCGGTGATCGCCGAGGGTGCTGGCACCATCAACGTGCCCGACACGGTGGGCTATGCAGTGCCCGAGTTGTATGGCGAGTTCATCCGCACCTTGCGCGAGCGCATCCCCAACTCCGACAAGGCCATCTGGTCGGTGCATTGCCACAACGACTTGGGTATGGCGGTGGCCAACTCGCTGGCGGGCGTGAAGATCGGCGGCGCACGCCAAGTCGAATGCACGATCAACGGCCTGGGTGAGCGCGCAGGCAATTGCTCGCTCGAAGAAGTGGTCATGGCCGTCAAGACGCGCCGCGATTACTTTGGCCTGGATGTGGGGATTGACACCAGCCACATCGTGGCAGCCAGCCGCATGGTCAGCCAGACCACCGGCTTTGTGGTGCAGCCCAACAAGGCGGTGGTCGGGGCCAACGCCTTTGCCCATGCCTCGGGCATTCACCAAGATGGTGTGCTCAAGGCTCGCGACACTTATGAAATCATGCGCGCCGAGGATGTGGGTTGGACCACCAACAAGATCGTCTTGGGCAAACTCAGCGGCCGCAATGCGTTCAAACAGCGTTTGCAAGACCTGGGTGTGAGCTTGGAGAGCGAGACCGAAATCAACAGCGCTTTTGCCAAGTTCAAGGAATTGGCCGACCGCAAAAGCGAAATTTTTGATGAAGACATCCTGGCTTTGGTCAGCGACGAGAGTGTGACCAGCGAAAAAGAGCAATATGGTTTCGTCTCCATGTCCCAGCACAGCGAAACCGGAGAGCGCCCTCATGCGGCGGTGGTGTTCACCGTGGAGGGTAAGGAGGTAAGCACCCAGTCCGATGGCAATGGCCCGGTGGATGCCTCCCTGAAGGCGATCGAGTCATATGTCAAAAGTGGTGCGGAAATGGTGCTGTATTCGGTCAACGCCATCAGTGGTTCCACCGAAAGTCAGGGTGAAGTTACTGTGCGTTTGCAAAACAGCGGGCGGGTGGTCAATGGTGTCGGATCCGATCCGGACATCGTGGTGGCTTCGGCCAAGGCTTACCTGAGTGCATTGAATAAATTGCAGAGCAAATCCGATCGAGTTGCTGCACAGGGGTAAAATGTTTACCAAATAAGTAATTAATTGCTTTATAAAAGTCACGTAAGTCGTTGTTCTTGCGTGACTTTTTTTATTTGGATACACTCACTTGCATATTTGAATAATCAGACCATCAGGACATGCCGTTGAAATTCCTTTCTATCTTTTTGTTCCCTAAATCCTGGTTTCGTATGGCTGTCTTGGCCATGGCTGTCGGTCTGGTCACCATTGTGTCGGGTCAGTTGAGTCTGGCGTATGCCCAAAACAGCATGCAGCCACCAGCGAAAGCACAAAAAAGTAACAAGAGTGCTGAAAAGTCGGCTGGACCTCGAAAAGCCCAAACAGGTCAAATCGCATCGGCCCGAAAAAATCAAGCAGCCAAGTCTTCTGGTCAAAAAAGACAAGCAGCCAAAGCCAATCTGAGCGCTAGAAACCTCAAAGCCAGCCAAAACGCACGTCCCATCCGAGCATCTTTTGGTCAAATGGCAGGTCTGCATGCCACTTCTGACGCTTTGGGCTTGCACTCCAGCGTGGCGTTGGTGGTGGACCAGGACACGCAGGAAGTCTTGTTCAGCAAAAACGACCATGCGGTATTGCCGATCGCATCCTTGACCAAACTGATGACGGGCTTGGTCATTGCAGAGGCCAATTTGCCGATGGACGAGCGCATCCGCATTACCCAGGCGGATGTGGACACTGAAAAAGGGAGCTCATCCCGTCTGGCCGTAGGCACAGAACTCAGCCGTGGAGACTTGATGCACTTGTCGCTGATGTCCAGCGAAAATCGCGCAGCGCATGCATTGGGGCGTACTTTCCCGGGTGGCATGGATCAGTTCGTCGCTCGAATGAACCAGCGTGCACGTTCTTTGGGCATGACGGATACGCGCTATGTGGAGCCCACGGGCCTGTCAAGCAAAAACCAGTCCAGTGCCAATGATTTGGCCGTTTTAGCTGCCAAGGCTTACAACGAACCGATGTTGCGGGAGCTGTCCACCTCGCAAGGCCGTGAGGTCGCAGTGGGCAGCAGGACACTGCAGTACAACAACACCAATGGCTTGATCAAAAATCCACAGTGGGACATCGGTCTGCAAAAGACCGGTTACATCTCGGAGGCTGGTCGTTGCTTGGTCATGCAAGCCCAGGTCGCAGGTCGAAAGCTGATCATGGTTTTTCTGGATTCGACAGGAAAGTTCAGCCGCCTTGGTGACGCCGAGCGTGTGCGCAAGTGGCTGGAGCAAAAGTCGTCCATGGACCAGCGCGCCATGGAATCACCAGCCCGGATGCCAGGCTGAGATTTCAAACCCAATCAAAAGGATCGCTCTTCAGCGAACTTCGTGGTGACCCAAAGTCCCAGATATGGCCTTGGCGGTTTCTTGTAATTTCGGCAGCCAGCTCTCATCCAGCCGATCGGCCGGGGCAGAGATGGACAGGCCTGCCAGAAGCTTGCCTTGATCATCGTAGATACCTGCTGCGATGCAGCGCACACCCAACTCCAACTCTTCATTGTCACGGGCAAAACCGGACTGGTTGACGCGTGAAAGTTCTCTTTCCAATACCTGCAGTTGGGTGATGCTGTTGCGCGTTTGCCCAGCCAGTCCGGTTCGCGTGGCATAAGAGCGCACCCGCAATGGGTCGTCTGCAGCAAGGAAGAGTTTGCCCACCGAAGTCAGGTGCAAAGGAGCACGCCCGCCAATGGCGCGAACCACTTGCATGCCCGAGCGTTCGCTGTAGGCGCGTTCGATGTAGACGATTTCATCGCCCTGGCGCATGCTCAAGTTGACCGGCTGCTGAATCAGTTTGTGTAAATCACGCATCGGTGCGAGGGCCGCATCACGCACATTGAGTCGACCCTTGACCAAGTTGCCCAATTCCAGCAAGCGCATGCCCAGGCGGTAACTGCCCGCTTCCGGGCGATCTACAAAACGGCCCGTGGCGAGGTCATTGAGGATACGGTGTGCGGTAGAGGGGTGCAGCCCGGTTTTTTGGCTGATCTCCTTCAGGGAGATGGCTTCTTCGCGGGACGCCAGCACATCAATCAGGGTGAACATGCGTTCTATCACCTGGATAGTGGGCGCGGTCGTATGGGCGGAGTCTTTTTTCATCGTGTACTGCCTGGACATTTCATTTTACACAGTGAAATGAAAGGGGCTGTTCGGCTAAATAGGCTCCCAAATCTGCCTTCGCAACAACTCAAGCAGAGGCCTCAACCAAAAGCCTGCCATCTCCCGTTTACCCTGAGTTCGCAGGGCTTGAAGCGGGATTTGTAATTCATCTTGGGGCTGCCATCAATCCAGTAGCCCAGGTAAACATAGGGCAGCCCCAGCTTCGCCGCTTGCTGTATCTGCCAGAGCACCCCGTAAGTTCCAAAGCTGGCGGCCTCATTGGGTTCGTAAAAAGTGTAAACCGCCGACAAACCGTGGTTGAGCACATCCAGGATGCTGATCATTTTGAGAGCACCCATGCCGTCGTCTTTGCTTGGTGTTCTGAACTCGACAATGCGCGAGTTGACACGGCTTTGCAGCAGAAATTGGCTGTATTGGTCGACGCTGTCGTGGTCCATGCCGCCACCGGGGTGACGCGTGTTTTGGTAGCGCAAATACAAGGCGTAATGCTCGGCGTCGTAATGCAAGTCAAGTACGCGCACCTGCAAATCGCTGTGGGCCTGCCAAGCTCGGCGCTGGCTTCGGTCGGGTTTGAACGCGTTCACTTGCACACGCAAAGGCTGACAGGCTTGGCAGTTATCGCAGTAGGGGCGATAGGTGAACAGGCCGCTGCGCCTGAAGCCTTGTTCCACCAAGTCAGCATAGACCTCGTTATGGATCAGGTGGCTTGGGGTGGCCACCTGGGATCTGGCAGAGCGCTCGGGCAGGTAACTGCACGCATAAGGGGCCGTGGCGTAAAACTGCAGGGCCTGTAATGGAAGTTCTTTGAGTTGGCTCATTTTGATGCTGCCAATGTAGCCAGGGCGGGCCAATTCAGCGACTCGTGTGCCCAGTCTATAGGGGCTTGATCTCGCCCTTGTTGCAAGGCGCTCAAAAATTCGTCACGCGGTATCTCGCGTGCCCCCATCGATGCCAAGTGCCGGGTATTTTGCTGGCAATCAATGGTGGTGATCCCGTGCTGCAAACAGACACTGACCAGGCAAGCCAGCGCCATTTTGGAGCCATCGTCGATGGTGGTGAACATCGATTCGCCAAACACGGCACGGCCCAATGCAACGAAGTACAGGCCAGCCAAGAGTTCCCCATCGATGCGCAACTCACAACTGTGGGCCACGCCGATCCGGTGCAATGCTTCGTAGGCGGCCACCATCCGGGGCACGATCCACGTGCCTTTTTGACCTTGGCGAGCCGATGAGGCGCAGCGGTGGATGACTTGCGAAAAGTCGCGGTCAAAGCACAACTCAAAGTTGGGCGTTAGGCTCCAGCGTTTGAGGCTTTTCTGGAGTGATCGGTGAAAACGAAACTCTCGCGTTGGTAGCACCATGCGAGGGTCTGGACTCCACCAAAGTACGGGTTGACCCATGTTGAACCAGGGGAAAACGCCCTGTGCATAGGCGTCCATCAATCGTTGAGCAGACAAATCGCCGCTGGCAGCCAGCAGGCCCGGCGCAGGGGTTGAGGCTCCCCAAGCCCAGCTCACTGGGGGAAGGGCTTGTCCCTCCACAATCCAGGGCAGTTCGGGGGCATCGGAATGCGCATCGGCTTGGCTTGTCATGGTGCAATTACACAATAAAAGCAGGCGTGCTTTACGGCGCTATGATTTTGCAGATGCAAAACCTGCCTGCTCAATGGATTCAACCCGATTGGCCGACCCATGCACGCGTGCGAGCGCTCATGACCAGCCGCCAAGGTGGGGTGTCGGCCGTTCCTTGGGACAGCATGAACTTGGGTGACCATGTGGGTGACCATGATGCAGACGTGCAAGCGAACCGCAAACGGCTGGCAACGCTGATCGGACAACGCCCCGTCTATTTAAAGCAAGTGCATGGTGTCGAGAGTGTGCAACTGGATGCCGTCACGCCACAGGGGCTGCAGGCTGATGCCTGCTGGACGAGTGGTCCGGGAGTGGCCTGCACGGTCATGGTGGCCGATTGTTTGCCGGTTTTGTTCAGTGATTCCTACGGGCGCTGGGTGGCCGCTGCGCATGCGGGCTGGCGTGGGTTGGCGGGGGCACAAGGACATGGCGTCTTAGAGAGCCTGTGGGCCAGTTTGAAGCGTTCGGGTGCCGATTTATCGGACGCGATGGCCTGGCTGGGTCCCTGCATTGGGCCACAAGCCTTTGAAGTGGGGCCTGAGGTGCGGTCTGTGTTTGATGATGGCTCGGCCGAGGTACAGGCGCTTTTTACGCCAGCAGCCCAGGGCAAGTTCATGGCCGATTTGGCAGGTTTGGCCCGCAATCGCTTGCACCATTTGGGCATTTCGCGCGTGTTTGGCAATGACAGTAGCCCGCCCTGGTGCACGGTCGCGGGGTCAGAGTTCTTTTTTTCCCACCGCAGGGACAGCCGAAGCCTTGGGCAAAGCGGTCGCATGGCTGCCTGCATCTGGCTGGATCACTGAGGGGTTCTGGGCCGTGGCGGCCGTGTTTTGCTCTCTGGTTTGTTGTTCCAACTTTCGAATCGCCTTGCGGCGCAGGGGGGTGCCCATCAAGTAAACCACCAAAGCCATGGGCAACAAGCCATAGAAAATGAAAGTGATGATCGCTCCCAGCACACTGCCTTGTGTGCTAAAGGCTTCAGCCAGGGCCATGAGCAAAGTAACGTAGAGCCAGGCAATCACAATCAAATACATAAATTTTTTGCTCTTGTAATTTAGGTGACAACAAATTGAAAGATACTCGGAACAAGGGATTCGACAAAAACGATGGATTCAGGAGACACGAATGAGCACTCCCGCGCAGGATTTTTGGACCCAAATGAGCGAAGGCTTACAGCAAAACCTGACCAAGAGCTGGGGACAGGCCATGCAGCATTTCCAGACCATCGACTTGGGTGGTTTGAAGCCAACGGCCGATGCATTGGTACCGACCCTCAAATTTTCGCCTGAAAAGCTGCAAAGCCTCCAAGGTCAGTACTTTAAAGACGCCTCTGAATTGTGGAATCAGGGTCTTCAAAACAGTTTGCAAGTCAAAGATCGCCGTTTTTCCGGGGAGGCCTGGGCTGCCAACCCGATGGCGGCCTTCAATGCCGCGACCTATTTGCTCAATGCCCGCACCCTGATGGGCCTGGCCGATGCGGTCGATGCCGATGAAAAAACCCGCACCCGCATCCGTTTTGCCGTCGAGCAATGGGTGGCGGCTGCCGCGCCCAGCAATTTCCTGGCCTTCAATGCCGAGGCGCAAAAGAAGGCCATCGAAACCCAAGGCGAGAGCATCGCCAAAGGCGTGAAAAACCTGATGCACGATATGCAACAAGGCCACGTCTCGATGACCGACGAGAGCCTGTTTGAAGTGGGCAAGAATGTGGCCACCACCGAAGGCGCGGTGGTTTTTGAAAACGAATTTTTCCAGCTCATTGAATACAAGCCCCTCACGGCCAAGGTCTATGAGACGCCGTTTTTGCTGGTGCCCCCTTGCATCAACAAGTTCTACATCCTCGATCTGCAGCCTGAAAACTCACTGATCCGTTATGCCGTCAGCCAAGGCCACCGCACCTTTGTGGTGAGCTGGCGCAACCCTGACGAGTCGATGGCGCAAAAGAGCTGGGACGACTACATCGAGCACGCTGCGATTGAAGCCATCCACACCGTGCAGGCCATCACCGGCGCACCCAAGATCAATGCGCTGGGCTTTTGTGTGGGCGGCACCATTTTGTCGACTGCGCTGGCCGTGCTGGCTGCGCGTGGCGAAAAGCCAGTGGCCAGCGCCACCTTCCTCACCACGCTGATCAATTTCACCGACACCGGCATTTTGGATGTCTTCATTGACGAAAACTTCGTCAAATTCCGTGAGCAGCAAATGGGCAAAGGCGGTTTGCTCAAGGGCCAGGACCTCGCATCTACCTTCAGCTTTTTGCGCCCCAACGACCTGGTCTGGAACTATGTGGTGGGCAATTACCTCAAGGGCGAGACACCACCGCCGTTTGACTTGCTCTACTGGAACAGCGATTCGACCAACCTGCCGGGACCCTTCTACGCTTGGTACTTGCGTAACACCTATCTGGAAAACAACCTGGTCAAACCCCGCAAGGTCAGGGTGTGTGGCGAAGCGATTGACCTGGGCAAGGTCGACATGCCGGTCTACATCTACGGCTCGCGTGAAGACCACATCGTGCCGATCGGCGGGGCCTATGCCAGCACCCAAGTGCTGCCCGGCAAAAAACGTTTTGTCATGGGCGCTTCGGGCCACATTGCCGGCGTGATCAACCCGCCTGCGGCCAAAAAGCGCAGCCACTGGTTGAGCGAAGGCACCCAATTCCCAGCCGATGTGAACGCCTGGATCGCCAAGGCCAAAGAGGTGCCTGGCAGCTGGTGGACCGATTGGTCGGATTGGCTCAAGAGTCATGCCGGCAAACAAATCGCCGCGCCCAAAACCTATGGCAAAGCGAGCAAATTCAAGGTCATCGAAGCGGCCCCCGGCCGCTACGTCAAGGCCAAGGCCTGATTGATTTTTTATTGGAGACAAAAATGGAAGACATCGTCATCGTCGCAGCCGCACGCACTGCCGTGGGCAAATTTGGCGGCACGCTCGCCAAGACCCCCGCCACCGAGCTGGGCAGCATTGTGATCAAGGGTTTGCTGGAGCGCAGCGGTTTGCCCGCGGACGCCATCGGTGAAGTCATCATGGGCCAGGTGCTGGCCGCAGGCGTGGGCCAAAACCCTGCCCGTCAAGCCATGATGAAAGCCGGTGTGGCCAAGGAAACCCCGGCGCTGACCATCAACGCGGTGTGCGGCTCGGGCCTCAAGGCCGTGATGCTGGCCGCGCAAGCCGTGGCTTGGGGCGACAGCGAGATCGTGATCGCTGGTGGCCAGGAAAACATGAGTGCCAGCCCGCATGTGGTCAACGGCAGCCGCGATGGCCAGCGCATGGGCGACTGGAAAATGGCCGACACCATGATCGTGGACGGCCTGTGGGATGTTTACAACCAGTACCACATGGGCATCACCGCCGAAAACGTGGCCAAGGCCCACGGCATCACCCGTGACATGCAAGACGCATTGGCACTGGGCAGCCAGCAAAAAGCCTCGGCCGCGCAAGATGCGGGCAAGTTCAAGGACGAGATCGTGGACGTGCTGATTCCTCAGCGCAAAGGCGATCCGCTGGTGTTCAACACCGACGAATTCATCAACAAGAAAACCAATGCCGAAGCGCTCGCAGGTCTGCGTCCTGCGTTTGACAAATCCGGCAGCGTCACCGCGGGCAACGCCTCGGGCATCAACGACGGCGCTGCCGCTGTGATGGTCATGTCGGCCAAGAAGGCTGCAGCCTTGGGTCTCAAACCCTTGGCGCGCATCGCTGCTTTTGGCACCAGCGGTCTGGACCCCGCCACCATGGGCATGGGTCCGGTGCCTGCGTCTCAAAAAGCGCTGGCCCGTGCAGGCTGGAAAGCCCAAGACGTGGACCTGTTCGAGCTGAACGAAGCCTTTGCCGCGCAAGCTTGCGCTGTGAACAAAGCCCTCGACATCGACCCAGCCAAAGTCAACGTCAACGGTGGCGCAATCGCCATCGGTCACCCCATCGGTGCATCCGGTTGCCGCATCTTGGTCACATTGCTGCACGAAATGCAGCGCACCCAGGCCCAAAAAGGCCTGGCCGCTTTGTGCATCGGTGGCGGCATGGGCGTGTCCCTGGCCATCGAGCGCGTTTAACCCAACCTTGCTGCTCAAGCTGCGTGGTTCGGCGCACTGTCCAGTCGTACAAGGGCAGCCGATCATGCGGGTTTGGGTGGTTTTCCAAAATCTCAACACACTCATCACCAGGAGACAATCATGAGTCAAAAAGTAGCGTACGTCACCGGCGGCATGGGCGGTATCGGTACCGCGATCTGCCAACGCCTGCATCAAGAAGGCTTCAAGGTCATCGCGGGTTGCGGCCCCACACGTGACTACAACAAGTGGTTGGACGAGCAAAAAGCCCTGGGCTTCACCTTTTACGCTTCGGTGGGCAACGTGGGTGACTGGGATTCCACAGTAGCGGCTTTCACCAAGGCCAAAGCCGAGCATGGCCCGATCGACGTCTTGGTCAACAACGCTGGCATCACCAAGGA
Source organism: Comamonadaceae bacterium (assembly GCA_027488215.1). Classification (GTDB taxonomy): domain Bacteria; phylum Pseudomonadota; class Gammaproteobacteria; order Burkholderiales; family Burkholderiaceae_C; genus Limnohabitans_A. Next base: position 21,996 of record JAIYCB010000025.1, read on the forward strand.
CCGCATGTTCCTGAAGATGACGCGTGAAGATTGGCAAGCCGTGATGAACACCAACCTGGACTCCATGTTCAACGTGACCAAGCAAGTCGTGGGCGACATGGTCGAAAAAGGCTGGGGCCGCATCATCAACATCAGCTCGGTCAACGGTGAAAAAGGCCAAGCTGGTCAAACCAACTACTCGGCCGCCAAAGCCGGTATGCACGGTTTTTCGATGGCCTTGGCACAAGAGCTGGCCACCAAGGGCGTGACGGTCAACACCGTGAGCCCTGGTTACATTGGCACCGACATGGTCAACGCCATCCGTCCTGACGTGCTGGAAAAGATCGTGGCCACCGTGCCCGTCAAGCGCTTGGGCAAGCCCAGCGAGATCGCTTCCATCATCGCCTGGATGGCCAGCGAAGACGGCGGTTACACCACCGGTGCTGACTTCGCGGTCAACGGCGGTTTGCACATGGGCTGATGCTTGTTACTTGCCCAGCTTGGCAAAGCCAGACTGGGTAAGCCTGGTAATTGGTATCCACAAAAAAAACCCGCCTCGGCGGGTTTTTTGCTTCTACAGCTCCGCTTCAGCCCGCTTGTTTGCCCGTGCTCACCATCTGCATGGCCGAAGCGATCAGGCCAGACACTTCGCTCATGTTGCCCGGCACGATGAGCGTGGTCTTGGCGTCTTGCGCCACCTTGGCGTAAGCCTGCACGGCCTGCTCGGCCACCTTGAGTTGCACCGCCTGCTCGCCCCCAGGCTGGCGGATGGCGGTGGCGATGCGCTCAATGGCTTGCGCGGTGGCATTGGCCATTTCGGTGATGGCAGCGGCATCGCCTTGGGCTTTGTTGATGGCCGCTTGCTTTTCGCCTTCAGAGCGGGCGATATAGGCTTCGCGCTCGCCGGTGGCGATGTTGATTTGTTCCTGGCGGCGGCCTTCGGAGGCAGCGATCAGGGCACGCTTTTCGCGCTCGGCCGTGATTTGCGACTGCATGGCCAGCAAAATTTCTTTGGGCGGTGTCAGGTCCTTGATCTCGTAGCGCAGCACCTTCACGCCCCAGTTGAGTGCCGCTTCGTCGATGGCAGCGACCACTTGGGCGTTGATGATGTCGCGCTCTTCAAAAGTCTTGTCCAGCTCCAGCTTGCCGATCACGCTGCGCAGGCTGGTTTGGGCCAGCTGCGTCACCGCTACGATGTAGTTGGACGAGCCGTAACTGGCCAGTTTGGGGTCGGTGACTTGAAAGTACAAGATGCCGTCCACCTGCAGCTGAGTGTTGTCGCGCGTGATGCAGATCTGGCTGGGCACGTCCAGCGGGATTTCTTTCAGGCTGTGTTTCTGGATCACGTTGTCCACAAAGGGCACCACAAAGTTCAGACCCGGGGCCAGGCTGGCGTGGAATTTGCCCAGCCTTTCGACCACCCAAGCCTCTTGTTGGGGCACGACCTTGACGGTCTTGACGATGAACAGGATCGCGATGATGACGAGGACGGCAGCGATTTCCATGGCTTTTCTCCCTTTTCAGTGTTTCGAGCGGTGTGCTCAGATTTTTTCGAGGACCAGGCGGTTGCCCGCCATGGCCTGAATGCGGTAAACGCCCGGTGTGGCGGTCTGTCCTGGGGCCAACACCGCAGTCCAGGCTGCGCCCCGGTGTTTGACTTGCGCGGTGCCTTGGGCATCCCACGCGTCGACCTGCACGGTGGCGCCCAAGTCCAGGTGTTGGTCTTGGGCTTCTTGGGGTGTGGTGGTTTGGCGCTTGCGCCATTGGCCCAGCAAGACAGCCCCGAGGCCGCCCACCATGGCGGCTGCGACCAGTTGTGCGATCAGGCCATGGCCTGCCATGGCCACCAAGGCTGCAGCCACGGCCCCCAGGCTCAGCATCAACAGATAAAAAGTGCCGGTCAACAATTCCAGTGCCACCAAGACACCGGCCAGAACCCACCACATCGTTGCATCACCCATCTCGACTTCTCCTTGCTCAAGCTGTCATTGTCAGGCTCAAGTCTGGCTTTCATTAAACGCCCAGTTCAAATGAGGCGTAATTGATTGTTTTCAAGGCCGCAGCCAGCCAAGGATAATCAGCCCCCATGCATTTCCCTGAACCTCAACGCTGGCGTCTTTCTGTGGCGCCCATGATGGACTGGACCGACCGCCATTGCCGGTTTTTCCACCGCCTGCTGACCCGCCACACCTTGCTCTACACCGAGATGGTGACAACGGGTGCGCTGCGCCACGGCAGCGTGCAGCGGCACCTGCGCTTCAACGCCGAAGAACACCCTGTGGCCCTGCAACTGGGCGGCAGCGATGCGGCTGATTTGGCCCATGCCGCCAAGCTGGGCCAGGAGTGGGGTTACGACGAGATCAACCTCAATTGCGGCTGCCCCTCAGACCGAGTGCAGCGCGGCGCATTTGGCGCTTGCCTGATGAACGAGCCGCGTACCGTGGCCGACGGCGTCAAAGCCATGCTCGATGTGGTGGACGTGCCGGTGACGGTGAAGCACCGCATTGGCATTGACCGCATTGAAAGTTACGACTTTGTGCGCGACTTTGTGGGCACGGTGAGCGAAGCGGGGTGCAAGGTGTTCATCGTGCACGCCCGCAATGCCTGGCTCGATGGCCTGTCGCCGAAAGAAAACCGCGAAATCCCGCCGCTGCGTTACGAGCTGGCTTATCAGCTCAAAAAAGATTTTCCTTCGCTGCTGATCGCGGTGAATGGTGGTATCAAGACCAACGAAGAGATTGCACAGCACTTGCAGCATGCCGACGGCGTGATGGTCGGTCGCGAGGCGTACTACAACCCCTGGCTTTTGGGCAGTTGGGAAGCCACGTTTTTTGGCGATGCCCAAGTGGTGCACAGCCGCGAGGCGGTGGAAGAGGCCATGGTGACCTACATGGAGCGCGCCTTTGCCGAAGACGGCTGCCCTTGGTACGCGATTGCGCGGCACATGCTGGGCCTGTACCACGGGCAACGGGGCGGGCGTTTGTGGCGTCAGGTTTGGAGTGACCACAAACTCAAGCCCTTGCCGCCGAGAGAAGTCTGGCAGCTGGCCCAAGCTGCATTGGCGCGGGGTGCAGTGGTGACCGACTGAGATTCGATGGCAAGATGTTGCCTTCAGCTTTCTCACCATTCGAGCCGATCCGATGTACATCCCTGCCCATTTCCGCATCCAGAATCCGCAAGACATCCACACGATCATCCGGGAGCACCCTCTGGGTGCCTTGGTCACCGCTGGTGCCGACGGCTTGGATGCGAACCACATTCCTTTTGAGTTTGACCCCAGCCAGGGCGCGCATGGGTTGCTGACAGCGCATGTCGCGCGCGCCAACCCTGTCTGGCAGCAATGCCAGGGCGGTGCGGATGTGTTGGTGATTTTTCGCGGTAATGAGAGCTACATCTCGCCCAACTGGTACCCGAGCAAGCACGAAACCCACCGGCAAGTGCCCACCTGGAACTACGAAGTGGTGCATGTCCATGGCCGACTCACGGTGATGGACGAGGAAAGGTTTGTTCGGGGCGTCGTGGCCAGGCTGACGCGTGAACATGAGACTTCCGAGCCTCGCCCCTGGAAGATGGGCGATTCGCCGCCCGAGTACATCGACCAAATGCTCAAGGCGGTGGTCGGCATTCAGGTGGAGATCCAGCGCATCGAGGGCAAGGCCAAGCTGAGCCAGAACCGTGAGGCACGGGATCGCCTGAACGCCGCCGACACCCTGCTGGCCAAGGGGGCCGAGGGTTTGGGCAAGGCGATGCGGGAGGCGGGCTGATTTTGCGCGGGCTACACAGGCTGTTGCGGCCTGATGAAAGCAGATGGCTTATTGCGCGGCCTGCAGACCGTTCATGAAGTGGGCCGACATGCGCTCGGCCGCCTGTTCCGGTTGACGCTGGGTCAGGGCCTGCACGATGGCCCGGTGCTCGGCCAGGGATTGCTCAATGCGCCCCTCCTTGAACAAGGAGCTGTGGCGGTTGAGCTTCATGACTTTGCGCAGGTCGGCCACCATCTGGTCGCGCCAGCGGTTGTCGGCCAATTCCAGCAGCAGCATGTGAAAAGCTTCGTTGATCTCGAAGAAACGGTCGCGGTTGTCAACGGCTTCCTCCAAGTCCTGATGCAAGGCCTTGATTTTTGACATTTGCTCGGCGCTGGCGTTTTGGGCCACCATGCGAGCGGCATCAGATTCCATCAAGGCCAACAGGTGGTAAACATCGCGCAGGTCTTTTTCGCTGACCTCGGTGACATAAGCGCCCCGGCGCACTTTCATGGTCACCAAACCTTCAGCCGCCAGCACTTTCAGGGCTTCGCGCAGGGGGGTGCGGCTGATGCCCAGCGCCTCGGCAATGCGCAACTCGTCGATCCAGCTGCCGGGCTCCAATTCGCGCGCAAAAATCCGCTGGCGCAGCAGTTCGGCCACTTCTTCGTACAGGGCGCGGGGGGCGAGGGACAGGGCAGACATGGGGCGTGGCGTGCCGGGGAAACCGGTTTTTGAGGCGTTGAAAGAAACTTTTTCAGATTCGAGATTGTAAGCGGGTTAAAATATTCTGCATCAATAATTATGAATCACGGTACTTGTAAGCCGGTAGGCAGCCCCAGGCTGCCAAAATCCTGCTCAGCCATTTTTGTCCCGAAAGCACAGCGCCATGACGTCCAAATCCTTTGAATTCAACGCTTCTAACTTGGAAGCCTGGCAAAAAGCAGCGGTCAAATCCGCCCCCGGCGGCGATGTGAACGCGCTGAACTGGAAGACGCCCGACGGCATCGTCGTCAAGCCTTTGTATACAGCGGCTGACACAGCCAACCTGCCCTACACCAACACGCTGCCGGGTTTTGAGCCTTTTTTGCGCGGCCCCCAGGCCACCATGTATGCCGTGCGCCCCTGGACGATCCGCCAGTACGCCGGTTTCTCCACCGCCGAAGAGTCCAACGCCTTCTACCGCAAGGCCTTGGCCGCAGGCGGGCAGGGCGTGTCGGTGGCGTTTGACTTGGCCACGCACCGGGGTTACGACTCCGACCACCCGCGCGTGACGGGCGATGTGGGCAAGGCTGGCGTCGCGATTGATTCGGTCGAAGACATGAAGATCCTGTTTGACCAGATCCCGCTGGACAAGGTCAGCGTGTCCATGACCATGAACGGTGCCGTGTTGCCTGTGCTGGCGGGCTATGTGGTCGCTGCCGAAGAGCAGGGCGTGTCGCAAGACAAACTGAGTGGAACGATTCAGAACGACATTCTGAAAGAGTTCATGGTGCGCAACACCTACATCTACCCGCCTGAGCCGTCGATGAAGATCATCGGCGACATCATCGAGTACACGAGCAAGAACATGCCCAAGTTCAACTCGATTTCGATTTCGGGCTACCACATGCAAGAAGCCGGCGCCAACCAGGCGCTCGAAATGGCGTTTACGCTCGCCGACGGCAAAGAGTATGTGAAGACCGCCATCGCCAAAGGCATGGACGTGGACGACTTCGCGGGCCGCCTGTCCTTCTTCTGGGCGGTGGGCATGAACTTCTATTTGGAGATCGCCAAGATGCGTGCGGCCCGCCTGCTGTGGTGCCGCATCATGAAAGGCTTTGACGCCAAGAACCCCAAGAGCCTCATGCTGCGCACGCACAGCCAGACCTCGGGCTGGTCGCTTACCGAGCAAGACCCTTACAACAACGTGGTGCGCACCACCATCGAAGCCATGGCGGCCGTGTTCGGTGGCACCCAGTCGCTGCACACCAACTCGTTTGACGAGGCGATTGCCTTGCCAACCGAATTCAGCGCGCGCATCGCTCGCAACACGCAACTCATCATTCAAGAAGAGACCCACATCACCAACGTGATCGACCCTTGGGCCGGTTCTTACATGATGGAGAGCCTGACCCAAGAGATGGCCGACAAGGCCTGGGCCATCATCGAAGAAGTCGAAGCCTTGGGCGGCATGACCAAGGCCGTGGGCAGCGGCTGGGCCAAACTCAAGATCGAAGCGGCTGCCGCTGAAAAGCAGGCCCGCATCGATTCGGGCAAAGACGTCATCGTGGGCGTGAACAAATACAAGCTGGCCAAAGAAGACCCGATCGAGACGCTGTCGATCGACAACGTCAAGGTGCGAGACGGGCAGATCGAACGCCTGAAAAAGATTCGTGCCACGCGCGACAGCGCCAAGGTGCAAGCCGCTCTCGACGCTTTGACCGCATCCGCCGAATCCGGCCAGGGCAACCTGCTGGACTTGTCCATCCAGGCCGTGCGCCTGCGCGCCACGGTGGGTGAGATTTCCGACGCGCTCGAAAAAGCCTTTGGCCGCCACCGCGCCGACACGCAAAAGGTGACGGGCGTGTACGCCGCCGCCTATGACGACGGCGAAAACGTGGGAGACACCATGGAATACTGGAACCAGATCAAGGCCGACATCGCTGCCTTTGCCGACGCCCAAGGCCGCCGCCCCCGCGTGATGATTTCCAAGCTGGGTCAGGACGGCCACGACCGTGGGGCCAAAGTGGTAGCCACCGCTTTTGCCGATCTGGGTTTTGACGTGGACATGGGTCCGCTGTTCCAGACCCCCGAAGAATGCGCCCGCCAAGCGATTGAAAACGACGTGCACGCCGTGGGGGTGTCCACCCTGGCTGCTGGTCACAAAACCCTGGTGCCCGCCATCATTGCCGAGCTCAAAAAGCAAGGCGCCGACGACATCATCGTGTTCGTGGGTGGCGTGATCCCGCGCCAGGACTACGACATGCTCTATGAAGCCGGCGTCAAAGGCATCTACGGCCCTGGCACCCCGATCCCGGTCAGCGCCAAGGATGTGCTGGAGCAGATCAAGAAAGCATTGGGTTGAAAATAGTTGTGATACAGTAATACGGTATCACAACTATTTTCAAGGAGTCTGCTGTGGCTGTATCCGTTCGACTGGAACCTCTGCTTGAAAAAGAGCTGGAGTTGACCGCCAAACGCATGGGCGTGACCAAGTCACAGTTCATCGTTTCGGCGCTGGAGAGGGCGTTGGGGCGCAAGAACCCCTATGACCTGCTGCTCAAGGTGCAAGCGGAGGTGCGAGAGTCTTTGCCTGAGGGCAATGAATTCCTATCTCCAACCAAGGCGGCCATTCGGTCCAAGCTCAAAACCAAACGGGATGCCAATCAAGCCGATTGGCTGGCTTTTCAGGAGGCTAAAAAGCAGGGCAAGGTGTGGTCAGGCGCAGACCAGGAAACGGACAAACCGTGAAGGTGGCTTTGATCGACACCGGACCCATGGTGGCGCTGTTTGACGCCAGTGATGTGGCGCATCGGCACTACACCAGTTTGTTGGCTGAAAACTGGCGGTTGACGACCACCTGGCCGTGTGTGGTGGAGGTGTGCCATTTTCTGGGTGCCAATGCCGTCCAGCAATTTCTGCGATGGGTGTCCGAAGGTGGCGTCATCGTGTTCCCTTTTGATGTGTCGAATCTGCCCGACTTGGCGGACTTGATGGCGCGTTATACCGCTGAGCCTCGCACAGAAATGGACTTGGCCGATGCCTCTTTGGTTTGGTTGGCGCAAGACACGAACACGCTCAACGTGATGACCATGGATGTGCGCGACTTCTCACGTTATCGCTTGCCCGATGGGCGGCATTTTGAGATCTTGTGAGGCAAGGCACATGAAGCTCAACAACCCGTTCGCTCAGCCCGACATGGACATGCAGGACATCAGAGGCGATCTCTACGGACTCAAGAATCCTGCGCTGAAAATTTTGCGTGCTGAAGGTCTGGTGTGTTTGCTTCTGGCGTGTGCCTTGTATCAAGTGCAAGGGTTTTCGTGGCTTGAATTTGGCCTGTGGTTTTTGCTGCCCGATGTGGCTATATTCGTTTACGTGTTGGGTAATGAGAGGTTCGGCATGTGGGCCTACAACCTGACCCACAGCTCCGTGGGGGCAGGCCTTTTGGCTGTGCTGGGGCTTGCATTGAATGCACCCCTGTTTTTGCAAGCTGCTTTGATCTGGTTTGCACACATTGGCTTGGACCGTGCCCTGGGCTTCGGTTTGAAATTTCCCCTAGGTTTTCGCGTGACACATTTGGGTGTGTTGCGAGGTATGAGGGAAAAGGCATGAGTCCAGAGCAGTTGTTACAAGGCTTGCTGCAAGGCCCTGCGCCGGTGCAGCGTCGCGCCATGGCCAAGGCCATCACGCTGCTCGAATCCACGCGTGCGGACCACCGCGCGTTGGCCGACGAACTGCTCACGGCCATGCTGCCGCACACGGGCCGTTCGTTCCGACTGGGCATCAGCGGCGTGCCGGGCGTGGGCAAGTCCACCTTCATCGAGGCGCTGGGCCTGTACCTGATCGCGCAGGGGCACCGAGTGGCGGTGCTCGCGGTTGATCCTTCCAGCACCGTCTCCGGTGGCTCCATCTTGGGTGACAAGACCCGCATGGAGCACCTGAGCGTTCACGAGCGGGCTTATATCCGCCCCAGCCCCAGCAGCGGCACCCTGGGTGGCGTGGCCGAGAAAACCCGCGAATCCATGTTGGTCTGCGAGGCTGCTGGTTACGACGTGGTGATCGTCGAGACGGTGGGCGTGGGCCAAAGCGAAACCGCTGTGGCCAACATGACCGACATGTTTGTGCTGATGCAGCTGCCCAATGCGGGCGACGATTTGCAGGCCATCAAAAAAGGCGTCATGGAGATTGCCGATCTGGTCGTCATCAACAAGGCCGACATCGATGGGATTGCGGCCACCCGCGCCGAGCTGCAAATCACCAGCGCCTTACAGCTTTTGGGCATGCACGGCGGCTCAGGCCACGCGCACGCCAACGCGACCCAATGGCACCCCAAGGTGGTGCAACTGAGCGCCTTGCTGGGCCAGGGCGTTGACAGTTTTTGGACGGCTGTGACCGAGTTCAAGACATTGCAAACGGCCAATGGCCGCTTGGGGCAACGCCGTCAACACCAGGCCCTGTCGTGGATGTGGGAACGCATCGACGCCGCTCTGAAACAAAACTTCCGGGCGCAGCCGCGTGTGCAAACGCTGCTGCCCCAACTCAGCCAACAAGTCGCGGCGGGCCAACTGGCCGCGTCGACGGCAGCCCGTCAACTGCTCAGTGCGTACCAAGCGCAGAGTGAAACCCCATCTTCCTGAAGAAAAGAGAGAGCCACCATGCAAGACATCATCGAACAACTGGAAAAAAAGCGCGCCGCTGCCCGCTTGGGCGGCGGGCAAAAGCGCATTGACGCGCAGCACGCAAAAGGCAAACTCACAGCACGTGAGCGCATTGAAGTGCTGCTGGACGAGGGCACCTTCGAAGAGTGGGACATGTTCGTGGAGCACCGCTGCACCGACTTCGGCATGGAAGACAACAAGATCCCCGGCGACGGCGTGGTCACCGGCTACGGCATGATCAATGGCCGCCTGGTGTTTGTGTACAGCCAGGACTTCACCGTTTACGGCGGCGCTCTGTCTGAGACGCATGCCGAGAAAATCTGCAAGGTCATGGACCAAGCAATGAAGGTGGGCGCTCCCGTGATTGGCCTCAACGATTCGGGTGGCGCGCGCATTCAAGAAGGTGTGGCTTCTTTGGGCGGATACGCCGAGGTATTCCAGCGCAACGTGATGGCCTCGGGCGTGGTGCCCCAGATCAGCATGATCATGGGCCCATCGGCCGGTGGTGCGGTGTATTCGCCAGCGCTCACCGACTTCATCTTCATGGTCAAAGACACGTCTTACATGTTTGTGACGGGTCCTGAAGTGGTCAAGACCGTGACCCATGAAGAAGTGACGGCCGAAGAGCTGGGTGGCGCTTTGACGCACACCACCAAGAGCGGTGTGGCCGACATGGCGTTTGAGAACGACGTGGAAGCGCTGCTCATGCTGCGTCGCCTGTTCAACTACCTGCCGCTGAACAACAAAGAAAAAGCCCCAGTGCGCAAGAGCGGCGATCCGATCGATCGCATGGACCTGAGTTTGGACACCTTGGTGCCCGAGAACCCCAACAAGGCCTATGACATGAAGGAGCTCATTGTCAAAACGGTCGACGATGGCGACTTCTTTGAACTCCAGCCCGATTACGCCAAGAACATCTTGATCGGCTTTGCCCGCATTGATGGTCAAACCGTGGGCATCGTGGCCAATCAGCCTTTGGTTTTGGCGGGTTGCCTGGACATCAAGAGCTCCATCAAGGCCGCCCGCTTTGTGCGCTTTTGCGACGCCTTCAACATTCCGGTGGTCACCTTTGTGGATGTGCCCGGCTTCATGCCCGGTACAAGCCAAGAGTTCGGCGGCATCATCAAACATGGCGCGAAGTTGCTGTATGCCTACGCCGAGTGCACCGTGCCCAAGATCACTGTCATCACCCGCAAGGCCTACGGCGGCGCCTATGACGTGATGGCTTCCAAGCATCTGCGCGGCGACGTGAACTTCTCTTGGCCCAATGCCGAGATCGCAGTGATGGGTGCCAAGGGCGCGGTGGAGATCATCTTCCGTGAAGACAAGGGCGACCCTGCCAAATTGGCCGCCAAAGAAGCGGAATACAAAGCCCGTTTTGCCAACCCCTTTGTGGCCGGTGCCCGTGGCTTCATTGACGACGTCATCCAGCCGCACGAAACCCGCAAGCGCATTGCCCGTTCGCTGGTCATGCTCAAAGACAAGAAGATTGAGAACCCATGGCGCAAGCACGGGAATATTCCACTTTGAGCGTACCCATGTCGCTATCACGTCATTGCGAGCAAAGCGAAGTGGGGAGCATCCATGTCTGGATCGCCACGTTGCTGCGCTCCTCGCGAGGACGATTTTTGAGTATCAGCACCAGCTGGAGAAATTGAAATGTTTACCAAAATCCTGATTGCCAACCGCGGCGAGATCGCCTGCCGTGTCATCGCCACCGCCCACAAAATGGGCATCCAAACCGTGGCCGTTTACTCCGAAGCCGACAAGGAAGCACGTCATGTGCAACTGGCCGACGAAGCCGTTTTGCTGGGTCCCGCGCCTTCGCGTGAGTCCTACTTGGTCGCTGACAAGATCATCGCGGCCGCCAAGGCCACTGGCGCGCAAGCGATCCATCCTGGCTATGGTTTCCTGAGCGAGAACGCCGAATTTGCCAAGCGTTGCGAAGACGAAGGCATCGCCTTCATTGGTCCGCGCCACTTCTCGATTGCAGCCATGGGCGACAAGATCGAGTCGAAAAAATTGGCGGGCGCTGCGGGGGTGAACTGCATTCCTGGTGTCAATGACGCCATTGAAACTGCTGAAAAAGCGGTCGAAATCGCCAAGGGCATCGGTTACCCCGTGATGATCAAAGCATCTGCGGGCGGCGGCGGCAAAGGCCTGCGTGTGGCCTTCAACGACAAAGAAGCCTTTGAAGGCTTCACCTCGTGCCGCAACGAAGCGCGCAACAGTTTTGGTGATGACCGCGTGTTCATCGAGAAGTTTGTTGAAGAACCCCGCCACATCGAAATCCAGGTGCTGGGCGACAGCCACGGCAACGTGATTTATTTGAACGAGCGTGAATGCTCCATCCAGCGCCGTCATCAAAAAGTGATTGAAGAGGCGCCCTCACCTTTCATCACTGAGGCCACCCGCAAAGCCATGGGCGAGCAGGCGGTGCAACTGGCCAAGGCGGTGAAATACCAATCGGCCGGTACGGTGGAGTTTGTGGTCGGCAAAGACCAGAGCTTTTACTTTCTGGAGATGAACACCCGCTTGCAGGTGGAGCATCCTGTGACCGAAGCCATCACCGGGCTGGATTTGGTCGAGATGATGATCCGCGTGGCCGCTGGCGAGAAATTGCCCATTGAACAAAAAGATGTGCAACGCAATGGTTGGGCCATCGAGTGCCGTATCAACGCCGAAGACCCCTTCCGCAACTTCCTGCCCTCCACAGGTCGCTTGGTGCGTTTCCAGACGCCCAAACAAACCATGTTCCAGGCCAATACCACTGACTTGTACGGTGTGCGCGTGGACACGGGCGTGCAAGACGGCGGCGAGATCCCGATGTTTTATGACTCGATGATCGCCAAGCTGATCGTGCACGGCAAGGACCGCAACGATGCCATCGCCAAAATGCGCGAAGCCTTGAACGGTTTTGTGATCCGTGGCATCAGCTCGAACATTCCCTTCCAGGCCGCTTTGCTGGCGCACCCGCGCTTTGTGTCGGGTGATTTCAACACCGGCTTCATCGCCGAGCAATACAGCAAAGGTTTCCGCGCCGAAGATGTGCCGCACGACGACCACGATTTTTTGGCTGCCTTGGCCGCTTTTGTGCGCCGCAAGTCGCGCGAACGCGCGGCGGGCCTGAGCGGTCAGTTACCCGGCTACGACGTCAAGATTGGGCAGGACTATGTGGTGGTCGAATTGGGGCAGGGCGGTAACAACCGCTATGTGTCTGTGCATGTGGACGAGTTGGCCGGCAAGCAAGGCGAAGCCCAAATCACTGTTGCAGGTAAGACCTACGCCATCGCCAGCAATTCCCGTCTGAACGATATCCGCATCGAAGGCATTTGCAACGGCAAACCCTTCACCGCACAGATCGAACGCGGCACTGTGAAGAACCCGCTGGCGCTGCAAGTGCAACACAACGGCACACGCATCGAAGCCTTGGTGATGTCGCCCCGCATGGCCGAGTTGCATCAACTCATGCCCTTCAAGGCGCCACCTGACCTCAGCCGCTTTGTGCTCTCGCCCATGCCTGGCCTCTTGGTCGAGGTGTCGGTGCAGCCTGGCCAGAAGGTGCAAGCAGGCGAGCGTGTGGCCGTGATCGAAGCCATGAAGATGGAAAACGTGTTGTTTGCTTCTGCTGATGGCATGGTGAAAAAAGTGGTTGCTGCCAAAGGCGAATCGCTCACTGTGGACCAGATGATTGTGGAGTTTGAATAAATGACACGTCCCTTCAAGGTCTTGGGCATCCAACAGATTGCCATCGGCGGACCTGACAAGGCCCGTCTGCAAAAACTCTGGGTCGATATGTTTGGACTGGAGGTGACGGGCACCTTCAAAAGCGAACGTGAAAATGTCGATGAAGACATCTGCGCCATCGGCACTGGCCCGTTCAAGGTCGAGGTTGATCTCATGCAGCCGCTGGATCCCGAGAAAAAGCCCGCCGTTCACACCACACCGCTCAACCACATTGGTCTGTGGATCGACGACCTGCCGATGGCCGTGGATTGGCTGTCATCGCAGGGCGTGCGCTTTGCCCCGGGTGGCATCCGCAAGGGGGCCGCTGGTTTTGACATCACGTTTTTGCACCCCAAGGCGAACGAAGAGTTCCCGATTGGCGGCGAGGGCGTCTTGATTGAGTTGGTGCAAGCACCGCCTGAAGTGGTGAAGGCATTTGCGGCCTTGGCCGCGTCGCACTGAGGCGTTGTTCTGAAAAAAGCCCGTCAGCCGCCGTGCTGCCGGGCTTTTGCTTTGGCCAGCGCCGCCTCAATGATGGCGCGTTTGCGGTCCACTTCGGGGGCGTTGTCGGTACCCTTGGTGTGGGCGGCCAAGTCGGCCAGCTTGTGCTCGGCTTTGGCTTGCATTTGTTTGTGATGTTCGGCTTCTTCACGCTCAAGGCGTTGCTGGCGTGAGGTGTAGCGTCCGCGTGCGGTGTCGGCTTGCTCGGCAGACCAGGCGGCCCAACCCGTATCTGTACCCGTCACGTTCTCCAGCGCAATGCAATCAACTGGGCACACCGGAATGCACAGCTCACACCCCGTGCACCAAGGCTCGATCACGGTGTGCATCAGTTTGTTGGCCCCCAAAATCGCATCGGTCGGACAAGCCTTGATGCACAGCGTGCAGCCAATGCACCATGCTTCATCAATGATGGCCACACGGCGCGGGCCTTCGGTGCCATGCTCTGGGTTGAGTGACACCACAGGCTGGCCAGTCAGTGCCGCCAGGCGTTCAATGCCAGCTTGACCGCCCGGGGGGCATTGGTTGATGGCCGCCTGCCCCTCAGCCATGGCGCGGGCGTAACTGGCGCAATCCGGAAAGCCACAACGTGTGCACTGTGTCTGGGGCAGGGCATCGTTGAGCAAAAGAAAAAGCGCCTGGTGCTCAGGCGCTGTGCTGGGCAGCGGGGGCATGGGCCTCAGGCTTTGGAGGTTACCCAGGTGGTTTTGACAGCGCCTTGCGACTTAGCCGTTGGTTTGACGGCTTTTGCAGGCGCTTTGGGAACATGCTTGGCTGCTGGCTTGATCGCTGCCTTGACTGGCGCCTTAACGGGTGCTTTAGCGGGTGCCTTTGCCGCAGCTTTGACTGTAACGGCTTTGGATGCAACCGATTTGGCTTTGGGCGCATGGCTGGCGATGAACTTCACCAGCTGAGGGTAGACCATGTCGCGCCAGCGGCGGCCGCTGAAGATGCCGTAATGGCCCGCGCCCGTCACTTCCAGGTGCTGACGCTCACTCGCGGGAACGCCGGTGCACAGGTCCTGTGCCGCACGGGTCTGGCCCGAGCCGGAAATGTCGTCCAACTCACCTTCCACGGTCAGCAAGGCAGTACCCTTGATGTCTTGCGGTCGCACGCGCTCAACTTTGCCGTCGACTCCTTTGACGTCCCAAGTGCCATTGACCAGTTTGAAGTCCTGGAACACCGTCTGGATGGTTTCCAGGTAGTAATCGGCGTCCATGTCCAAAACGGCGTTGTACTCGTCGTAGAACTTGCGGTGGGCTTCGGCGCTGGCGTCGTCCCCTTTGATCAAATCCTTGAAATAGTCGTAATGGCTGTTGGCGTGGCGATCAGGGTTCATGGCCACGAAGCCTGTGTACTGCAAAAAGCCGGGGTACACGCGTCGACCTGCGCCGGGGAAGTTGGGCGGCACGCGGTAAATCACGTTGTTCTCAAACCACTCAAAGCTCTTGTTGGTGGCCAGGTTGTTGACCGAGGTGGGCGATTTGCGCGCATCGATGGGGCCGCCCATCATGGTCATGGTCAGTGGGGTCTTTTCGCCGCGGCTGGCCATCAAGGAGACTGCAGCCAAGACGGGCACCGTCGGCTGGCAAACACTGACCACATGGCAATGGCCATAGGTGGCTTGTAGGTGGCGGATGAACTCCTGAACATAGTTGACGTAATCGTCGAGGTGGAATTCGCCATCGGACAAAGGCACCAGACGGGCGTTTTTCCAATCGGTGATGTAGACCTTGTGGCCCTGCAGCATGGTTTTGACGGTGTCGCGCAGCAGAGTGGCGTAGTGGCCTGACAGCGGTGCAACGATCAGCACCACGGGTTGAGTTTTGAGCAAGCTCAGCGTGGCGGCATCATCAGAGAAACGTTTGAAGCGACGCAATTCGCAAAAAGGTTTGTCGATTTCGATGCGCTCGTGAATGGCGACATCGGTCTTGTTGACCTTGACCGTCTTGATGCCGAACTCTGGTTTTTCGTAGTCTTTGCCCAGGCGGTGCATCAAGGCATACCCTGCAGACACGCGTTGTGCCAAAGGGGTTTGGGCCATGGGATTCAAGGGGTTGCTGTAAAGCTTGGCCGCAGCTTGCGCCAGATCGGAAAAGGGTTCCATGATCGAGCGTTGCGTTTCGAAGATCTGGTAAAGCATTTGACAGTGTTCCTTGCAACAAAATGATGCGGTGCAGCAATACTACAGGAGACCCTGGGGTATTTTTTGAGTGTGGACCCTAATTGGCAGTCACTTCCCGGACCGCCCAAAAATAAACCGCCCCGTCAGGGGCGGTTGCAAGCCGACTGTCCGTCAGCTCAAACGACTTTGGCGATCGAGGCGCACACATAGTCGATATTTTTGCTGTTGAGCGCAGCAACGCACATGCGGCCGGTGTCGGTTCCGTACACGCCAAACTCGTTGCGCAGACGCACCATCTGGTCTTTGGTCAGGCCCGAGTAGCTGAACATGCCAATCTGGGTGGTGATGAAGCTCATGTCTTGTTTCACGCCAGCCGCTTTGAGGCTGTCCACCAGTTTTTGGCGCATGGCCTTGATGCGCACGCGCATTTCGGCCAGTTCGCTTTCCCACTGGGCGCGCAGTTCGGGGTTGTTCAACACGGCCGCCACCACCGCACCACCGTGGATGGGTGGGTTGGAGTAGTTGGTGCGGATCGCGATTTTCAGTTGCGACAGCACGCGCGAGGCTTCTTCTTTGTCAGAAGCCACCACCGACAGGGCGCCCACGCGCTCGCCGTACAGGCTGAAGCTCTTGGAGAACGAGGTGGACACAAAGATGTTCAGACCTGCCGCCACAAACTTGCCGATCACCGCACCGTCTTCGGCGATCCCGTGGCCAAAGCCTTGGTAGGCCATGTCCAGGAAAGCCGTCAGGCCCTTGGCCTTGACGACTGCAATGACCTGGTCCCACTGGGCGTCGGTGATGTCGTAACCGGTGGGGTTGTGGCAGCAAGCGTGCAGCACGACGATGGTGCCCGCGGCCGCAGCGTTCAGGCTGGCCAGCATGCCTTCGAAGTTCACGCCGCGCTTTTCCGCGTCGTAATAAGCATAGGTACCGACTTCAAAGCCAGCGTTCACGAAGATGGCACGGTGGTTTTCCCAGCTGGGGTCAGAAATCAGCACTTTGGCGTTGGGGCTGACTTTTTTCAGGAAGTCGGCACCGATTTTCAGGCCACCGGTGCCGCCGATGGCTTGCACGGTGGACACGCGGCCCGACTTGACCACGTCAGATTCAGCACCAAAAACCAGTGCTTTGACCGCATTGTCATAGGCCACGATGCCATCGATGGGCAAGTAACCACGGGCGGTGGGGGTGGCCATCATGGTTTTTTCGGCCGCTTGCACACACTGCAGCAGGGGCAGTTTGCCGTTGTCGTCGAAGTACACGCCCACGCCCAGGTTCACCTTGTTGGGGTTGGTGTCGGCGTTGAATTGCTCATTCAAACCCAAAATAGGGTCGCGGGGGGCCATTTCGACGGCGGAAAACAGAGACATGGAAAGTCCTTGGATGGTGTTCAGTGTTGGCAGGAAACCCGATCCTCGGTTAGGCTTTCGGGTTGTCCCTGATTTTAACGGCCCCGGCCGTCTGGTTTGGCCAGGCGGTCCTCACAAAGATGTCCACCGTGCCCGAAGCCCCTGTTGTTGAAGTTGTGTCTGACGCTGACAAGTTCGCTGCGGGGACCTTCGTCAGTTACCCGGGCTCGCCCTTTGAGCTCTACCAACCCTACCCACCTGCAGGCGACCAGCCTGTGGCGATCGGCCAACTGGTTGAGGGGGTGCAGGACGGCGAAGTGTTCCAAACCCTGCTGGGCGTGACCGGCTCGGGCAAGACCTTCACCATGGCCAACGTCATCGCCCAGCTGGGGCGACCCGCCATCGTGTTTGCGCCCAACAAAACGCTGGCAGCTCAGCTGTACAGCGAGTTCCGCGAGTTCTTCCCCAAGAACGCGGTCGAGTACTTCGTCAGCTACTACGACTACTATCAGCCCGAGGCCTATGTTCCGCAGCGTGATTTGTTCATTGAAAAAGACAGCGCGATCAATGAACACATCGAGCAGATGCGCCTGTCCTGCACCAAAAGCATCATGGAGCGGCGCGATGTGGTGATCGTGGCCACGGTGTCGGCCATCTATGGCATTGGCGAGCCCGAGAGCTACCACCGCATGATCATGACGCTGCGCACTGGCGACAAGCTGGGCCAGCGCGATGTGATCGCCCAGCTGATCCGCATGCAGTACCAGCGCAACGACATGGAGTTTTCGCGCGGCAAGTTCCGTGTGCGCGGCGACACGATCGACGTGTTTCCGGCCGAGCACTCCGAGCTGGCGATTCGCATCGAACTGTTCGATGACGAAATCGACAGCCTGCAATTGTTTGACCCACTCACCGGGCGAATTCGGCAAAAGATCCCGCGCTTCACGGTCTACCCATCCAGCCATTACGTGACGCCGCGCGACAAGGTGTTGGCGGCGGTGGAAACCATCAAGCTGGAACTGGCCCAGCGCCTGAAAGAGCTGGTGGGCATGGGCAAACTGGTGGAAGCCCAGCGCCTCGAGCAGCGCACCCGGTTTGACTTGGAAATGCTGTCCGAGGTGGGGCACTGTAAGGGCATCGAGAACTACACCCGGCATTTGTCGGGCGCAGCCCCTGGCGACCCGCCCAGCACGCTGACCGATTACATGCCGCCCGATGCCATCATGTTCCTGGACGAGAGCCACCAGATGATCGGCCAGCTCAACGCCATGTACAACGGCGACAAGGCCCGCAAGACCACGCTGGTGGAATACGGTTTTCGCCTGCCCAGCGCCTTGGACAACCGACCGCTCAAATTTGAAGAGTTTGAAAAGCGCATGCGCCAGTGCATCTTCGTCTCGGCCACGCCGGCCGACTACGAAAAGACGCATTCGGGCAAAGTGGTCGAGCAGGTGGTGCGCCCCACTGGCCTGGTCGACCCGCAGGTCGAAGTGCGCCCCGCCACCCACCAGGTGGACGATGTGCTGCAGGAAATCCGCATCCGGGTGGACAAAAACGAGCGGGTGCTGATCACCACGCTGACCAAGCGCATGGCTGAGCAGCTCACCGATTACCTGAGCGATAACGGCGTCAAAGTGCGTTACCTGCACAGCGACGTGGACACGGTGGAACGGGTGGAGATCTTGCGTGACCTGCGTTTGGGTGCGTTCGATGTGCTGGTGGGCATCAACCTGCTGCGCGAAGGCCTGGATATCCCCGAGGTGTCGCTGGTCGCCATTTTGGATGCCGACAAAGAAGGCTTCTTGCGGGCCGAACGCAGCCTGATCCAGACCATTGGCCGTGCAGCGCGAAACCTGAACGGGCGCGCCATTTTGTACGCAGACCGCATCACCGAGTCCATGAAAAAAGCCATGGGCGAGACCGAGCGGCGTCGCATCAAACAGCTGGCACACAACGAGGCCATGGGCATCACGCCCCAGAGCATCGTCAAAAAGGTCAAAGACCTGATCGACGGCGTTTACAGCGAAAAATCGGGCAAGGAGGCCGAGCGCTTGGAGCAGGCTGCCTTGCAGCGAGCCAAGGTCGAGGACATGAGCGAAAAAGACATCGCCAAAGCTATCAAGCAGCTTGAAAAGCAGATGATGGAACATGCCCGCAACCTGGAGTTCGAGAAAGCCGCTCAGGTGCGGGACCAGTTGACCATCCTCAAAGAGCAGGCCTTTGGTGCGACAGGTGGCGACAACATCTTGCCGCTGATCCGGGCTTGAGTGAACCTATAACCCGAGTGATTTGATCGGGATTGGTTTATACTTGACTCGTTTAGTCGGGAACCCGCTTTGGCGGGTCTCTGACCAAGCCCCCCACACTTCAGGAGTCTGCCATGCGTTTAACCACCAAAGGCCGTTTTGCCGTCACCGCCATGATCGATTTGGCCTTGCGCCAAGATGCCGGTCCTGTGACTTTGGCCGCCATCAGCCAGCGCCAACAGATTTCACTGTCTTATTTGGAGCAGTTGTTCGGCAAGCTGCGTCGCCACAACTTGGTCGAGTCCACCCGTGGGCCTGGCGGCGGCTACACCCTGGGCCGCAAATCGACCGACATCACCGTGGCCGATATCATTTTGTCGGTCGACGAGCCCATCGATGCCACCCACTGCGGCGGCAAGGAAAACTGCAACGGCGGCGATGGCCGCTGCATGACGCACGACCTGTGGGCCTCGCTGAACTCCAAAATGGTCGAGTTTCTGGATTCGGTGACTCTGCAAAAACTGGTCGACGACCAATTGGCCAAGGGTTTGGTGGTGGAGCACAAGCCGACACTCAAACGCGCGATTTCCCCCATGCCGGTTGCCAAGCCGATCCGCGTGAATGTGCCCAACTCGGTTTTTGACCTGGGCAATATGTTTGCCAAATCCTGATTGACAAAGAAGTACAGACCATGACCACGCCCCACTTTCCCATCTACCTCGATTACGGCGCGACCAACCCCTGCGACCCCCGCGTGGTGGACGCCATCATCCCTTGGTTGCGTGAGCACTTTGGCAACCCTGCATCGCGCAGCCACGCTTGGGGTTGGGAAGCCGAAGCCGCTGTTGAAAAAGCCCGCGAGCAGGTGGCCGATCTGATCGGCGCCGACCCGCGCGAAATCGTCTGGACCAGCGGCGCGACCGAATCGAACAACCTGGCCATCAAGGGCGCCGCGCACTTTTACAAGTCACGCGGCAAGCACCTGATCACTGTCAAGACCGAACACAAAGCCGTGCTCGACACCATGCGCGAGCTCGAGCGTCAAGGCTTTGAAGTGACATACCTAGATGTGCAGGCCGATGGTTTGCTCAGCATGGACGCACTCAAGGCCGCCATTCGTCCCGACACCATCCTCATCAGCGTCATGTTCGTGAACAACGAGATCGGCGTGATCCAGGACGTGACCGCCATTGGCAATCTGTGCCGCAAAAAAGGCATCATCTTCCACGTCGATGCGGCCCAGGCCACCGGCAAGGTCGAGATCGACATGACCCAGTTGCCCATCGATTTGATGAGCTTGGCCTCGCACAAAACCTATGGCCCCAAAGGCATTGGCGCTTTGTATGTGCGCCGCAAGCCCCGCGTGCGCCTCGAAGCGCAAATGCACGGCGGTGGCCACGAGCGCGGCATGCGCTCGGGCACTTTGCCCACCCACCAGTGCGTGGGCATGGGCGAGGCCTTTCGCATCGCCAAGCTGGAGATGGCCCAAGACAACGCCAAGGCACGTGCCCTGCACGACCGCCTGATCAATGGCCTGAGCGACATGGAGCAGGTGTTTTTGAACGGCCACGCCACCCAGCGCGTGCCGCACAACATCAACATGAGCTTCAACTTTGTCGAAGGCGAATCGCTCATCATGGGCATCAAGGGCCTGGCGGTGTCGTCCGGCTCGGCCTGCACCTCGGCCAGCCTGGAGCCCAGCTATGTGCTGCGCGCCTTGGGCCGCAGCGACGAGCTGGCCCACAGCAGTCTGCGCATGACGATTGGCCGCTGGACCACCGAAGAAGACATCGACTACGCGATCAAAACCATCCGCGAAAACGTGGCCAAGCTGCGCGACTTGAGCCCCTTGTGGGAAATGCACAAGGACGGCATTGACTTGAGCACCATCCAGTGGGCAGCACATTAAAGGAGAAACACCATGGCATATTCTGAAAAAGTGGTTGACCACTACGAAAACCCCCGCAATGTCGGCTCCTTCGACAAGGGCGACGAAGACGTGGGCACCGGCATGGTCGGTGCACCGGCGTGCGGCGACGTGATGAAGCTGCAGATCAAGGTCAACCCGACGACCGGTGTGATCGAAGACGCACGCTTCAAGACTTACGGCTGTGGCTCGGCCATCGCTTCCAGCTCGCTGGTGACCGAATGGGTCAAAGGCAAGACGCTGGACGAGGCAGCGGCCCTGAAAAACAGCCAAATCGCTGAAGAGCTGGCGCTGCCGCCCGTCAAGATCCACTGCTCCATCCTGGCCGAAGACGCCATCAAGGCAGCCGTGGACGACTACAAAAAGAAACACCTGAACTGACATGGCCATCTCTCTGTCTGCTGCCGCAGCTCGGCATGTGACTCGGTACCTGGCCAAACGCGGCTCGGGTGTCGGTGTGCGCCTGGGGGTCAAGACCACGGGGTGCTCGGGCTTGGCGTACAAGCTCGAGTACGTGGACGAGATTGCGCCGGAAGACGTGGTTTTTGAAGGCCACGGCGTCAAGGTTTTGGTGGACCCGAAAAGCCTGGCCTACATCGACGGCACCGAACTCGACTTCGTGCGCGAGGGCCTGAACGAAGGTTTCCGCTTCAACAACCCCAACGAGCGCGACCGTTGCGGTTGCGGAGAGTCTTTCCGGGTATGAATTGGTCGTCATCCCGAGAAGCGCAGTGAGAAAATTATCGTCATCGCGAAGAGCGAAGCGACGTGGCGATCCTTGGCTTAATGGCCACGCTTCGCTCGCCATGACAGTGGCTTCATGATCAACCTTCAAACCAACGACTTCGAATTGTTTGATGTGCCTGCGCAGTTTGCGCAGGACCGTGCACAACTCGATGCCCGCTGGAAAGTTTTGCAACGCGAAGCCCACCCCGACCGCTTTGCTGCAGAAGGCGCTGCTGCCCAGCGCATGGCCATGCAGTGGTCGGTGCGCATCAACGAGGCCTATCAGCGCCTCAAAGACCCGCTCAAACGAGCCGCCTATTTGTGCGAATTGCACGGCGCGCCCGTGCAGGCTGAAAACAACACCGCCATGCCTCCAGCATTCCTGATGCAGCAAATGGAGTGGCGCGAAAGTCTGGAAGACACCGAGTCAGCAGAAGGCCTGGAGGCCCTGGCAGGCCTTGTGGCCGCCGAGCAGCGCCGTGTGCAGCAAACGCTGGGCGATTTGCTGGATGTGGCCAAAGACCCCGCGCAAGCTGTGGGGCAGGTGAGGGCGCTCATGTTCATTGAGCGCTTCACGCAAGAAGTGAACGCTAAACTCGACCGATTGACCTGACCTCCCCTGATTGACCATGGCGTTACTGCAGATTTCTGAACCGGGCCAGTCGCCCGACCCGCACCAGCGCCGCATCGCGGTAGGCATTGACCTGGGCACCACGCATTCGCTGGTGGCCTCGGTGCGAAATGGCGTGGCTGAATGCTTGCCCGATGACGATGGGCGCGTGATCTTGCCGTCCGTGGTGCGTTTCATGCCGGGTCAAGGCCGCCAGATCGGTTTTGACGCGGTGCAGTCGGCTGCCACCGACCCGGTCAACACCATCGCCTCGGTCAAGCGTTTCATGGGCCGTGGCCTGCAAGACATCGCCGACCGCAGCAAGCTGCCCTATGCGTTCGTTGCCAGCGAGCAAGGCATGCTCAGCATCCAAACCGTGCAAGGCCCCAAGTCGCCCGTGGAGGTCAGCGCTGAAATTTTGGCCACCCTGCGTTACCGCGCCGAAGACACTTTCAACGACGACCTGTATGGCGCGGTCATCACCGTGCCTGCTTACTTTGACGACGCCCAGCGCCAGGCCACTAAAGACGCCGCGCAACTGGCGGGCCTGAACGTGCTGCGCCTGATCAACGAACCCACCGCAGCGGCCATAGCCTATGGCCTGGACAACGCCAGCGAAGGCGTTTATGCCGTGTTCGATCTGGGCGGCGGCACCTTTGACATTTCCATCTTGCGCCTGACACAAGGCGTGTTCGAAGTTTTGTCCACCGGCGGCGACTCTGCTTTGGGCGGCGACGATTACGACCAAGCCTTGGCCGATGCCGCCATGGCCCGCCAACCCGACTTGCAGGCGGCCACGGCCGAAGACAAAACTGTGCTCAAGGCGGCTGCCCGCGCCGCCAAAGAAGCGCTCACCAGCGCGGATGTGGTCACGCTGAATGCTGCCTTGTCCACCGGCAGCTTGTCGGTGCAAATCAGCCGCGCCGATTTCGGACAAGCCACCCAAGCCCTGACCGCCCGCTGCATCACCGCTGTGCGCAAAGCGCTGCGCGATGCCCAGCTGGCCAAAGACGATGTGCAAGGCGTGGTCATGGTCGGCGGCTCCACCCGCATGCCGCAAATCCAGCAGGCCGTGGCCGAGTTTTTTGGCCAGGCACCGCTCAACAACCTCAATCCTGACGAAGTCGTGGCCCTGGGCGCGGCCATTCAGGCCAACCAGCTGGCAGGCAATAACGCCGCTGGCGAGTTGCTGCTGCTCGATGTAATCCCGCTGTCGCTGGGCATCGAGACCATGGGCGGTTTGGTGGAGCGCATCATCCCGCGCAACCAGACCATCCCCACCGCCATGGCGCAAGACTTCACCACCTACCAGGACGGCCAGACCGCCTTGGCGTTGCATGTGGTGCAGGGCGAGCGCGATCTGGTGCAAGACTGCCGCAGCCTGGCCCGCTTTGAGTTGCGCGGCATCCCACCCATGGCCGCAGGCGCAGCCCGCATCCGCGTGACCTTCACGGTGGATGCCGATGGCCTGCTCAGCGTGGGGGCCAAAGAACAAATCAGTGGCGTTGAAGCCCGCATCGATGTCAAGCCCTCGTATGGCCTGAGCGACGACCAGATCGCCACCATGCTGCAAGAAAGCTTCACCACTGCCCAGGCCGACATGAAAGCCCGTGTGCTGGTGGAGGCGCGGGTCGATGCCGACCGCATGCTGCTGGCCACGCGCAGCGCCTTGGCCGCCGACGGCCAATTGCTGAGCGTTGCCGAGCGTGCCAGCATCGACGCCTTGATGGCCACTTTGCAAGCCGCCATCCCAACCGAACAAGACGCGAAGACCCTGGAAGACTGCACCCAGGCGCTGGCCAAGGGCACCGAAGCCTTTGCGGCCGAGCGCATGAACCACAGCATCCAGAAAGCCCTGTCTGGCCAAAACATTCAGTCCTTGTAAAGTCTGACCTGTACCGAATCCAGAGATCCCTATGCCCGTCATCAAAATCCTGCCCCACGCCGAATACTGCCCCAACGGCGCAGAAATCACCGCGCCTGCGGGCACCAGCATCTGCGAAGCCCTGCTGGACAACCACATCAACATCGAACACGCCTGCGACATGAGCGCCGCCTGCACCACTTGCCACGTCATCGTGCGCGAGGGGTTCAGAAGCCTCAATGAAATGGAAGAAACCGAGGAAGACCTGCTGGATAGGGCTTGGGGCCTCGAGCCCGACTCGCGCCTGAGCTGCCAGGCCTTTGTGGCCAAAAGCGATCTGGTCATCGAGATTCCGCGCTACACCATCAACCACGCCAAAGAAAACCACTGAAGCCCGATATGCGCCAAATCGTTCTGGACACTGAAACCACAGGCCTGTCGGCCGAGGGGGGCGATCGCATCATCGAGCTGGGCTGTGTGGAGCTGTTCGCCCGCAAGCTCACGGGCAACAACCTGCATTTCTATTTCAACCCCGAACGCGACAGTCACGAGGACGCGCTCAAGGTGCACGGCATCAGCAACGAGTTTTTGCGCGACAAACCCAAGTTTGCGCAACTGGCCGACGAGATCCTTGAGTACCTGAGCGATGCAGAGCTGATCATTCACAACGCCGCGTTCGACATTGGCTTTTTGAACAAAGAGCTGGAGCGTGTGGGCAAGCAACCGCTCAAGGCCTACGTCAGTAACATCATCGACACCTTGGCCATGGCCAAGGAAATGTTCCCCGGCAAGCGCAACAGTCTCGATTCGCTGTGCGACCGCCTGGAGGTGGACAACTCAGGCCGTACCTTGCACGGCGCTTTGCTCGACGCCGAATTGCTGGCCGATGTCTACATCAACATGACGCGCGGCCAAGAGGCTTTGTTGATCGACGCGGGCGATGCTCCTGGCGATTCGCGTACCGTCACTTTGAATGTGGATCTGCGTCAATTCGCATTGCCCATTTTGTCGGCCAATGCACAAGAGCTTGCTGAGCACGAAAGCGTGTTGCTGCAACTTGATAAGTCCAGTGGCGGCAAAACCGTCTGGCGTCAATTGCAGGGTGCTTGAGCCTTTGAAGAGGGCTCATTTTTTGCGCTCGTTGTCCAATAAGGCATGATTTTCATGCAATAATCCCAATCTTCGACGCAAGACGTCGGGCGATTAGCTCAGCGGTAGAGCACTGCATTCACACTGCAGGGGTCACATGTTCGATCCATGTATCGCCCACCAAATAATCCCAAATGAAATCAAGCACCTAGAGGAAACTCTAGGTGCTTTTTCTTTGGTTCTAAGTAGTATGGGCTTGATCACTTGTGATCGACATTTTCAATGTGCCGTTCGCTGCAACGAAGTATTTTCTATCCATGCACCCCCCCATTTCTTCTGATCGAACACTTGCCGGTATCGGGCTGATGCTGGGCGCGATGTTTTTGTTTTCCATCAACGATGTGATGGGCAAGTGGCTGGTGGCCACTTATGGCGTTGCGCAAATCATGCTGATTCGATCTTTGGCGGCGGGCATCATGCTGGCACCGGCCGTTCGGCGGGTGGGTTTTCGTGCCATTCTTGTGCAAGAGCGGCCTTGGCTCCATGTTTGTAGAGCCATTTGTTCGACAGCAGAGGTGGCCTTTTTCTACTGGGCTGTGATGTATTTGCCGCTGGCCGATACCGTGGCCTTCTACTTGGCTGGGCCGATTTTTGTCACATTTTTTGCAATTGTCTTTCTCAAGGAGCACGTCAGCTGGCGAAGTTGGTTGGCCATTGTCATCGGGTTTGTGGGTGTTCTGATTGCAGTCGGCCCGACTGGTGAGGGTTATGGCTGGGCTGTGCTCATTCCAATTGGTGGAACCCTTCTTTTTGCTGGTCTCAATATCTTCACCCGCAGACTCGCAGGAACTGATGAGGTTGCACTGGTCACATGGCAAGTCGCGAGTGCGTTTTTGTTCGGCCTGGTGATCGCGCCTTTTTTCTGGGTACAACCGAGCCTGTTCGATTTTCTATGTCTTAGCTTGCTGGGAATCGTCTCGGCACTGGCCCACATGGGCGTCAATCGGGCTTTGCGCTACGCGCCTGCAGCCGTTGTTGTGCCCTATCAATACACACTGATCGTTTGGGCCGTGTTGCTGGGCTTCTTGTTTTTTGGAGATGTTCCGGCTTGGAGTGTGGTCATGGGCTCTACCATCATCGTGGCCTCAGGTCTCTATATATTTATGCGCGAGCAGGTCACAACCCGGGGTCAAACTGCAGAGCAACCTTGAAATGGCGACCACGGGCATACGGCTTGCCCTGAAGTGAATCGCTTGAAAAAAGAGGCGACTTGCGTGTTGACGCCGATGACCATTTGATCAAGGCCGCCGATTTCAATCTGACCAGCGCGTGCCCAATGAACGGTCTGGTCACAGCAAGATCGGCACTACGCCCACAAGCTGGTCAAATCGCGGTCGGCGGGAACAGACAAGGATTGACAACACATTGCAATCAAGTGCCCCCGGCAGGCTGGAACTGGTCAGTGTTCAACAAGGAACGCGCTCACTTCATTGATGAGGTGGTCTCTGGCGTGTTCCAAGTGCAGCAAGTGCGTGCCAATTTCGAAAGTGACAAGCCGCTTGTTGTTTGCTCCCACCGCACTCAATAATGAAGTAGCGTCCAACTCGCTCGATAGCCGATCCTGAGTACCCCGGAGCATCAGCGTGTCACATCCGATCTGCGCTGCATCGAACAAAGCAGATCCTTGAGTGACGGCCAAGGCATCCACCATAGGGCCAAGTGGCGCACGAAAGCCACCCCATGCTTTGAAGTCGTCTGAAGCCATTAAAGCCTGTTCAGCTGCAGCCAGCGCCTCAGGGCTGCGGAATCGGCTGGCATTTTCCTTGTCAATCTCCCAATCCCAGTTTCGCGCTAAATCTCCAGGCTTGAACAAGACATAGCCCCCGTGTTTGGGGTTCATCTGTCCAGGTGCGGCTGGGTTATGCGCATCACCAGCTGCACCGGTGCTGGGCTTCCAGACCGGCGCGTATAGAACCAACTTGCGGACCAGGCCTGCATGGCTCAGGGCATAGTTGACACTGCGCGCTGTTCCCCATGAATACCCCAATAAATCAACCTGCTTTACGCCTTCCTCATGAAGGACGAAGCGGACAACATCTTCGAGATCAGCCACCGCATCGCTCATGCAACCCAGGGAGGGTGTGGACTCCGCTGCTGGCCGGTCCATGAATGGGGGGCGACTGGACAGGCCATACCCGCGAAAGTCAAAGAGGTAGACCCGAAAGCCTTGGGCGGCAAGCGCCTGCTGCATGGAGTAGCAAGGCACGTCCAGAATGGCCGAGGCAGGCTGGAAGAAGCCATGAACCAAAACCAATGGGGTTAGCCCGCGAGGTCCTCGGGCACGAACATACAGCTTGTGACCTTTTGCCAAGGTACTCGGGATGAACCACTCCGAGGGCTCAAGGCCGCTGGGCGTTTCTTTGTCGGAAGTGACGCCCACGGCCATGGTGGCAGCAATGGCTGTCGTGGCAAACGGACTCACTCGGCTTGTACTCCTGCTGTGCGCATCGCTTCAGCAATCAGTGGTGTTTCACGCTCCAACGCTGCCCTGAATTGAGCCGGGGTGTTGCCCATGGCCGACCACCCGAACCGTGCCAGAAAGTCTTGCATGGGTTTCTCCGCAAGAACTTTTACCACCCCATCTCGCACTTTGTTGACGATCTCCACCGGTGTGCCTGCTGGAGCAGCCAGTGCAACCCAACTCGGGACCGAAAAAGTGGATTCGGTAAAACCGAGCTCGGCGTAGGTGGGCACGTCAGGCAGGGCTGCAGAACGCTGGCCTCCGCCCACCGCCACAATCTTTCCAAGGCCTTTGGTCTGAATATCGAGGGCCGCGGGGACTCCCGCAATGGTCATCTGAATATGCCCCCCCATGAAATCTTGCATGGCGGGAGCACCACCACGGTAGCCCACAATGGTCATATTTGCACGGGTCTTCTGTGCTAGAGCCGCTGCAATCAGGTGTGGGTAAGTCCCGGAGCCCCAGGTGCCAAAGCTGATGGGCGGGCTTTTGGGGCCCAGGTCCTTGATCGAGGCTACACCGGCGTCATTGCGCAGCACCAGCACTGGTGGTGTGCTGGCCACTTGCGTGATCGGGGCGAAATCTTTCAGGGGATCGTATGAGAGATTCTTGAAGAGTCGGGGTAAATAGGTGAACGAGTCTGGGAGGGTGAACAACAGCGTGTGGCCGTCGGCTGCGGACTTGGCCACTTCAGCAGCACCTAGGCTACTGCTGGCTCCAGGCTTGTTATCCACGATCACCGATTGCCCGAATTGTTCGGCCAGCCCCCTTGCCACCTGACGCGCTGCGGCGTCCACCGGACCACCAGCCGGATAAGGAACCACGATGCGGACCGTCTTGCTCGGGTAGCCGGCGGCTGTCTGGGCATGAGCGGCGCCAGTCGCCAGCACTGCGGCAGTCAGAGCCCAATGGATGAGATGTCGAATCATGATTGTCTCCTGATGGTGGTATCAAGTTCCCATGGTAGGACCCTCTTATCATTTGTGTGAACGATTGCACAGTTACCAATCATCGATATCATCGATGGAAATAGATGGATCAAAACTGAGCAAGTGAAACAAGACGATGGGAATAGATGTATCGCTCCTTCAGGTCGTTCGGGCGTTGGCGCTGCATGGTACGGTCACTGCCGCAGCAGCCCACCTGGGGCTCACGCAGTCTACTGTCAGCTACGCGCTCGGACGCCTGCGTGCGCATTACAACGATCAGTTGTTTGTTCCCGCAGGCAAGCAGTTAACCCGCACGCCGCTTGCTTCGCGGTTGATTGAAGAGGCAGAGCGGATTCTTCAGGATTTCGAGCGTGTCGAATCTCTTACCGAGACTTTCGACCCCCGGCAGTCGAGGCGCAGGTTTCGTATTCACATGATCGATGTGGCTGAAGTGTTGATACTTCCCAGCCTCATGCACCGTCTCAGCGAAGAAAGTCTGCTGGTGGAAATCGATGTGGTGAGGATTCCTGGCGTCGAAGTTTGGGGCGAGTTGGAGTCAGGCAGGCTCGACTTGGTCATCGGGACGCCATGGAAATCGCAACCAACGCTGTTTCGGCAAAAGTTGTTGACAGAGAACTATGTTGGGATTGCGCGCAAGGGTCATCCACTACAGCAGCAGCTGGATTCGCTGGAGGGCTACCTGCGTTGCACGCATTGTGTTGTCAAGCCTCGAGGGCCTACGCTTGGGCGCATGGAGGCTGCCTTGGCTTCACTTAACCCAGAACGCCGTGTACAACTTCAAGTCATGGATTTTTTGTCGGTGCCATCCATTGTCGCCAACACCGATATGGTCGCAGCGGTACCGTCAACTCTGGTGGCTCTTCATCCAAACAGAGACCAACTGCAGGTCTTCAAGTTGCCGATAACCCAAACGGAATTCGTGGTGATTCAGCACTGGCACAAGCGCGTTCACTCCGACATGGCAAACGTTTGGCTGCGACAGTTATTGAAAGATGTGACTGCGGGGTTCGCATCCATGCCCATCAGCTTTGATGCAAACATTCAAGGTGTAGAACGCCAAGCTCTATGAATTTTGCTGTATTCAAAAAACTATTTCTCTTTTGGTTTTTTGAAGTTCTACGGTTCTCGCCGACCACAGTTTGACCAGCTTGTCGGCTTAGTGCCGATCGTGCTGTGACCAGCCTGTTCAATCGGCACGAACTGATCAAACTGAAATCAGTGTTCCTGATGAAATCGTCATCGGCGTCAACAGGCCAAGACTTCAAAAACCACTTTTGCAAAATTTAGTACGAGTGGCCTTGAAATTTGCATTTCGAATAATCAGGAGTTTCACTTAGTCGACAGTCCTGATTCGCGAATGATCGCGCTGAACTTACGTACTTCATCCTCCAACCATTTGGTGGTCTCGCGACTGCTCATGAACAATGTCTGAACTTCCAACTCCTCTAGCTTCTTGCGCACATTGACGTCTTGCATTGTTTTTTGCAATGCGATTTCAAGCTTGGCAATAACAGGTTCCGGGGTACCTTTGGGTGCTGCAATGTTCACGAATGAGTCGTTGCCATCCATCTCAGGATAGCCTAACTGCCCCGTGGTGGGCACATCTTGAAGCCAAGGCAGACGCGCTTTGCTTTGAACAGCCAAAACACGCAGTTCTTTGCCATTCAGATTTTTAACTAGGGCTGTGTAGGGCAGCATGCAGGCCTGAACACTGCCATCACGGATTCCAATGAGTGCAGGAGCAAGTCCGTTGTAAGGCACGTGAGTGACGTTGTAGTTCTTACTTGTTTTTGTTTTGACAACGTTACGAAACATTTCCAACTGAAGGTGGTTAAGACCACCCGAGCCGGTGCTGCAAAAGTTGATTTCTCCGGGGTTGGAATATCCGGCCAACTCAGCCAGAGATCTCACTTGGACTTTAGTGCTCGCCACAATCACTGCGGGGTTTGAAGCGACTGCAGCAACAGGTGCAAAGTCCTTAATATTTAATTCAAAATTCGGCACAAGCAGATTGGCAAAGGCAAATGCTGATCCCGATGTAAAAAACAGTGTGTGACCATCCGCAGGTGCAGCAGCCACCACCCTAGCACCAACAGAACTACCTGCACCTGGTCTGTTCAAAATGACGACAGGTTGACCCAGTTCATCCTTAAGCCGTTCGCCGATGATGCGAGCTGTTACGTCGAGTCCTCCGCCTGCTGCGAACGGCACTACCAATGTCACAGGTTTTGTCGGGAAATCAGCAGCAACTACCTGCTGGCTGATCAGTGTTGGGAGAAGACCGACAAGTAATGTGCACATCAGAATGCGGGTGATTCGGGAGCGGATCTTTTGTTGGGTCTGCATATTGAAATCTCCTGTAATTGTTGAGGAAGGTTAACGTTTTGGCCGCTTGCCCGCAATCGTGACTCGGGTCATCAATCGGTCCTGCCCGGTGTAATCCGGAATAGCGCGGTGCATCGTGCAGCGGTTGTCCCACACTAGGACTTGATCTTTTCTCCACCGAGCACGGCAAGTAAAGTCAAATCGAGCGCAATGTTCATATAAAAAGGTCAGAATTGGGGCAGATTCTTCGTTAGTGAATCCTTCAATTCGTTGCGTGTAGGTTTTGTTCAGGTACAGAAACTTGCGACCGCTGACTTCATGCGTGCAAACTAGCGGGTGCACCATTTCTCGGTCACCCAGTTCTACGTTCACATCTGACCTTACACCTGAGGCGTTATAGCGGCGACTCTGAGAAAGGTAGGCAGAGCCGAAAATTCGCGTAGCGCTGTGCACCATGTTCAGTGGTGCGATCAATTCCTTAAAAGACGGAGAGAGCGCCTCGTAAGCTGCGTACATACTGAGGAAGCCGGTATCTCCACCATATGATGGGACGTCCACAGCTCGCATCACTACGGCAAGGGGGGGCTCATCCAGGTAAGTGCTATCAGCATGCCAGTTTTCGCCAATGACGCGTCCGGTGTCGCTCGCTAGTCGGCGAATCATTTGTATATCTGGATGACCTTCTACGCTAGGCAGTTGCGGAAGCTGAATCACTTGACCAAAGCCCTTTGCAAATGTGAGGTGCTGTTCGTGAGTGGGCGTTTGTTTCGGAAACATGATCACCTGGTGGTCAACGAAGGCATCGCGGATTTCTTCCCAGACTTCCAGTGAAAGTTCATTACGAAGATCGATGCCAAAAATTTCAGCACCTAGAACTCCTGTGAGTGGTTGTACTTCGATGTGGCGGTAATGACGGGGATGTACCAGGGCAGGATGTGCATCTAAGGAGGATATTGGTTGCATTTTCTGAGTTCTCAGTGAGTAGCAGAATTGATTGGTTGCGTTGCCCGCGCTGACCGTAAAAAATCCTCTGCAGTTTCTAAATTCTGTTCTCTTGGCAGCACCGCCTGAACTGCACGAACCGAGTAGAGCCAGGGATTGGCTGCCGCCTGATGTGGTGATCCAGAGTCAACGCATTTCGTTGCGGCCTCCATGAGAGCACGCCGCATCGCAACAACAGCGACGTCGCTCGATCCTAAGTGCTCTCGGGTGCGATCGACAATCGGACCAGCGGACTCTGTAACCATTGCATCTTGCGCGCGAATGCCTTTGATACCTGTGAATGAAACGGTCTTTTGCTCCTGCCGATCGATTAGGTAGTCGTTATCAAGGCGTTCGACGGGTAGCGTGGTACCGGGAACAACTTTCCGATGCGAGTTCTCTCCATTGCGCCATGCCGTAATTTCCTGTTCATTCAGGGGCCCGTCGGAACGCCAACTTACGCATATCACCCAGCAGCGCTCATCGGTCATGGGGACCCACATGCGCACTAGCTGCGCATCTCCTGGGCGCGGAGGAATCATGGTGAAGAAAGGCAAAAGG
>JAIYCB010000048.1 GCA_027488215.1 Comamonadaceae bacterium
CACCCAGCGGCCATGGCCCAAGCTGGCCACCAGCGCGGCTTGGCGCGGGTCCACCGCCTGATACGCGGGCACCAGCGCCAGCAGCACATAGGGCAAGACCATGACCGCGTGCGCCAGGCTCAGGCCCAGCCATTGGCCCTCCAAGCGGGTGTGCAGCGCCAAGCTGTACAAGCCCACTACCCACAGCACCGAAGGCAAGACCAGCGGCAACAAGAACCAGGGTTGCAGGGCCTGCTGCCAACGGCGCGGGGCCAGCTCCAGCCAGACCACCGACCACAACAAACACACACTGGCCGAGGCTACACCCAAGCCCAAGGTGGTCCACACCGTATGCGCGCTGCTAAACACTTGCTGCCAAGCATTGAGCGTCCACAGCTCGGGCCACACTTGGGGGAAAGGCCACACGCCCGAAACGCTGCCCACGGTCAGGGCGAACCAGACGGCGGCGTAGGTGGTGAGGATCAGCGTCCAAACGACATTTGGCCGCAGGGGCAGCCTCTTACAAAAATGCAGAAGCCATAGCGGGGTTCTTTGAGAGAGCGAGCCCGCACGATCAGACGCCTGACTTTGTTGGCGATTGCCCCTGCTCGCGAATGGGCGCATGGCCGCGAACGCTTTCAACGCCACCACCATCAACACGCCCGCCACCAACACCGTGCCCGTCAGCCACCCCGCCGCCGCCACGCCTTGTGATTGCGTGAGCAGGTCGGCGTCGCTCAGCCATTGCCAGGCCAGCACCGCCAAGGTGGGCGGTGTGGCGGGGCCGATGATGAGGGCCATGTCGACCACCGTGAGGCCATAGGCCAGCACGGCGAGCAGCGGCCAGCGCAGACGCGGGGCCAGTTGCGGCCAGATGATTTGCCCAAAGGCTTGTGCGGGGGTGCGGCCCAGGGTTTGGGCCAGGGTGTATTCGGCTTGCCAGCGGCGGCGCAGGTCTTCGCGCTGCATTTGGGTGGCGGCCACCCACAGCAAAAACGGCACTTCTTTGAGCCACAGCGCCAGGATCAGCCCCAGGCCCCAAGGGTCTTGCGTGGTGAACCAGGGCGGCGGTGCGTCAAAGCCCGTGAGGCCCGGCGACAACAACCGCAGCGCCCAGCCGCTGGGCGAGAGCCACAGCACCAGCCCGATGGCCATGGCCGCGTGCGGTGTGGCCAGCAAGGCCGGCAGATGCGACAGCCAGCGCCCCAGTTGTTGGCGGATGAAGCCGCTGGCCAGCACATGCGCCACCGTGATCCACGCCAACGCGGTCGAGGCCAAACCGGTCCACAGGGTCATGCCCCAAGCGCGCCCAGTTTGCGGATCGGCCCACAGGGCTTGCCAGGCGGTGGCGTCGAGCATTTGCGCACCCACCGCCCACAGCGCCGCGCCGATGGGCACGGCTGCCAGCAGCACCAGCAGCATAGGTCCAATCACCTTCACGTTCGGCATGTCACACGCCGTAACGGCGGGTCCATTCCTTTTCGAGGGCATCGACCCACGAGGCATGCGGCTCGGGCAGCGCAGGTGCGCTTTGAGCCAGTTGCCCGGGGCGCACGGACGATGCAAAGCGTGCGCGGTCAGCGGCGGGCAGGCGGGCTACGTCGAGCACGGTGGGGTCGCCCCACACATCGATGTCGGCCTTGCGCGCTTGCGCGGCGGGCGACAGCAAAAAGTTGGCCACGACTTGTGCGCCCGCTTTGCTGGGCGCGTTGTAGGGGATGGCCACGAAGTGCGTGTTGCCAATCGTGCCCTTGGCAAATTGCCAGCTTTGCACCGTGGTGGGCAGGCGCTTGGCGGCGATCTCGTTGGCCGCTTCGTTGGGGTTGAAAGTGAGGGCCAGCAGCAGTTCACCATCGGCCATCATCTGGCGCTGCGCGGCCGAGTTTTGCGGGAACTGCTTGCCACCGCGCCACAGTTGCGGGTGCAGCGCATCCAGAAAGCGCCACAGCGGCGCGGCTTGCGCTTCCAACGCGGCGAAGGTCACGGGCTGGGCCAGTGCTTTCACATCGGGGGCGTGCTCGATCAAGGCCTGCTTGACGAAAGTGGTGCCATGAAACTCTGGCGGGCGCGGGTAAGTGATGCGCCCAGGCTGGCTGCGGGCCAGCGCCAGCAGCTCATTCATGCTTTGCGGTGGCTTGGGCACTCGTTTCGCGTCCGCAAAAAACGTGAGCTGCGCCATGCCCCAGGGCGATTCCAGCCCGTCGGTGGGCACCGAAAAATCCACCAGCGTGGTGGGCTTGCCTGCTGTGTCCACCCACTGGAAGTTGGGCAGGGTTTGGGCAAAAGGTGCAGACAACAAAGCATCGCGTTTCATGGCGGCAAAGTTTTCACCGTTGATCCAGATCAAGTCCACCGTGCCTTCGGTGTCTTTGCGCCCGGCTTGCTTTTCGGCGCGTACACGCTTGACCACATCGGCCGCGTCGCTGATCTTGACGTGCTGCAGCTTCACGCCAAAGTCGCGCTGCAACTCGCCCGCCACCCATTGCAAATAAGCGTTGATGCGCTCGCTGCCCGCCCAGGCGTTGAAGTACACGGTTTGGCCGAGTGCGGCGCGCAGCGTTTCGGGCCACGGTGTCGCGGCCTGAATGGGGCACACCGCCGCAGTGGCCAACAAGCCCAAAACGTGGCGGCGTGTGATGAAAAGCGAATGTGTCATGTGGATGTCCATATGAAGCCTCACCTTAGACAGCCATGCTCAGATTTTGTCGGCCAAGGGTAAATTGAGCAACAGGTTTTGCGGCTTGAGCTTGAGCAAGCCCTGCTCGTTCAGGGCCAAGCCCAAATAAACCGGCTTCCCCTGTACGTCGGTGCGCATGTCTTGCGGATTGTCAAAGCGCAACTTGAACAGGCTGATGAGTTGCTGCTGGCGTTGGGCTGACAGCTCGGTGCCTTGGTACAAATCATTGAGCAAGGCCGTTGCCGTTGCGTCCAGACCCACATGCCAGCGCCAGACCGGGTCGTCGACTTTTTGCACCGGCTCGATCTGCACCGCCACGCCCAAAAAGTGTTGCACCCAGCGGGCAAGCACCACCGACAAGGCTCTGAGGCCTGAGCGGGCGTTGACCATTTTGAGGATCAGCCCGTGCGGCAACTCGTTCTGGATTTCGTGCGTCATGTCGAGCAAGAAGGCGTAGCGCCCCAGGCCTTCGCGCTGCGAAAGGTAACGGTCTTCGTTGTCCTTGTGCAGCACTTTCACATCGACCGCCTTGAGCGGCGCGCCGCCCTCCATCAACAAGCGACCCATCTCGCCCAAACCACCTGTGGCTTGCAAGTTGTCGAGTGTGTCGCTGTCGCCCGACAGCACGCGGCCATCGCGCACGGTGATCCGTTGGCGTCTGAACAGCAGCTCGGCGGCACGCCAGACCCAAGCGTCATCCTCGCCGGTCAATACATTGCACACGATGGCCTGCACCACCAGGTCGATGAACAAGGGCGGCAGCTGGATGTTGCCGCTCTGGAGCCAACCCATGTAGGCCGCCTCCAAAGAACCCGCGCTTTCCACTTCATCGCGAAAACGCAGAAACAGTTTGTAGTTTTCACGGACGTCGTCGTCCTTGAAATGTTTGTAGTCTGCAGGGGTGATCTGCATGTTAGGCGACTCGGTCAGGGCGGCATGCAAACGCATTTCGGCCTTGCACGACTCGGGCACCAGTGCCATTTCGGGGCGCTGCAGCCACAAGCGCCAGTAATCTGGACTGGGCACCAGCCAACCGCGCTCGTTGCGCGTCAAGTGTTGGTGGCCACAAGCCGTCCAGAAGGTGTACATGGTCTTTACAGGTTAGGGGCCAACAGGCGCTGTAGGTCATTGACTTGCACGCCACTGCGCTGCGCCAAGTCTTGAACCTGGTCGTCGCCCACTTTGCCAACGTTGAAGTACTGCGCCTCAGGGTGGGCGATGTAAAAACCGCTCACGCTGGCAGCAGGCGTCATGGCCAGGCTTTCGGTCAGGCCCATGCCGATGTCTTCGCACTGCAACAAGTCAAACATGGCTTGTTTGGCGCTGTGGTCGGGGCAGGCGGGGTAGCCGGGCGCGGGGCGGATGCCCTGGTATTTTTCTGCGATCAGGTCTTCGCTTGTCAGCGCTTCGCCAGCGGCATAGCCCCACAGGTCGGTGCGCACCTTTTTGTGCAAGCACTCTGCCAAAGCTTCGGCCAGGCGGTCGGCCAGTGACTTGAGCATGATGGCGCTGTAGTCGTCGTGCGCGGCTTCAAAAGCGGCGGCACGTTTGTCGGCGCCAATGCCTGCGGTCACGGCGAAAAGGCCCACATGGTCTGGGGCGGTGCCTTGCGGTGCGACGAAGTCGGCCAAGCATCGGCTGGGGCGCATCACACCATCGATCATGTGTTTTTCGGTTTGCTGACGCAGGCCGCGCCAGGTCATGGCGACTTGCTGGCGAGACTCGTTGGCATAGAGCGCGATGTCGTCATCGCTCACGCTGTTGGCGGGGTACAGGCCCAGCACCGCATTGGCCGTGACCCAGCGGCCATCGATGATTTTTTGCAACATGGCCTGGCCATCGGCATACACTTTGCGCGCCTGCTCGCCCACCACTTCGTCGTCGAGGATGGCGGGGAAAGTACCGGCCAAATCCCAGGTCTGGAAGAACGGGCCCCAGTCGATGTATTGCGCGATCTCGGCCAGGTCGTAGTTCTTGAACACGCGGCGACCAATGAACTTGGGCGCGGCGGGCACGCCCTTTGACCAATCGATCGGCGTCTTGTTGGCGCGGGCCTGCGCCAGCGTCCACATCGGCGTTTGCTTTTTGCCCGCGTGCTGCTCGCGCACCTTGGCGTAGTCGGCGTTCAGCTCGGTGATGTAACTGGCGGCTTGCTCGGACAGCAAGCCCTGCGCCACGCTCACGCTGCGCGAGGCATCGGGCACATAAACCACCGGGCCGCTGTAGTTCGGCGCGATCTTCACAGCGGTGTGAACGCGGCTGCAGGTCGCGCCACCAATCAACAATGGCATCTGGCGCTCGCGGAAGTACGGGTCTTTTTCCATCTCGGCGGCCACGTACTGCATTTCTTCGAGGCTGGGCGTGATCAGGCCCGACAGGCCAATGATGTCGGCGTTTTCTTCTTTGGCCTTGGCCAGAATTTCGTGGCAGGGCACCATCACGCCCATGTTCACCACTTCGAAGTTGTTGCACTGAAGAACCACGGTGACGATGTTTTTGCCGATGTCGTGCACATCGCCCTTGACAGTGGCGATCACGATCTTGCCCTTGGCTTTGACGTCCTGGCCGGCGGCTTCTTGGGCGAGTTTTTCAGCCTCGATATAAGGCAGCAAATGCGCCACGGCCTGCTTCATCACGCGGGCACTCTTGACCACCTGCGGCAAGAACATCTTGCCCTGGCCGAACAGGTCACCGACCACGTTCATGCCATCCATCAGCGGGCCTTCGATCACATGCAGCGGGCGCCCGCCCTTGGCCAGGATCTCACGGTACGCCTCTTCGGTGTCGTCGTTGATGAAGTCGGTGATGCCGTGCACCAGCGAATGACTCAAACGCTGCGCCACGCCCACAGGGGCATCAGGCGTACCGCGCCAAGCCAGTTTGGCGCTCTCGTCTTTGGCCGCGCCTTTGGCGCTGTCGGCCACTTCGATCAAACGCTCGCCCGCATCGGGGCGGCGGTTGAGCACCACGTCTTCCACCCGCTCGCGCAGTGTGGGCTCCAGATCGTCGTACACACCGACCATGCCCGCGTTGACGATGCCCATGTCCATGCCCGCTTGGATGGCGTGGTACAAGAACACAGTATGGATGGCTTCGCGCACCGGGTCGTTGCCCCGGAATGAAAAACTCACGTTGGACACGCCGCCACTGACCTTGGCGCCGGGCAGGTTGGCCTTGATCCAGCGCGTGGCTTCGATGAAGTCCACGGCGTAGTTGTTGTGTTCTTCAATGCCGGTGGCGATGGCAAAAATGTTGGGGTCAAAGATGATGTCTTCCGGCGGGAAGTCCACTTCATGGACCAGCACGCGGTATGCACGCTCGCAAATCTCGACCTTGCGTGCGAAGGTGTCTGCTTGGCCTTTTTCATCGAACGCCATCACCACGGCGGCTGCGCCATAGCGCTTGACCAGTTTGGCCTGGCGCTTGAACTCTTGCACGCCCTCTTTCATGCTGATCGAGTTGACGATGCCCTTGCCTTGAATGCAGCGCAGACCCGCTTCGATCACCGACCATTTGGACGAGTCCACCATCACCGGCACACGGGCGATGTCGGGCTCACCGGCCATCAGGTTCAAAAACCGCACCATGGCCGCTTGGCTGTCGAGCATGGCTTCGTCCATGTTCACGTCGATCACCTGCGCGCCGTTTTCGACCTGCTGACGTGCCACGGCCAGAGCCTCTTCGTACTGGCCATTCAGGATCATGCGGGCAAAGGCCTTGGAGCCGGTCACGTTGGTGCGCTCGCCCACGTTGACGAACAGCGACCCGGTGCCGATGGAGACAGGCTCCAGACCAGACAACTTCATGGGGGGGACAGACACGATGGAAGACGCGACAACAGACACAGGCTCACCTTGGGGTATCAGGTGAGCGTCGTTGTGCAAAATCATTCAGACATTGAACGGCCCCAAGCCTGACCCGCTGCGCCTGAAAGGCGGCGGGCTGCAACGCTCCTTGGGGAAGCCTTTGATTTTAACCGGGCCCGTTCACTCTTCGGTCAAGCTTGGCTTGTAAATCCAATCCACTCAATCCGTACCTGCGCATGTCTAGCAACATGACGGCCGGCAATATGTCCATCGATTTGTGGGGTTTGTTCAAAGTTGCCGTTGGTAAGCCCAAGCCAGATAGGCTTGCGGGTAAACCCTTTGAAAATGCTGTTTATGCAGCTCGTACAGTCCGTCTTCTCCCACCAACCGAGCACTGTCGAGCAACTTTTCGATCACACGCGGCTCGGGCGAAATGCGCATGGCCAGCAAACTGGCTTCCAGCATGGCGCGTGCATTGCCTTCATTCACCGGCGTGGTGGTGACCTGGGCAAACAGGGCCGTTCCACGAAAAAACCAGGCACGTTGCGCAATTTGCAGAGCTTGGTCTCGCCAGACGTTAAAGCGCTGCGCTGCTGGCAGGTATACCTGTCGGACTTGTGCATAGTCATAGGCAATAAAAGCCAAAATGCCCAGCAAAACCAGAGCCAGTCCGGTCGCACGAGCTCTGTCTTGCAAGGCTTGCCAGACTCGCCCCCCCATGAGCCATAGACAAAGCAGCAAGGCCACCTGAAATGGACCGTACCACAGCGGGTACTCCAGCAAACTGTGAAAAGCCAGGACACCGAGCACCCCCCAGGCAAGCTGTTGCCCTGCACTTTTGTGGTGCCACGGCCTGGCGCGAAATACCCACACCATCATGCCCAGCACGCCTACCAATGCCGCTGGCACTCCCCACACAAACGCGATGTGCAAAGGCAGGTTATGGGCGTTGCCCAACATGTCGCAAAAGCGTTCCGATGGATATTCGGTGGTGTAGTGGGCGTAGCGCAGCTGGTCCCAGCCCCAGCCGCTGAGCGGTTGCTGCTCCACCAAATGCAGCACATTGGACCAGAGCACCTGACGACTGCCACATCCACCCAAAGCGCTCATGCGCTGCATGGCATTGTCCGTGGCCAGCCCACTCAGTTGATGCAAAAGCCCAGGCAAAAGCCAAGAGGCCAGGGCGTACACGCCGAGCATGAACGCTGAAATCCACAAAGCCTCACGCCCTTTGGGCGATGCGCGATGCAGCACCATCCATAGGCCAATGAATAAAACTTGGAGCAAACCTGTTCGCGAAGCTGTGGCAGCCATGCCGATGGCCAAGAGGGCCAACATCCAAAGACTGTGAACAAGGGAAAGGCCCAGTGCTCTCCAGACCATCACTGCCAAAATCCCCATGGCCAGCAAACTCGCCAGCTGGTTGCGCTGGCGCAAGTTTCCCATGGCGTCACCCCAATAAGCGGGCACATGCACGGCCGGTGACAAAAGCTCGGCTTGACCAAAAAATTGCACCAAGCCCATGGCACTGCTGAGCAAAGCAGCAAGGGCCCAACTTTGAACAATGACCGTCAATGTGAGGCGCTGCCACGTCAATAGCGCCAGCGCCAAGCAAACCCAACTGGACAACCATGGCCACACGTTGGGCAAAGGTGTGCTGGAAAAAGGCTGTACCCAGGGCCATGCCAACAGCAACACCAGCCAAGCTTGGTGAATGCGGTCAGTGCCTTGCGCTGTTGCCCGAAGCTCTTGCATGTGGGCTCAGTCCACAAATAACCGCCCAATATGGGCCAGGCGTTTGTATGTGGTCAAGAAAATCAGGATGCCTTGCACGAAGCGGGCAGGTACTTGAGTGGCAAGCCATTGGTGGCTGCAGGGCCACAGCGCCAACTGGCGATCGGCTTGCCGCCATCGGTGGTCCCGTTAACGACGGTGCTACCGGTCTGAATGGGCGTCAAGCTGATGCTGTTGGCCGAGGCGCTGGTGTTGCCGCGCAGAGCCTCATGGTTACCGACCACAGTGATCACACCATTGGCATCGGCGCTGATGCTGGAGACATATTTGCTGGACTGGTTTTCGCAAACTTGGGGCAATGTGGCTGAAACATCGCCTTGGGAAGCGGAGGTGATCGCCTCGTTGACTGCGGTTTTGCACCCGCTTGCGGCCAGCAGCATCTCAGAAACCCGAGCCCGGATGCTGTAATCCTGGTAAGCCGGAAGCGCCAAAGCGCCCAGTATGCCAATGATCGCAATGACGATCATCAGCTCGATCAACGTCAACCCTTGTTGCCTTTTTTGCATGGCATGTTCTCCCTGGTAAGTGGGTGACGATGGTAATCCATAAGCCACCCAAACTCCAGTGCTGGAAGAGGCCAGCAGCCCTGCATCAAAAGGCAGGTCAGTCGCAATTAATTTTTCAAGCCGCGTCTTGCGAAATCACCCGTCGAGACATGATGATTTTTCCCAAAACCAGCACCAGCAAGGCACCAGCCAAGCCCATTGCATAACCCCACACCTTGTCTTGCGGCAGGTAAGGCACCAGGCCCGGATCGGTTTGCATCATGGTGCCCGCGATCCAGCCCAGCAGCATGCCGCCAGCAGTGATGATCATAGGGAAACGGTCCATGAGCTTGAGTACCAGTTGACTGCCCCAAACGATGATCGGGATGCTGACCAGCAGACCAAAAATAACCAGAGGCATTTGGTGATCAGGGTTGCCTGAGGTCTGGGCAGCGCCCGCGATGGCAATCACGTTGTCCACGCTCATGACCAGGTCAGCAATGATGACGGTCTTGACAGCCCCCCAAAGCTTGTCGCTGCCTTGGATGTTGCTGTGGTCGTCATCTTCATCCGGAGTGAGCAATTTCACCCCGATCCAAATCAGCAACAGCGCACCCACAAACTTGAGGAACGGAATGGCCAGCAGCGTGAGCGCAAAAAAGATCAAGATCACTCGCAATATGATGGCACCGGCGGTGCCCCACATGATGCCTTTGGTCCTTTGGTGATCGGGCAATTGCCTGCAAGCCAAAGCGATCACAACGGCGTTATCACCGCCGAGCAGGATGTCGATCATGATGATCTGGGCCACAGCAACCCAGAACGTAGCGGTCATAAATTCTTCCACGGTGATCCTTTAACCCGTCAAGGCGGGCGCTCCTATTCGATTGACAAAAAGAAAACCGGATTTTCCTTCAGAAAATCCGGTCATTCAATTGTACCAAACCACATCCCTGCTCCCGACTGGGAGAAGGATTTTAGAATTTTTGGATTACTTCAATTGGGCTTTGAGCAGCTTACCTAGTTCAGATGGATTGCGTGTGACGATGAAGCCGCACTCTTCCATGATGGCCAGTTTGGCGTCAGCCGTGTCGGCACCGCCAGAGATCAAGGCACCTGCGTGGCCCATGCGCTTACCCGGAGGGGCAGTCACACCGGCGATGAAGCCCACGATGGGTTTCTTCATGTTGGCTTTGCACCACTGAGCGGCTTCGGCTTCGTCTGGACCACCGATTTCACCGATCATGATGACGGCGTCAGTGTCGGGATCGTCGTTGAAAGCCTTCATCACGTCGATGTGCTTCAAACCGTTGATCGGGTCACCACCGATACCGACGGCGCTGGACTGGCCCAGGCCGACTTCGGTCAACATCGCCACGGCTTCATAGGTCAAAGTGCCCGAACGGGACACCACGCCAATGCGGCCTTTGCGGTGGATGTGACCGGGCATGATGCCGATCTTGATTTCGTCAGGGGTGATCAGGCCAGGGCAGTTGGGGCCCAGCAGCAGCGTGCGCTTGCCGCCAGCCGCTTCTTTGGCTTTCATCTTGTTGCGCACTTCAAGCATGTCGCGCACTGGAATGCCTTCGGTGATGCAAATCGCCAGGTCCAGGTCGGCTTCAACGGCTTCCCAGATCGCAGCAGCAGCGCCTGCTGGGGGCACGTAGATCACCGACACGGTTGCGCCCGTTTGGGTAGCGGCTTCCTTGACGGTGGAATAGATAGGAATGTTGAAGATGGACTCGCCAGCCTTCTTGGGATTCACACCCGCGACAAAGCAGTTCTTGCCGTTGGCGTATTCCTGACACTTTTCAGTGTGGAACTGACCGGTCTTGCCGGTGATGCCTTGGGTGATGACTTTGGTGTCTTTGTTGATGTAGATGGACATGTTTGTTCCTAATCAGTTGAGGACAGCGCTCAAGAACTGTCCCCAAAGTCATTATTTAACGGCTGCGACGATGGCTGTCGCGGCTTCGGCCATGGTGTCGGCAGAGATGATGGGCAGACCGGAGTCGGCCAGCATCTTCTTGCCCAGCTCATCGTTGGTGCCCTTCATGCGCACCACCAAAGGCACGGACAGGTTCACGGCCTTACAAGCAGAGATCACGCCGCTGGCAATGGTGTCGCACTTCATGATGCCGCCGAAGATGTTGACCAAAATGCCTTTGACATTCTTGTTGGCCAGCATGATCTTGAACGCCTCGGTGACTTTCTCGGCTGTGGCGCCGCCGCCCACGTCCAGGAAGTTGGCGGGCTCACCGCCGAACAACTTGATGGTGTCCATGGTGGCCATGGCCAAGCCAGCGCCGTTGACCAAGCAACCGATGTTGCCGTCCAAGCTGATGTAGGCCAGGTCGAACTTGGAAGCTTCCACTTCTGCTGGATCTTCTTCGTCCAGATCGCGGTAGGCCACGATTTCGGGGTGACGGAACAAGGCGTTGGCGTCGAAGTTGAACTTCGCGTCCAAGGCCATGATGTTGCCCTTGCTGTCGCAGTTCAGAGGGTTGATTTCCACCAGCGAGGCGTCGGTGTCCATGTAGCATTTGTAGAGCTTCTGGAACACGTCAGCGGCTTGGTCAGCGGAGCCGCCGGTCAGGCCAACCGCGTTGGCGATCTTCATTGCTTGGGCCTGGCCCAGGCCAGTCAGAGGGTCGACCAGCTCGGTGATGATTTTCTCGGGGGTGGAATGCGCCACTTCTTCGATGTCCATGCCGCCTTCGCTCGAAGCGATCACGGCCACTTTCTGGCTGGCACGGTCGGTCACGATGGACACATAGTACTCTTTGTTGATGTCGGCGCCGTCTTCGATGTAAAGGCGACGGACCTTTTGACCTTCAGGGCCAGTCTGGTGCGTCTTGAGCTGCATGCCCAAAATGTCACCAGCCAAACGTTTCACGTCGTCAATGGTTTTGGCAACCTTAACGCCGCCGCCCTTGCCACGGCCACCGGCGTGGATCTGGGCTTTGACTACCCACACGGGGCCGCCCAGTTTTTGAGCGGCTTCAACAGCCTCTTGAACAGTGAATGCCGGGATGCCGCGGGGGACTGGCACGCCGAATTGACGCAAGATTTCCTTGCCTTGGTACTCGTGAATCTTCATGAGGTCTTCTCTCAGAGGGGTGGTAATTCGACCGGTCTGCCAGGCTTCCCGAATTGGAGT
This sequence comes from Comamonadaceae bacterium, assembly GCA_027488215.1. Lineage (GTDB taxonomy): Bacteria > Pseudomonadota > Gammaproteobacteria > Burkholderiales > Burkholderiaceae_C > Limnohabitans_A. Next base: position 11,902 of record JAIYCB010000048.1, read on the forward strand.
GGACGCGTCAGCAGGCTCTGGACACTGCAGCCTTGGACTGTAGCATGTTGCAACGCACCAATCTTGGGCCTTGCGACTTACGTTGACATGACGCGAAAGAATGGATTTCTTGGAAAAGTAATCTGCAAGGTTTAATTTTATCGAGGGCAAATCAAGTACCAAGGGTTTGCAGATTCGTCAGTGATTGGCCTTGATGACCCCATCGAGGTGTCGAGCATCGATCCGTCTCACCGCAAAGATCCCGAAGCCAAGCAGGTGTGATGGCCGTGCAGCATTCGCCGCGCGTAGTCACTCCCTGCTGCAACGGCACTGAGGCGATCGCCGCTTGCGACCCTTGATCGACGCAGTCTGCTACCTCGACATTTTCCGGTCAGGTTCCCGTCAGTGAGTGGTTACTCTGACGGCGGCAATAGATGGGTGACTACGAAGCTGGCCGTGCGCCCTTGTATGAGGCTTAGGCCCTGAGCCTCAAGCGCCAAGCTGGACGGCACTGCCCTGAACAGCTCCAACAAGCTGGAATAAGGGTTGAAAACGAAGAAGCCCTCCATGCCGTGGTGAGCGCACGCCTGGACAACTTGGCAGAGGTGCCAGCGGCGCGACAGTGCAAAACATTGAATTGATGCTGGGCTTGTGATGCCCACTGTGTGAACCAGCGCACGGTCATTTTTTGAAACATCCCGAATACTGAAACCATTGACAGAGCCCTCTGGTGGCTCTCTCCAGCTGGATGTGACTCCTCAGGAGTCAGGAAAAGCAAGGTGGTTTCCCTGTTGTCACAGGGGATTCATGGGGGGAGCCTTCAGAGGGCTTTGCTTTGGCGCAGCCCTTATTTCCAGCGCACCAACTCGATGTGTACGCTGCCTTTGTCGCTGCTGAACGTAACACTGCCTTCTTGAACCGTCGCCTGCAGTTGCATGCTGCGCTCAGCCAATTTGGCCAGCTCCTGCGAGCCCTCGGTGGGCACCCGCCAGACTTGTAACTTATCCAGGCGGGTCAGCTTCGTTTCGATGCCCTTCCACCAGACTTCGGCCGCGTGGTTGAAGCAGTAGAGCAACACCTCATCGGCCTTTTGGCAGGCCTTCATGATGGGCTTGTCTTCGGGCTGACCGACCTCGATCCACATGCGGGTTTGGCCGGTGAAGTCACGCAGGCTGACGTCCGGATCGTCCGGGTCGGACAAGCCCGCACCAAAGGCCAACTTGCCATCGCCGTTACACACCGCTTGCAGCTTATGAGCATTGATGGCCAGCGCCAGCAGACGGATCATCATGCGCTCGTCGGTCTCGCTGGGGTGACGCGCCAGTGTGAGCTGGTGGTCTTCGTAATAGCTGTGATCAATGTCAGCGATCGACAGATTGGCTTTGTAGATGGTGGATTTGAGGGCCATGTGAACCGATCAAACCCGACGGGCCAACTCGGCGGCCTTGCCGACATAGCTGCCCGGTGTCATGGCCAGCAGTCGGTCCTTGTCGGCTTGGGGAATCTCCAGGCCCTGAATCAGGCCATGCAGGGCGGCAGCAGTGACTGTCTTGCCGCGGGTGACTTCTTTGAGTTGCTCATATGCGCCCTGCACGCCATAACGGCGCATCACCGTCTGGATGGGCTCGGCCAACACTTCCCATGCGGCTTCCAGATCAGCGGCCAGTGCTTCTTCGTTCAACTCCAGCTTGTTCAAGCCGGTCATCAAGGAGGCATAAGCCAGCGCGGTGTAACCCAGGCCCACGCCCATGTTACGCAGCACCGTGGAGTCGGTCAGGTCTCGCTGCCAGCGGCTGACGGGCAGTTTTTCGCTCAGGTGCTTGAGCACGGCGTTGGCCAAGCCCAAGTTGCCTTCGGCGTTTTCAAAGTCGATCGGGTTGACCTTGTGCGGCATGGTGCTCGACCCGATTTCGCCGGCTTTGAGGCGCTGCTTGAAGTAGCCCAGGCTGACATAGCCCCAAATGTCGCGTGACAGATCAATCAAGATGGTGTTGGCGCGGGCCACGGCGTCGAACAGCTCAGCCATGTAGTCGTGCGGCTCGATCTGGATGCTGTAGGGCTGAAAGCTCAGACCCAGGCCCCACTGGCTGGCTTGCGTTTCGCTCATTTCGGGTGTTTCGACCACTTGGCGGGCAAAGGCTTCCCAGTCAAAGTCAGGCCAGGCTGACAGGTGCGCGTTGTAGTTGCCCACCGCGCCGTTCATCTTGCCCATGAGCTGGACGGCCGCGATGTTGTCACGGCAACCCTTCAGGCGCATCACCACGTTGGCGATTTCCTTGCCCACGGTGGTGGGGCTGGCGGTTTGGCCGTGTGTGCGGCTGAGCATGGGCACATCGGCAAAGGCGTGCGCCATCTCGCGCAGCTTGGCAATCAGTCCGTCCAGCCCCGGAAGAATGACCTGAGCGCGTGCGCCCTTGAGTTGCAGCGCATGGCTGGTGTTGTTGATGTCTTCGCTGGTGCAGGCAAAGTGTACGAATTCAGCAGCTTTTTCCAGCTCGGGGCGGTCCTTGAACTTGGACTTGATCCAGTACTCCACCGCCTTGACGTCATGGTTGGTGACCTTTTCGAACTCTTTGATGGCCACGGCATCGGCTTCGCTGAAGTTTTTTACCAGGCCAGTCAAATAAGTACGTGCCCCCGGGGTCAGGGGTTTGAATTCGGCAAATCCCGCATCGGACAAGGCAATGAACCAGGCGATTTCGACCTGAACGCGACGGTGCATGTAGCCCTGCTCACTCATGAGTGGGCGCAGGGCTTGGAGTTTGCTGGCATAGCGGCCATCCAGCGGCGACAGGGCAGAAATGGGGGTGAAATTCATGCTCGGATTGTAATTGCCGCATTCCAGCAAGCTTCTCCCTGACACCCACCTCATTACCCATGTGGACAATCTCAAAAGGCCACCATGTGGGATCACCTAGAATTCATCATCATTTTTACTCCCTCTCCATGGCTATGAAACTCATTGGTTCCGTCACCAGTCCTTATGTTCGCAAGGTGCGCATCGTCATGGCAGAGAAAAAACTGGACTACCAGTTCGTCACCGAAGACGTGTGGTCGGCCCAGACCCAGATCCACGTTTCGAACCCTTTGGGCAAGGTGCCCTGCTTGGTGATGGAAGGTGGTGAAGCGATGTTTGACTCTCGCGTGATTGTGGAGTACCTCGATACCTTATCCCCCGTAGGCAAACTGATTCCAACGGCAGGACGTGAACGCGCAGAAGTTAAGACCTGGGAGGCTTTGGCCGACGGCCTGCTCGATGCTGCCTTGCTGGCGCGAATGGAAGCCGTATGGACTGGGCGCGATGACAGCCAACGCAGCCAAGCCTGGATCGAGCGCCAACTCGACAAGATCCAGCACGCCCTGAGAGCCATGAGTTCCGGTTTGGGCGACAAAGCATTTTGTTCCGGTATTCACCTGAGCTTGTCCGACATCGCCGTAGGGTGCGCCGTGGCTTATCTGGATTTCCGCTTTCCGCAGATCGACTGGCGCACACCTTATCCAAACCTGCACAAGTTGCACGACAAATTGTCGCAACGCTCCAGCTTCATCGACACCATGCCTGGTTGATGGCGCCAGGGACAAACTGAAGCGTTTTCAGTAATTCAACAAATTACGGCGCACATTCATCAGGTGTTCGGTGGCCAACGCCTTGGCCAACACCGGGTCTCGCGACTTGATGGCTTGCAGCAAAGCGCGGTGTTCTGACTGATACGTCAAGCGCCGCTCGGGTGTGAGGCTACGTTTTTTCAGCATGCCCCACTCCCCTTGGGCGCGAGCCTGATTCATGAGTTTGAACAAACGGGCCACAAAAGCATTGTGTGCGGCACGGGCAATGATGTCGTGGAACATGCCATCCCATACCTCGAACTCTTCCACACTGGTCGCCGCTTCAGCGCGTGCGCAGCAGTTGTCCATCTGCTCAAAATCGGCCATGGTGGCATTGCCAATCACCATTTCCATGATGGCCGGCTCCAAGGCAATACGCGCCTCCATGAGCTCGGCAGGACTGGTATGCCAGGTGACCTCGGCAGAGTCGGCCACAGTGTTTTTGTTAGGAATGGCAACCGCCGCCACCTTGTCCGTGACATAAGTCCCGCTGCCCACGGTTTGGGCAATCCATCCTTGCGCCTTCATGTCAGCCAGAACCTTGCGCACGCTGCTGCGACTGATCTGGTACTGCTCGCCAAACTCACGTTCAGTGGGCAATCGTTCACCGGCCCGCCACTGGCCGCTGTGCAACTGGTCGAGCAAGGTGGCACGAAACAGGTAAGAAGAGTCCACGGTGTGAGTTGATGGCATGAAAAACCAAATCATACCAATGATGACCTCTTGCATTGATCCCCTTGCAACTCCGGGCCAATGCGCCTGAGGACCGCTGAATCCGACGAAAAATCACCTTGGTTAGGGAGTGGACATCCCATGCACCGACCACCTTACCCCGTAAAAACCCTCACAGTGAATGTCCGGTTCGTGTCTTGACCACACCGTCTTACTCCGTATGATGGTTTGAATTGGTTGCACTTGAGCCCATTTTCATGGTCACGCTTCCAAGCCAGTCACACGCCTCAGGAGAAGAGTTTTGCGCATTGCCACATTTGTCCACAACGGAAAACGCCAAGTCGGCCAGGTTTCAGCAGACGGCCTGCAAGTCACCCCTTTTGCGCTGAGCGAATCACTGGCCCAGCGTGGCGCACAACCCATCATTGAAGCGTGGGTCGCAGGGCTGACGCTGCCTGACCTGGCAAGTGCAGCACTGGCCGTGTCTTCGGTCAAACTCGAATCGCCCCTGCCCGTGCCACGCCGCAACGTGTGGTGCGTAGGTCGCAATTACCATGCGCATGCCAAAGAGCTGCAGGCTTCCGTCTTCAAGGACAGCAACGCCGACACCAAGGCATGGCCCATCGTGTTCACCAAAGTGCCGGAGTGCGTGATTGGCCCAACAGATGACGTCAAGCTGCCCGGTGCTGCGGTCTCTGAGCAGATCGACTACGAAGCCGAGCTGGCCGTGATCATTGGTCAGGGCGGCAAGAACATCCACCAGGCCGATGCCATGAAACATGTGTTCGGCTACACCGTGGTCAATGATGTGACCGCCCGCGATGTGCAGATGCGCCACCAGCAATGGGACATGGGCAAATCGTTTGACACTTTTTGCCCCATGGGACCATGGATCGTGACCGCAGATGAAATCGATGGCCGCAAGACCCGTGTTCGTTGCTGGGTGAACGGCGAGTTGCGCCAAGACGGCCCCACGGAGAACATGATTTTCGACATCCCCACGCTGATTGAGACCATTTCACGAGGCATCACCCTCTACCCCGGCGACATCATTGCCACCGGCACACCGGCTGGCGTGGGCATGGGTCTGAACCCACCGCGCTACATCACGAAGGGCGATGTGATCCGCGTCGAAATCGATGGTGTAGGTCAAATCGAAAACCGTTTTGTTTGAGCCGCCCAAAGTGGACAAGGCATTAACCTGCCCTGAAACTGGAAAAAGAGACCGAGCATGAAAAAGCATCCATGGATTCAAATCGCTTTGTGCACCGCATTGGCCTGCACAGGCCTGAGCGCTTTGGCACAAAGCTACCCCAGCAAACCCATCACCATGGTGGTGCCTTTCCCACCGGGTGGCGTGGCCGACACGGTAGGACGTCCTGTGGCCGAAGCCATGTCACGCCACCTCAAGCAAAGCATCGTGGTGGAAAACAAGGGCGGTGCGGGTGGCGGCATCGGCATGGCGCAAGTCGCCAAATCCAAAGGCGATGGCTACACCGTGCTGATGTCCTTGTCTTCGTTGGTAGTTTTGCCGGAAGCAGACAAGATCCTCAAGCGCGCCCCCATGTATGAAATAAACCAGCTCAAACCCATTGCCCGCTTCACGGCAGACCCGACGGTGCTGGTGGTGCGAGCCGACAGCCCCTGGAAAACCTACGCTGACTTCATCGCTCATGCCAGGACCAACCCCGGACGCATCAGCTTTGGCTCGTCCGGCAACTACGGCACCATGCATGTACCGATGGAGCAACTCAAGGCCGCCACCTCGACCTTCATGTTGCATGTGCCTTACACGGGTGCAGGTCCTGCAGTCTTGTCTCTGCTGGGCGGGCAAATTGAAGCGCTTTCCACGGGCCCTGCCAGCGTGAAACAACACATCGCCTCTGGCCGTTTGCGCGCCCTGGCGCACTGGGGTGAGGGACGCTTGGCCAGCCTGCCAGAAGTCCCGAGCCTCAAGGAATTGGGGGTGCCGATCCAATACTCACAGTGGGCGGGTCTTTTTGTACCTGCCGACACGCCATCATCTGTGGTCGACAGCTTGCGCCAAGCCGCTCGATTTGCGGCACAAGACGCCCGTGCTGTAAGTGCCTTGACGGCTGCAGGCACCTCCTTCATGTACCAGGACGCACCCGAATTCGAGCGTTTTGTGCAGGCTGACGCCAAGGAAATGAGCGCCTTGGTCAAACGCATCGGCAAGGTCGATTGACCCCACGAGTGACGCGTTCTGAGCCTGACCCTTCCCTGCCTACTACAACCTAACGGAGACACCCTATGTCCATCTTGAGCAAAACCCTGAAATACAGCGCTTTGACTTTGGCACTGGCTTGCGGCCTGGCCCATGCACAGAGCTATCCGAACCGTCCCGTAAAAATCGTGGTGCCTTTTGCCGCAGGCGGCCCCGCCGACAACTACGCCCGCTTTGTGGCGCAACGCTTGACTGACGAGCTCAAACAATCCTTTGTGATCGATAACAAGCCGGGCGCTGGTTCCATCATCGGCACCGACCTGGTGGCCAAATCAGCAGCCGATGGCTACACGCTGCTCATGATGTCCAACACCCACACGGTGAACGAATCCTTGATCCCCACCAAACCGTTTGCATTGATGCGTGATTTTGTGGGCATCGCCCCCATCAATTATTCCGCGCTCTTGTTGGTGGCTCACCCTTCTGTGCCTGTTAAAAATGTGGCTGAACTGGTGGCATTGGCCAAATCCAGGCCCGGCAAGATCAATTACGCGTCATCGGGCAACGGCACGCCTTACCACATGGCGGGCGAGCTGTTCAAATTCATGGCGGGCATCGACATGACCCATGTGCCCTACAAAGGCAGCTCAGGCGCACGCACAGACATCGTGGGTGGACAGGTGGACGTGATGTTCGATGCCGAGACGACCATGGTGACTTTGTCACGCGATGGAAAGGTCCGGGCCTTGGCCAGCACCGGTTTGACCCGCTCAAGCAACCTGCCAGATTTAGCGACCGTCCATGAGTCCGGTGTCCCCCGGTTTGAAGCCAGCATCTGGCTGGGCCTGATGGCACCCAAAGGCACCCCCGCCGATGTGGTGAACAAACTCAACGCCGAAGTGCGCAAAATCGTAAACAACCCGGAAGTCAGAGCCGCCTGGGCAAAGCAGGGTGCAGTGCCCATGTCGATGACCGTGCCCGAATTTGACCAGTACCTGAACGCTGACATTGCCAAATGGGCCAACATCGTCAAAATCTCGGGCGCCAAGCCGGACTGAAGCGTTTCAACGGCCACTTCGGCCCCTTAATGGAAAACACAACATGCATGTTTTGAGTGGCGGCGCAGCCGCAGCAGTGGTCAAAGCCGTTCAAGCCCAATTCGAACAAACCACCGGTCACCGCATCGACGGCACCTTCAGCGCGGTGGGCATGATGCGCGACAAACTGGTGAGTGGTGCGCCTTGCGATGTCGTGATTTTGACGAAGCCCCTGATTGAACAACTGATTGCTTCGGGACATGTGGTCCCGGGCAGTGCGCGATCGCTGGGATTGGTCAAGACCGGCGTGGCCGTGCGAAGTGGTACACCGCTCCCCCGGGTCCAAACCCGAACCGAGCTTCACGCGGCCTTGAGCGCCTCGCAAGGCATTTACTTTCCAGACCCGGACAAGGCGACCGCTGGCATCCACTTCATGAACGTGCTCAAGGCCCTCGGGCTCGATGAAAGCCTGCGCAGCAAATTCCGCCCCTTCCCCAACGGCGCAACCGCCATGGGCGAGATGGCCAAAAGCCAGGAAAGCGGCTTGATCGGCTGCACTCAGGTCACCGAAATCAATTACACCGAAGGCGTTGCACTGGTGGGCGTGCTGCCCCCCGAGTTCGAGCTGAGCACCGACTACACGCTGGGCATTTGCACCCATGCACGAAACCCTGAGCAAGCGCAACTGTTGGCGCAACTACTGTCCGGTGCGGCCTCCGAGACCGTGCGCAGACAAGGCGGATTTGAGTTTTAAGTGTTGGCGCGTTTTTTGAGCCAACGCATGACGCCGCCGACCACCGGTAATTTTTCATACAGCTCTTCGGCCGCATCCCAATAATCACGGTGCATGGTCACCAGGCCTTGGTCATTGAACTGGACATGGCTGGCACCACGCACGGCTTGCACAGTGATGGTGTCAAAGCGCTTGAAGCGAAAGCGAAACTCCCAGGTCAGAAAAGCCTCACTGCCATCCACCACCTGACCAGTGACGACGAAGTGCGGTTGGTCAAGCGCCACGTACATGTGCCTGAAAATCCGCTCGATCTCGGGTAGGCCCTGGACCTCGTTGAAGGGGTCCTTGAAGCGCGCTTGCGCGTCATAGACCGTGTGCAGTTGGGACACGCTTTGCGGCGACAGATCTTGAAAAAAGGTGGCTACATTTTGTGTGGCTTGTCGGGTGTCCATGGGCGCTTTCAAGGGGCGGTCACAAGCCGGTGAATTTGCGCACCAGCGGAAAGTACAGGCGGTAGGGCAAGAGGCGCAAAAGCTTCAGCCACAGAGTAAAGCGCTTGGGAAAATGGATGTCAAACTGGCCTTGTGCCCAGCCTTTGAGCATCTCGCGAGCGGCTTGCTCGGGGCTGATGAGGGCGGGCATGGTGAATTGGTTTTGCGCTGTGAGCGGGGTCTCCACGAAACCGGGGTTCACCACGCTCACGCCAATGCCCTGGTCTTGCAGGTCCATGTACAGCGTTTCGGCCAGGTGGGTGAGCGCCGCCTTGGTCGGGCCATAGGCCAAGCCATTGGGCAGACCACGCCAGCCTGCCACACTGCTGAGCAGGCTGATGTGCCCGCTTTGCCTGGAGAGCATTTCGGGCAGCACCGCATCGATGACCCGAAGCGCCCCCTGGTAATTGACCTTGTCGTGCTGCAGCAACTCTTCCAAGTTCAGGGCTGTGGCGCGTTGGGCACGGTAGTAGCCTGCGGCGTAAACCACCAGATCGAGCGGACCGTCGGCCTGAAGGGCGCGGGCCGTTGCTTGCACCTGGTCCGGGTCGCTCACGTCGAGCGCTCGCCACTGCACGCCTGCATCCTGCGCGGCCCACTCCTGCACGCCTTGCGGGTTGCGGGCCGACACCACGACCTGGGCACCCGCAGCACGCAACGCCTGGGCGCAGGCCAGGCCAATGCCCGTCGAAGCCCCAACCAGCCAAACCCGGCGGCCCTGCCAATTGGCCATGGGGACGTTCAGTTGAAGCCACGAGCGGGCCTGTGCCTGGGCATGACGAGCCATTGTCGCAGCGTCCGAGGTTTGCGGCCCGACTTTGGGTATGGCCATGCCTGCTGAGAGCGCTGCATGCGACGTATTGGGTTTCATGCGCATCACCCCGGCTTGGCCGCCAAAGGCGTGCGGCGGGTGAAGGACAAGGTGACCTCTCCCAGCTTCACGCCCCACTTGCTCATGGTGGCTTTGTTCAGCATGACGCGGTCATCCATCAGGTACATCCAGTCGTCGAACTGGACGTGCCAAACGCGACCGTCCACAGGCAAGGCCAGCGTGTAACCCCAGCGGAACGCGTTACCGCTGACTTGGCCTGAGGCCTCGCCCACCACATCGTCGGCGCGACCGGTATAGCGGCCATTGGGGCCGGCTTTGAGCTTCCAAATGCGGCGCTCTTTGGTGCCATCCGAGTAAACAAAGGCCTCGTCCAGAACCCCCTCGTCACCGCTCCAGCTGCAATCCATGACCACGGTGAAGCGTTTGACAACCTGACCACTGCGGTCGGTAAATACCCCCCAGGCGTCGATGCTGCCGTTGAAATATGTGCGCAGGTCCAGCTGCGGTTTTTCTTGCGCGTAGTTTTGCACCTGAGGCCCGGCGCAGCTGGCCAGAAAAGGCGTTGCGGCCACCGCAGGCATTACGGCCAAGCGGGTGAGGGCGGTGCGGCGGTGAATCATGGCGTTTTGGTGGCGCATGGTGTGCTCCCAATGTCGAGTGTCAAAGCGGCTTCATGCCGAAGGCTGGACCCTTGCGGGCCCCGAAATCAATTCAGGCTGACGCATCAAGGCCGCATACAAAGCCACGCCTGCGAGCAGCTTGAGCACGCAAGGCAGCAAGCCGTAAGCCAGGCTCAATGCCAAAACGGCATCGGCGTCTTGTTGACCCGGGACGTAACCCCACAGGCTCAGCAAAGGCAATGACAGTCCGGCGGCCAGCGCCAGATTGAGTTTGGTGGCCAGATTCCACCAGCCCATGAAGGCTCCGTCTGTACGGCCCCGCTCACCGCAGCGGTCAATCAGTTGGTTGAGCAAAGCGCCAGGTACCGTGAGGTCGGCGCCCAGCGCCATGCCCGACAAGGCACACACCAGCAAAAAGCCCGTGGTGTCGCCCGCGCCCAACGTGACCACGCTGACAAAGGCCAACACCGACAAAGCCATGCCTGTGGCCCAGGTGCGCAGCAGCCCGATGCGGTCAATCACCTTCAGCCACAATGGAAACGACAAAGCACCTGCTGCAAAGTACAAACCCAAAAACAACGGCTCCATGGACTTGGGCGCCTGCAACAAGTCTTGAACAAAAAACAGCACCAGCGTAGCAGGCACGGCACTGGCCAGTCCGTTGAGCATGAAGACCATCAACAGGCGGCGAAAACCCACGTGCTTCCAAGGCTGCCAGAGGCCACCGACCTCATGGCCTGACACCACAGCCACATCCGATGCCACATCGCTGCGTGCCACCCGCTGCCAACTGAACAAGCCAAACGCGAGCATGAAAACCAGCAAAGCCGTGGTCAACGCCCAGCCCCACAGTGCGGGCAAGGCCGAAGCCAGCAAGACACCCATCAGGGCAAAGCCTTCACGCCACGCCACCCAGCGGCTTTGCGTGATGCCGCCGCCGCCCTGACGCGCGGCCCAAGCCTGGTGCAAGATGCCCAGCCCACTGTATGCGAGATGGCTGAGCGTCAGGGCACAGCCCACCCATACCAGCAAACCTGCAGCCGACATGGCGGCCGCGGGTGGAAAGAACAAAGCTGCAAATCCCAACGCAACGGCCAAGGCCAACAGCAGCGCCGCCAGCCACACCGCACGCCAAGAATGGCGGTACAACCGGTCGCCCCAACGCCCCAACCACGGATCTACCACCGCATCAATGCTGCGGCTGAGCAAGAGGACAACGCCCAGAGCCGCCAACGGCACGCCGTATTGCTGGGCATAAAAATTGGGCAGATGCACATACACCGGCAAGGCCACAAAGGCCAGGGGCAAGCCGAGCAGGCCGTAAGCCGCAAAAGTCTTGCTCGGCACAGGCACTGGTGTCAGGGCTGTCGCAGCGTTCATGGCTGCAGGCCTTGCAGCAACTGGGCGCGCATCTTAGGCTCAGACGTGCGTTCATCAAGCCAAATGCCAAAAAACAAGCGTGCAAACGCCACATCCTTGATCAAACCCACACGTTGGCCGTTGACCCAGAACTCAGCACCAACGCCCGGCAAGTTGATCCCCGTGATGCGCTCGCCTTTGCTCACATTGGGGAACAAATCGCGCATGGCAGCCAGCCAGTTCTGGGCCTGGGCTTCGCTGAAGCTGCCCACGCGCCGCATTTCGTCGATCGAGCGGCTGGCAATCGACGCACCTTCGAGGCGACGCAGGTACTGCAGCTCCAGTGCAAACGGAAACTGCGTGTATTGACTGTGCCTGAATCCCTGAGGTGTCCACAAGCGGGCGTCGTACACCTCGAAACCCCAAACCCGCAAGCGCACAGGCGCGGTCGACATCACGCCGCCCAAGCCCATCACCTCAGGACGTGAGTAGGCCGCATTGGGGCTGGCCACTGTGGAGCTTTGCGCTTGCACCGCACCCAGCATCCCCCCAAAAAACAAAACACAGCAAGCCACCTGCCAGCTCACCGGCTGAAGTCGGGATACACGGATCGTTTTCGGCAGCGTGACCATGCGCATCAGCCCGGTTTGGCCAAGGTGAACTGGATCACGTCGATGCTGGCCTCGTCAAAGGCAGCTTCACAATAGGCCAGATAGAACTCCCACAAGCGGATGAAGCGGTCGTCAAACTTCAACGTCCGAACCGTGTCCAATTGCGCCATGAAGCTCTCGCGCCAGCGGCGCAGCGTCTCGGCGTAGTCGGGGCCAAAATTGAGCTCATCCACCACCTGCAGACCGGCCGCTTGCGCCTGTTTGCGGAACTCGCCAGGACTGGGCAAGCATCCCCCTGGAAAAATGTACTGCTGAATGAAGTCGGTCGATTGCAAGTACCTCTCAAAAAACCGGTCGTCAATCGTGATGCTCTGCACGCACGCACGGCCACCCGGCTTGAGCATGCGGTTGATGGTTTGAAAGTAAGTGGGCCAGTATTCCTGACCCACCGCTTCGATCATTTCGATTGAGCACACAGCGTCGTAAGGCCCATCGCTGATGTCGCGGTAGTCTTGCAGGCGCAAATCCGCTTTTTGCTGAACGCCGTGCAATTGCATCCGGGCATTGGCAAAAGCCAGCTGCTCGGTGGACAAGGTCACACCCGTGATATGCGCCCCAAACTCGGTGGTCGCCGCCTCGGCCAAAGCGCCCCAGCCGCAGCCAATTTCCAGCACCCGGTCACCCTGCTGGACATTCACCATGCGCAAGGCGCGTCGCACTTTGGCTTTTTGGGCATCGGCCATCGGCTTGGTTTTGTCGCCTTCGAACCAGGCCGACGAGTAATTCATCGTACCGTCGAGCCACAGCTCATAAAAAGCATTGCCCAAGTCGTAATGCGCGTGAATGTTTTTACGGCTGTTGATGCGGTTGTTGCGGTTGAGCAAGTGCTTGATGCGGTAAGCCAGACGCCCGAGCCAATGGCCGTAAATCGCACCCTCAATCTGCGTGCGGTTGGCGATCAACAGGCGCAGCAAAGCGGCCAGATCGGGGGTGTCCCAATCACCCGCCATATAACCCTCGGCAAAGCCGATGTCACCCGATTTGAGCACCTCGGCACACACTTCCCAGCGGTGGATGTGCAGCGCGGCAAAGGGCGCCGCATGCGTGCCGAACACCTGGTGGTTGCCATCGGGTGCATGCAGGGTGAGTGTGCCGATTTTCAATCGGGTCAACAAGCCGAGCAAGCGTGCGGCCGCTTTGGGCAAACGGCTTTCAGCTGTAGGGGCTGCAGTGCCGGAGGCACCCAAGGCGGTGGTGTGTTCAATGGTTTTCATGTATTGAGTTCCGGTGGGCTGCAATGTTCATCGGGTCACAAATTCACGGGGCGGCTCGGGCTTGCGCCAGAACGGCACTTTTTTCAACCACAGCAGCAGTGCATGCCAGTGAATGCGCGCCACCACCCCCATGGTCAGCAAAGGGAAGCGCCACATCACGCGACGCACGGCAGCGACGGTGGCGGGCTCCAGCACGCCGCTCCAGCTGGTGTCGATCAGGGGGCCATCGGCGTCGGCATGGTCCACACGGGCCACGATGCGGTCTTGACCCTGGTGCTGCGTGCGCATGAAACGGAAACGGTATTCGCCTTGCACATCGCAAAAGGGCGAGACATGGAATACCTTGTGAGCCAGCAGGGTGTGGCCGTATTGCGGTTCGGGCAAAAGGTAGCAATGCCTCTCGCCAAAGGTGTTGTTCACCTCGGCCACAATGGCGGCCAAGGAGCCATCGTGGCGATGTGCATACCAAAAGCTCACGGGTTTGAAGGCATGGCCCAGCACGCGGGGAAAGGCCTGCAACCAGACTTCGCCGGTGGCGCCCTGGATGCCTTCTTTGCTCAACAATTCATCAAGCCAAGCCAGCGCACCGCCCTTTTCTGCAGGACGGCCATCGCCATGGTCGGCGTCATGGAACGCAAACCAGCCGCGGCGGTTGATGGCCAGTGGGGTGGTGCATTGACCGGCTTGCAAACGGCGCATCGGGAGCATCAAAAATGCGGTCGGGTAGACAAATGCATGGTGCGCCGGGCGATGCCGCGTGTGGCGCACCTGGCCCCAACCGATGAGCGCAGTGGCTTGGGTCATGCGGCCAGCTTTTCCTTGTGGCTGCCTTGCTCGTGGATTTGCTTGAGCAAGGCGCGGCCCACTTGCAGGCCCGACTTGAGGCCGTCTTCATGAAAGCCATAACCCGTCCAGGCCCCGGCATACCAAGTATGACGTTGGCCTTGCAGCAAAGGCACGCGCTTTTGCGCGTCGATGGCTTTGAGGTCAAACACCGGATGCGCGTACTCGTACTCGCCCAGGATGGTGGCCGGATCGATGGGCTGCAGCGGGTTGAGCGACACCACCACCGGCTGAGCAAACGGGATGCGTTGCAAGCGGTTGAGCAGGTAATGCAGACACACGCGTGCGGATTCGCGCTCGGTACTGGCCGCGCGCTCGTAGTTCCAGGCGGCCCATGTCTTGGGATTCGCAGGCAGAACGCTGGCATCGGTATGCAACACGGCCCGGTTGTCCTGGTAGCGGATCGCACCCAGCACGCTGCGCTCGTCGCCAGAAGGCTCGCGCAGCAAGCCCAAAGCTTGGTCAGTGTGGGTGGCGATCACCACTTCGTCAAAGCGCTCGGCATGCCCGTCGGTGATGATGCGCACGCCTTGCTCGTCACGCTCGATCAGTCGCACCGGGGTGCTCAAGCGCTTGTCGTGCACGCCCGCCAGAATTTTTTCGACGTAATGGCGCGCACCGCCCACCACGCTGTACCACTGCGGACGGTTGGTCACCTGGATCAAGCCGTGGTTGTGGCAAAACCGGATCATGGTGGCCACCGGAAACTGCAGCATCTGGTCGGTTGGGCAACTCCAGATGCAGCCGAGCATGGGCAAGAAATACCAGTCGCGAAAAGCCTCGCTGAACTTGTGCGTACGCAAGAAATCGCCCAGCGGCTGCTGAAGCTCTGTTTCGCGCTGGGCCTTGGCGATGCGGGTGCACAGCGCGTTAAAGCGCATCACGTCCAGCAACATGCGCCAAAACCGTGGATTGACCAGGTTAGTGCGCTGCGCAAACACACTGTTGAGGTCGGTGCCGCTCCATTCCAGGGTTTTGCCATTCAGCGCGCCCGGCACCTTGACCGAAAACGACATGTCCGACGGCGCGGTTTCGACCTTCAGTTCGGCAAACAGGTTGATCAGATTGGGGTAGGTGCGCTCATTGAACACCAAAAAACCCGTGTCCACACCGTGCGTGATGAGACCTTGCGGGGTCGACAGCGTGATGTCCACCGTGTGGGTGTGGCCGCCAAAATAATCGCCTGCCTCAAAGACGGTGATGTCGGCATGGCTTTGGAGCGTGTGCGCCACCGCCAACCCGGAAATGCCCGAGCCCACAATGGCCAGTTTCATTTGGCGGCTCATGGTTTGGCTTTCAGCGCCTTGTCGATGGCCGAGACCAGCGTCTTGCTTTCAGGTCCGGTCATGCTGCTGTATTGGTCGACGACCTTGCCGTCACGACCGATCAGGTATTTGTGGAAGTTCCAGCGAGGTCTTTGACCCGTTTGCGTCATCAACTGTTTGAAGAAGGGTGCGGCGGCCTCTCCCGTGACGTGGGTTTTGGTGAACATGGGGAACTTCACACCAAACGTGCTTTCGCAGAACTCGGCAATGTCTTTGTTGCTGCCTTTTTCCTGAGAAAAGTCGTTAGACGGAAAGCCCAGGACCACCAGGCCCTGGTCTTTGTATTTCGTGTTCAGCGCCTCCAGACCTTTGTATTGTGAGGTGAAACCACAAAAACTGGCGGTGTTGACCACCAGCACCACTTTGCCGGCATATTGGCACAGCGATTGCGGCTTTTCATCCTGCAACCGGTCAAAAGTGTGGTTCAGGATGGCTGGGCAGGACACCGCTTGTGAATTCATTTGTGGGCTGGCTTGTGCTGATTCCAGCCCCAGGCTCAAAGCTGCGGCGATGAAGGCCATCAGCATGGTGGTGCCCCATTGTTTTACCCAAGAGTGGTTCATTTGCACTTTAAAATCTATTTTGTGACTGATCAGTTTAAACTCGTTTGATCTGATTGTCACGCTTGACCGTCTTCTTGTAAGTAAAGCATGCCGAAAACCCCCGGATTTAAAGGAAACAAGCAAAGCTTGCCGCAAAAGCCGTGCACGGTTTGTGGCCGCGTCATGGTGTGGCGCAAAAGCTGGGCCAAGAATTGGGACAGCGTTTTGTATTGCAGCGACCGCTGCCGTGCCGACAAATCCAGAGCGCCTTCCGGCATGGGATCAGCGAAGAAGGCCCCGACATGACCCGCCACTTGGTCTTGGTGCTGGGCGATCAGCTCGGCTGGGACAGCCCGGCACTGGAAGGCTTTGATCCGGCGCAAGACCGGCTTTTGATGATCGAAGCCGACAGCGAAGCCACCGAGGTCTGGAACCACCGCGCCCGCATCGCGCTGTTTTTGTCGGGCATGCGCCACTTTGCCAACGAAGCGCACCGCCGACGCTGGTCATGTACTTATATGCGGCTGGACGATGAAAACCTGCCGAGCGACTTTTCGGGGCGACTGGGGCAGGCCTTGCTCAGCCTTAGGCCCCATAGCCTGGTGGTGTTGGAAGCCGGGGCCTGGCGCATGGAAAGGCTGATCGAAGAGGCTGCCGCACAAGCCCAAGTGCCGCTGCGCTGGGTGAACGACACGCACTTCATGTGCAGCCGCGCCGAATTTGCCAAGTGGGCGGGCGACAAGAAAGAACTGCGCATGGAGTTCTTCTACCGCGAGATGCGCAAACGCCATGGCGTGTTGATGGCTGGCAAAGAGCCTGTTGGCGGGCAATGGAACTTCGACGCCGACAACCGAAAAGGCTTTGGCGCCAAAGGCCCCGGCACCGTGCCGCCACCGGCTCGCTTTGCGCCAGACCGCGTGACGCAAGACGTGATCGAACTGGTCAACACGCGCTTTGCTAAACATCCGGGCAGCCTGAATGGTTTCGGCTGGCCCGTGACCCGCGAAGACGCCCTGGCGGCACTGCAGCACTTCATTGACCAACGGCTGGAGAACTTTGGCGCTTGGCAAGATGCCATGTGGACCACGCTGCCTTTTGGCTGGCACGCGCTGTTGGGCAGCAGCCTGAATTTGCACCTGCTGCATCCTCGCGAAGTGATTGCGGCAGCCGAAGAGGCTTACCACGCACGCGGTCTGCCCTTGTCCAGCGTGGAGGGCTTCATCCGACAGGTGCTGGGCTGGCGCGAGTTCATCCGAGGCGTTTACTGGCTGGACATGCCGCACCTGGCCGAAGCCAACCACTACGGCCACTCCCGCGATTTACCCACCTGGTATTGGACGGGCCAAACCGGCATGGCCTGCATGCAAGCCACCATTGGCCAAAGCCTGCAGCACGGTTATGCACACCACATCCAGCGGCTCATGGTCACCGGGCAATTTGCGGTGCTGGCAGGTTTGTCACCTCCGCAGGTCAGCGCTTGGTACCGGGCCATGTATGTGGACGCGGTGGAATGGGTGGAAACGCCCAACACCTTAGGGATGGCCCTGCACGCCAACGGCGGGCGCTTCACCAGCAAGCCCTATGTGGCCAGCGGTCAGTACATCAGCCGCATGAGCAACTACTGCAAGGGCTGCCGCTACAAGCCCGAGCAACGCACCGGCCCCGATGCCTGCCCCATGACCACGCTGTATTGGGATTTCCTGATCCGGCATGAAGAGGACTTTGCGGGCAACCCGCGTACCGCGCTCATGGTCAAACATGTGGGTCGGATGAGCGAGGAAGACAAGGCACAGATCAGGGCGCAGGCGAAAGCGACACGGCAAGGGCTGGATGGTGTGTGAGCCCTGAAAAATTATTTGCGCCGGCTGATCTGCTGGAGGACATGCTGCTTGAATGCCAGCGCCAGGGGTGACAGCTTTTTGCCGGCCGGGTAAACAATGTGCCAGGCCGAGGGCAGCGGGAAACCTTGCACATCGATCACCCTGACGCCGTTTTCCTTTTGCTGCCCGTGCAAGGCGTGGCGTGAGACCACGCCCACACCCAAGCCTCCGGCCACAGATTCCTTGATGGCCTCGTTGCTGCCCACCTCCAGGCGCACATCGGGGCGGAACTTCATCTTGCGGAAAAATTGGTCACCCGCCATGCGCGTGCCCGAACCTTTTTCGCGAAAAATGAAGCGGCGCTGAGCCAGCTCCTGCAAAGGCACCGCACTGCGTTTGGCCAGTGGATCCGAGGTGGAGGCAATCACCACGATCGGATTAGGCATGAAGGACTCATCCCCCAAATCCATGTCTTTGGGCGGCATGGACATGATGTACAGATCGTCCAGATTGTCGCGCAAGCGTTGCACCACGCCGTCGCGATTGAGGATTTCGAGTGACACATCAATGGCGGGATGTTGTTTGCAAAAGCTGCCAATGAGGTGCGGCATGAAGTACTTGGCAGTACTGACCACCGCCACGCGCAGCTTGCCTCGCGACAAGCCCTTGGCTGCGTCCACGTTTTGCTCAAACGCATCCCAGGTCTGGGCCACCGTGCGAGCGGTCTGTGCCAGTTCCTGGCCCACCTCGGTCAGGTAAATGCGTTTGCCGACCACCTCAAACAGCGGTAAACCCACGGCCGTGGCCATGTCCTTGAGTTGCATCGAGGCCGTGGGTTGGGTGACATGCATCACCTTGGCCGCTGCACTCACGCTGCCAGTTTCGGCCAAAGCCAAAAACAGGCGCAATTGTCTGAAGGTAACGTTCATAGATATTTATCTATATTCAGTGCCATGAGAATCGATTTTACATTCGATGCGGAAATTTTTATGATCGCTGCAAGGAACTCTCCATGCAAAATCTGATCGACCCCGCCATCCTCTTTTTCATCTTTGGCGTTCTGGCGGGCACCGTCAAATCCAACCTCGAAATCCCACCCGCGATCTCCCGCTTCCTCTCGCTCTACCTGCTGATGGCCCTGGGCCTCAAGGGCGGTTTTGCGCTGTCGCAATCGGGCCTGACGGTCAACGTCGGCATCAGCCTGGCGGCCGCAATCGCGCTGGCCATCGTCATCCCCCTGATCGGATACGCTGTACTGAGCCGTTTTGTGTCCGGCTTTGACGCTGCCGCAGTAGCGGCCACATATGGTTCGGTGAGCGCCGTGACCTTTGTCACGGCAGTGCAAACCCTGGAAAACCAAGGCGTACCTTATGGCGGCCACATGGCTGCCGCCATGGCCTTGATGGAGTCACCCGCCATCATCCTGGCAGTGGTGTTGGCCAACTCGATGCGACAAAAGAATGCCTCGGGTGAGTTGGCGCAAGCGGGTGGTGCATCTACAGTGGGAGGGCACGCCGTACCTCATGGTGCGTCAGTGGGTAAGATCCTGCACGAATCCTTCACCGATGGCGCGCAATTGCTGCTGCTCGGGGCCATGGTGATCGGGCTGGTCACAGGCGAAGCCGGCAAGGACGCGATGGCCCCCTTCTCGGTGGACCTCTTCAAAGGCATGCTGGCCTTCTTCCTGCTCGACATGGGTTTGATGGCCGCGCGCAATCTGCCGCAGGTCAAAGGCCAATCGCCGGTGCTGATCGCCTATGCCATTCTCGGGCCCATGTTTCATGCGGCGTTGGCACTGGGTCTGGCGTACACACTGCAACTGAGTGCAGGCGATGGGGCTTTGCTCATGGTACTGGCCGCCAGCGCTTCCTACATTGCGGTGCCCGCCGTGCTGCGCACCGCATTGCCCGAAGCCAAACCCGCGCTGTATTTCGGACTGAGCCTGGGTTTGACTTTTCCGCTGAACATCGTGCTCGGCATCCCGGTCTATCTGGCGGTGGCGCAAGCGGTGCTGGCATGAACACAGCACCGCCCTTCTTTTATCAAGGTCGCCAAGTCTCGCTGTTGACGCAACATGGCAAACAGGACTTGGTGCGCGGACCGATTGAATCGGCCCTGGGCTGCCAACTGGTTCACACCGATGGGTATGACACCGACCAGCTGGGGACTTTCACGCGTGAACTGACGAGAGCCGGCTCCCAACTCGATGCGGCCAGAAAAAAAGCCAGCATCGGGATGGCACTGACAGGTGCATCCGTGGGCATGGCCAGCGAAGGTTCATTTGGTCCTGACCCGTTTGGGGCCTTCATGCCCTGGAATACCGAAGTCGTGTTGTGGGTTGATCGCTTGTCCGGGCTTGAAGTGACCGGCTTTGCACACGGACCCGCCCGAAGTCTGCACAGGATCGTGAACAGCCCCCAAGAGCTGGAGCGCTTTGCCACAGAGGCTGGTTTTCCAGAGCACCACCTGGTGCTGCGACCTGAACACCCCGATCACCCCGACGTGGACAAAGGCATTCGCGATCACGAGACACTGCTGAAGTCCTTTCATCTGGCCCAGGCCAAATCGGCCCATGGTGCGGTGTTTGTCGAAAATGATTTACGCGCTTTCAGCAATCCAACACGCCAAAAAACCATCCTCAAGGCCACCGAGGACCTGATTCAAAAATTGCTTTCGGCATGCCCAAGTTGCGCCACCCCGGGTTACTGGCTCAGCCAGCAGATTCCGGGCTTGCCCTGCCGCGACTGCGGCAGCTTGACCCGTTTGCCCAAAGCCGAAATATGGAGCTGCAAACAATGTGGCCACGAAGAACAAAGGGCCGTCCATACCCAGCCTTGGGCTGATCCCGCCCGGTGTGATTTCTGCAATCCTTGACTGAGCAGTCGAGGTGCGCGTTCAGGTGTATCAAACCGAACGCATCAACCCGCCATCGATGCGCAGGCTCTGGCCCGTGATGTAAGCGGCACCCTCAGAGGCCAAAAAGGCGATGGTGGCTGCCACTTCTTCGCTGGTGCCATAGCGTTGCATGGGCACACTTTGGCGGCGCTGTTCCTGCGCGGGAAGGCTGTCGATCCAGCCGGGCAGCACATTGTTCATGCGCACCTGGTGCACCGCATGCTCATCGGCAAACAGCTTGGTGAATGCAGCCAGGCCTGCACGCGCCACTGCCGAAGTCGGGAACATCGCGCTGGGCTCGACCACCCAGGCGGTCGAGATGTTGACGATGGACCCCGCTTTTTGCTGGACCATGATGGGCGCCACCAGCCGCACGGCACGCACCACGTTCATGAAATACATGTCCAAGCCCAAGTGCCATTGCGTGTCGCTCAACTCGAGCAACGGGCCTTTGGGGCCGTGGCCTGCGCTGTTGACCAAAACGTCAATGCGCCCCCAGCGCGCCATGGTTTGATCAACCAGTTTTTGCAGGTCTTCGCTCGACTGGTTCGAGCCGGTCAACCCCAAGCCACCCAATTCAAGGCCCAGCGCCTCGCCCTTGCCAGACGAGGACATGATGGCCACCTGAAAGCCATCTTGTGCCAGCTTGCGGGCCGCAGCCGCGCCCATGCCACTGCCACCGCCCACCACCATCGCGACTTTGTTACTCATGCTTTGCTCCTTGTTTGTGTCAGTTTATGAAACATCCTGCCAGACCATTGGCCCAAATCGTCCAGATAGGTGAACACCACCGGGATCACCAGCAGGCTGAGCACCGTACTGGTGAGCAAGCCACCAATCACGGCAATGGCCATGGGTGAGCGGAAGCTCGCGTCGGCAGCGCCCCACCCCACGGCAATGGGCAGCATGCCGGCGCCCATGGCGATGGTGGTCATGACAACGGGGCGTGCACGCTTGTGGCAAGCGTCCATGAGCGCGTCCCAACGGTTCATACCTGGCACGGCGGGCTGGCCGTCGGTGGCAGGTTTGCCGCGCCGCGCTTCGATGGCGTATTCAACCAGCAAGATGGAGTTCTTGGTCGCAATGCCCATGAGCATGATCAGACCGATCAGCGAAGGCATGGAGAAGCTCTTTTGTGCAATCAACAAGCCCACAAAAGCACCGCCCAAAGACAAGGGCAGCGCCGCCAAAATAGTGATGGGGTGCAAGAAGCCCTTGAACAGCAGCACCAACACGATGTAGATGCACAGCACGCCAATCATCATGGCCAGACCGAAGCTGGCAAACAGTTCGGCCATGACTTCGGCGTCGCCCACCTCCACCACCTTCACACCCGGCGGCAGGCTTTGCAGCGCGGGCAGTTGTTGCACCGCTTGCGTCACATCGCCCAGCGGCATGCCCGACAACTCGATCTCGAAATTGATGTTGCGCTGGCGGTCATAACGGTCAATCACCGCCGGGCCTCCTGCCACCTCGATGCTGGCGACCTGGCCGAGCATGACGGGGCCACGACTGCCAGGCACCATCAATCGCTCCAGCGTGGCCAGATCTTGCCGGGCGTCGTTGCCCAGCTTGACGACGATGGGCACTTGCCGCTCGGACAAGTTGAGCTTGGGCAAGGCTGCGTCATAGTCACCCAGCGTGGCCACGCGCAAGGTGTCGCTGATGGCTGCGCTGGTCACGCCCAAATCGGCGGCTTTGGCAAAGTCGGGGCGCACCGCGATTTCGGGGCGCACCAGGCTGGCCGTCGATGCGATGGAGCCCAAGCCTGAAATGGTGCGCAGGTCACGCTCGACGGCCATGGCCGCGGTTTGCAGGGCCTGAGGGTCTTCACCCGTGAGCACCAGCACGTATTTCTCGCCCGAGCCACCCAGGCCGACCTTGGTGCGCACACCCGGCAGTTGCTGCAGCACGCTGCGGATGTCGTTTTCAATCGCCTGCTTGCGCGGGCGCTGGCCACGTTCGGTCAACTGGATGGTGAGTGTAGCTTTGCGCACTTCGGCCGCACCGCCACCGGCAAACGGGTCGGAGCCCGCGCTGCCACCACCGATGGTGGTGTAGACGCTTTTCACGTCGTTCACTGTCATCAAGAGCGTGCGAGCGTGTTCGGCACTGGCCTGGGTTTGGGCCAGGGTCGAGCCGGGGGGCAACTCCACATACACCTGGGTTTGGGAGTTGTCGTCGGGCGGGATGAACCCCTTGGGCAGCATTGGCACCAGCATGATGGAGCCAATGAAAAACAGCGTGGCCAACACCATGGTGACCAGGCGATGCCGCATGCACCAAGTGGCCCAAATCATGTAGCGCTTGAGCCAGCCGGGTTCTTTCTCGGCGGTAACGATGGGTTTGAGGATGTACGCCGCCATCATGGGCGTGAGCACACGCGCCACCACCAGCGAGGCGAACACCGCGAGCGACGCGGTCCAGCCAAATTGCTTGAAGAATTTACCCGGAATACCGCTCATGAAGGCGGTGGGCAAAAACACCGCGATCAAGGTGAAGGTGGTGGCGATCACGGCCAGGCCAATCTCGTCGGCAGCTTCCATCGCCGCCTGATAGGGCGACTTGCCCATGCGCAAATGGCGCACGATGTTTTCCACCTCCACAATCGCGTCGTCCACCAGCACGCCAATCACCAGCGACAGGGCCAGCAAGGTCACCACGTTGATGGAAAAACCCAGATACGCCATGCCGATGAAGGCCGGGATGACCGACAGCGGCAGCGCCACCGCCGAGACAAAGGTAGCCCGCCAATCGCGCAAAAACAGCCACACCACCAGCACCGCCAAAATCGCGCCTTCGTACAGCAAGACCAATGAGCCTTGATACTCCTCTTCAACAGGAGTCACAAAGTCAAAGGCCTCGGTGATCTCGATGTCAGGGTTTTGCAGACGGTACTCGGCCAGCGCCTGGCGCACCAGGCGTCCTACGGCAACTTCACTCTCACCCCGGCTGCGCACCACCTCAAACCCCACCACAGGCTTGCCATCGAGTGCCGCGGCAGATCGCGCATCGGCCAGTGTGTCGCTCACCGTGGCCACTTGGTCCAAGCGAACACGCCCACCACGCGATGTGAACAACTCGATCTGACCGACCTCTTGCGCCGATTTGACGGTGGCCAGCGTGCGCACGGGCTGCTCGCCCGCACCCAACTCCATGCGGCCGCCCGAGCCTTCCTGCTGCACCTGTTTGAGCTGACGTGACACCTCGGCCGCCGTGATGCCCAGCGATTGCAAGCGGTTCACATCGAGCGCGACACGCACCTCGCGTGTCACACCGCCCACACGGTTGACGGCACCCACACCACGCAGCGACAAGAGCTTGCGGGTGATCTCTTTATCGACCAACCAAGACAAGGCCTCGTCGTCCATGCGCTCAGATCGCACGGTGTAGGCCAACACGGGCGTACCGGCCAGGTTGAGTTTTTGTACCACCGGGTCGCGCAGGTCACCGGGCAAATCGGCCCGCACGCCCTGAATG
Organism: Comamonadaceae bacterium; assembly: GCA_027488215.1. Classification (GTDB taxonomy): domain Bacteria; phylum Pseudomonadota; class Gammaproteobacteria; order Burkholderiales; family Burkholderiaceae_C; genus Limnohabitans_A. The sequence continues at coordinate 36,206 of JAIYCB010000048.1, forward strand.
GCTGAGCGCACGTCGTCCACCGCTTCTTGACTGGGCTTTTCCATACGGAACTCTGCGGTGATCGATACCACACCGTCTTGCACCTTGGTGGTGATGTGCTTCAAGCCCTGCAGCGGGGCCAGCGCGTTTTCGAGCTTGCGGGCCACATCGGTTTCGAGCTGCGAGGGCGCTACACCCGGCAAGCTGGCTGTAACACTGATGGTGGGCACATCCAGATCAGGAAAGTTTTGCACTTTCATGGACCCAAAGGCAATGAAGCCTGCCACCGTCAGCAGCACAAACAACATGACGGCCGGAATCGGGTTGCGAATCGACCACGAAGAGACGTTGAGCATGGCGTCCCTTTACTTGTTGGCGGGAGCAGCTTGAGCGGCGGGCGCGTCGACCACACGCACCGTGTCGCCGTGGTTCAAGAATGCACCGCCACTGGCCACCACGCGAGCTTCAGCTTTCAGACCACTGGTCACTTCCACGCGACCCGCGCTTTGGCGTCCAGTTTGCACCTTGAGTTGGCTGACCTTTTGGTCGGCCCCCACGGTGTAGACATAACTGAAACCGTCACGCACCACCACCGCCGTTTGTGGCACGGTGAGGGCTTGGCTTTGGCCCAACGCGATCTCGCCTTGGGCGAACATGCCTGCACGGGCGCTGCCCACAGCGGAAGGCAAATCCACATAAACGATGGCGTTGCGGGTTTGCGCGTCCACTGAAGGTGCGACCATGCGCACCTTGCCCTGGAGCTGCTGGCCGCTGGCAGCCAAAACCTGCACAGGCGCCCCCACTAGAATGCGGCCAATTTCGGCGGCGGTCACTTCGGCACGCCACTCAATGCGACCCTGACGGATCAGGCGAAACAACTCGGTGCCCGCGCCCACCACGCTGCCCACAGTGGCTTGCCTTGCCGAAATCACACCCGCATCGGGCGCACGCACCTGGGTTTGCGACAAACGGACGGTTTGCAGTTGCACCATGGCACGGGCCGACTGGACACGCGCCTGCGCCGACGCATCGGCAGCCAGAGTCTGACTCAACTGCGCATTGCTGAAAAAGCCCTGCTGCTGCAAGCTGCGGGCCCGGTCGGATTGGGCTTTGGCTTCTTGCGCGCTGGCCATGGCTTCGGCCAAAGCGGCTTCGGCCTGCGCCAGCTCGGCGCGCAAAGTGTCGGACTGCAGGACGGCCAACACATCTCCACGCTGCACACGGTCGCCCACGTTGACCCGCACTTCGGTGATCTTCAAGCCATTGGTTTCTGCACCGATGACGGCCTCTTGCCAGGCAGCCAGACTGCCGTTGGCGCTGATTTTTTGAGGCAGCAAGCCCATTTGAGGCGACACCAGCGTCACAGTCAAAGAGGGCTTGGCAGCAGAGACCGGCTGCGCTTTGTCTTGCGCTGAAGCGCTGGCGGACAACACCATGCCGCACAAGAGGGCAGGGATCAAAAAGTTCTTGTTCATGGGCTTTGATCGGGAAAATGATCCTGTGCAAATTTGCGCTGAAGTCAGCGGGTGATTTTCGGCTTTAGACCATCACACAGCGCCACAACGCCAGCACCGCATCACGCTGTAAGGCCATCGCATCAACAGGTACATCAGTAGGCTCTTCGTTCAAACGGGCATGGTGCTGCACCCGGCGCATTTCCCGGTAAGCGTTGGCAGACGACTCGCCCGATCCTGGTGGCAACAAGCCTGCTTTTTCAGCCCGTTGCAGCAAAGCAATATTGCCCACGTTGTCCGATAGCTCCGGGTGGGCAGCGGTGTGCAGCAGCACCAGGTATTGAACGGCAAACTCGGCGTCCACCATGCCACCCGGACTGTGCTTCACGTCAAAACGGTCCGCCTTGACCGGGTGGCCCTGCCGCACCCGCTCGCGCATGGCCACAATCTCGGCCTTCAGACTCGCCGCGTCTCTTGGGGCGCTGATGACGGCGTGGCGCACGGCGTCAAAGCGGGGTGCCAAACTTGGCAGGCCCATGACAAAGCGGGCACGGGTCATGGCCTGATGTTCCCAAGTCCAGGCGGTGTTGCTGCCGCGTTGTTGCTGGTAATCGGCATAGGCTTCAAAGCGGGTGACAAGCAAGCCCGAGTTGCCATTGGGGCGAAGCGCAGTATCGATCTCGTACAAATCTCCGTCGGCGGTCTTCACCGTCATCCAATTGATGATTTTGCGAACATACGCGGCGTAAATTTCTTGAGCGCGCTCGTCTTCGTCGTCGTACACAAACACGATGTCCAGATCGCTGCCATAGCCCAACTCTTTGCCACCCAATTTGCCGTAACCAATGATGGCGATGGCGGGGTCTTGCCGGTGGCGGTTTTTCAAGCGGTCCCAGCACCAGCGGGCCGTCACACGCAAAACGGCGTCGGCCAAAGCACTCAAGTCGTCGGCCACTTGCTCGACGGTGAGTACCCCCTCCACATCACGTGCCAGCGTGCGGAACTGCTCTGCATGGTGCGCTCGGCGCAGCAAATTCATCAGGCTTTCTTCGTCGTCTTCGCCGGTGCGTTGCAATGCCAAACGCCTGGCCTGCAGCTCGGCCTCAAACTCGGTTGCGTCAAAACGGGTCTGAAACAAGTTGCCCCCGGCCAGCTCATCGATCACGCCGGGGTGTTGCAACAAGTAGCGCGCAGGCCACTTGGCCTCACCCAACAATCGCAACAAGCGTTCATAGACTGAAGGGCGCTCGAGCATCAGGGCCAGGTAACTTTCTCGCCGCAACAGGGGTTCGATCCAATCGGCCATGCGCAATACTGCGATTTCAGTGATGCGGCCATCGGCCAGCCACTGCGCGGTGCGCTGCAATAAGCGGGTGAGGCGACCACGCGCGTCTTCACGCAAGGCCAGCACACGGGGACTGTCCCCCCACTGCGCCAAGCGTTCGCGCACCAGGCCTTTGAAGTCCGTCAGGACTGCATCGAGCTCTGCGTGTTCACGGCCGTTGCCGTTCTTGCCATTTTTACCGTTGCAAGTTTTGCAATCGCGGTCGCCGCCCAGCAAAGTGTCAAACTCTTGCGCCACCACTTCACGATGACCATCCAAAGCGCTTAAAAATTCGCAGGTGCTGGCATGCCCTAGCGTCTGGGCGATCCAGGCCAGGTCGTCATCGCGCGTGGGCAGCACATGGGTCTGCTGGTCATCGAGGTACTGGATGCGGTGCTCCACCTGGCGCAAGAACACATACGCCGCGCTCAGGGCGCCAGCCGTGGCCTGCGGCATGAGTCCAGCTTTGGCCACGCGCTGCAGCGCATCCAGTGTAGGACGGGTGCGCAACTCGGGAAATTGCCCACCACGCACCACCTGCAAAAGCTGCACGGTGAACTCGATCTCCCGGATGCCGCCGCGCGAGAGCTTCACGTCATTGGCCCGCTCAGGGTGGCCCGCACTGCGTTTGGCCGCATGGTCACGGATTTGCTGATGCAGTGTGCGCAGCGACTCAAAGACGTTGTAATCCAGGTAACGGCGAAACACAAAGGGCAGCACCACGGCGCGCAGCGCCTGGGCCGAGCCGTTGACCACCGCGCTGCGGGGAGCAACCACACGGCTTTTCATCCAGGCAAAACGCTCCCATTCGCGGCCCTGCACCAGCAAATACTCTTCCAGTGCGTCAAGAGAGACCACGCTGGGCCCCGAATTGCCGTTAGGGCGCAACGCCAAATCGACCCGGAACACAAAACCGTGCTCGGTGGTCTCGCCAATCAGAGTGTACATGCGCTTGACGGCGCGGGTGAAGTACTCTTGGCAGGAAACTTTGTTGCGGCCTTCACTGTTACCCAGCGTCTCACCGTCTTCGTCGTACACATAAATCAAGTCAATGTCGCTTGATACGTTCAGCTCGCGCGCGCCCAGCTTGCCCATGCCAATGATCCACATCTCGGCGCGTTGGCCATCGGGCTTGGTCGGGGCGCCGTGCAACGCATCCAGATCGGTCATGACCTGCCGCCAAGCGACGTCAAGCGTGACTTCGGCCAGCCAGGTCATGCCGCGCGTGACCATGTCCAAGCCGCCCTGTCGGGTGCAATCAAGCCAGGCCAAGCGCTCCAGTGTGAGCTGACGCAGAACCCGCAAGGCAGCGCTGGTGTCCAAGCCTGTGGCCTGCAAAGCCTCATACGCGGCGCTCAGGCTGTCTCGAGAAGGTGCGCCAAGCGGTAACAAAGGCAGCTCATTGGCATAACGGCGGTGTAGGCGCTGCACAAAACGTGAATACAGGGGTAAATCCGATGAGCAGATGTCGGCCGGGGACGAAACAATCGATCTGACGAGCTCAAAACGTTCGTCCGTGGACTGGCGGCGGGTCATAATTACTGCTGACTTTCTAATTCATACGTTCGTGTCGTCTTTACCCACCTGGTCCACCACCGAAGCACGCCTGCGCCCTTGGCTGGCACAGCTGGTTCGGCTTGTCTTGTGGGGTTTGTTGGTCGCCGGAGTGGTGTTGGGCCTGGCCTGGGCGACGCTGCATTTTTGGATTGTGCCGCGAATCGCCGAATTTCGCCCCACCCTGGAAAACCTTGCCCGCCAAACGCTGGGGGTTCCCGTTCGCATCGGCGGGATCACGGCCCAAAGCACGGGTTGGGTGCCGTCTTTTGAATTGCGTGACATCGAGTTGAACGACCCACACGGCCACCCTGCTCTGCACCTGCCCAAGGTGCTGGTAGCGCTCAGCCTGCGCTCGGTCGCACTGGGCCAGCTGGACCAACTGGTACTGGACGCACCCGAACTGACACTGCGCCTGACAAGCAATGGCCAGTGGCAAATCGCCGGGATGACTTGGGGGGCTTCGTCCACAGCAAACTCCGCGGTGGCCGACTGGTTATTCAGCCAGCGCGAAGTGGTAGTGCGGGGCGCTCGGGTGGACTGGCATGGGCCGGGAACCGAGGTCAACACTTCACCAAGCAAGGAAACGACCCCACCCGCCCCATTGACACTGCGGGATGTGGACCTGGTGATCCGAAACACAGCCCGACAACACGCTGTGCGACTGGATGCCACGCCGCCCGATGGATGGGGCGAGCGCTTTGTGGTGATGGGCAAGTTCAAGCGGGGCCTGCTGTCCCTGCACCCGGGAAGACTGACCGATTGGTCTGGCCAAACCTTTGCTCACTTTCCGCTACTGGACATGTCCCCCTGGTCTGCAAATGGGCTGCAGATGACCCGCAACTTGCCTGCAGAAACCCAACGCTTGCAAGGTCAAGGCCGTGTGCGCCTGTGGGCCGATGTCAAAGAGGGCCAGTGGCGAGGCGGTCTGGTCGATGTGGACCTGAAAGACCTGCAGGCCCAGCTCAGCCCAGACACGCCGCCACTGGCTTTGCAAAGCCTGTCGGGACGGCTTGGCCTGCAAGTACACGCCGAAGGCTTTCTGGCCGAAGCCCATGCACTGCGCTTCGTCAGCGAACAAGGCCTTGACTGGCCAGAAGGCAAATTGTCGCTGAACTACACGCACGCCCAAGGCACCCGCCCAGCCAGCGGTCACCTGCAGGCAACTCAATTGGATTTGAAGGCGCTGCGGGCCCTGGCTTTGCGCCTGCCCTTGGACCCCGTGCTGTCACCTCAATTGCGAAACGCCTTGCAGGCACGCGACCTGTTGGGCAGGGTCACATCCTTGAACCTGCGCTGGCAAGGCGACTGGCCCCAGCCCGACATCCAGGAAGTGCGGGCCACCGTGGCGGACTTGGGCTGGCAACCCGGCTCTCAGGCAGTGGCTGCTTGGAGCTCGTTGACCGGGGTTGACGTTCCAGGCCTGCGTGGCGCTCAGTTGACATTGGTGCTCAATGCCAGCGCTGGCCGTCTGGATGTGCAAACGGGCAAGGGCAGTTCACTGTGGTTACCAGGCCTGCTGGAGCCGGCTGAAGTGCCATTGCACCAACTGAAAGCGAGTGTGCGCTTGGCCCGCCAATCAGGCCCTCGCAGCCCTGCCGGAAGCTGGCATGTGCCGCAATGGTCACTGAGCCTGGCCAACGCTGATCTGCAGGGCCAATGGCAGGGTCAGTGGCAACCGACTTTGCACGGCCAAGGCCCAGGAGTGCTGACGCTGGATGGGCGCATCCAGCGCGTGCAAGCGGCCGCCGCCTACCGCTATCTGCCCCTGAACCTGCCGCTCCAAGTGCGTCAATACTTGCGCGATGCACTGGTGCAAGGCCAGTATGAAGATGTGCGGGTACAGATCCAAGGTGATCTGGACAAACTGCCTTTTGCCAAGCCAGAAGACGGTCAATTCCTTTTTTCTGGCCAGTTGAAAGGCGCCGAGCTCGACATGGTGCCAGCCTCTCTGATGCGTCCCGGCGAAGTGCCTTGGCCACGCCTGCGTTCGTTACAGGGCCAATTGATTTTTGACCGCTTGGGCATGCAACTGAGGGAGGCCAGCGCCCGGGTCGGCGAGGGCGCACAGGCCATAGAACTGAAAGCCGGCACGGTGGACATCGCCGACATGGCCCACCATCCTGTACTGCGTGTACAAGCGCAAAGCCAGGCCGATGCCCCATTGGTGTTGGGTCTGGTGAGGCAGTCGCCGTTGGATGCTTTGCTTTCGGGCGTTTTGCAGCCCACCCAGGCCAGCGGCCCCTTGCGTACCCGCTTTGCATTGCAGCTTCCCTTGCTGGACCTGGACAGCACGCGGGTACAAGGCAGCGTGCAATTCAATGGCAACAACCTTCGCATGCTGCCAGGCACACCCTGGCTGAACAACCTGCACGGCTCACTGCAATTCAACGAAAGTGGTTTTGAAGTGCGCCAGCTGAACGCTATGCTGCTGGGCGGGCCAACCGTGATCGACGGGAACATGTACGCAAGCGGCTCCGATTCCGGAACCCCTGGCCAAAAGACCAGCCGCACGGTGTTCCAGGCTCAAGGGCGTGTGAGCGCAGCGGGCCTGCTAGCGGCGCAGGATGTCGCCCCGCTGAATCTGCTCGCCCAGCACGCCAGCGGATCCACCGACTACAGCGCACGCCTGGCATGGCAGCATGGCCTGCCGGAATTGTCGGTGCACAGCCGACTCGATGGTTTGGCCTTAAGATTGCCGGCCCCATTAGGCAAGACGGCAGACGTTGAAAAACCCCTGGCCCTTCAGCTTCGATTGAGACAAACCGCCACCGGACCACAAGACGAAATCGAAGTTAACTTAGGGGACACGGCGCGGCTGATGTATGTGCGCGATTTGAGCGGGGACAAGCCCAAGGTGCTGCGTGGCAGTCTGGGGCTGGGCGTTTCAACCGAAAACCTGCCCGCACTGCCCGCCACTGGCGTCACGGCCAACGTGTCCATCGACCGGCTGGTGGTGGACGAATGGCTGGCCTTGCTGCCAGCACCACCGCCAAAACCTGCGGCTGGCAAGGCCCCGCCACCCCCGGTTTGGCAAGACTATCTGCCGTCACGTATGGGGCTGAAAGCCAACAGCTTGATTGCAAACGACCGCCACCTGCACCAAGTGCAAGCAGGGGGGACATACGAGGCGGGGCGCTGGCGTGTCAACATCAACGCGGCCGAACTCAGCGGCCATGTGAGTTTTGAGCAAGCCTTGCCTGGCCAGTCAGACAGTGCGGGCCAATTGTTCGCCCGACTGAGCCGGCTGAATTTACCGCCCTCCAGCGCTCGCGAGGTAGAGACACTGCTTGAAACGCCCCCCGTCAGCCTGCCAGCCTTGGACATCGTGGTGGATGCGCTGGAGTTGCGCGGCAAACAGCTCGGTCGTGTGGAAATCGAGGCGATCAACATCAAAAAGGATCCCGTCCGAACCCCGGCAGCGCATGAGTGGCAATTGAAAAAATTCAACATCGAACTGCCCGAGGCCACGCTGCGCAGCACAGGCCGCTGGCTGGCTGCCCGCGAAGGCAACCCCATGCGCAAGAGCGAGTTGAACTTCATGCTGGACGTGCGGGATGCCGGCGCCTTGTTGACCCGACTGGGTACGCCAGATGCTTTGCGCGGCGGCGCAGGCCAACTCGAAGGCATGGTCAGTTGGCAAGGCTCACCACTGAGCCTGCATTACCCCAGCCTGAACGGGCTTCTGGATGTTCGCATGGGACGGGGTCAATTCCTCAAAGCCGACCCCGGTGTGGCCAAGCTGCTGGGCGTGTTGAGCCTGCAGGCCTTACCCAGGCGCTTGATGCTCGATTTCCGCGACGTTTTTTCACAGGGTTTTGCTTTTGACTCGGTTCAAGGGGACGTGACCATCGTGCATGGCATGGCCAGCACTCGCAACTTGCAAATCAAAGGTGTCAATGCACTGGTGCAACTGGACGGCTCGGCCGACATTGCCCGCGAAACCCAAAATCTGCGGGTGCAAATTTTGCCCATTGTGGACGCCGGCACGGCCTCCTTGGTGGCGGCTATCACCGTCAATCCCTTGGTCGGCCTGAGCACCTTCATTGCACAATGGCTTTTGCAAAACCCGTTGTCGCGCGCTTCGGCCCAGGAGTTTTTGATTGACGGCAGCTGGGCCAACCCACAAGTCACCCGGGTAGAACAGCGCCCAAACCCAGCACCAGCACACACCACCGCGCCCTGAGCTAGGCCAACAGAGTACTGAACGGGCCATGCGAGGCCGAGGCAACAAGACATGATTGCATGACAATGTGGGCATGACACAAGACGCGCTGCAGCGCCTGATTCCCTCACTGAGAGCGCGCACATTGGCATGGTGGCTGGCGATAGAAGATGCCTTGCCCGGTGGGCGGGGTCGACGCAGCTTGTGGAGCGCATTGATCGTGCTGGTCATGGCGGTGCTGGTCACCTTGGTGTGGTTGGCTGGGCGTTACGAAGCGAGCCAGCTTCAAGCAGAGCTGGAACGCGACACCGCGAATGCCGTGAGTGATTTACGCACTCAACTTTCGCGCCATGTACAGGCGCTACAAGGCCTGCAATCGAGCCACCCTTCCGAAGCCTTTTGGACCCTGGAGGCGCAATCTTTGTTGCGCGAAAACCGCGACATGTTGCGCATTGAATGGCGCGATCCTGCGCTGAACCTGAACATGATGGCCGACTCTTTGTTGCGCAGCCCAGTGTTTGAACGCGTGCGTCGCAGCGAAGCCCTGAATGAAGCCCAGCAAGCTTGCCTGAGGGCAAAGCGCAGCAGCGGTCCCAGTTATTCTCATTCTTATTTTCTGCCTCAAACCGACGGATTGGGCATGGAAGTCATGGACATGTGCTTGCCCAACACACAGGACGGCGTACTGGTGGGCTTCACCGTCGTGACCTATGGCCTACAAGAACTCATCAATGCGCGTCTGGGGGTGGGTTACGGTCGTCGCAACGAAATCTCATTCACCGAACCAGACGGCACGCGCCTGGCTATTTGGGGCAACCAGAGTCGGGGCTTGCGCCTGTTCACGGCGCAACAGCTGGTGGATTTGCCAGGCAATACGCTGGTGTTGCGCATGGACGGCCGCCGCGGTGAGCCCGATTTGTTTCCCAATGTGCTGACGGCGCTGGTCACGGCCATGTCAATTGCACTGGTTACGGTGATGGTTTTGCTGGCCAAAGACTCCCGACGACGACTGAAGGCCGAAAACGATCTGGCCGAGGCGCTGGCATTTCGCAAAGCCATGGAAGACTCGCTGATGACCGGTCTGCGTGCACGCGACTTGGAGGGGCGCATCACCTACGTGAACCCGGCTTTTTGCCAAATGGTGGGACTCCCCGCGGAACAGTTGACCGGACGCAATGCACCCATGCCGTATTGGCCTCCAGAAATGGTGGATGAATACAAGCAGCGCCAAGCCATCCGGCTTGCAGGTAATGCACCGCCGCGAGAAGGGTTTGAATCGATGTTCATTCGAGCCGATGGCACACGCTTTGAAGTGTTGATCATTGAGGCGCCGCTGATCAGCGTGCAAGGCCTGCAAACCGGTTGGATGGGGGCGGTGATCGACATCAGCGAGCAGCGGCGCATTGAAGAACTCTCGCGGGCCAGCCAGGAGCGTCTGCAAGCCACCGCGCGTCTGGCCACGGTCGGCGAAATGGCGTCTTTGCTCAGCCACGAACTGAACCAACCATTGGCTGCCATTGCCAGTTATGCCAACGGTTCGCTCAACCTTCTGCGGGATCCGGCCGCTTCGCCACAAAACATGGACGATGTGCACATGGCCTTGCGCCGCATTGCCGAGCAAGCTGGGCGCGCGGGCAAAGTCATCAACAGCGTGCACGATTTTGTGCGTCGCCGCGATCAGGCTCGCGAAGCCGTGGCACCACAAGCCTTGGTTGATGCCATCGCGCCGCTGGTCAACCTGCAGGCACGCAAACTGCAAGTCAAGGTGCATACCCGCATCGAAAGCAAACTGCCACAGGTCATGTGCGACCGCACCATGGTCGAACAGGTCCTGTTGAATCTGGCACGCAACGGCATGCAGGCCATGGACCAGCCAGGCAATCTGGAGCGTGTATTGGTGCTGCAAGTACGGCGTGCCGCCTCAAGCGCCGAACATGGCTGGGTGGAGTTTTCGGTCAGCGATGTGGGCGCGGGCATCGCGGAAGACGTGGTCGGTCAACTTTTTACGCCCTTTTTCACGACCAAACCTGAAGGCATGGGCTTAGGTCTGAGTCTTTGCCGCACCGTGGTCGAGCAGCATGGCGGACATCTGGGTTTCGAACCGCTGTTACCCCGAGGAACGGTTTTTCGCTTCACTTTACCCGCTGTGCATTTGGATAAGATCGCTGCATGACTTTCTCCGATTCGCCCACCGTATTCATTGTCGATGACGATGCCAGCGTGCGCGAAGGCATGGCTTGGTTGCTGCGCACACGGCGCTTGCTGAGCGAGTCTTTTCACAGCGCGGAGACTTTTCTGGCAATGCTGCAGGAAAAAAACCAACCCGCTGACTGCGATTGGGTGCCCGATCCTGCACGACTGCAGCAACCGGCCTGTATCCTGTTGGACGTTCGAATGCCGGGCATGAGTGGCCTGGCCTTGTTTGAGCAGCTGCTGGCCAAAGGCATGGCTCAGGCCTGGCCAGTGATTTTTCTGACGGGCCATGCGGATGTGCCCACGGCTGTGGACAGCGTCAAGCGCGGGGCTTTTGACTTTTGCGAGAAACCTTTTTCGGACAATGCCCTGGTTGACCGGATAGAGCAAGCACTGGCGCTGTCTCAAGAGCGCCTGGCCGCACGACAAAAACAACAGCGCCTGCAATCGCGCCTGCTGGAACTGACAGAACGCGAGCGCGACGTGATGAGCCTGGTGGTGGAGGGACTGCCCAACAAATTGATCGCCGACCAACTCGACATCAGTGTGCGCACCGTGGAGGTACACCGCGCCAGGGTGTTTGACAAGATGGAGGTCAAGTCAGCAGTAGAACTGGCCAACCTGATGCGGCAACTGGCATGATCTGCGCAAAAAAATTGCTGGAAAAAGCGATGATTGCGTGCGATCCACTGAAAACTGAACAAAACATCCATATGCGCCGTCGACACGGCCTGCTGCATGGTCTGGGCATCGGTGCAGCGGTTTTGCTGACAGGCTGTTCTTCAACGCTTCTCAGTCGCCCTGCGTCAACAAGCTCCAGGCCTTCAGATTCTTACAACAGCAAGCGAAATGATGTGGCCATGGTGGCACTGTCCCTGTTGGACACCCCCTATGCCTGGGGTGGGCGTGGCCCCGCCACAGGCTTTGACTGCTCAGGCTTGGTGGCCCATGTGCTGCGAGAGGGCGCAGGCTTGCGGGTGAAAGGTTCGGCAGCCGACCTGGGTCGATTGTCCCGCCCGATCGATCGGGCGGATTTGCTGCCAGGCGATCTGGTGTTTTTCAACACCTTGGGCGCACGCCACTCTCATGTGGGTGTGTATGTGGGTGACGGGCGCTTTGTTCATGCGAGCAACCCCCGCACGGGCGTTCGCATCGATATGCTGAACAAGCCCTATTACGCGCAACGCTTTGAAGGGGCACACAGTCTGCTGGACTGAAAGCCTCAGCGCTGTTGATCTTCCGGCGTCTGGGGTGCTGCGGCCAATGGTGATGCTGTGCCGTTCTGGGCTTTGTTGGCTGCCTCTTCGGACTCGGTTCTGGTCTGGCGCAATTCACCTTTGCTGCGGCCGGAAAACATCGTCCACCAGACAATCGCGATGAAGATACACAAGGCCAGCAAAGCTTCCAGCAAAATCAGACCCATGCAAAAACCCCGTTTCTTGACCCGCCGCCCATTGCGGGTCGGCTTCTTGATGGCCGCGATTGTAGGCATGCTGGCCGCCTGCTCGGTCGCCCCCGTGGTGCAAGCCCCGCCCACCTCAAGCCCATCGCCCCTGCCCATGCCCAGCATGGAAGACACCCGCCCCCTGCCGCCTGCCCTGGTGCGCGAGCAAAGCCGCTGGGTGCCCGTGCACTGGTCCGTGTTGCCCGGCGTGGACACCGACGCGGTCAACGAAGCCTGGCCCGCCTGGCTACAAAGCTGCCAACGCCCGACGCCCGACTGGCGGGCGCTGTGCCCCGAGATCGCCCAACTGGCCAACGCCAGCGCCAACGAACAGCGCCGCTGGTTGCGTGAAAAACTCCAGCCCTACCGCGTCGAAGCCCTCGACCAACGCGGCGAAGGACTGTTGACCGGTTATTACGAACCCACACTGACGGGGTCTCGCCGGGCACAAGGCGCATTCCAGGTGCCACTGTACGCGCCACCCGCTCAATTGGGCCAACGCAAACCCTGGTTCAGCCGACAGGAAATGGAAATCCTGCCTGCCGCCCGCGCTGCCCTGCGGGGCAAGGAGTTGCTCTATTTGGCAGATCCCGTTGAAGCCATGGTGCTGCACATCCAGGGTTCGGGCCTGGTGAACGTGACCGAGCCCGACGGCCGCCAGCGCTGGGTGCGCATGGCCTACGCCGCCACCAATGACCAACCCTACAAAAGCATTGGCCGCTGGTTGCTGGACCGCCGCCTCATCACCGACGCGAGCTGGCCCGGCATCAAAGCTTGGATCGACCGCAACCCGTCGCGGATGAACGAGTTGCTGTGGCAAAACCCGCGTGTTGTTTTTTTCCGCGAAGAAGCCCTGCCTGTGGGCAGCGTGCCGCCCGGTCCCAAAGGCGCACAAGGTGTACCGCTCACGGCCGAACGCTCGATCGCGGTGGACCGCCGCAGCATCCCCTACGGCACACCTGTGTGGATGAAGTCGACCGGCCCCCAAACGTCTTTTGACCGCTTGGTACTGGCACAAGACACCGGCACCGCCATCGTGGGTGCCGTGCGGGCCGACTATTACGCAGGCTCCGGCCCGGCAGCGGGCGAATTGGCGGGGCGCCTGAAGCAGCCCCTGCAACTGTGGGCCCTGTGGCCACGCTGATCCGGATGCCTTTGACCGGATGACTTTGACCTGCCGCCCCGGCTGCGCCGCATGCTGCACCGCCCCATCCATCTCCTCGCCCATCCCCGGCATGCCCCAAGGCAAACCGGCGGGCGTGCCTTGCATCCAACTCGACGCCCAACTGCGCTGTCAGATTTTTGGGCGCCCCGAACGCCCAGCGGTGTGCGGACAATTGCAAGCCTCAATGGAAATGTGTGGATCTGTGGATGACGGCGGCATGCATGCCCGTGCTTGGCTCACGCGGTTGGAAGATTTGACTCGGCCGGGTTAATTAAAGACCAGCTCTGCTTTTGTCTTGGCGTAGCAAACCTCCCTCCAGTCACCAACACGTCAACCCACCACCTCGCTTGCCGCTAAGCTGAATCCCTTTTGCTGACCTGCGGAGCACTGCCATGGCGTTTGAAATTCCTTCTTTGAAAGACAGCGTTCACCCCGACGAATGGCAGCTGCGGCTGGACTTGGCCGCGTGTTACCGGCTGGTGGCTTTGTACGGCTGGAGCGATCTGGTGTTCACTCACATCAGCGCCAAACTGCCCGAGTCGGTGGCAGGTCAAGACCATCAGTTTCTGATTAACCCCTACGGCCTGATGTTCGACGAGATCACGGCGTCCAGCCTGGTGAAGGTGGACATGCAGTGCAACAAACTTCACGAGACGCCCTTTCCGGTGAACCCGGCAGGTTTTGTGATCCACAGCGCGGTGCACGAAGCGCGGCCCGACGCCGGTTGCGTGTTGCACACGCACACCCGGGCGGGCGTTGCCGTCAGTGCCCAGGCCCACGGCGTGCTGCCCATCAGCCAGCAAAGCACTTTTGTGCTGGCTTCGCTGGCCTACCACGGCTACGAGGGCGTGGCCATTCGCGATGACGAAAAGCTGCGCCTGCAAGCCGACTTGGGCGAGGCCAATTACCTGATGCTGCGCAACCACGGTTTGCTCACCGTGGGCAAAACCATTGCCGACGCTTTCTTGTCGATGTACACCTTCGAGAACACCTGCCGCATCCAGGTCGATGCGCTTGCCGGTCAGTCGGGCCCCAAAGACCTGACAGCGGTGGACCCGCAAATCCTGACCGGCATAGCCACGGCCATGCGCGTGCAAACCGGCGGTTTGGGCGGTGCGTTTGTGTGGCCGTCTCTGCTGCGCAAACTGCAACGCGAAAGCCCAGACTACGCTTTGTGACCCATTGACCCGAACCACACCGATACCTTTGAATCGACCCCATGACCTCTTTGTTTGAACCCTGCCAAGTGGGCAGCATCGCTTTGGCCTCACGCATCGTGATGGCCCCGCTCACGCGCAACCGCGCACCTGGCTCGCTGGCCAACGCCCGCATGGCCACCTATTACCGCCAACGCGCCAACCCGGCCACGGGAGCGGGCCTGATCGTCACCGAGGCCACGGCCATCAGCCACCAAGGTCAGGGCTACGCCGATGTCCCCGGCATCTGGAGCGCCGAACAAGTGGCCTCGTGGAAACAGGTCACCGATGCGGTGCACGCCGAAGGCGGCAAGATCGTGATGCAGCTGTGGCATGTGGGTCGCGTCTCGCACACCAGCTTGCAGCCCGGTGGCGCGGCGCCCGTCGCACCCTCAGCCTTCACGGCCGAAACCAAAACCGTGCTGCTGGTCGACGGCCAAGCCAAGTTCTTGCCCGTATCCGAGCCGCGTGCGCTCGACGCGGCCGAGCTGCCCGGCGTCGTGCAGGACTACCGCCGCGCCGCGGCCAACGCCATCGCCGCTGGGTTTGATGGCGTGGAGGTGCATGCGGCCAATGGCTACCTGATCGACCAGTTTTTGCGCAGCAGCAGCAACCACCGCACCGACGCGTATGGCGGCTCGGTCGAGAACCGCGCCCGCTTTTTGCAAGAGGTCATGCAAGGCATCGTGGCCGAAATTGGTGGCCCGCGCACGGGCATCCGCCTGTCGCCCGTGACGCCTGCCAACGGGGTGATCGACGAGCAACCTCAGCCACTGTTTGAGCATGTGGTGCGCCTGCTGGCCCCCATGGATTTGGCCTTCTTGCATGTCATCGAAGGCTCAACCGGCGCCGCACGCGACCACCAGCAAGGCGAAAAACCGTTTGACTACGCCGCTTTGCGCCAGGCCTACACACAAGCGGGTGGGCGCGGCGCATGGATGCTGAACAACGGCTACGACCTGACCTTGGCTGCACAGTCTCTGGCCAGCGGCGCGGACCTGATCGCCTTTGGCCGCCCCTTCATCGCCAACCCCGACTTGGGTGCACGCCTGCGCCAAGGCGGCCCCTTCAACACTCCTGACCGCGCCACTTTTTACGGTGGTGGTGATGCGGGGTACACCGACTACCCCTTCTTGCCCACGGCTTGACGCCGACCAGCGCTCAGGGTTTCCAACGCTTGAGCAACAGGGCATTGGCCATGACACTCACCGAGCTGAGCGCCATGGCCGCGCCCGCCATCATGGGGTTGAGGTAACCCAAAGCAGCCAAGGGAATACCCGCCACGTTGTAGGCAAAGGCCCAAAAGAGGTTTTGCCGGATCTTGGCCACGGTGCGGGCCGAGATGTCGAGCGCCGCGCCCACCAAGGCCACTTCGCCGCGCATCAGGGTGATGCCCGCCGCGTGCATGGCCACATCGGTTCCGTTGCCCATGGCCATGCCCACATCGGCCGCGGCCAAAGCGGGTGCGTCGTTCACCCCATCGCCCACCATGGCCACCACCTGGCCGATGGCGCGCAGTTTTTTCACCTGCGCCGACTTGTCCCCAGGCAACACATTGGCCAGCACCTCTCCCGCTTTGGGGCGCAAGCCCAATCGGAGCGCCATGGCTTCGGCGGCGGCTTG
The DNA here is from genome assembly GCA_027488215.1 of Comamonadaceae bacterium. GTDB lineage: Bacteria > Pseudomonadota > Gammaproteobacteria > Burkholderiales > Burkholderiaceae_C > Limnohabitans_A. The sequence goes on from JAIYCB010000048.1 coordinate 52,303, forward strand.
GTTGTCACCCGAAATCATCACCAGCTTCAGGCCACGATTGCGCAGCGCAGTCAAAGCTTGCGCAGCGCCCACTTTGGGCTCGTCACCAAAACCCATGAGCAGCAAGGCTTGCAAACCCGCATCGGTCCGCTCGGCCAAAGCCGATAGGCTGGCGCCTTGCGCTTGCAAGGCGTCGATGTCTGGCTGCCACATGCCGATGTCCAAACCCTCTTCTTGCAGCCAGCGCAAACTGCCCAGCATCAGTTGCCTGCCGTCCACCTTCGCCAACACGCCTTTGCCGGGCACGGCCTGCAGGTCTTGCGCAGTGGGGCCTGACATGCCTTGCTTTTCTGCGGCATTCACCACCGCGCGCGCCAAAGGGTGTTCGCTGCCGTTTTGCACGTGTGCGGCCAAGGCCAAAGCCTTTGATGCATCGTGGCCAGGCGCGGGCACATGGGCCAGCAATCGCGGTTGCCCCACGGTGAGCGTGCCCGTTTTGTCAAAGGCCACGGTTTGCACGCGGTGGGCCAACTCCAAGGCCTGCACGTCCTTGATCAAGATGCCGTGTTTGGCCGCCACACCCGTGCCCGCCATGATGGCCACAGGCGTGGCCAGGCCCAAGGCGCAAGGGCAAGCGATGACCAGCACGGCCACGGCGTGGATGAGTGCTGTTTCAAAATCAGCCCCCATCACCATCCAGGCCCCCAAGGTGAGCAAGGCGATCAGCAAGACCACAGGCACAAACACTTCAGCCACTTTGTCCACCAGCCGCTGAATGGGCGCTTTGGCCGCCTGAGCGTCTTCCACCAAGCGGATGATGTGCGAAAGCACGGTTTCGTGGCCCACCGCCGTCACGCGCATGAGCACACGCCCTTCGCCATTGATCGACCCGCCGGTCAGTGCCGCACCCAGTGCCTTGGTCACGGGCAAGGGTTCGCCCGTCAGCATGGATTCGTCCACCTGGGTTTGCCCTTCGACCAATTCGCCGTCCAGTGGAAAACGTTCTCCGGGCCGCACCACGATCCGGTCGCCCACCAGGATTTCATCTACAGGCACATCAACTTCACCGTCGTCGCCTAACCAATGCGCCTTGTCGGGGCGCAAAGCGTGCAGGGCACGAATGGCCTCGGTGGTTTGGCGCTTGGCACGCGTCTCCAACCATTTGCCCAGTATCACCAGGGTGATGACCACGGCCGAACCCTCAAAGTACAGGTGCGGCGCGTGTCCTTCATGCGCTGTGAGCCACAACCAAACTGACAAAGCCCAACCGGCAGTGGTACCCAAGGACACCAGCAAATCCATGTTGCCTGTCAGCGCCTTCAGCGCGTGCCAACCGGCTTTATAAAAGCGTGCACCCAACACGAACTGCACAGGCGTGGCCAGTGCAAATTGCAACCATGCGGGCAGCATCCAATACTGGCCCCACAACTCGGCCAGCATGGGCAAAACCAAAGGCGTGGTCAACAGCATTCCCACACCCACCGGCATGAAGCCTGTCCAAGGTGATTCACGACTTGCATCGGCTTGTGCTTCGGGTGTGCGGGGTTCATAGCCTGCATCACGCACAGCGCGGCGCAGGCGTGCATCGCTCACGTCATTTGACGCCACTTCGATGCGGGCCGATTCCGTGGCGAGGTTGACCGTGGCACTGAGCACGCCGGGCATTTTTATCAGGGCTTTTTCGACACGAGTGACACAGGACGCGCAGGTCATCCCACCGATACCGATGTCGTAAGTGATGGGAGGATCAGTCTTGATCTGTGTCATGGCATGAAGTCCTTGATGGTCTATGCTCAGACCCGACCCAAACGGGTCATGTTCAGTTCATTGAAGAGGATGCATCATGAACCAAATTTTCACCGTTGAGGGCATGACGTGTGGCCATTGCGAGAAAGCAGTCACCAAAGCTTTACTGGCTTTGGATGCACAGGCCAAAATTGTGATCAACCGCACACTAAACACTGTGCAAGTGGCTTCTGAAAAACCCCGCGAAGCTTTGGAACAAGCCATTGCCGAAGAAGGTTACCGCGTCACCGCTTGAGTTTTTCAACCTAGGAGTTTCACATGACCCAAAACATTGGCAACATTGAACGCGTTATCCGCATCGTAGGTGGCCTGGTTTTGATCGCTCTGGCTGCCACAAGCACCGTGGGCGTTTGGGGATGGCTGGGCCTGGTGCCTTTGGCCACAGGCTTGACGGGTTGGTGTCCACCCTACAGCTTGCTGGGCATCAACACCTGCAAGAATAAAAATACCTGATCTTTACAAATCTGCAGCATTCGGGCACAGCCCGTATACATGGGCGGATCACACTCTAGGCATCCCATCAACCCAAGGATGTTTCCATGAAATCGATTCGCACCACCTTAATTGCAACGGCCTTGATGGTCGGTTTGACTGGCCTGGCTTTGGCCCAAAACACCACAGCCCCCACCGATACTCCCCGTGCTGGCCGCGTGGAAAAAATGCGCGAGCACAAGGCCGAGCGCCACACCCAACATTTGACCGAGCTCAAGTCCAAACTGAATTTGCAAGCCGCTCAAGAACCCGCATGGAACCGTTTCACAGAGTCGATGCAACACCCTGCTCGTATGGCGCGGTCCGAACGTGCAAATTTTGAACAAATGACCACACCCGAGCGTTTGGATCAAATGCAAGCCATGAAAGCCCAACGCGATGCAAACATGCAACAACGCAGTGACACGATCAAAGCTTTTTATGCCATCCTGAGCGCTGACCAAAAACAAGTGTTTGACCAAGAAACGTTCCGAATGATGAAGGGTTCTGGCATGCACGCCACTAAACACCAAGGCGGTCATGGCCACCATTGAACCGCCATGAGAGTCACTCAGCCAAGATCTGAGTGATTCGATTGAATCCAAAAGGCTGCTTGGCAGCCTTTTGTCATTTGATGCAGGTCAAATTCCCAAATCGGCCGACAGATAAGCTCGATGGCATGACTCAAGCTTCCCCACCTCCCCATCCATCTCCCAACCCGCTTCCCGACCCTGCGCAAACAAAACATGGACGTTTGAACTTGCCTGGTGTTTTGCCCATAGATGGCAAGCAACCCTTGTTTTGGCTCTATTTGGGACTGAAAGATGTCTGTCATTCACCCTGGCTGAGCCTTACGCATGGCCTGGTCATGGCGATGGGCGGTGGCCTGATCACTTGGCTGGCACACGACCGGTTTTGGTTGTTGGCCAGTGCGATATCGGGCTTTCTGGTCGTTGCTCCAGTTTTAGCCACCAGCTTGTACGCCATGAGCCGCGCCATCGAACGAAATGAGGCCGTGAACCTGCGGCTTCTGTTCAAGACCTGGATGCAATGGCAAACGCTGCACAACAACGAACCTGTGAGCTACTGGTGTTTGGTGCGTTTTGGCTTGTTGCTGGGCTTAGCGGGTACGGGTTGGGTACTGACTTCCTCAGCTCTTATCACTTTGTTCGCTCCGGTAGCGATACATACGCCAATGGACTTTATCCATCACGTGGTGCTTAACCAGAACAGTTATCTGTTTGAAATTTGGTTGTTGTTAGGTGGTCTGATGGCTGCACCCGTTTTTGCTTCCAGTGTGGTGGCCATTCCCTTGTTGCTGGACCGACAGCTGAACACCTTACAAGCTGTTTTAACGAGCTGGAAAGTTGTTTTGACTCATCCATTGCCTATGGTGTTGTGGGCAACTTTGATCATGACCTTGAGCATGATGGGCATTTTCAGTTTTTTTATAGGCCTCATCGTTGTTATACCTCTGCTTGGACACGCATCTTGGCATGTCTATCGAGATTTGGTAGACACCCGTGATATTCCTGAACGAGTTCCGCATCAGGAGCAAATCTGATGTGGATGATTTCTGAAGAACAGTTTGCCTGGTTTGGTCTCACCGTTGGTGTGACCACTTTCATGCTTTACATGCTTTTCATCGTCTTGCAACTCGCATGGGAATCTAAAGCAGGCAAGTTTGGCACCTTCGTCATCTTTCTGGGACTGGCTTTCGGGATGCTGGGCTTTGTTGCCAAAGGCTTCATTCAGTGGTTGATTGAAAACTGAAAAAAGGCCAGAACAAATCTGTGGATAAAAATAGCGTAAATCATGAGTTATCCACAGATTGATTCGATTTCATCAAGTTGTTCATCTTTGTGAATCTTGACAAAGCACAGTCACCCACATGCTTGAAACGATTCCAAGTCCTTGTCAATGCTGATAAAAAACAGCTTGTCCACATCTGTACCGTCCCCTTACTACTACGACTATTTAGAGATATAAAATACAAAGAGATAACAAAAAACAAGTGCGCTGTTAAGATTTGCATCTTTCTTCCCCTAACGGCATCATGGCGATCGTTTCAGAAGACCCTTCCGACCCCTGTTACGAGATCAAAAGCGCTGAGTTGTCCTTGGTGGCTTTGCTCCTCAAAACAAAAGACATTGGTGAGGTCACTCGCGCTCTAGCCCGCCAAATGGCTGAAAGTCCTGGTTTTTTTGACCATGATCCACTGGTGATCGATGTCAGTGGTTTGAACCTGGTTGATGATGAAATCATCGACTTGAAGACATTGATAACCGTTTTGCAACATCATCAATTGGTGCCTTTGGCCATCAAAGGAGCCTCTGCAGCCCTTTTGGACTTGGCCAAGGGTGAAGGTCTGGTAGATGCATCTGATGCCCGTATTCGGCGCTCTATCCCCCTTCCTGAGTCAAAAATTTTCCAAGAGCCTTTGGCTGCTCCTTTACCATCCCCACCTTCACTTTCTGTGGCCATGCGCATCGACAAACCTTTGCGTTCGGGTCAGCAGGTTTATGCCAAAGGTCGCGATTTGATTGTGATGGGCATGGTCAATGCTGGGGCTGAAGTCATTGCAGATGGCCACATTCATGTGTACGGCTCTCTGCGTGGCAAGGCCATTGCAGGAGCGAGGGGTAACACCGAAGCTTTGATATTCGCACAAGCAATGGAGCCCGAGCTTATTTCCATCGCTGGTGTCTATCGAACCAGCGAAAATCTTTTGTCCAAAGACCTTTTAGGCAAACCTGCTCTGGTTAGTCTGAACACAGGGCCTGATGGGGACAAATTGTTGATCACCCCTTTGAAAAACTGATTTTTTTATTTTGTCGAAGAAAGTTTATCCATGACAAAAATCGTTGTTGTGACCTCTGGCAAAGGCGGCGTTGGCAAAACCACAACCAGTGCCAGTTTCGCTACAGGTCTGGCACTCAAAGGCTTCAAGACAGCTGTCATTGATTTTGATGTAGGACTGCGCAATCTGGACCTGATCATGGGTTGTGAGCGACGCGTCGTTTATGACCTGATCAATGTGATTCATGGCGAAGCCAACCTCAATCAGGCTTTGATCAAAGACAAGCAATGTGACAACCTTTTTGTATTGGCTGCCTCTCAGACACGAGATAAAGATGCTCTTACACAGGAAGGTGTTGAAAAAGTTCTCAATGACTTGAATCACATGGGATTTGAGTACATTGTGTGCGATTCACCAGCAGGCATCGAAACGGGTGCATTGATGGCCATGCACTTTGCTGATGAGGCCCTTGTGGTGACCAATCCTGAAGTGTCTTCAGTGCGTGATTCAGATCGTATTTTGGGCATGTTGGGCAGCAAGACCAAGCGTGCCATAGAAGGTTTGGAGCCTATCAAGGAGCATTTGTTGATCACGCGTTACAACCCCAACCGCGTGGAAGAGGGCCAGATGTTGTCGCTGCAGGACATCCAAGACATCTTGCGCATCAAGCTCTTGGGTGTGATTCCTGAAAGTGAGAATGTCTTGCAAGCTTCTAACCAGGGAACGCCAGCCATTCATATGGCCGACAGCGATGTATCAGAAGCCTACAAAGATGTGATTGAGCGTTTTTTGGGTGAAGAAAAACCCATGCGTTTCATTGATGTCGAGAAACCAAGTTTCTTCAAGCGTCTTTTTGGAGGCAAGTGAGCCATGTCTTTTCTTTCCTTCCTTCTGGGTGAAAAGAAGAAAACTGCGAGCGTAGCCAAAGAGCGTTTGCAAATCATCCTGGCCCATGAACGCAGTGGCCGTAATGTGGCCGAACCCGATTATCTGCCCGATCTGCAACGCGAATTGGTGGCGGTGATCAGCAAGTACATCAAAATAAACCCGAATGACATCAAGGTGAACCTGGAGCGCCAGGACAATTTGGAAGTACTCGAAGTCAAGATCGAACTGCCCGATGGACGTTGAAGATTGACTTAGAAGCACGAAAGCCACCTTTTCAGGTGGCTTTCTTTTTGTCATTGCGTATTCAATGACGCCCACAATGTCCGTGCTGCACGGATGTTGCGTTCTTTGACATGACCAAAACCTTTGATGGTTTCAGGCACACGGGCCACCTCCAATGCATGAGCGTGGGTCGTGTCGGAGAGGTTTTCAAGGACGCGGTCGATGTGCTGCATGTATTCACGAATCAAAGCACGTTCGGTCACCCGTTCTTCGGTTTTGCCAAACATATCTAGCGCTGTGCCCCGCAGGCCTTTGAGTTTGGCCAGCAATTTGAAGCCGGTGAGCATGGCAGGGCCAAACTTGCGTTTGACCAATTCACCCTTGGCATTGCGCTTGGACCACAGAGGAGGGGCCAAGTGATAGTTCACTTTGAAGTCGCCTTCAAAGCTGTCGTTGATGCGTTCTAAAAAACCGGTTTGGGTGTGCAAACGGGCAACTTCGTACTCGTCCTTGTAGGCCATGAGCTTGTACAAATGCCGCGCCACGGTTTCGGTCAGGATGGTTTTACCCAAAGGTGCTTCGGTGGCACGCACCCGCTCCACAATGTTTTGGTAAACCTGGGCATAAGTGGCGTTTTGATACTCCGTCAATCGCGCCATGCGGTTGGCTACGATGTCTTCCAGGCTATCGCATTTTTTGAAGTGGATGACCTGTGCTGGACGGATTTGTTGCATCAGTGCTTCGAGGTGCTGCGCGGCGTGACGACCCCACTCAAATGCGGCCAGGTTGTTCTTGACCTGGACGTCATTGAGTTCGATGGCGCGTACCAGTGACTCGCGGTGCAAAGGTAGCCAGCCTTTCTGCCAGGCGTAGCCCAGGATCATGGGGTTGACGTAAATCGTGTCGCCCATCAGTTGTTTGGCCAAGGCATCGGCGTCAAAAACACCAACCCCTTCCACGCCCACTTGTGCTGTGATTTCGGCCACGCATTGCTCAGCTGGGTTTTGCCAATTGCCATTTTTTACAAACGCAGCAGTCGGGGTGCTGTTGCTGTTCAGCGCCACACGGGTGCGGCCCGCGCGCATGCGCAAGGTCGTTTCTTTGGAGGCACTGACGATCGGGTCGCAACCGATGATCAAGTCTGCCGCGGCCATGCTCACGCGGGTGGTGCGGATTTCGTTTTGCGAGTTGGCAATCAGAATGTGGCTCCAAGTCGCGCCGCCTTTTTGGGCCAGGCCTGCCGAGTCTTGCGTGACGATGCCTTTGCCTTCCATGTGCGCAGCCATGCCCAGCAATTGTCCGATGGTGATCACGCCGGTGCCGCCGACGCCCGAAACCACGGTGCCCCAGGGTTGGGTGATGGTGGGCAAAACGGGCTCGGGCAAAGTGCCCAAGCTGGCAGGATTGACCGTGGTGCTGGTGGATGACGATTTCTTTTTGAAGTTACCGCCTTCGACAGTGACAAAGCTGGGACAAAAGCCTTTGAGGCAGCTGGTGTCCTTATTGCAGGTACTTTGGTTGATGGTGCGCTTGCGGCCGAGTTCGGTCTCCAAAGGCTCCACGGACAAGCAATTCGATTGCACGCCGCAGTCGCCACAACCTTCACACACCTCTTCGTTGATCATCACGCGTACGGCAGGGTCGACCATGGTGCCGCGCTTGCGCCGGCGGCGCTTTTCGGTGGCGCAGGTTTGGTCATAAATGATGACGGTGGTGCCTTTGATTTCACGCATTTCACGCTGAATGCGGTCGAGTTCGTCGCGGTGGAACACGCGCACACCATCGGCCAATGCCACGCCCTCGTATTTGTCGGTTTCATCGGTGACGACCACGATGCGCTGCGCGCCTTCGGCCTTCATGCTCATGGCGATTTGCACCACGCTGTGGCCTTCGGCGCGTTCACCGACGGGTTGACCGCCGGTCATGGCCACGGCGTCGTTGTACAAAATCTTGTAGGTGATGTTCACGCCCGAAGCCACGCTTTGGCGTACCGCCAAAATGCCGCTGTGAAAGTAAGTGCCGTCACCGATGTTGGCAAAGATGTGCTGATCGGTGCAAAAGGGTTGCTGTCCGGTCCATGGCACGCCTTCACCTCCCATCTGCGTGAAGCCTGTTGTGCTGCGGTCCATCCAGAGGCTCATGAAATGGCAACCGATACCGGCCATGGCACGTGAGCCTTCGGGCACTTTGGTGGAGGTGTTGTGTGGACAACCCGAGCAGAACCATGGTGTGCGTTCAGCGGCTGCACCCAAAGTCAGCATTTGCAAGGATTTTTCTTTGGCATCCAGCACGGCCAGATGGCCGTCGATGCGGGCGGTGGTGTCTGCATCGAGGCCCAGCTTTTTCAGCCGCTTGGCAATGGCCCGTGCAATCAAGGAGGGTGTCAGGTCGGCATTGGCCCGCAGCAAGGTGCGTTGGGTCGGATTGGGCCTCGACCATTCACCGCCCGAGGTGTCGCCATCGGCTTCGTCGAACTTGCCCACAATGGTGGGACGCACATTGTCGCGCCAGTTGTACAGCTCTTCTTTGAGTTGGTATTCGATGACCTGGCGTTTTTCTTCGACCACCAAAATCTCGCGCAGTCCGGTCGCGAATTCGCGGGTGGTGTGCGATTCGAGGGGCCAGACCACGCCCACTTTGTGTACCCGAATGCCCAGGCGTTGGCAGGTGGCGTCGTCCAGACCCAAATCGAGCAGGGCCTGGCGCGTGTCGTTGTAGGCCTTGCCGCTGGCGATCAATCCGAACCGATCGTTGGGTCCTTGGATGACGTTGTGGTTGAGCTTGTTGGCGCGGATGTAGGCCAAGGCCGCGTACCACTTGTAATCAAACAGACGGGCCTCTTGCTCTAGCGCGGTATCGGGCCAACGGATGTGCACACCACCGGGTGGCATGATAAATTCGGGCAAGACGATCTGCACGCGTTCGGGGTCGATGTGGGCGGTGGCACTGGACTCAACGATCTCCTGAATCGTCTTCATGCCCGACCAGATGCCGGCAAAACGGCTCAGTGCAATGGCGTGCAGGCCTTGGTCGAGGATGTCTTGCACGCTGGTCGGAAAAAACACGGGCAGCCCGCAGGCCTTGAAGATGTGGTCGCTCTGGTGTGCGGCGGTGGAGCTTTTGGCCACATGGTCATCGCCCGCCACGGCCAGCACGCCACCCCAAGGCGTGGTGCCCGCCATGTTGGCGTGTTTGAACACATCAGAGCAGCGGTCCACGCCGGGGCCTTTGCCGTACCAGATGCCAAACACACCATCGAACTTGTTAGTGCCGGGGGGCGCGAAACCCAGTTGTTGCGTGCCCCACAAGGCGGTGGCGGCCAGCTCTTCGTTCACGCCGGGTTGGAACACGATGTGCTGGGCCTTCAGATGGTCTTTGGCTTTCCACAACGACTGGTCGTAGCTGCCCAAGGGCGAGCCCCGGTAACCGCTGATGAAGCCGGCGGTGTTCTTTCCTTGCAGCGCGTCGCGTTGGCGCTGCAGCATGGGCAGTTTGACCAGGGCTTGCACACCGCTCATGAAGGCGCGGCCGACATCAAGGCTGTATTTGTCGTCCAGAGTGACGGTCTCAAGAGCCTGGCGAATCGAATCGGGCAAGGGTGCGTTCATGGTCTGTCCTGCAACTGAGATGGATGCCACAGTGTAGGGCGGCCCGGCCGACAAGTGCTTGCTTTGTGTGACAGGATTTGCCCTATGATCTGAAAGAATCTTGCCCAATAAGGCTTATTTTGGAAACAATGGACAAATTTGATTGGGCCATTTTGAATGAACTGCAGCGTGATGGGCGATTGACCAATGCTGAGTTGGCGCAGCGCGTGGGTTTGTCTGCTGCGCCGTGTTGGCGACGGGTGCGCGCCCTGGAGGAGTCGGGAGTTATCAAGGGCTATCGTGCCGAGATAGACCGGCAAAAGGTGGGCTTGGACGTGTTTGCCTTTGTGCGTCTGGATGCTGAGCGCAATCGGGGTGACATCACGCGCCAATTGGAAGAGGCGATTCAGAAAATTCCCGAGGTGGTGGCCTGCCACTACATCAGTGGCACGGGCACCTTTGAGCTGCAAGTGGTCAGCAAGGATTTGAACAGCTTCAGCCAGTTTGCCCGGGACGTGTTGCTCAACTTACCCAATGTGAAAGACCTGCACACCAGCTTTTCACTGGGTGAGGTCAAGGCCTACGGGGCCTTGCCTTTGCAGCAGCACAAATGACGGTTAAGGAGCAAACCCCGCAATTCATGCGGAGGGCTTTCAGTCGATGGTGGCGCCGGAGTCTTTGACGATCCTGGCCCAACGTGGCAAGTCGTCGCGCACCAATTGGGCGAACTGCTCCGGCGTGGACTTGTAGGCTTCGCAGCCCACACCGGCCAGGCGTTCCTGTACTTCTTTGGAGTCGAGTGCCTTGGCAATTTCTGCGTTGAGTTGTTGGATGATCGCCCTGGGCGTTCCCGTCGGCGCAAACACGCCGTACCAAGGGGTAGCGCCAAAATCCTTGAGGGTCTCGCCAATGGTCGGGGCGTCCGGCAGCACGGGCAGGCGCTTCGGGTTGACCACGCCGAGCACTTTCATCCTGCCGGAACGGATGAATGCGATGGAAGAAGGCAAGCTCTGCACAGAGACCTGCACCTGCCCAGCTACCAGGTCGGTGGCTGCTGCTGCAGCCCCTTTATAGGGCACATGGGTCAAGTTGATGCCGGTGGCTTTGCCCAGCATCTCACCGATGAGATGATTGAGGGTGCCGTTGCCCGCCGATCCGATGTTGATCTTGCCCGGTTGCTGTTTGGCCAGTGCGACCAGTTCAGCGGTGTTCTTGGCGGGAAAGTTCGGGTGGGCCACCAGCACATAACCGGCTGTGGCGACGCTGCCCACCGGCTCGAAGTCCTTGACCGGGTCAAAGCCTGTGCTCTTGTAGAGCGCTGGATTGATGACCATCGCGCTGTCGGCGGTCAACAGCAAGGTGTAGCCATCCGGGCGGGTTTTGGCTGCTGCTGCTGTGCCCACGTTGCCGCCGGCACCAGTGCGATTCTCCACGATGAACGACTGCCCGGTTTGTTCAGAGAGTCTTTGGGCAATCACCCGCGCAATCGTGTCGTTGGCACCACCGGCCGCTTGGGGCACGATGATGGTGACGGGCTTGGAGGGGAATTTGTCTTGTGCCAGCGCGGGCGCGCCAAATGCCATGCACAGGCCAAGGGCCAGAAGGGTTCTGCGTTGTGGGAACATGGAGTTTTCCTTGTTAAAACAAACGGTAGCGAGAATTCAAATAGTGAAGGGATTGGGAAAAAAACAGCTTTTTTGGTGCCGTGCAGATTATCAGAAAACATTTTTTTCGCCTGACGTTGGTCACATAGTAATGGCCATTCACTTCACAAATTGCACTGGAAAACCCGGTTGTTCCGGCGTTCATCTCCAGAGACCTTTGTCATCCTGAGACGGCCGAAGTGATTGGGCAGTTACAGGCCTCGCCCTTGTGGGGGGCCTGTTGAGGCAAAGAAGGCAGGTTGTTTTCACGGGTACAAACCCCGCAACTCCCGCGCCTGCAAGATGCGCGAGCACGCCACGATGAAGGTGGCTGTGCGCAGGCTGACTCGGTGTTCATCTGCCACCTGCCAGATGGCGGCAAAGGCCTCGCGCATGATGCGCACCAGGCGGGCGTTGATCTCGTCTTCGCTCCAGAAGAAGCTCGAGAAATCCTGCACCCACTCAAAGTAACTCACCGTGACGCCGCCAGCGTTGGCGATCACATCGGGTACAACCAAAATGCCCCGCTCGTGCAGGATGTCGTCGGCTTCGGGTGTGGTCGGTCCGTTGGCCCCTTCGATCACCATGCGGGCCTTGATTTGGTTGGCGTTGGCGGCGGTGATTTGTTGCTCCAGTGCGGCGGGTATCAGGATGTCGCAGTCGACCCCCCAAAATTGCGAATCCGGCAACGTCTGAGCAGGGGCAAAGCCTTTGACACTGCCATGCTCGTTGACATGTTTCAGCAGGGTGTACACATCGAGTCCGGATGACTTGTAAACCGTGCCGCTATGGTCTTGCACTGCGATCACTGTGGCGCCGACTAGGGCAAACAACTTGGCCGCGATGCCACCCACATTGCCAAAGCCCTGCACGGCAATTCGTGCTTTTGTGATGTCCAGGCCGATGTGCTGCGCAGCCTCTTGGCCTACGGTGAAGACACCGCGTCCGGTGGCTTCGCGCCGTCCTAAAGAGCCACCTAATGCAATTGGTTTACCGGTTACCACGCCCGAGACGGTGGCGCCTTCGTTCATGGAATAGGTGTCCATCATCCAGGCCATGATTTGCTCGTTGGTGTTGACGTCTGGCGCGGGGATGTCTTTGGTTGGGCCGATGATGATGCCTATTTCGCTGGTGTATCGGCGGGTCAGGCGTTCCAGCTCGCCGCGAGAAAGGGTTTTGGGGTCAACACGAATGCCGCCTTTCGCCCCGCCGAAGGGCAGGTTGACGGCCGCGTTTTTCACCGACATCCAGGCCGACAATGCCATCACCTCGGACAGCGTCACATCCTGGTGAAAGCGCACACCGCCCTTGCCGGGTCCACGGCTGGTATTGTGTTGTACACGGTAGCCCTCAAAGTGGGCCATGGTGCCGTTGTCCAGTTCAATCGGCACGTCGACGACCAGTGACCGTTTGGGGCGTTTGAGGGTTTCGACCCAGCGCGACAATGAGCCCAGATAGGGTGTGACGCGTTCGACCTGTTGCAGGTAGATGCCCCAAGGACCAAGATCTACTGCATTCAAATAAGAGGGCAAGGCATGCGTGCTTTTGGCATTGGTGCTTGCGAGGGCGCTGGACATTTTGTGTCACCTTTCTTGAAACTGACGGCTTGTCAGTGGTGCAAATGCTAGTTCGGGGATTTTTGCCCGTCCAAGGCCGCTTGGCTGTCAGTTCATGCACTTAACGCATAACCTCGAATCCTTGGTTGGTGCCACGCAGGTCTTGCCGCCCGTGGTCACGCCTCTGCGGGCAAAGGTCGCATGGATGAAGCCCTGCCTGTAAAATAAGCAGCTTCAGTTGACCCGTGGCAGGTCGACTCCGTGGCGCAGGCGGCGCCCATTTTGGCCTTCCAAGGGCAGACTCTCATGCTTTACCCTCAAGAATTCGACGTCATCGTGGTCGGTGGTGGCCATGCCGGTACCGAAGCGGCTTTGGCTGCAGCGCGCATGGGCAGCAAGACGCTTTTGCTCAGCCACAACATTGAAACCCTGGGCCAGATGAGCTGTAACCCCAGCATTGGTGGCATTGGCAAGGGCCATCTCGTCAAGGAAGTCGATGCTTTGGGGGGCGCCATGGCGCTTGCCACGGATGAGGGCGGTATCCAGTTCCGCATTCTCAACAGCTCCAAAGGCCCGGCTGTGCGCGCCACTCGAGCCCAGGCCGATCGCATCCTCTACAAAGCCGCCATCCGCCGCATGCTGGAAAACCAGCCCAACTTGTGGCTGTTCCAGCAAGCGGTGGACGACCTGATGGTGGAGGGTGACCGGGTGGTGGGTGCGGTCACGCAAGTCGGTGTTCGTTTCCGTTCTCGCACGGTGGTGCTGACTGCGGGCACATTTCTCGATGGCAAGATCCATGTGGGCTTGCAAAACTATGCGGCGGGCAGGGCGGGCGATCCGCCAGCGGTCAGTCTGTCGGCTCGCCTGAAAGAACTCAAGCTGCCGCAAGGCCGCCTGAAAACCGGCACACCGCCGCGTTTGGATGGCCGCACCATTGACTTTTCCAAGTGCTCCGAACAACCGGGTGATGGCGTGCCCGGTGGCATGAACCCTCAGGGTGGGGTGCCGGTGTTCAGTTTCATGGGCAAGGCCAACATGCACCCACGGCAGGTGCCGTGCTGGATCACCCACACCAACGAGCGCACGAACGACATCATTCGCTCTGGCTTTGATCGCAGCCCTATGTTCACCGGCAAGATCGAGGGCGTGGGCCCGCGGTACTGCCCGAGCGTGGAAGACAAGATCAACCGTTTTGCCGACAAGGACAGCCACCAGATTTTTCTGGAACCCGAGGGCCTGACGACGCACGAGTACTACCCCAACGGCATTTCGACCAGCTTGCCATTTGACATCCAGTACGACCTGGTGCGTTCGATGAAGGGCCTCGAAAATTGCCATATCCTGCGGCCTGGCTATGCCATCGAATACGACTACTTCGATCCCCGTTCGCTCAAAAGCAGCTTTGAGACCAAGCAGATCAATGGGTTGTTCTTTGCGGGCCAGATCAACGGCACCACCGGTTATGAAGAGGCTGCTGCTCAGGGTTTGTTTGCGGGCATCAACGCCGCGCTGCAATGCAGGGGAGAGGCGGCTTGGTTGCCTACGCGTGATCAGGCGTATCTGGGCGTGTTGGTGGATGACTTGGTCACCCAAGGCGTCACTGAGCCATACCGCATGTTCACCAGCCGTGCGGAGTTCCGTCTGCAGTTGCGCGAAGACAATGCCGATGCACGCCTGACTGAAGTGGGACGGCAAATGGGTTTGGTCGACGACGCCCGCTGGGACGCATTCAGCCGCAAGCGTGACGCTGTTTCACGTGAAACAGAGCGCCTGAAATCCACTTGGGTGAACCCTCGCAACTTGCCGGCGACCGAGTCGGAGCGGGTGTTGGGCAAAGTCATTGAACACGAGCACAACCTGTTTGACCTGCTGCGCAGACCCAATGTCACCTATCAAGCCCTCATGACCTTGGACGGTGGCCGCATGGCCAGCGCCGATGTTTCACGTGAAACTTTGGGCGATTTGAGCGTTCCGGTGATCGAGCAGGTTGAGATTGCGGCCAAGTATTCGGGCTACATCGACCGTCAAAAGAGCGAGGTGGAGCGCGCTGCTTTTTATGAACACTTGCGCTTGCCCGAGAGTCTGGATTACATGCAGGTCTCGGCCTTGTCGATTGAGGCGCGGCAGAAGTTGGCCAAACACCGCCCAGAAACCTTGGGTCAGGCCTCGCGCATTTCGGGCATCACGCCCGCCAGCGTGTCGCTGTTGTTGATACACCTGAAGAAGGGTGGTTTCAAAGGCTTCATGCAAGCGGCTGAAGAAGGCGCGCAAGCATGAGTTTGAAAGTGGACGACGGTCTGCGCGCGGGCGCCAGGGCCCTGGGCCTGAACTTGTCGGACGAGCAAATCCAGCACCTGCTGGACTACATGGCGCTGATTCAGAAGTGGAACAGGGTCTACAACCTGACCGCTTTGCGCGATCCAGCGGACATGCTCACGCATCACCTGCTGGACAGTCTGACAGCCATAGCACCTTTGTCTCGCCACACCCAAGGCCAGCCGATCAGTGTGCTGGACGTGGGTTCCGGTGGCGGTCTGCCCGGTGTGGTCCTGGCCATTTGCATGCCCGAGTTGAGTGTGAGCTGTGTGGATACAGTGGCGAAAAAAGCTGCATTTGTTCAACAAGTGGCAGTGAGCTTGAAGTTGCCCAACCTGCGCGGCATCCATGCACGTGTTGAATCCTTGACCGACCCTTACCAGGTCATTTGCTCCAGAGCCTTTGCCTCCTTGCCTGACTTTGTGACCTGGTCCCGTACCGCCCTTGCAGAGGGCGGCGTCTGGATGGCCATGAAAGGCAAGCATCCGCAGGACGAAATCGATGCCTTGCCTGCCGACGTGAAGGCGTTTCACGTGGAACCATTGACAGTGCCAGGGCTGGATGTGGAGCGGTGCATGGTCTGGATGAGGCCAGTGCAAACAGTTTCGCCTTGATGGGGCACAGCCTTGCAAAGCAGTTCGTGTTATGCGCCGCTTGGGCTTGGCTTAATTCTGTGAAGCGGCTCTTTTGGGTTTTGTTGTTTCACGTGAAACATGGACGCCAGCTTTTGGGGGAGTCGATCACTTACACTCAGATCAAGGCCCGTTGTCGGGTGAGCAACATCTGGCGGACCTGAGTTGGGTCGAGCTCGACCCCAAATGATGACCGTCAAGTCAGGCCCGAGCCCGACTTCACCCTGTTTTTTGAAAGGTTCGCATGTTCTTTGGCATCTCTGACTATGGCGCATTTGTGGCTGCGATTGTGCTGTTTCTCGCCATTCCCGGACCCGGTAATCTGGCGCTGATCACCTCGACGGGCAAGGGTGGGGTGGCTGGCGGTCTGATGGCCACCCTGGGTGTGATCGTGGGTGACCAAGTGCTCATGTGGTTGGCCGTGGCCGGTGTGGCAGCCGTATTGGCCACGTACCCCGCCGCATTTGCTGCGATTCAGTGGTTGGGTGCTTTGTACCTGGCGTGGCTCGGGTGGAAAATGCTGACAGCCAAAGAAGGTGATGCGCCCGTTCTGAACATACGGCCAAGACAGTATTTTCAACAATCTTTGGCCATCACCTTGCTCAACCCCAAGGCCATTGTTTTTTACATGGCGTTTTTCCCCTTGTTTGTCGACCCTCAAACCCACCTTGGCTTGATCAGTTTTGCAGTCATGGCGGTCACCATTGCCGCATTAACGTTTCTTTATGGGCTGGGCATGACCTTGCTGACGCACCACCTGGCTGAGCGCATGCGTGCACATCCCCGAATCGGGCGCATGCTCGAGAAGTTGGCCGGAATCTTTCTTGTTGGCTTTGGCGTCAAGCTGGCCATTTCCAAATAAACCGGGTGCATCAGCATGGCCAAAATTTTCTGCATTGCGAACCAAAAGGGTGGGGTAGGAAAAACCACCACCACCGTGAACCTGGCTGCGGGCCTGGCCAAACTGGGGCAACGCGTCTTGCTGGTCGACCTGGACCCCCAAGGCAATGCCACCATGGGTTCCGGCATTGACAAGCGCAAGGTCGAGCTGAGTGTTTACGACGTGCTGCTGGAGTCGGCCTCCATCACTGAAGCGGCGGTGCTGGCCGAAAAATGCGGTTACCGGGTGCTGAGTGCCAACCGCGAGCTGGCCGGAGCCGAAGTGGAGCTGGTGCAGCTGGAGCACCGTGACCAACGCCTGAAAACGGCTTTGGCTGCGGTGGATGCTGAATTTGATTTTGTACTCATCGATTGCCCACCGTCCTTGTCGATGCTGACCCTCAATGGCTTGTGCTCAGCCCATGGCGTGATTGTCCCCATGCAGTGCGAATACTTCGCGCTGGAGGGGCTGACCGATTTGGTGAACACCATCAAGCAGGTGCATGCCAATTTGAACAAGGACTTGAAGATCATTGGCCTTTTGCGGGTCATGTTTGATCCGCGCATCACCTTGCAGTTGCAAGTCAGTGAACAGCTCAAGGCGCATTTTGGCAACAAGGTTTTTGACACCGTGATTCCGCGCAACGTGCGCTTGGCCGAGGCACCCAGTTATGGTTTACCGGGCGTGGTGTTTGACCCCTCCGCCAAGGGCAGCCAAGCTTATGTCGAGTTTGCGCGCGAAATGATTTTGCGTGCCCCAACGCTTTGAGTGCCACAGACGTCCCCATGAGCGAACCAATCCAAGCTGTGCGGTTTGTCCCTGCGAGTGCCGCAAGGACTGTGCTGATCTTGCCGGGATGGCTCGGCAGCGGCCCAGACCATTGGCAAATGCACTGGGCTCGTTCATACGGGTATACCGTGGTCGAGCAAAACGACTGGCAACGACCCCGCCGAGGCGACTGGCTGGCCCGTCTGGACGAGGTGATCACCGATACGCCTGGCACCCTGGTGTTGGTGGCGCACAGTTTGGGCTGTATTCTGGTGGCGGCCTGGGCTTACTTTTCGCGCCACACGGCACGCGTGCAAGGGGCTTTGCTGGTGGCTCCTGGCGATGTGGAAACCCCGGAATTTACGGATCGTTTGCCGGGCTGGGCACCAGTTTCGCGACAGCCCTTGCCTTTCAAAAGCATTTTGGTGGGCAGCCAGAATGACCCCTATTGCCGCGCAGACCGCGCCCAGTCCATGGCCCAGAGTTGGGGTGCCCAATGGCTTGACTTGGGGTCAGCTGGTCACATCAATGCCGATTCATCGCTGGGCGCCTGGCCACAAGGTCATGCGCTTTTGCAAACCCTTATGAAGGAATGACCATGGTCACCAAAAAACCCAAAGGCCTGGGCCGCGGACTCGAAGCGTTGCTGGGACCCAAAGTGGAAGACGTCCCCGCCATCGTTGACAGCGTGACACCCAGCCAACTCAAGCTTGACCAAATGGTGGCTGGCATGTACCAGCCGCGCACCCGCATGGACGAGGGCGCTTTGTACGAACTGGCCGAATCCATCAAGGCGCAGGGCATCATGCAGCCGATTCTGGTGCGCCAGCTCACCGATGGCCCCAATGCCGGCAAATATGAAATCATTGCGGGCGAGCGCCGCTTTCGCGCTTCACGCCTGGCAGGCCTGGAATCTGTCCCTGTGTTGGTGCGAGATGTGCCCAATGAGGCGGCCGCGGCCATGGCGCTCATTGAAAACATTCAGCGAGAAGACCTCAACCCACTTGAAGAAGCCCAGGGTTTGCAACGCTTGATCAAAGAGTTTGGGCTCACTCACGAAACGGCTGCGCAGGCGGTAGGTCGCTCGCGCAGTGCGGCCAGCAATTTGCTGCGCTTGCTCAATCTGGCCGATCCGGTGCAAAGCATGCTGATGGCGGGCGATCTGGACATGGGCCATGCCAGGGCTTTGTTGATCCTGGACAAGGCCGCCCAGATCACGGCTGCCAACCAAATCGCAGCCAAAAAAATGTCGGTGCGTGAAGCGGAAAGTCTGGCCAAGAAGCTGGGGGCCGAGTTCAATTTGGTTACGCAAAAGCCCAAGAAAGAAAAATCACGCGACATCCGCCGGGTCGAAGAAGAGTTGTCTGACTTGCTCATGGCGGAGGTCGAGGTGCGTGTCAAGAAACGCGTCAAGCGCCTGGGGAAGATGGAAGAAATGGGGGAGTTGAGTATCCAGTTTGGCTCGCTCGACGAACTCAACGGGTTGATCGACAAATTGCGAGGCTAAGTTCTTGTTGGCAGTGGTGCAAAAAGCGTCAAAAGCACTGTGGCGAAGTTTGTTTCGCCCGGATGGCTTCCTGCATGAGGAAATGCTCACCATCTATTTGATGTTGGTGAGTTTGACGACTTTTTTGGGCTATTGCTTCACACCGATAGAGCCTGTGGCACAGGCCAATCTGGTGGTGTCGGTGTTGGCAGCGTGTCTGTTTGCAGCGGTCCGCGTGCGGGCGATTTTTGAAATCCTCTTGCACGCCGTGACAGCGCTCACCGTTGTGTTGACCGTTTATACGGCCATGCACACGGGGGGTATCAACTCTACCGCTGTGGTCTGGCTCAACGTCTTGTCGGTGCCGGTCTTGTTGATGCTGGGGCGTGCAGCCACTTTGGTCTGGATCGGCATCATGTTGTTGGCCATTTGGGGCTTGACCCTGATGACTTGGTGGGGCGTTGTGGACAGCCATGTCAACGTGTCCTCGTCGGTGGTGACTTGGGCTTATCTGAACCACCTGCTTGCACTTTTGAATCTGATGATGGGGGTGCGCATTTATGAACACCTGCACAAGGTCCAGATGCGCAAACTCAAGCAGCGCAACGATGAACTCAAGGCGACTCACGAAGCGTTGATCCGGGCGCAGGCGCACAAGGACGAATTTGTGGCCGCTGTCGGGCACGAACTACGGACCCCGATGAATGTGATTTTGGGCTTCAATGGTGTGCTGCGCCGTGAGCTGGCTGATGAGCCTGAGCCCTTGGCGGTGGTTGGACACATCCGCCGCTCAACCGAGCATTTGCTGCAAGTGGTCAATGACATCCTGGATTTTTCGCAGCTGCAGGCCGGTAAGTTACGCCTGAATAAAGTGGATTTTGCGCTGCATACTCTGCAAGACGAGTTGCAGATACGCCATGGTGAGAAAGCACAAAAAAAGGGCTTGATTCTGCGCTTTGAACGGGATGCCAGGTTGCCTGAGCGGGTGCATGGTGACCAGAACCGCTTGCTGCAAATTCTGAATAACCTGGTCGACAATGCCATCAAATTTACCCACCGTGGTTCGGTGAATTTACGCGTGATGTCTCATGGAGACAGCTTGCGTTTTGAGGTGCAGGATGAAGGTCGGGGCATTCCCATTGAACGTCAGGCGCACATTTTCAGGCGGTTCGAGCACGCCGATGTGCAAACCAACCGGGCTTATGGTGGCACGGGTTTGGGTTTGACACTGTGCGAAAAGCTCGTGACGCTGCATGGAGGCCAGATCGGTGTGGAAAGCCAAGAGGGCCTTGGTGCCTGTTTCTGGTTTGAGATCCCCTTGCAAGCTGCTCAGAGCGCCGATCCACTCCAGGCTGAGCCCGATATCAGTTTGACCGATGAGCCGTTGAATATCTTGGTGGTGGACGACAACAAGGTGAATCTGATGGTGGCGCAGTTGCAATTGCAAAAATGCTGGCCCAAGGCACAAATCACCACCGTGGACAGCGCGGCCAAAGCGCTCATCCTGATCGATCATCAGCTGTTTGATGTGGCCCTCATCGACATGATCATGCCGGACATGGACGGCATGCAACTCACACGACAAATTCGAGAGCAGTTTCCAGCCATTGCTGCCCAAATGCCCATTCTGGCGCTGACGGCCAATACCAACCCTGTGGACCGCGAACGTTGTCTCGCAGCCGGCATGAACGAAGTGCTGCACAAGCCGATGGACACGTTGACATTGATGCGCACTGTGGGGCATTACATTGGCTTGGCGCGGGGAGCCAAGCCGTGAAAGAGATGGTCTGGCTTCGCGCAAGAATGGCCCGCATATTGGCACGTTTGCCCGTCCGTTTTCAAGAGGGCAAGATGCCCTACGTGTTCTTATTTGCGGTCGTGGTGATCGTGGTTTTATTGATCTACGCCGTGGTCAGTCCGTACCCCTACGCCAATGTGATGTTCAGTGGTTTCGCGGCCTGCTTGTTGGTGCTTTTGGGTTTGGTGAACCGTGGTTTTTCTCTCAACTGGGCCATCCATCTGGCCACAGGTTTGGGAGCTTTCATTTTGTTCTATTCGGCTTGGGCCAGCGGGGGCGTGCATTCGCCGCGGTTGGGCTGGATGTTGATTTTGCCGCTGACCCCTTTTTATGTGATCGGCCGCAAAGCCGGTATCTTTTGGCTGTTGGCCGTGATGGTGTTGCAGTTCCTGATGGTGGTTTCCAATCATTTGGGCTGGATTCAATCTTTTGAGACCGGCATGGCCCATGTGCTCTCGTCTTTTTTGACGTACACCTTGGTGACCTGTGTACTGATTGTGGTGCCCTTGATGTACGACCGCATGTACCGCCAAGCGTTGGAAGAAAGCCGTCAACATCAGCGTGAACTGGAGGCCAGGCGTGAAGAATTGGAGCACGCCTCGGTCATGCGTGAGCATTTCATTGCCACCGTGAGCCATGAGTTGCGCACACCCATGAACGCCATATTGGGTTTTAACGCGTTGTTGTTGGCCCGGGTGCAAGACAAACCAGAAGCCCTCAAAGTACTCAATCACACCCGCCAATCGGCGGACCACCTGATGACGGTGATCAACGATATCTTGGATTACTCGCAATTGCAGTCTGGGCAATTGGTCATCCAGCCAGAAACGTTTGAATTGCGACTCATCGCTGAACATGCGTTTGAGTTGTTCAAACCGCGCGTGCAAAGCATGGACCTGGATTACCGCCTGGAACTGGATCCGTCCTTGCCTGTTTGGGTGAACACCGACCGCCACCGCCTGATGCAGGTATTGGTCAACTTGTTGGGCAACGCGCTCAAGTTCACCCACCAGGGCTCGGTGGTCTTGCAAGTGCGCTGGACCGATCCCGGGGTGGAGTTTTCAGTGCAGGACACCGGCATTGGCATCGCCAAAGAACGGCAAGAGCAGATTTTTAAACGCTTCACCCAGGCCGAAAACGACACGCAAGCCCTGTACGGTGGAAATGGACTGGGGCTGGCGATTTCTCAGAAACTGGCCCAACTGCTTGGTGGTGAAATCGGTTTTGAAAGCGAACCTGGCCATGGCTCACGCTTTTGGCTGCGCCTGCCCTTGACCAGCGCGATGGCCCCAGCCAAGTCATCCGAGCAGCATCAGCACTTGCTGCAAAGTATGGACCGAGCCTGGAAGTTCCTGGTGGCCGACGACCACCCGGTGAATCGATTGCTGCTCAAACAAGTTTTGCAAAATGCCTGGCCTCACAGCATCGTGCTGGAGGCTGTGGATGGGCAAAAAACCTTGGACATATTGGGTCAGCAAGCGGTGGACCTGGTTTTCATGGACATGGTCATGCCGGTCATGGATGGGATCGACGCCACACGACTCATACGCCAGGACCCTGCTGGGCGCATCAACCATGTGCCCATTTTGGGCCTGACTGCCAATGTGAATCCGTTGGATTTGGAGCGCTTCAAATCCGCGGGCCTGAGCGGTGTCATGCTCAAGCCTTTTGAGCCCGCACAGTTGTGCGAGCGCATCGAGCAGTTGTTGGTGCCTTGAGTCATCGCCGTGAGCTCGTATCCTTGTTTTGAAGGATGGGATAAACCCGATAGGGATTTTTTCTTGCTCGACATCTAATCCACGATCAAAACCGGAAGCTTTCAAGGAGTGAGCATGTACCTCAGCGCAAAGCAAACTGTGCTGCTCGGCCAGATCATGCAAACGCTGGCTGAACCGCATGAAGAATTGGAAATCCGTGAAATCATGGGTGACTTGGTCATGCAATTGTTGGGCGCGCAGTTTTATGCCAGTTATGTCTGGCAGCCGGGATCGTTTAGCTTTGCACGGCCCACCCAGATCAACATGGACCCCATCAACCTTCGGGCCTATGAAAGCTATTACCAGTTTCACGACCCGATCACGCCCCTGATGCAGCGTTATCAGGTGGCCGTTCGTGCGAGCGATGTGATGGTCCATGAGGACCTCCAAAAAACCGAGTTCTTCAATGACTTTTTGAACAAGGATGGCTTGTATTGGGGTGTGAATTTGTATGCCTGGCATCAGGGGCAGAATCTCGGCGACATGCGCATCTGGCGCGACAAGCGACGTGAAAACTTTTCCCTGGATGAGTTGCGCTTGCTGGATATGTTGCAACCGGCGTTTGTCACTGCATTGGCCAGGGCTCAACGGCCTAACCAGACAAATGACATGCCCCTTAACACTTTGTCTCAGCGCTTAACGCCTCGTGAGCAGGACACCGCGCGCCTGGTGATGCTGGGCTTGTCGGACAAAGAAATCGCTCGGGCGCTGGAAATTTCAACCACCACAGTGCGCACCCACTTGGAAAATGCTTTTCGCAAATTGGGCGTGAGTAACCGCGCGGCGTTGGTACACAAGTTGAGAGCCTGAGCGCGCGACCCTCCGCAATCCCGAGGATGGTGGCGAAAAGGGGCATTGCCTAGCATGAAGAGAACGTCCATCCGGGCGTTTCAACATCCAAGGAGACCTTCATGACCCCCAATGCATCACGTCGACAATTTTTCAAAAGCACGGGCGCTGTCTCAGCCGCTGCCATGTTGGGTGGCGCTGGCTTGACAGCCTGTGGCGGCAGCAACAGTGGCGTTGCGTCATTGAGCGTAGACGAACAACTGGCGCTCACCGCCACGCAGACCTTGGCCGCCTATAAAGCAGGCAGCTTGACCGCCACCGCTTACGTCACCAACCTGATCCAACGCGCCAAGGCCTTGGCCGACCTCAATGCCATGATCACTCTTGACGAGGCGGGTGCCCTGGCTGCGGCCAAGCAAGTCGATGCCGACCGCGCTGCAGGCAAAACCATGGGCGCCTTGGCTGGATTGCCGATTGTGGTCAAAGACAACATCAACACCAAAGGCATGAAAACCACGGGCGGCACATCGTCGTTGCGCAACTTCCAGCCCAAAACTAACGCCCCTTCCGTGCAGAAACTGCTGGATGCAGGCGCCATCATTTTGGGCAAATCCAACCTGCACGAGTGGGCCTTTGGCATCACCTCGACCAACTTCACCTTGGGCATAGACCCCATCACCAAAGAAGCCAACCGACCCTGCAAAAACCCCTACGACACCACACGCATCCCTGGTGGCTCTTCGGGTGGCACGGCGGTGGCTATCGCGGCGCGGTTTGCGCCTGCGGGCCTGGGCACGGACACAGGCGGCTCGACACGCGTGCCCGCGTCGTTCTGCGGTATTGCGGGCTTTCGCCCCTCGGTGGGCGATGGCGCTGGCCAAGGTCGCCGCTACCCAGACACGGCGACCGACGCGTTGCCGATCAGTACCACGCGTGACACCGTGGGACCCATGGGCCGCACCGTTGCAGACATTGCCTTGCTCGACGCGGTCATCACAGGCGGCGCTGTGCCCACTGCCAAAGCGCTCAAAGGTCTGAAGATCGGTATTCCAGCTGCCTTCTGGGCGGATCTGGACGACAGCGTGAAGACGGTGGCCGATGCCGCCAAGAAAAAGCTGGCCGATGCTGGCGTGGTGTTTGTGGACGCCGACTTGACCGGCATCATGGCGCTCAACGATTCAATTTCTTTCCCGATTGCATTGCATGAACCCGTCGCTGCGATTCCTGCTTACTTGAACGCCAACAGCGCACCGGTGACCACCGTTGCTCAAGTGCAGGCCGGATTGGCCAGCCCTGACGTGATCGGTGCTTTTGGTGCGATTGCGGGTGATGTGTTTGCCGCCGCTTATGACGCGGCCATGGTCCCCACGACAGGGGGCCGCGCGCAACTGCAAAA